>CAZXQU010000214.1:0-1004 GCA_964642545.1 uncultured Prolixibacteraceae bacterium | reverse complement strand
GATGGTAAATTTTATGATGAAATTTTATTACAGGCAATAAAGGATGATGATCCACTGGTGCGCCTGGCTGCTTTGGAGAATATTAAACAGGTACCTGAAAACCTGAAATCTGACATGGAAAAATTGCTTACTGACAAATCTTACATCAATGTCGAAAAGGCATTGGATTTGCTTTGCCGTTCTTTCCCGGGAGATATTCCCCAGTACTTTGAAAAAACGAAAAATGAAACCGGCTGGAGAGGGAGGAACATCCGGATGAAATGGCTGGAAATAGCCATACAGGCTGGTCAGCGTGAATACTTTCGGGAACTGACCGACTATGCCGGTCCGCATTTTGAATTTGAAACCCGTATGAATGCTATCCAATTGTTAAAACGGCTGAATTACCTTGATAAGATTACTGCCTCGAACCTTATCGACGGCTATCTTTACTGGAATTATAAAGTGAGCAATGCGGCTAAGGAGGTGCTGGTATATTTTTATCAGCAGAATCGTTATAAAGAAATGATTGATGTTGCCGTTGCCGATTGCCGGTTTTCGAAGGATGAAAAGGATAAAGTCGAAAAAATGTTGACGGGATCAAAACAATAACTTTGCAAAGGAACACAAAGTATAATTTATAGGATAATAACGTATTTGTTAACTTAAAAATCAACATTATGAAAAAGAAAATGACTTTTAGCATTATTTTGACCTTATTGTTAGGATATGCTGCTTTTGCACAAACCTATGTGGTCATGGTCAGGCCCGCGGGTGTCAGGGAATGGGGTTATGCCAATCTTAAGGGCGACCTTATCATTGAAGCTAAATACAAGAAGTGTATTGGGTTTTCTAATGATGGCCTTGCTGCCATATACGATGCGAAACTGAAGCAGTTTTTATTCATCAATTTAAAAGGAGAAACCTTAGAAACAGAAATTACAGGTTTTAAACTGATAGAAGTATTTGGATTTGGAATGAAGGGTTTTAATAATGGTTTTGCCCCGGTAAAACAGAATGAAAAA
>CAZXQU010000213.1:0-1011 GCA_964642545.1 uncultured Prolixibacteraceae bacterium | reverse complement strand
GCCATGGCGGCTTCCTTGCTGAAGGGCAGCTTTTGATCCTTGAGCCACGCGGCATGGTAGGTCAAAAGTCTTGCGGCGGAAAGGTCCGTGGCCATATCGGCGATCATCCATGAAATGGCCTGATGCCGGGCAATCGGACTTCCCATTTGGACGCGCTCCTTGGAGTATTTGATGGATTCGTCGAGAGCCGCCTGTAGAATACCCACAGACTGAGCGGAAATGCCCACGCGGCCGTGGTCGAATCCCGTCATGGCGTTTATCATTCCCGCGCCTTCAGCACCCAGCAGGTTTTCCTTGGGAACCCGGCAGTCCTTGAAAACGACCTCCGATGTCTGAGAGGAGCGGAGCCCCATCTTGTGGAAATGCTCTCCCGGCTTGAGTCCCGGTGTGCCTTTGGGGACAATAAACGAGCTCATCCCTTTTCTTCCCGCGGCCTTGTCGGTCCAGCAGAAAACGAGATAAGTGTCGGCATGCGGCCCGTTTGAGATAAAGGTTTTCGTTCCGTTGAGGATGTAGAAGTCTCCGTCCTTCGCTGCCGTTGTCGTCGCGGCCATGACATCCGTGCCCGCACCGGGCTCGGTCAGGACAAAGGCTCCCATATGTTCTCCTTTTGCAAGAGGAGTGAGATATTTCTTTTTCTGTTCCTCGTTGCCGAAGAGAAGAATCAACATGCAGGCGATGCCGACGTGAATTGAGACAGTAAACCCCGTAGATGCACATGAACGCGAGAGTTCCTCCACGACGATGGTGTTGGTCAGGTAGTCCGCGCCGGAACCTCCGTACTGGGTGGGTATCGGGATGCCCATCCAGCCTCCCTCGGCCAGCTTCTTGAAGAGCTCAGCCGGATGTCGCTCTTTCTCGTCAATCTCCGCTGCGATGGGGTCCACGTTTTTTTCCGCAAATTCCCTGATGTTCTTTCGAATGAGTTCCTGTTCTTCAGACAGTTTGAAATTCATATTCCCCCTCCTCGTTTTTATTTTTTTAAAGTGAGTGCCTATGATTTTTCGGGTA
>CAZXQU010000212.1:0-1016 GCA_964642545.1 uncultured Prolixibacteraceae bacterium | reverse complement strand
AAATGTGGCTGCTTCCGTTTCAGAACCCATATATTAGGTTAGTTTTGCAAAAGTAATACCAAAAAGGTTGAAATGCAACTAAAAAGTTGACAAAATGTGAAATATCATTATTAAATCAACTATAAAGTTGATATACCGATTAACGAGTGAATGTTTTTGTTAAAATTATAACTTTCATTAAGAATAATTGACGAAAACTGTTGGGAGTGTTCACTTGAAAGATCATATGGAACCAAGGAAAAAATCTAGGCTTACGAAATTACCCCTAAATCCAGTTTGCTTCTCCCGAGTGCTCGGTACTCCATCAGCAGCGTAGCTGCTCAGTTCAACACCATCAACTTCCTGATCTGGTTTCGCCAGTCGGTGAGTTTGGCGTCGATGTAAGCCAGGCAGTCGTGGGAGGGGCTGTTGAAGTGGTTCCGCAAACTGAGGGGACTTACCTCTTCCTGCTGGGTGGTAGAGATGAGGGCGGCAAAGATGCGGCAGAACTCCGATTTGTTGGGGATTTCAAACACGTTGTCATCATAGAGGATGCGGATGAAGGCTGCGCTAAGGGAGACTGAGACCCGGAGGCGGAGCTTTTTCACCATGGGAGGGGGAGAAGCGGGAAGTTTGGGAGTCTCTCCCCTACAGATATCCTTGTGGTGTTCGTGAAGGATGGTGAGGTCAATCAGCTGGTGGCTGAGGGTCATAAGGGAGTTCTTCATATGCCGGGCGAAGGGGGCAAGCTGAAAGAGGAGGGAAGGGTTGGTGGCAGAGGGTGGTGCGATTTGATCGGAGCCGGTATGGATTGTCATTTGGTTAAATCCTTTGAGCTGAACATATACGACCTCTGTTTCGCCGGTGGCATTGGAGGGCAGGATGATGGTGGAGATTTTTTGACTCAGTATGCCAACACGGTTGAAAGCTTCGATGAGCATTACGGCTTTTTCGGTATCTTCAAGTTCAGAGAGGGTATCTACGATGGAGAGCCTCACCTGGGAGCAGAGGCTGTTTAGTTGATTGTAGAATTCCAT
>CAZXQU010000211.1:0-1019 GCA_964642545.1 uncultured Prolixibacteraceae bacterium | reverse complement strand
TTGTTCATGCTAGTGTTTTTCTATGTGGTCTATGCGTTCTTTTGCGGTGAATTATTCATTGTTCTTTGTGTTCCTTGCTTCCTGCTGCGTTGCACAATAGTTCCAACGATCTTATAAATTTCTGGACTTCGAATTTGTAAGACCCAAAATTGATCAACAAGCCATGTTCAATACGGGTTGCTTTAAGATAATGCAACAATTGAGATTGGTGTTCGCTGGTCAGAGTCTTGCAGGCCTTCAATTCAACCAGTAAATCATCGTTGACAAAGATATCCGCATAATATTCGCCAATTTCAGAGCCGTCTTCGTCATGAACGATTATGGGATGTTGTTGTTTAACATTAAGACCAGCTTTCCGCAGCCGGTTGACCAAAGCATTTTCATACACTTTTTCGAGATAACCATTCCCGTGGTAGGCATGGACCGCATAGGCTGTTTCTCTGACCAGATCGCACAAGCTCATTATGTCGGCTGTATTCATAATGTTCTCAAAATTAACCGCGAAAGATCGCAAAGAGCGCGAAAGAGCAACCAACCATTCAATCCGCATTGCTGTATATTATTCATGCTAGTGTTTTTCTATGTGGTCTATGCGTTCTTTCGCGGTGAATTATGCAGCGACATTATCCGCGAAAGATCGCAAAGAGCGCGAAAGAACATCAAACCAACCAATCCCAATACAATTACTATAGTTGCAGCAGTCATCTTTCTATGTGGTCTATGCGTTCTTTTGCGGTGAATCATGCAGCGGCATTTTCCGCGAAAGATCACAAAGAGCGCGAAAGAGCAACCAACCATTCAATGCGCATTGCTGTATATTATTCATGCTAGTGTTTTTCCATGTGGTCTATGCGTTCTTTTGCGGTGAATTATGCAGCGGCATTTTCCGCGAAAGATCGCAAAGAGCGCGAAAGAGCAACCAACCATTCAATCCGCATTGCTGTATACTGTTCATGCTAGTGCTTTTCTATGTGGTCTATGCGTTCTTTTGCGGTGAATCATGCAGCGGCATTTTCCGC
>CAZXQU010000210.1:0-1030 GCA_964642545.1 uncultured Prolixibacteraceae bacterium | reverse complement strand
GCGATGGAGATCCTCCACAACCCTGCTATAGACCAGGAGTTCCGAAACGGGCGGCGCGCCCTCTTCGACGTCCGTCTCCGATACGGCCGCGCACAGTCCATGACCGGCGACAAAAAAGACCGGCCGGTCCTTCATCCCCGTCAGGGACGAGCCGACCACCACCGTATCTTTCACGATGCCGTATAACAGATAAGCCATGATCCCTCTTCCTACAAAACCGGGGCAAAGTGGTACGGCGGCCAGGGGCCGGAAAGCTCGATTTGGAGCCCCTGGTCGTCCTGGCGCGTGTTCCATGCGTCTATCACGCCTTGAAGCGCCGCCACGGACCCGTCGGGGACGAGCAGGGCGCCGTGGAAAAACATCTCCTCGTCCCTGCCGGTGACCTCCTGCGACTGGAAACGACATTCACTGAACCCCACGGACGTCTCCTTAGCCAACTTTCCAATTTCCTCCCCAATCCCCTTGAGCCAGGACGTCGTCTCCTTATCCACCGCCCCCTTGATTTTCTGCTCTAAAAAATAGCGCTTACCCGGAGAAAGTCCCGCCAATTGTTCCTTTTCCGCCGCCATGCGGACCGCCTTCATTCGCGCCCGGGCCTGGGGCAGGTTTACATATCCCTTGAGGATCCATTCCTGCTTACCCGCTATATCCTGGAAAAACTTTTCCAAGACGTCCTGGCACTGCCACAATGGTTCCGCCGCCGCTGCCAGGGAAGAAAATACCGTGCCGAAACGGACTGGCAGCACGGGGCCATGCTCCATCGCGGCCATGACGACTTTTTCGTGACGGAGCGCCCGGGGGGCCACCCACGCCAGATCTTCCATTTTCTCCTTAGCCTCAGGGCCGGAGAAGTCATTGAGATCAACCTCGGCCAGGACGGCGGCGACACCCCCGACAACCTCGACGAAAAGGGGATGTTCCCCGTCAATCCCCGTCCCGGCGATCTCCGGACAGGGTGAGGCCGGGGTCAAACAAAAAAGATAGATCCCCGGGTTCATCCCATCCCCCTGAGTACTTCCTCGATGGCCTC
>CAZXQU010000209.1:0-1031 GCA_964642545.1 uncultured Prolixibacteraceae bacterium | reverse complement strand
TCGATGAGTTCATCTTTGGTAGCAGGCCAGGGAGCATCTTCCAATTTTGAGGCGAGTTCTAACGTCCAGTACATAATGGTCTGCTTTGGATTTTTGCAAAAGTAAAAAAAATAAATTCAAAAAGGCAAGTGAAAATTTTATCCTATTTTTTTCGTGGCCAGGTAATCTCTTCAGCGTTGAACTCTTTTCCTAATCTTCGTGCCAGAACAAAGAGATAATCCGATAGCCGGTTCAGGTACCGAATGATCACTGGCGATACGAAAGAGTCTCTGTGTAAGCGAATTACAGCTCGTTCTGCCCTTCGGCATACCGTTCTTGCCACATGGCATCGTGAAACATGAGGATCTCCTCCGGGAAGGATGAAAGAGTTCAAAGGAGGCAATTCCGATGTCATTAAATCAATCTCTTTTTCAAGGATGAGAATCTCCTCCTCATCCAATTCAGGCAAACCCTCGGTTTTCTTTTCAGGATCGGCAGCAATCAGGGCTTCAACAGTGAAGAGATTTTCTTGAATCCGGAGAAGAACTTCACGGTAATATTCCAGGGCAAGGTGATCCCTGACAACGCCGATAAACGAATTCAGCTCATCCAGCGTTCCATAGGCCTCAACACGGTCGTGGCTTTTTGAAACCCGCGTTCCGTTCAGGAGAGAAGTCTCTCCCAGGTCACCGCCTTTGGTATATATTTTTACCATCGATTCTTCAGGGAATCACTTTTTGAGTCGCTTTGGTCCAACGTTTAAGATCTCTTCAGGACATCCGTCAGTAAACATTTTGAAATTCTCAATATAACGGGAGACCAACGCGTCGTATTTCATCCAGTATTCTCCTTTGTTTCCCCAGGCATTTTCAGGATCCAGAACGTCTTCGGGGACATTCGGACAGGTAAGGGGAATATCAAAATTAAATAATTTGTCCTTCCTGTATTCCACGTTGTCCAGTTCTCCGTCGAGGACAGCGTTGAGCATGTTTCGGGTGTGGCGGATGCTGATACGTTTACCAATGCCAAATTTACCGCCAACCCATCCGGTA
>CAZXQU010000208.1:0-1046 GCA_964642545.1 uncultured Prolixibacteraceae bacterium | reverse complement strand
AACTTTTTATGGCCGGTGTCCTTCCGGGAATTCTCCTGACCGTCCTTTTCATTGTCACCATCATCATCTGGACAAAGCTGAAGCCGGATCTCGTCACGCCGGCTCCAAAAGCCACGTGGAAGGAGAGGCTGTTATCCCTCAGCGGTGTTATTGAAACCCTGATTCTCTTTGTCCTCGTCATGGGAGGACTCTTCACGGGTTTCTTCACTCCCACCGAAGCAGCCTCCATCGGCGCTTTCGGGACCCTTGTCATTGCGCTTGCCGGACGAAACCTCTCCTGGAACGGTTTTGTCCAGTCCCTCTGCGAGACGACCCGCATTTCCTGCATGATCCTGGTCATCGTAGCGGGCGCCACGGTGTTCGGGCACTTCCTGGCCGTAACCGGAATCCCTTCCAACGTCGGGAGTTGGGTCGCAGGCCTTCAGGTGCCTCCGTATGTCATTGTCGGATTGATCATCTTCATCTACCTCATCATGGGCTGTCTCATGGACTCCCTGGCCATGATCATGCTGACCATTCCCATTTTCTACCCCGTGATCATCACCCTCGGCTACGATCCGATATGGTTCGGCGTGATCATCGTCCTCGTTACGGGAATGGGGGTCATCACACCGCCCGTTGGGATCAACGTCTACGTCGTAGCGGGAGTGGCCAGAGACGTTCCTCTTCACGTCATCTTCAGGGGTGCTCTTTACCTGCTGGCCGCGCAGATTGTGACCGCTCTTCTTCTGATTCTGTTTCCCCGGATCACCCTCTTCCTGCCGGGACTCATGCAATGAGAACTTGACATTTCTTCACTTTTTTAGTTTCAAATGACAGGTTCAGGTTTCTGGTTATGCTTCTCCAGGGCAAAATATGGATTTGAGCGAAAAGCATAGAGGTTGAATCAATATTGAAGGCCAGGCATCTCTTCCCCATCTTTATCATCATCCTTGCCCTGGTGTTTCATGGGTGCGCAACCGCACCCAAACACAGAGGCAAGAGAGAGGTTCGCCGGATGCTCGTCACGGCCTATTCCTCAGACCAGAAGTCTACGGGCTGGAAAC
>CAZXQU010000207.1:0-1061 GCA_964642545.1 uncultured Prolixibacteraceae bacterium | reverse complement strand
CCAACTCTTTCTGACTCTACAACGTAATAATATACCTTACTTTTTCTTTTATTTGCACGAATAAACATAAATATTTTATGAGCACTACCTTTATAAACATTTCTATAGTCTTATATAATATAAAGTAACATAGAAAAGAATAAAGAATATGGACACTACTTTAAAGTTATGAAGGTGATAAATAGAGAGTTTAGGAGACTCGTTCCTAAACTTCGGGAAAAGGGTTTCTATAAAAGTCAAAAAAATAGAAAAATTAATTGGTCAGAATATAATTTAGCTCAAATTACAGAAGCTCCAGAATTAATGGATAAAATAAGGACATTAGTTAATTTAGACGCACTAATTCCAACCAATTCGGTTGGAAGACCTTTAACAAATCCTAACGATTTGGTAAAGGCGATTCTCGTCGTAGAATTACTAGGTTTGCCAGAAAGACAAGCTCAGGGATGGATAAAAATCCTTAGCCCTTTCTTAGGAATTAATTCACATATTGATGACAGAGTTTTTGGAAGAGCATATAATCGTTTCGAAGTTTTGAGCGTTTTAAAAGAAATATTTGATAAAACAAAAACATCTAATGGCCTTTTATCTGGAGATGGAACTGGAATTGAAACAACAAGAAAACAAAATTATGAATCTACTAAAAAGAAAACAGAAAATTATCTTGTTTCAATTGTTGATTCAAGAGAAATTGTTCAAGCATTTGAAATTAATAGCTCTGAGTGTCCCACTATGCATTCTTTAATTGAAAATGTTGAAGGAAAAGTTTTATGTTTGGATGCTGGTTTTGTCGATAGAGAATTAACAAGAAAGATTACTGAATTAGGAATTAAGCCATTTATTTTTCCAAAGAAAAATCTTAATTTAAATGGAAGTATCCATTGGAAAAAAATGTTTTTAGAACTATTTTATGATACCCAGAATTGGCTTAAGGTTTATCATCAAAGAAGTCACGCAGAAAGTTTTCATTCAAGTTTCAAGAGAAAAAACAGAACATTAATGAAATTTAATCCGCTGTCTAAACTTGTGCAGCTAACTGCACGAATAATTATTCATAATTT
>CAZXQU010000206.1:974-1067 GCA_964642545.1 uncultured Prolixibacteraceae bacterium | reverse complement strand
ATGTATAAATATCTTTTCGGCCCAGTGCCATCAAGACGACTTGGGATATCTCTCGGAGTGGATCTGGTCCCTAAAAAAGTCTGCTCACTCAAC
>CAZXQU010000206.1:0-964 GCA_964642545.1 uncultured Prolixibacteraceae bacterium | reverse complement strand
TTATTGTGAAGTTGGACACACTTCAACGTTGACAACTGAAAGGAAAGAATACATCCCCTATAATAAAGTAACAAGCGAGCTGGAACATTATTTTGCAAACAATCCAGACCCTGATTATATCACTTTTTCAGGTTCCGGGGAACCAACGCTCAATATAAAAATTGGTAACGTTTTGCAATTCATCAAACAAAAACAACCTGCTATTCCGGTTGCTGTTTTAACAAATGGGACACTTCTTTCCGATAAAAAAGTCCGTGATGAACTGATGGATGCAAATGTTGTTCTACCATCACTTGATGCTGCAACGAAAATTACATTCCAAAGAATTAACCGACCCGCGCCACAACTCACAGTGGAGAAAACTATTCAGGGATTAATCGATTTCAGACAGGAGTTTTCCGGCCAACTATGGCTTGAAGTATTTATTCTTCCCGGATACAATGATAATATTGATGATTTAAACGCTTTAAAAACGGCTATTAAGGATATAAAACCTGACAAAATCCAGCTAAATACACTTGACAGGCCTGGAGCAGTTGCAGACATTCATGCTGCAAACCACGAAGATTTGAAAAAAGTTGTTGCCTATTGGGGACTCGATAATGTTGAAATCATTGCTGCTGCTCCCGAAAGGAAAAATATCCAATCGTACCGAAAGGATGCTGAAACTGCAATCTTAGGGACAATTTCCAGAAGGCCATGTACTGTTGAGGACCTTACAAAAATACTAGGATTACATATGAATGAGATCAACAAATACCTGGATGTTTTAGAAGCAGAAAGTAAAATTGAATCGGTTCGCCAGGAACGGGGAGTGTTTTATCAAATAAAAGCATCTTAAAAACTAAAATCATGAATGTATCCAACAGAGTAAATCAACTAAAAAAATCGGCGATTCACGAAATGACAAGATTATCACAACAATATGATGATGTGGCATTTTTGTCGTGGGCAAAACCTACAA
>CAZXQU010000205.1:0-1068 GCA_964642545.1 uncultured Prolixibacteraceae bacterium | reverse complement strand
GAGAAATAATAACTCATTTTTACCGCAAGCGGTATTTTGATCTCATTACGAACTGACTGGATAATTTCCAGGTAAGTTTGCTCGATGTTTTCTGCTGACCGGGCCAGAACACTCGGCAGAATGAAAATATTCAACTCGAGGGCGTCGGCCCCGGCTTCCTGGATTTTCTTTGCAAAGTAAGTCCATTCATGTGATGTACTGCAGTTAATGCTGGCTATCACTGGTATCTTTACCGTCTTCCTGGCCTGAATGATCAGATTCAGATAGTTATCAATGTTCGTTTGCTTGATCCGGTAATCGAAATAATCCAGGTAATCATCCTTGTAACGGCTTGGGGCTTCCTCGCTTAATACATGTTCATATTCCATCAGAATTTCTTCTTCAAAAATTGATTTCAATACAACGGCACCGGCACCATACTTTTCAAGCAAAGCAATTTTTTCAGGTTTATCAGTTAACCCCGAGCTTCCAACAATGATCGGCGACGGAAGCTTTAACCCAAGATAAGTTGTCGTTAAGTCTGGCATAATCAGTTGAATTTTCTGAAAATGATGATTAAACAAATGTAGTTATTTTAAAGTGAAACGGTGAAACAGTGAAACAGTGAAACAGTGAAACGGTGAAACAGTGAAACAGTGAAACGGTGAAACGGTGGATTATAGAATTTGTAAATGAAAAATGAAACATGAAAAATGAAACATGAAATTTTACTCTACAAATACAATCTGATCATCTTCAATTGTCGGTTGTTGCTGATACTTTAAGAAAAGCCTGGCTACTGCCAGCATATCTTTCTGGCAATATATCCTGATCCTTTCGAGGTCATGTTCCTGCCAGTAGACCTTGTGGATATCACTGCCGCTGATATCATCTTTGGGAGTCGGGATGTCAAAAACCGCCGATAACAATTCCAATGAAGTATAATGCTTGTAATCGCCAAACTTCCATAACTCCAATGTATCAAGAAACTGAACTTCCCAGGGTTTTTTCCCGGCTATATCAAGAATTGACGGCAATTGCAGGCTGTTGATCAGGATGCGCCGGGCAAGGTATGGAAAATCAAATTCC
>CAZXQU010000204.1:0-1108 GCA_964642545.1 uncultured Prolixibacteraceae bacterium | reverse complement strand
GCTCTCATTAGTATGAGTGCGTTAATCGTGCGTCGGGCCGCGTGCATGGGCAGCGCACAGATCTCGAAGCGCGGTCTGCGGACATCGGACTTCTGCCATTGACCATGGAAAACACGGAACACACGGAAAGGGACGCGGGGCATCTGGTTTACTGCTCACTGGCAACTGGTCTCTTCTGCCCATCCTCGCTCCGCATTCTGCAACGACTCACTACTCACAATTCACGATTCACTTCCGCAAGCCTCACAACTTCACGCCGCCACTCCCCACATGCCCTTGCTTCGCCGCAAGAGGGTCCTCGCCGCAATAGTCCTGCTGGCCGCGCTGCTGCTCGATCTGGTCGTGTGTCAGCAGTTCAATCGCAAGATTGATGCCTTCGTCGCGCCGTTTGTTCTGGATACCGCTTCAGCTACAACCGCAACCGCCACCGTGCGTGTGGCGGTTGTTTTTTTTCACAGCATGAACAAGCACGGCGTGCTTGCGCCCGGCCAGATTGGCAGACTCGAGACGGCACGGCAGTTGTACCAGGCCAGGTCGGTCGCGCGCATCCTGTGTGTGGGCGGCGCACGACCGCAGGACGGCTTGTTCGGCTCGGTCATCTCGAAAGCATGGCTGGTCAGTAATGGCGTGCCGGCCGGCGCGGTTTTTGCCGACACAGCATCGTTTGATACGCGCTCGAATCTGGCGATTGCGGCGCGCGCGTTGGCGGCGCGGCCGGGTCAGACGGCCGTGCTGGTCGCCACGCGCGCGCATCTGTATCGCATTCTGCAGTGGATGCCGATGACGAATGCGCCGGTGGTCTGCGCGCCGGCGCCGTATGGCGGCTTCTTCCCGTGGTGGCACGCGGTGAATCACGAGCTGCTGGCGCACGCGGCGCGCGCGCTGCTGTCCACCGATCAGTATGAAGGGGCCATCAGAATGCTGCGGCACAGACCACAGACTATTAACCACGGAAAACACGGAAGCTCACGGAAGCAGAGCAACCACCAATGAATGGTTTGGTCCAGAGCTGCCTTGCTGATTTCCGTGTGTTCCGTGTATTCCGTGGTGGAAAACTCTGCGTATGAACCACGGAAGGCACGGAAGCTCACGGAAGCAGAGCAACCAC
>CAZXQU010000203.1:0-1129 GCA_964642545.1 uncultured Prolixibacteraceae bacterium | reverse complement strand
CGTCTTCCAGTTTTTTCTCGATCGGTCTGGCGTCCGCGTCGCGGATATAGCTGACAGTGTCCACGACGGCGTTGATTTCCAGCTCCCCGTCCTCTTTCTTGAAATACGTGAAATCCGACAGCTTTGACATTCCCTTTTTATCAAGCATCTCTCTCAGAGCGGTCTGTATATTTTTCTTCAATTTGACTTCGGAAATGGTCTTTCCCAGCGTGTAAATGAGGGGGATGGAAATGGCAAAGAGAACGACAGAAAGAAAGACTATCCGCTTCCTCAACTGGGCCTTGTCCATTCCATTCGCAAGACCCGGTCTGAAACCATAAAAGTAGAAAACGGTGCAGCTCGTGATCACAATGGCCACAAAGTTAGTAAAAAAGAGAAAGAAGCCGCCCGTAGCAATGAAAATGTTCCCGATGCCGAGACCGAAACCGGTGACGCTCAGAGGGGGAATCACGGCCGTCGCGATGGCAACGCCGGGCACTATGGTCAGATAGTTCTTCTTGGTGCAGATGGCAGCCGCCCCGGCCGTCCCGGCAAAGAAGGCAACGAGAAGATCGAACAGGTTCGGCGTCGTTCTCGACAGAATCTCATTGGTGATGTCATTGAGGGGCGAAATAAAGGTAGCGAGGGCGGCGATCATGATAGTGCCAACGACACTGATCGTAATTTTTCTTATGGATTTTTGCCAGATGACCTTATCTCCGGTAATAAAGGAAAAACCAAAGCTCAGCATCGGTCCCATGAGCGGAGAGATAAGCATGGCACCTATAATGACCGCCGTACTGTTGATCAGTAAACCGGTGAGAGCAATGAGATTCGCCAGGGTCAGCATCAAAAAATACCCGACGGACAATTCAAGTTCGAGATAGATGTCTTTTACAATCGCCTTCTGATCTATCGACGCGGAATTTTCTTTAAGCATCCGCTGAATCATCATTTTCAATCCGAGATAATATTTCGAGTTCATAGATTCACCGTGTTCATTGATTGACACCAAAGAAAACCGGCCTTCGCCGGATGTGAGCGCGCTTTGGCTGATATCATAATTGCAAAACGCTGGAATTGCCAGTTAAAATGTTGTTTTAATGGATAAAATCAGAAAAACACATTTATTATTCCTTGCTTTTTCGCT
>CAZXQU010000202.1:0-1147 GCA_964642545.1 uncultured Prolixibacteraceae bacterium | reverse complement strand
GACCCTTTTCCAGCTCAACTTTGATAAATATATGGCTCAATTTTAGTTGCTTTTGAGCTGTATTTTGTATATTTGTGAGCCGTAAATAATTCAGGTATGACAAAATCGAGCGCTCAGTTGGGGGGTCTTATCGTAGATTACATTAAGAATCACCCGAATTGCTCTTCGAAACAAATCCACGAGGGTATCGGTCAGGAGTGGGGTTATGCCACCATCAAACGATCCATCCGGGTTTTGATGTCTGAAAAACTGATTATCGCATTGGGTAAGGGTAAAGGAACAAAGTACGTTATCAGCCTTACCTATGAGTTCCTGGTCCCGATCGATCCTGACAAATACTTCCAAAAGGAGCTCGATGAACGTGAGATCAGGAGAGACTTTAACCTTAACCTGATCTCTGATCAACTGCAGGGAATACAACTTTTCACTGACCAGGAACATGCACTCCTTGACCAATTTCAAAGCACCTTCAAAAGGAACACTGATGGATTGGCACCCCGGGAATTTAACAGGGAATTTGAGCGGCTGGCCATCGACCTGAGCTGGAAATCTTCCCAAATAGAAGGAAACACTTACTCATTGCTGGAAACAGAGCGCCTGTTCAGGGAGCAGGAAACAGCCTCAGGAAAAACAAAAGATGAGGCCACCATGCTTTTGAATCATAAGGCTGCGCTGGATTTTATCCTGCAGCACCCAAATTACATTCAACCCCTCTCCCTTGCCGGTATTGAAGATATACACACACTTCTGATAAAAGACCTGAAAGTTGCCCGTAATATCCGGAAACGAAGAGTCGGTATCACGGGGACCAATTACCGCCCGCTGGACAATGAATTTCAAATCAGAGAATCACTTCAAAGCATGGTCGCTTTGATCAACGGGCGCAACGATGTTTTTGAAAAAGCATTGCTGGTGCTGGTGTTAATCTCCTACATCCAGCCCTTTGAAGATGGCAATAAAAGAACAGCACGTATCATCAGCAATGCGATCTTGATGAATTATCAACATTGCCCTTTATCTTTCCGCACCGTCGACCCGATCGACTACAAAAAAGCGATGCTGATATTTTATGAGCAGAACAATATCAGTGCATTCAAAAAAATATTTATCGAACAATTTGAATTCGCAGTAAGAACCTACTTCTAGT
>CAZXQU010000201.1:0-1162 GCA_964642545.1 uncultured Prolixibacteraceae bacterium | reverse complement strand
ATCGCGCGGATGATGTCGATCAGCTCTCTCATCTTTTCGGGGTCTTTCTTTCCCGGACAAACCTCCACGCCGCTGGAAATGTCCACGGCGTCGGGCGAAACGGCCTGAATCGCCTCCCTGATATTTTCCGCCTTGAGTCCCCCGGCTAGGATGAGGGGTTTGATCTCCCCGATTTTCTGCGCCAGGGTCCAGTCCGATTTTATTCCCGTTCCCCCGTAATGTTCCTGATCGCGGGAATCAACGAGAAAGGCCTTTACCGGATATTCACTCAACCGATGCAGATCGTTATCTTTCCATTCGGAGACGGCTTTTATCAGTGACAATGGCGTAAAGCGTTTGCAGTATTCGGGCGTCTCATCCCCATGGAGCTGGATGATGTCGAGGCCGCAGTAGTCCGCCATCCCTTTCACCACGTGATACTCCCTGTTGACGAAGACCCCGACCTTTGTGATTTCAACGGGAAGGTCTTGAATGATCTCTCTCGCCGCGCGGGGTGTCAGATACCGGGGGCTCCCCGGATGAAAGACAAACCCCAGGGCATCGGCCCCGCATTCGAAAGCGCGTCGCGCGTCTTCCAGGTTCGTGATCCCGCAGATCTTGATTTCCGTCATTGTCCCATGAGCTCCCGGAGCTTTTCACCCATGTCGCCGGCCCTCATGAGGGCCTCTCCCACCAGGAAAGCACGGATACCGGCTTCCATCAGCCGCTCGATATCGGCCCTCTTTTCAATGCCGCTCTCGCTCACCACGATCCGGCCGGACGGTATCAGGGCTGCCAGCTCGATGCTTGTCCGGAGATCGATCCTGAAGGTCTTGAGGTCCCGGTTGTTGATGCCGATGATCCCCGCGCCCGCGGCGACGGCCCTTGCCGCTTCGTCGCCGGTGTGGACCTCCACGAGGGCGGAGAGTCCGAGGGAATGGGAAAGGTTGATGAATTCCCTCAATTCTTTTTCGTCGAAGAGACCGGCGATGAGAAGCAGGGCATCCCCTCCGAGGATCTTCGTTTCGTAGACCTGGCACGGGTCGATGATGAAATCCTTTCTCAGAATCGGAATTCCGGTGACTTTCTTGACAACCGCGAGATACGCCCCGTCCCCTTCAAAATAATTTCTGTCTGTCAGGATGGAGATCGCCGCCGCGCCTCCCGCTTCGTATGTCCGGGC
>CAZXQU010000200.1:0-1177 GCA_964642545.1 uncultured Prolixibacteraceae bacterium | reverse complement strand
AAAGGAAACATAAACTGAAAGACGAACACAAGACGAATACAAGACGAACTTATGAGGGATTAATGACGAATCTTAGTGAACTTAAAAAAAGGCTGCCTGTCCTATACTGAAAAAACTATACAGACATTTGAGATCTCTTACCAATTCTTCGTCGCGACCCATACCCATGTCTTCATTATTAATAACACAGCAAAAGCAGATAGTTGCCTCGATTGATTATAATAATGGAGTTAAAAAAAAGGCTGACTTTTTGAAAGACAGCCTTTTCTAATTGTATTGATGAATGTTTATTCAACAATGACTTTAGAGGTCTGTATGGCGTTATTCACGTTGACCATGATCATATACATGCCTTTTGGAAACGAGGAGAGATTGTAATGGGTTTCCGCCCCTGATTGTAAAATGACCTGATCCTGAATTACATTTGTGCCCAAGCTGTTGTAAATCAATACCTTTGCAATTCCATTTCCTTCCCTGATATTGAGTTTTATATAACCAGTGGTTGGATTTGGTGAGACAGTAAACTCAGCTCCTTTTTGTTGATTGATTCCCACATTATCAGTGACAGTGATTAGATCTTCTTTGGTTACACTTTGTGAGGAAGTTCCATCGGTAACAGTGAGCGTAACATCAAATACGCCAATAGTTTCATAGGTTACAACAGGATTTTGTTCTGTTGAAGTTTCAGGAATTCCTCCTTCAAAAACCCACTCCCAACCTGTGGGTTGACCGGTAGAACTATCTGTAAACGTTACTTCATGAAATGCAGGAATAGTCTCTGTATCCGGTTCAAATATTGGGAACAGAATGGTTGCACAGTAATTTATCCTGTCTAAAAGGCAGGTTACTGTTGGTGGATAACATACATCAAACTGCATTCCTCTATCCGGACAAACAACACAATAGGTGGGATAGCCAAGGAATGGTTGACCAGCGATAATAATGTCGATAGCCGCTGGCCCATTCCCATCGGTTCCTGAACATGGATTGGAAATCCCATGTCCGGCTTTATATGCATCGATCTGCTGGTTGTTATCCTGCGGAGAGATCCCCCAGAAAAGAACATTCTCGGTACCGGCACCTGATTGCTGATATGCCTCTTCAATGATGGGTGCATAAAGAATGCACCAACTGCAGGTAGTAAAGAAGAGGTCAAGGAATACGGTTTTCCCTTGAT
>CAZXQU010000199.1:0-1185 GCA_964642545.1 uncultured Prolixibacteraceae bacterium | reverse complement strand
ATTGAATAATATTTCAGCTAACATAAATAATTTCTTTGTTTCGGATACTCCAATCCCATTCTTCTCTGATTCAATCATTGACTGATTCAATTCATCTCTCAATTTAACGTATTCATTAGCAGCAGTATATATCTCTTCAATCTTAGCAGCTTCTTCTTTTAATAAATTAAAATTCAAAGATTCGTAATTTGTATTCATCGAATCTAATATTGATTGAACTTCATCTAATACTAATCCAGAAGAATTCATTTTAGATAAAATATCTAATGAACTATTCAAATATTCATCTGCAGTAACTCTATTCATTTCTAAAATTGTTAAAGTTACATATCTTACTTCTGTGAATTTAGTTGAAGTATTTCCTTCAATAGTTCCACTAAATGTAATCTCTAACAAATATTTACCTGAACTGAAATATGAAGGAGCATTAATTAAGAACTTAACATTCTCTTTACTCTTCGCACCTAAATAACTAATCAGGTTAGGTGAAGGTATAACATACTGTGAATTATTTCCTTTAACTGTAATAGTAATATCTTTCTTTACAGAATCTAATTTATTCTCTAATAATAATTCAAACTCTTGATTCTCTCCCCTTACTAATTCAAATGTAGCTGAGGATTTATCGAAGCTTCCACCACTTCCAGCTCCACCACCACCTCCGCCCCCGCCTCCGCCACCACTGGAAGAGCCAGCTTTTGGAGCAACATAATCTCCATCTAAAGTTCCACAAGCAGTTACATAAATACCATCAGAAAAACTATAACACTGGAAAGTAATATTAATTTTATTACTAAATATAGTATCATTTTCAGATTCATTAATCAAAACTAATTCTCCTGTTAAATTATTATATCCGAAAGTTTGTAATTCAAAAGTTTTAGTGCCCGGAGTCATAGCCTCTAAATTTTCAAAACTAAAAATAGCATTTTGATAATTATAGCTGTTACTTGTTAAGTTATCATAACTATAATTTAATGCTCCAGATCTATTAGTAAAACCAGTAGGCAATACCCAAGAAGAGGAAACATTATATGCAGTATTATTTAGATTAAGAACTAGTGCATCACCCATAACATTTTGTATATATGCATTAAAGCTTAAATTTGTAGGAGTAAGGTAAATACTTGCAGCTGGAGAAGATAATATTTCTTGAATAATATAGGGTCCTTCTTGACTTGTAAC
>CAZXQU010000198.1:0-1188 GCA_964642545.1 uncultured Prolixibacteraceae bacterium | reverse complement strand
GAAAAAACGATCACTACATAAGATCAATTTCTTTTCCCTGGTTGTTTCGGTAATGATATTTTTCATCATCATTCCTTTTCAAGACGTCATAGGTCAGGAAGGTGAATCAAAAAAGGCATGGAGATCTTTTGAAAAAGCAAGGACCGATTTTCAGTCAGGCAATTGGGAAGATTGTGAAAATGAGTTGTATAAAGCCATTAAAGCAGATTCAACCCTGGCAGAAGCTTATATTTTGCTTGGCGATGTCCTTTTAGAAACAGGCAGGCTTGCTGAGGCTGTCAATCAATACCGTAAAGCTCTTAATTTCAACCCAGATGGGGAAGAAGTGGTTTATAACCTCCTTGCCAATACACTTTTTACACTTGAGAGATATGATGAAGCGTACAATAATTATGAAAAACTTCTTGGTTACACTGACCTTAGACCAGAATTAAGAAGCACCATTGAGAAAAAACTCAGTATTTCCGAGCTTAGAAAAAATCTGGTCAGTAATCCGGTTTCCTTTAATCCGGTAAATTTGGGTACCGGCATCAATACAGCAGCAGACGAATATATAAATGCCTTATCAGCGGATGGTTCAGGGCTGTTTTTTACCAGACGGATTAAGAATGCAAGCTATCTTAAAGAGTTTAATGAAGATTTTTATTATGCAGTCTTTAGCGGAGATACGGCTGAGAATGCTATTCAATTGAATTTTCCGCCTGGAAAAGAAAATGATGCAGGCGCGTTGTGCATATCCCCGGATGGCAGGTTACTTTTCTTCACCGCATGCTTCCGGCCTGACAGCTATGGTAGTTGTGATTTATATTATTCTGAGAAAAAAGGCGATGCCTGGTTAAAAGCAAAGAACATGGGAGCTCATATTAACTCCGACCTTTGGGATGCGCAGCCTTCCATATCACCCGATGGTAAAACATTATACTTTGCCAGTAACCGTAAGGGCAGCCTGGGAAGCTCCGATATATGGAAAACGGAGATGACGCCTGATGGGGGATGGATCAAACCGGTAAACCTCGGAATCCCGGTAAATACTGCCGATGCCGAAATGGCCCCGTTTATCCATTATGACAATACCACACTGTATTTTTCTTCCTTTGGCCACCCTGGACTGGGAGGGGCCGATTTGTACAGGTCAGTATTTAAAAACGGAGCATGTTTATGTATAAAAAATGGCAAAAACTCACATAT
>CAZXQU010000197.1:0-1190 GCA_964642545.1 uncultured Prolixibacteraceae bacterium | reverse complement strand
ATACACGGTCAATCTCAATGCTATTACGAATGTTGAAAATAAAAGGAACAAACGCCTGCTTGACCTGGCTGCCTGTATTGGTGTAATCTTAATGTTACCCTTGCTGGTATTCCTTGTAAACAAGCCATGGGGATTGATCAGGAACATTTTTCTGGTTGCGGTATCCTTATACTCCTGGGTAGGTTATATCCGTGACGAACACTATGATATGGAGCGGCTTCCCCATATCCGCAAAGGGATCCTGAACCCGTTAGATGCCTTTGGGAAGGATAATATATCTGAAGAGATCAAGCGAAGGCTTAATTTTATCTATGCCCGTGATTACAGCACAAACAGCGATCTGAACATCATCGTGAAAGGTTTCAGGAACCTGGGCAGGAAAAGTTGATAAGCAGGCAAACAATTCAGAACGATTCTTTGTTAATTTAAATGATTACTTTTGCAGGCGCTTACCAGCAAGGCAAAAAAGCGCTTTCGAACCAAAATAAATCTTCATGGCCAGATTTGAAATAATAATGCCCAAGTTAGGCGAAAGTATCATAGAGGCAACCATTACCAAATGGTTGAAAAGCAAGGGTGACCAAGTCTCCGAAGATGACGCACTCGCTGAAATAGCCACAGATAAGGTTGATTCGGAGATTCCCTCACCGGTTGAAGGGATTCTTGAAGAAGTACTATTTAAAGAAGGCGATGTCGTTCCGGTCGGAAAAGTCATTGCCATTATTGATATGGGAGGTGAAGCAACCCCGAAGGAAGAAACAACAGTTGAGAAATTCTATTCCCCTTTAGTAAAAAGTATAGCGAAAAAGGAAAATATATCCATTCGGGAACTCGATGGGATTGCAGGGATCGGTAAAGATGGCAGGGTTACCAAGCAGGATATCCTTGACTACCTTCAGCATAAGCCTGACGCTGGTATTGCGGCACCGGCAGGAATAACTGCATCGAAACCGGCTCCCGTATATGAAACTCCAAAGGTTATAATGGAAAGCGGTGATGAATTATTTGAGATGGACCGGATGAGACGATTGATCGCCGACCACATGGTAATGTCGAAACATGTTTCCCCTCATGTGACATCATTTATCGATGTCGATGTAAGCAACATCGTAACCTGGAGGGAAAAAACAAAAGACAGTTTCTTTGCACGTGAGAAAGAAAAACTTACTTACACACATATCTTCATTGAA
>CAZXQU010000196.1:0-1218 GCA_964642545.1 uncultured Prolixibacteraceae bacterium | reverse complement strand
TAATTGCCCGATGCAAGCGGGATGGGAAAACCTATAAGTTTTCGGTGGAACAGGTAAGGAATTACGAATTACGAGCTAAGAATTACGAATGAAAAGCGATTAGCGAAAAGCAAAAAGCGAACAGGTATAGCGAATAGCAAGGTCAACTTTCTTGTGTCTTTATCTGTTCTTTCTTTTACTCTATCTATTGTTTGACTTCGATCATTACAAAGCCTATATTTGAGTTAAATTAAAAGCGTACTCATAACTGATTAAACTCTTATTTTTTTCATTTTCCTTCCAGGCTTCTTCTAAATGACTTAACTTAATAATGTCGTTGGTGGTGGTTGTCTTAAATCTGGTTGAAATTTTATTTAAAACTTCTAATTCTGACTCGGAAAACAATCTCGGATTGAAAGGTCTATCCTTTCTTGCTATAAATTGTTCGCCTGTATAACCTTGAGGAAAAGGTCTGTTATAAATATCAATGTCATCTTTATTAGCTAGGTATTCAAATATGCTTTGAAAATTAATGGGAACAGGTCCCTTGTCAATGGCTTGGTATCTAACACCACTTATGGAAAAACAACCTTGTTTAAACATTAAAAAATCAGCAAAGAATAACAGCTTATTCATCTTGGTTTTGAATGGTTGCACTTGTTCTGAAAAATACACGATCATTTCTGTAAACTTTTCAAAACTAGGATTTCTGTATCCTGAATAAATATTAGGTAAATGATCACCAACCAAGTAGCTTTTCAAATTGAAATTGGAAATATTCCTCTTTCTTTCTTCTGCCAATAATTGAGCTTTTTGAATATATTTGGTTTTTGTACTGGTCTCCAACAAGTCACACAATTCAACTATATCAATAAACTTATTTGGGTCGTCTGCCATTTGTATCAATCGAGCATTTGATATACTCGGCATTTCGCCAGTTTCATATTGACGGTAACTATTTGCCCCAAACCCTAAAATAGCAGACATTTTGGATGCTGACAATCCATATTTTTCACGGATTTTAGTAATTTCATCCGGGAAAGGAATATTGTACTTAGCCCGATATTGGTTATATAATTGATTAATATTCAAATCATCTAATTCAGTAGTGGTAAATTTTTCTCCACTATTCTCGCATTTGAAATGATGAAAAATAACACCAAATGCATCTTTTCTAAATTCCAGTGACCTTTTTTCTTTGGTCAACGTCATTTCTTTCCCTGTGATAGGACTTTTCAT
>CAZXQU010000195.1:0-1222 GCA_964642545.1 uncultured Prolixibacteraceae bacterium | reverse complement strand
CTGGGTTTGCAGGATGTTATCTATATAAAGCCCTTCATCGGCCTCTTCCGTATAGATATCTATTATAGTGAAAGGAACTCCTGCGATACAGGAACCACCAGCACCCATGACATTCCCTGTGTCGGTTTTTAAAACCCAGATATCCTGCTCTACTTCCGCCAAGCCAAGACCATCACTAGGAAATTCTCCTGGATAGAGTGTACCTGCATTGGGATATTTGTCCCACAGAAAATCCTGGGCTGAAAGCAACAGGTTTCCCCCGTAGAGGGTAAGGTAGAGCAAAATTTCATATTCATCGTTATCGGTGAGAGTTTGACTATCTGACCAGACTTCACCGGTGAACCAGAACGCGATATTATACTCGGCCATGGTAGCTGCATCCGGTCCGTCATTGGCCAGATCGGTTACTTCGAAATAGTCATACGTGTATCCCAGCTCATCCAGGGCGGGCTGCAGGTATTGCCAATCATCAGCGTAGGAATCAGGAGCCTGGGTACTTCCATCGCGGTCAACACAAATGATCTGTTGGGCGATACCAACATTCGCTGTCATCATTAAAAAAATAATGGAAAGCGTGACTAAATGTAAAAATTTTTTCATAGGTTTCTAATTTGGTTAATACTACAAGATTAAATTCGAGCACAATATACGAAAAAAATATTTTTTCATCTCACTGACTTATCCACCTTACCGGCAGGAATCTATATGTGTTGGATCACCATGGAAACAAATCTGTGCCTAAAACGATGGTTGTGGCAAGGTAAACAATGTATCCTTTTATGTAAACCGTAAAAGAAAAAGGGTTTCAAATTTCTCTGAAACCCTTGTCGTTGTTGGTCGTGGTGTCAGAATTACTCGGACTTCGTCCTCGTGAGCTTCGGTTCGAACCTGTAACCCCATGCTCCCTATTTGAGGATA
The DNA here is from genome assembly GCA_964642545.1 of uncultured Prolixibacteraceae bacterium. Lineage (GTDB taxonomy): Bacteria > Bacteroidota > Bacteroidia > Bacteroidales > FEN-979 > QYOJ01. The sequence goes on along the minus strand of CAZXQU010000195.1, from coordinate 304 downwards.
GAAGTTTAACGACCGTAGTTACCATAAATAAAAAAACCACCTACAAAAGACTTGTAAGTGGCTGATACTGTTTGCTCCCCTTCAGGACTTGAACCTGAGACCTTCTGTTTATCTACCATCTCAGATATTATTCTTATCTTAGCATATTGATTGTGATCTTCCAATTGGATGATATTCTATCAATGAAGAACAACTACATTTTTCTAAATTCAGAGTCCCCTGTAGAGTCCCCCGTAAAGATAAAAGCCTCATAGATCGTTAATCTACAAGGCTTTATGTTAATTGAGTGTAGCCCCACCAGGAC
>CAZXQU010000194.1:0-1224 GCA_964642545.1 uncultured Prolixibacteraceae bacterium | reverse complement strand
AAATGAAGCTGCTTATTATTGCCCGAATGAATACGGCTGTCCGCCGCAAATCAAAGGAAAACTGGAGCATTTTATCAGCCGGAGGGCCATGAACATCGACAGCCTGGGAGAAGGCAAGGTTGAACTGCTCTTTGATAAAGGTTTGATCGGCAATGTAGCCGATCTGTACGATCTGAAATATGAGCAGTTGCTGGGCCTTGAAAAGATTTACGAAGCCGAAGAGGGACAGAAAGAAAGAAAGATCGGTTTCCGTGAAAAAACTGTCAGCAATATCCTTCAGGGCATTGAACAATCAATAAGCACCCCTTTCGACCGCGTCCTTTACGCATTGGGCATAAGGTTCGTAGGTGAAACCGTCGCAAAGAAATTAGCCTATCATTTTGGCAGCATCGACCTGATCATACAAGCCAGTTTTGATGAACTAAAAAAAGTTGAAGAGATTGGTGAAAAAATTGCCGGATCAATAGTATTATTCTTTGCAAATCCATTCAATCGGAAAGTTATTGAGCGGCTTCGTGAAAAGGGAATTTCTTTTCAGCTTGAAAAATCCGGACCCATTGTGACAGAAGACAAACTGGGCGGCAAGACCTTCGTAATCAGCGGGGTTTTCCAGAAATTCTCCAGGGACCAGCTTAAGGAGATGATTGAGAAATATGGCGGAAAAAACACCGGGTCGATCTCAGGTAAAACCGACTTCCTGCTGGCCGGTGAAGACATGGGACCTGTCAAATTGCAAAAGGCCCGGGCGTTGGGCGTGAATGTTATTACGGAGGATGATTTTTTAGCAATGATAGAATAAGTTATTAGTTATCAGTTAGTGGCTATTAGGAAAAAAATCCCGTATTTGTCGAGACGTAGCATGCAACGTCTCTTCATTCCTGACCACTAACCAATAACGAATAACCAACTCACATCGGTTTCACGCTGGAAGCTCCTGACTCGTCGACCGAAATATTCGGGGGATTCCCTTTGTACCTGATGGAAGATGCGCCGGAAGCGTCGATGTTCAGTTTGCCGGTGGCACATATTTTGGCATCAGAGGCCCCGCTGAGTTCGATAGTGAGATCCTGGAATTCAAGACCTTCCGCATCGAATTCCGATGCACCCGAGATCTCGATATAACCGGTCTTACAAGTCCCCCTGAATTCTATTTCAGAAGCCCCGCTGAATTCCGCATCAAAATTTTCAGCTTTCAATTCCATGTCGATTTCAGCTGCCCCGCTG
>CAZXQU010000193.1:0-1265 GCA_964642545.1 uncultured Prolixibacteraceae bacterium | reverse complement strand
TGGTTGATCGAAAGATGGATCGTCTGGTGCAGGTCGCCAGCAGGGAAAATATGGCATCAGCATCTTCAAAACCTAGTTCATACCGGTATGATTTCATATTCGGATTCGAATTGGTATCAGTGAAGATGGCTAAATCACTATAATTCACTATTCCAATAGGTTCATAAATTCCAGCCTCATCGCTCTCTTTGTAAACGATGAATTTATTGATTAATGAAGAAACCGGCTTTTCCCAAACGATGACATTATAATTTGTCGTGCTGTCGACCGACACCATGCAGATAGGTGTTTCAGGGTAAGTAAGGATGCTGAACACATTACTGGTATCAGAGACAAAATCCAGATAATAATCGGAAACTCTTATCAGGCATTGGTTTGATGAAATATCGGGGGTAATCCATTCATAGCTGCCCAGAATATCTTCGATAACCACATAGCTGATGTAATTCCATGTCTGGCCATTATCTGCCGAATATTCAAGGTATACATAGTAAGCTGATGGATTGTCATAGGACCAGGAAATGTTATAAGCCGACCCGGTATTCCATATTTCACCTCCAAGAGGAGAAGAAAGGGTGATAACCGGTGTTTCAAGGATAGTAAACATAGCGCTCAGTCCAAACCTTGACGGGTCGGCAGCATCAGAAATGCGTATAACGCATGATTCGGAAGGTATTCCCATCACAGTCCAGTAGTAATATGATTGCGTGGCATCGATGTCTTGAGCCACCGTCTGCCAGGTTTGTCCGTTATCAGATGACAGGTCAATATTTAACAGACTGATATCATCTGCGGCCAGCCAACTCAGGTAGGTCTGGCTCTTATTGTAGAATGAGTAACCTTCATAAGGATAATAAACAATAACCGGGGGGACATTCACCGTAAACATCTGGTCGCTTTCGTCCATGACGACATCGTAATAATAGTCATAAACTCTGACCATGGCGGTCGTTGTAGATATATAAGGCACATATACTTCGGCATTCCCACCTGTTTCAGTACCATACCCATACCCAAGACCTGACCATGTCTGACCTCCATCGGCAGAAAAATCGATATAAACATAGGCCGGGAGATTGGTCCCGGTCCAGCTCACAGTTGCAATCTCAGAATAGTTCCACACTTCACCTCCATTAGGTGAAGTAAGGCTGATAGTAGGCAATTCCACGATGGAAAAAACTGGACTCAAACCATAAGATGTAGAATCTGTCGCATCTGCAATCCTGATAACGGCCTGGTCAGTCAGCACATCCGGAGCAGTCCAC
>CAZXQU010000192.1:0-1269 GCA_964642545.1 uncultured Prolixibacteraceae bacterium | reverse complement strand
TTAACTGTACCCCAAAGATAGGAGTTATTCCGGCGCCAATTTAAGGTGGATTTTGTTAGTTAAAAATACCTGATTTTTTTATTAATTAAAAAATACTTCCGCTGGCGTTTTGTACCTTAGATTTTGATGAACTCGTTCATAATTGTAAAAATAAAAGTAGTCTTTGAGTCCTTGTCTTAATTCTTCCAATGACTGATAATCCTTCAGATAAATATCTTCATATTTTAAGCTGCGCCAAAGTCTTTCAATGAAAATATTGTCTAACGCTCTGCCTTTAGAGTCCATACTCAATTGAATTTTATCGCCAATAACTCTCTCGGTAAAAGACTTACTCGTAAATTGACTGCCTTGATCAGTGTTGAATATTTTGGGTTTACCTTGTCTTAAAGCCCTATCCAAAGCTTCTAAGCAAAAGTAAACATCTAATCCGGTTGATAATTCCCAGCTCAAAACAAATTTACTGAACCAGTCTATTACCGCTACCAGATAGGCATATCCTTTATAAATCGGCAAATACGTGATGTCAGTACTCCAGACTTGGTTTGTTTCTGTGATCTTTACATCTCTAAGCAAATAGGGATAAACTAAATGATCTTTCTTCGGCTTACTTAAGTTTCTTTTCGGTGTAACTGCTTGTATGCCCATAAGATGCATCAACCGCCCGATTCTTTTATGGTTGTAAATATCACCTTGTCTTCTTAGCTCTTCGGTTATTTTTCTTACACCATAAAAGGGAGTCTTTGTATAAATCCGGTCTATCTTTGCCATTAACTCGAGTTCTTCTTCCGTTATTCCTAACGGGTGGTAATAGTAACTTGAGAAATTCAAATCTATCAAAGAACATTGTGCTTTTTTTGTAAGCACTGAATTTGTTGATTCTATCAACGATCGCTTTTGATCAACCGAAAGTGTTGAGTTTTTTTTTAAGCCAATCTAATTCCACTTGCAGCTTTCCAATTTGTCTGTAGAGCTGATCTGTCAGCTCGGTATTTTCTTCTGTTTTCGGTCCTCGTTTTCCGCTAAATATTTCCGGGACACTCTCAAGAAGTTGTTTCTTCCATTTGCTGATTGCATTTGGATGTACTTGATATTCTTTCGTTAACTCGTTAATGGTTTTGTACCCCTTTATTGCTTCCAAGGCTACTCTTGCCTTGAACTCATTACTGAATGTTTTTCTCATTCTGGTCATCTCGTGGCTCCTTGCTTTTTTTGCTTTTTTGCCACCTTAAATTATGTCTTTTTTATCTCCAATTTTCGGGGTACATCATA
>CAZXQU010000191.1:0-1276 GCA_964642545.1 uncultured Prolixibacteraceae bacterium | reverse complement strand
TTTAACGTAGTTCCACTAACAACAAATGACTATGGAGAACAAAAACGAAACCCCCTTGAAATGGGAAAAACCCATGATTGAGGTAAAGGAAATTTTTGAAAAAACTGCACTCGCTTGCGACGGCAGCCCTTTTTATAATTCACAGGTGAATAATAAGGCTAGCGCTGGCACTTGTGGTTATTTTTACAGTTAAGATTTACCTGTCTATTTCAATGCAGGATAACTACCATTGAAATAGTTTAAGAAATTTTTCTTCAGGTATTAGTTGAAACTACCCATGGATTGTATCTTGATTGAAAAGGCACAGTCCGATGGGTATTTTCTTTTATTGGATTTGCGATGAATACGATCTATATATCATCTCTCCCACGCAGCGGATCTACCCTGCTCTCGATGTTGCTTGGTTCACATGAGGGGGTTTTTGCGCTGGGAGAGTTTGTCTTGTTTGGTCAGGCCCTTATGCAAAATGCATCCTGCACGTGCGGGAAACCCATCAGGGAATGTGATTTATGGGGTAAGGTAGCGGTGAAGCTGCATCCACGGGTGGATCATTATCCAACACTGGTTTATCCGTTTGATTACGACACATCCAGGCTGCAGAGAGGGTTGGTAAAGCTTTCCTCCTTTGCCTTGATCCATCATAACCAATTCCTTTTGGATCTGGCAACAGGATTTAAAAACGGGTATCCCTACCATATGAAAATGGCAATGGATAATTCAATAGCTCTTCTCGAAATGCTATCCGACCAATTTTTACATCCCGGAATCCTTTTTCTGGATGCCAGTAAAACGACTACGAGGTTAAATCATCTCATCACCAAAAAACCTTTCCCGGTAAAAGTCATTACATTGGTGAGGGATGGAAGAGGCACAGTGAATTCGTGGCTCAAGGATGAGAAGAAATCGTTTGCCGATACAGTGAAGTCATGGCGTTTTCATATGGAGACTCAGCAAGCATCAATAAAAGGCATCAGTTCAGGAGATAAAATCCTCGTTCGGTATGAAGAACTTTGCAGGAATACAGAGCGTGAATTAAATCGCTTGTGTGATTTTATGGAAATCCCCTTCCAGGAAAAAATGCTGACAATGGAGGGTCCGTTTCACATGCTTGGGGGTAATCCCGGGACATTCGGAGGCCCTACATCAATCAGGCTTGATACCGGCTGGGAACAAAATTTTAATCAGGAACAGCTGAAGTTATTTGATGACCTGGCAGGGCCCCTTAACAGGGAGTTAGGTTATTAAAAATCCTGGCGGAGAGAATGGGATTCGAACC
>CAZXQU010000190.1:0-1281 GCA_964642545.1 uncultured Prolixibacteraceae bacterium | reverse complement strand
CCAGGAAGATCCTTTCCCGGGTATTGCCGAATGGCTTACCAACCACGACAAGGTACAGAACAATATGATGCACATGACTATTGATAAGGATGTTTTTGTCGGCTTGAAGGAACCGGCCGAAGCTTTGCCTTTTGAATTGTCCATCTATCCAAACCCTGTCGCCACAGTCGCGTTTCTGAATTTGACCCTGAAAAAGGCCGGTGATGTCTCGATAAAATTACTGAACCAGGTCGGACAGAGCATTTATAGCAATGATCCGGGAAGATATGATGAAGGGCGGCACTTCATCCGGCTGGATGTTTCAGAACTGCCGGCAGGCATTTATTACTGCGTATTGAAATTTAACGGGCAGCAGACGACAGAGAAGGTTGTAATAATGTAGTTAGGAATTTCAGTTTAAAGGGCAAAGGGCAAAGTTGTTATTAAACTATAGAACTAAGAAACTTTAACTTTGCTCTTTGAACTTTGAACTTTGAACTGAAATGAAAGAACTATTCCAGCTCATTTTAGTAGGATTGATTGCATTTCCCGGCTGCCAGATAACCGAAAAGAAAAACAGGCAGGCGGACCAGATCATGGCTGAAAAGATCAAGGCGGAGTTTGTCCGTTCCTGGAATGCCTATAAAACCTATGCCTGGGGTCATGATGTGCTGCTTCCCGTCTCAAAAAGTTATATGGACTGGTACGAACAGTCGTTGCACATATCACCCATTGATGCTTACAGCACCATGAAGGTGATGGGACTTGACAAGGAGGCGGAGGAAGTTCAGCGTTATGTGGTCGATAGTATTGATTTTGATAAAGATCTATTTGTGAAGACTTTCGAAGTCAATATCCGCATTCTTGGTGGTTTGCTAGCGATGTACGAGTTTTCCGGAGACAAGAAAGTGCTGGCAAAAGCGGAAGATTTCGGAAAAAAACTGATCCCTGCTTTCAGTTCCCCTACTGGCATCCCCTACTATTGGGTAAATCTTAAAACGGGAGAAGCTAAAGGAGAAGTGGTGAACATGGCCGAAGGCGGCTCTTGCCTGCTGGAAATGGGCATGCTGAGCCGATTTACGGGGAACCCGGTTTATTTCGAAAAAGCAAAAAATGCTAGCCTGGCTATTTTCAACCGGAGGTCTTCCATCGGGCTGATCGGCAAGAGCATTAATGTGGAAACGGGAGCCTGGACTGACAGCATTAGCCATATCGGGTGCTGCATCGACAGCTATTATGAATATCTCTATAAAAGCTGGCTGCTTTTTAAGGATAAAGAGATCAAAAACATCTGGGACCAGA
>CAZXQU010000189.1:0-1299 GCA_964642545.1 uncultured Prolixibacteraceae bacterium | reverse complement strand
AGCTGTGTTGCATGATTACCTAAAATTAACATAATTCTCTTCCTTTCTTAATTCTTTAAATTTATTAATTGATTATATGCCCAGAATTTTACTTTCACTTCATGATACATATTCTTTTTCTTGGTTGCACTAACATCTTCTCCAAATATTCTTTTGCAACCAGAAAATATGCCTTCTGTAATTGGCCACCTGTTTCCGTAGCCTTTCTCTCGAACCCATTCCTCATGCGGCATACTTTTGTAAATTAAAACTTCTTCTCTTCTTTTTGGACTTCCAAAGGACCTTGTTTGAGCATTTTTCCTTATTTTTATAGCAGTACAAATATCATATTCTTTGCAAAGATTGAATGTTTCTTTACAATCATGTAATCCATCAGCGTCAAATTTACCTATATTATTATGGTTTCTTTTAATCATCATTCTTGCGACTCTTCTTTCATTCAAAGTTTCAGTTCCAACCTGAATATCAATAACATACTTTTTACCTTCTTTGTTTTTGCAACCCATTATAACAACCTTAATCCAGCCTTTCTTTACCTTCCATTTTTCTCTCATCCATCCGCCTCTTTTTGTAGATTTTTCTCCAGAGCCATCAACACCAACTTCTAAGTAATCTTTCATATCTTCCTTGAGTATTCTAAAATCAATATTAAGAGCATTATAGCGACGGGAAATTTGAGAGTAGCTAATAACTGGAAATTGAAAAGTATAAGTTTCAGATAAATTTCTCATAAGTCCCTCTAAACTTCTAAAATCAAATTTAGAATGCAAAATTGCTAAAAACTTAATCATAGATTCTGGATAAAGATAAGGTTCTCCTACCTTTCCAGTATTTATTTGCCTTCTTTCCTCATTCCATTTTAATAAAAATTCCGGATTAAAGTAGAAATAGCCTCGCATAACTAGCTCTTCATTGTATTCTTTCCAGTTACGATTGTCTATATATTTCCTCTTTTTTACCATATTACTGTATGTATATACTGTACAGATATACAGTAATATTTAAATATTGTGTTTTTATAAAGAGATTATGAAATATCTTTTAATTTATGGGTTTGAATCAATTGTTCCTAAAAAAAGGTTAGAGTTTAACAGAAAACTATATGGTTTTTCAGATCAATCGAACTTCGGAGAATATTCCTATTTTAGAAAGGGTATTTTAGATCCAACAAAGTGCGAAAGACTAGCCAAAGGAGTAGTATTGTTTAAGGAAAAACCAAAAGAGCTAATTAAGCATTTAGAAGAATATAGATCAAAATATAGAATTCTTAAGGTTATAGATTAATCATGCAACACAGCT
>CAZXQU010000188.1:0-1347 GCA_964642545.1 uncultured Prolixibacteraceae bacterium | reverse complement strand
GAGCTATTGATAACAAAAGACTCTTGAAAAAGGTGGGAATGGTATCCCAGGAAATAGCGATGAAAGTGCAACGAAATCTGAAAATAGTGCTGGATCTTGAGTGATGCGGGATAGGCGATACGGGATAACCCCTAAATCCCCTGAAGGGGACTTACTTCGCGAAAAGCGAAAAGCGAAAAGCGAAAAAAACCTGTATCTTTGTTATTCAAAAATGAATTATTCAATATTGGATAATCGTAACGAGCTATGAAAAAAGGGCCTTTCAGGTATGGTGGCGTGGTTCGTCCACCGTATTTTATTGACCGTGAGCGTGAACTGGAGGAGTTGACCCTGTCGTTGGAAGGTGGAGCCAACATCGTATTGTATTCTCCCCGAAGGTATGGCAAAACATCCTTGATTCACCGTGTAGCGGAACAATTGGAAGAGAAGGGGATCACGGTTGTTTATATGGATTTTTTTCAGATCAATTCACGGGAAAAGTTTCTACTCTCATATTTGCGGGCCATTTTTGCCAAATCGACTCGTTGGGAACGTACGTTACAGCAATTATCAAGGTTGATCCGTTCGGCTCGTCCGGTTTTGACAATGGATCTGGAGGGCAAACCGGTGTTATCACTGGATATGGCATCGTCTAATCCGACAGCCCTGTTCGAAGAGGTTGTTCACCTGCCCGAGAAGCTGGCCGGAAAAAAGAGATGGGTTGTCATTTTTGACGAATTTCAGGAGATCGAGGGGTTGAACGGGGAGTCGTTTGAAAAGGAGTTGAGGGCCTGTATTCAACATCATCAGCAGGTAAACTATGTGTTGATGGGGAGCCGAAAACATTTGTTGCTTGCCATGGTTACACGAAAAAACAGGGCATTTTACAATTTTGGGAAGTTGGTACGATTGCAAAAGATACCCATTGAACGTTGGGTTCCGTTTTTGCAGTCGGGGATGAAGAAAGCCGGTTTTTCAACTCCGGAGAGCCTTGTATCACGGATTGTTGAGGAGGTGGATGGAATTCCTTTTTATGTTCAATATCTGGCTTTTGAGGTGTTGGAGTGCGCCATATTACACAAACAACTGGATGAGGCGATCATCAACATAGCATTCGACCGGATGATGGGAAACCAGGAGGACTATTTCCGTGCCCTATGGGAATCGGTCAGTTTTACACAGCAGCAAACGTTGCTGGCTGTCGCACGCGAAGACAAGGGCATCTATTCTAAAGCCTATTTGGACAGGCACAAATTGCATACCTCGTCGGGGATTCAGCGTTCGGTTTCGGTGTTGATGAAAAAAGGGATTCTTGATAAAACCGGAGAAACGTATCTGTTTGAGGATCCGGTGTTTCGGAGGTGGCTG
>CAZXQU010000187.1:0-1357 GCA_964642545.1 uncultured Prolixibacteraceae bacterium | reverse complement strand
TCATCAATGACCTCGGCAAGCTTCCCGGCCTCAACGGACACGATCACGAGGAGACCTTCCGCGTCAGGCACGGCGATCTCGATTTCAACCGGCATGTCAACAATGTCCGTTACATCAAGTGGGTGATGGGAAGCCTTCCCCCTGATATTCTCGATAACGCCGTCCTGACAGATTTGGAGGTCAATTACATTGCGGAGGCCTTTTCAGGGGATCGTGTCCTGGCCAGATGCCTGAAGCTGAAAGAAAAAGGCCTGTCCTTTCTCCACGTTATTTTACGGGAAGGAAACGGTCAGGAACTCCTCCGGGCGAAGACCGCGTGGAAACCAAGAGCATAAAATACCTTGACTTCAGGCGGTTCGCCGTCATATAAGAAGCGCATAATTGAACTGCATCCCGGTAATTTTCTTGTTCGGTCAGGGTGCAGCGGGAAAGCGGGATCGAGAAACTTCAAGCGTAGAGGCTGACCACCATACTCTAAGAGCGTTGGTGGCTTTTTTTTACCCTGACGTAAATCCGGTTTTGAAAAGAAGAATCAACAAAAGGAGGATGCAGTATGAATAAGAATCTTTACATCGGAAATCTCTCAGATGACGTCACGGAAGAAGACCTGAGGGTCAACTTCTCCGGAGTGGGGAAGGTCCAGTCCGTCAATATCATCAAGGACAAATACACGGGAATGTCGAAAGGATTTGCCTTCGTGGAGATGGAAACCGAGGCGGAAGCGCAGGCGGCCGTAGAGAAATTCAACGGCGGCGAGCTCTCCGGAAAAACCATCACCGTCAACGAAGCCCGGCCGAAAAAAGACCGCGACCGTCCAAGGACGGGCGGCGGCGGCAGAGGAGGCTTCGGCGGAGGCCGCGGCGGTTATGGCGGAGGAGGAGGCGGTCGCGGAGGAGGAGGAGGCGGCGGACGCAGATATTAGAATTATTGCTTGCGGCGCAGGCGTCATGCCTGATGTGATCAGGGATGACGCCTTTCTTTTTTTTACAGGTTCTCCGCCTCAGGCAGGGAACGACAATACCATTAGGAGAGATAGATTTTGACATGAAGCTGCTGGAGCGTTTCTTCAATTTCAACAACAAAGCAGAAAAGGACAGAAAAGAACCCGGCCGCAACGAGCTCTGCTGGTGCGGCAGCGGGAAAAAATACAAGCGGTGCCATCTGGAAAAAGACGAGAAAAAGGCCCGGGCGCAATACGAGCAGAGGCGCCGGGTCTGATCGGACAGATCCCCCTATAAGGGTGTTGAAAAACACTCTTTTCATCAGGCTATTCAAAAGCTTGTCCCGTACTTGATACGGGACGTTCATGGTTCGCAGTTCGACAAGCTCACTGTGACATCGCTCACCATGACATCTT
>CAZXQU010000186.1:0-1361 GCA_964642545.1 uncultured Prolixibacteraceae bacterium | reverse complement strand
CCTTATGAAAATTATTCAGTTGTGATCTATTGCGACTGTGACCCGCAAAATACCGGAAAGCTGAAAGACATCGTTTACCAGGAGATAGAAAAGCTGAGAACCGAAGGCCCCACTGAAAAGGACCTCCACGGTGTGATCGAAAATAAACTCAAAGTGCACCAGGAAAATCTCCGTCAGAATCACTATTGGATGAACATTATCAAGAATAAGGATTATTATCAGACAGACCTGACCGAATATCTTGAATACGAAAATTATGTGAACGGTATGACACGGGAATCCCTGAAGGCTGCCGCACAGCAGTTCTTTAGCGGGAATATCGTTGAAGCTGTTCTGTTACCGGTGAATATTGAAGATAATACGGCGAATCCGGTTCACAAAGAGTAGGCAGTTGACAGTTGACAGTAGACAGTTACCTATTCTGTCAACTGTCAACTGTCAACTATAACTCCAGTTCCAGATCTAAACTATCTCTCAACGTCTTTAATTCCGGGTTCTTCTCCACCATTACGCGGTATTTGTCTTCGGCAGTGTAAGGCTTCGACTGGCTGACCGATTCAACAAGATCAGTTTCCAGTTGAATCTTCTGATTCCGTAATTCCCCACGAAGAAAATCCAGCAAATCGCCCTTTCTTTCCTTGAGGGTCAATTCCTGTGCCCGATTGTCGATCCGGAGTTGAATGATGAAATTCTCCTTCAGCATTGGTTTTCGGGTGGAAAGGATACTGTAAAAATTAGGATATTGCTGGGCAATGCTTTCCGTGTAATAGGTCCAGACTTTTTCCAACTTTTCCTGGTTAAAATCATTTTGTGCAACATGCTCAGGACTGCTGCCATTTTCCCCGCCTTTAACAATTTTTGGTATATGATTTTCAGGTTTGATGGAGATGGTACGGGAACCAGAAACAGATGTGGGGGGACGATCAGCAGGCGGACCCGGGCTTACAGCCGGTTTTTTAACTTCTATCTTAGACGAAACGGGAAATGCAGTTTCATTACTCTCTGTTTTAACCCCTTCCGGGGGAATCAGGGAGTTTTTTTTTTCGCCGCCTGCGGGATTTGCCACGACAGCCAAAGTGCAGATCTGCAATAGTGCCAGTTCTAGCTGCAACCGCTTATTATTGCTGGTTTTATAGCTTTGGTCGAACTGGTTATGTATCTCAAGGGCTTTTAACAGGAATAATGGCGAGCAGCGGACCGACTGTTCAATATATTTTTGATGCAGATTGGCGCTGATCTCCAAAAGCATGACCGTGGCCGCATCCTGACACACTAAAAGGTTCCTTAGATGTTCCCCTACCCCGATCAGGAAATGCTGCCCATCGAACCCCCGGTTGATGATCTCGTTGATTGTCAGGAGA
>CAZXQU010000185.1:0-1372 GCA_964642545.1 uncultured Prolixibacteraceae bacterium | reverse complement strand
GTAAAAATATCCAAAACCGGAAAAGCATATCTCTTTCCGGTTGAAAACCTCTCCACAGTTTTTCGTGCTAAATTCGTTGCAGCCCTAAATAAACGCCGCCAGCTTGAACCATCATTCGAGCGGGAACTTAAAAAAACCGATTGGGTGGTATATGCCAAAGAACCATTTGGTGGCCCGCAGCAGGTGGTTGAATACCTTGGCCGGTACACACATAAAACTGCCATCAGTAACCACCGGCTCCTTTCGATTGATGAAAACGGGGTAAGGTTCAAATATCATGACTATCGGGACAATCGGCAAAAAAAGATGACCCTTTCGGGTCTTGAGTTCCTTCGCCGATTCTGTCAGCATATATTGCCCAGGGGCTATGTTCGGATCCGCCACTTTGGATTGCTCTCAGCTACGAAACGAGGACAATTACGGAGTATTCAGGGGACTCTGGGAGTAGTAAATACGACCGGGAACATAAAAAAAGATTGGAAGCAGATCTGTCGTGATCATCTGAGTTATGATCCGGATTTGTGCCCTCATTGTAAGAAAGGAAAAATGATTACCATCGAACGTTCTGGCCCTGTCAGAGGTCCGCCGTTAAAGGCTATAAATCCAAAAGATGCAACCAGAAAACAGCAGTAATTTTTTAAATGTTCAGAAAATGGACCTGATCGTGTATTGCTTATTACCACAAAAAACTCAGAATCAACAAATTTCTCCCCTTGGTTTTTCCCTCTTTTTGATCAGCTCGGTGTCTGAAACACGCGATGTTTCTTTCGGCTTATTACGGAACTGACCCTCCCATTTGACTTAAATCCCATATTCAATACATTGCTTAGCCAGCGTGGGATTCCGTGCAACAACGGCTTCATGTTGGGTACGCTTTGCGTACCACACGAAGCCTTATTTATTAGGCCCAGAATTTTTCTTTATTTTCTTTACCGATTGACTTGATTGTATTTACCAGGTTGTTAAGATTCGTAACATGATCAAGATTGCCAATCTTTGATCAATCTAAGCATTTAATATGAATGAAGATACTATGTTTCGGTTTAAATCATTTAGTCTCATTATTTTCCTCAAATTGATTTATGTCATAGAAAACCAGCTTAATAGGCAATATAATCCAAGAGAGAACCAAATAATAATTCTCAATATTTGACCTCTGATATTTCCATTTGTGTCTTTTAAATACTTAGTAAACAAAATGATACTGGAAAAGAAAACTGTAAATAGACCAATAAAAAGAAGAACTTTCGGAGCTGTATAATTGTTTAGAAAGAATAATATTCCAAGACCTGTTAATGATAAACCCCAGAATAATAACGTCGATGCGAATATTTTAAAAACAGGAATATCATGTTGTTTCGAGACAGAGTGA
>CAZXQU010000184.1:0-1376 GCA_964642545.1 uncultured Prolixibacteraceae bacterium | reverse complement strand
TGAAATGGCCTCATCTTCCAGTTCACGAATGATCGTGGTAAGTTCGGTCATGGCGAAATCGTATGTCTCCTCTTTTTTCATGGGTCTACGGTGCTTTTTATAGTTCCATTTGCCAGTTCTGTATGTATCTTATCCCCTGCGTTAACTGCAGAGGCATCCTTAAGTATCCTGCCTTCGTGATCATACGTCATACTATATCCACGTTGCAATATCTTTTTCGGGTCAAGACTCCGGACTTGACTCTCTAATCCACTCAACAAAGACTTCCGGGAAGAAAAGAAATGGCTGGCAAGCAACCTTAAGCTCTTCAGTTGGTGTTCGATATCACTAAGATGCCTCCTTACAAATCCACGAGTAAAGGTATGAAGGCTTTCTGAATACCTGGACAACTGTTCGTATACCTGGTCCAGCCGGGCAAGCAGGTCATAGGCTACCTCGGTAGGCGTAATCCGATTCAGAGCGGCTACCATCTCAACCACAGTTTCGTTCGTTGAGTGGCCAATCCCGGTCACAACCGGCAGTGGGAAGGTACAGATATCCTTTGCGAGTTCGTAATTGTCAAAGCAGGTCAGACCGATCTCATCTCCCCCTCCGCGAATAATCGCTACGAGATCAAAACCGGATGCCGGATGCCGGATGCCGGATTGAACTCTTGTACCTGATATCAAATTATCCGGCATCTGGAGTCCGGGATCCAGGATCCTTAGAAGCTGCTCCCTGATAGACTCCACCGCCTTATCGCCCTGAAGTAATGCCGGGAAGAGTGTTATTTCAAACCTGTAAGCGATCTGATGCTGGCGGATAACCTGGATGAAATCGAGATACCCTTTGCTGGTCTCAGCTGAAATCACTGCGATACGAAGTGGAAGTGATGGGATCAACCGCTGTTTGTTCCTATCGAAAAGATTTTCCTGACGCAACCGTTCAATAGTTTGCCGCTTTAAACGAGAAAGATCTCCGAGGGTAAATGAGGGTTCAACATCACTGATCCAGAGCGATAATCCGTATGACGCATGAAAATTAAACCGTGCAAGGAATAGAATCTTTAAACCTTCCCTGAATGGTTCCCGGGTCTCCCTTTCAAATTTCTCCCGGATCGCAGAATAATCATTAGCCCAAATAATCCCACGCATCTGCGCCAAAGTAACTCCACCATCCTTTTCAACCAGATCAAGGTAAACATGACCACTCCGGGGGTAAATATTCAATTTGGCTATCTCAGCCTGAACCCAAAATTGATCGGGAAACGCACGGTAAATCGCAAAACGAAGCCCTTCAGCCAGTTTTGACAGAGAATAGATCGTTTGCGTTTGGTCTTGAAAAATCATGACATGGATAAAAACTCAAAGGTCGAAATAATTTCATAAATACCTTAA
>CAZXQU010000183.1:0-1406 GCA_964642545.1 uncultured Prolixibacteraceae bacterium | reverse complement strand
TTGGTCATCGATTCTTCTTCCCTATAAGCATCCGGCCCGTGAAAGCGAGTGTGCGTCAGATTGCATTCCCTCTTGACCGGGCTCCAAGACTTGCTGACCGTATTATAAACATCAGATATGGAATCATACACTTTTTGCCTGTTATCCACAAATCCGGCGAATTTGATCCGACCGGGATATTTTCTGGTCAGCGGCTCAATCGCATCATAATAATACACCGGATCGAACAAATAACCGTATAGAATGACAGTGTTCATTCCATCCTGCAGGGCTTTTTCAACGGATAAATCCGTTCGATTCTCTTTTCTGATGCTTCCTATCACTCCCGCAACCTTGTCGGGTTTTTGCCTTGACGCGATCAAAGGGTTATCGAAATTGGGGCAGATGAAATGGTCGTGTTTTACTTTGTGATAATGGATCTGAGATTCATGAACATAGTGAATTTTGTCAAAGAGAGCATGGTTCAACCGGCGGATGGGGAAAAGGGCGTTTCCCTGGCAGCTCAGGATAAGCTTGATGCCGGCGTGCTTTCGTGAGCCTGGAATCCTCTTGAGGATCATCTCTTTAAGAGAGATCCGTCCCGTCTTTTTTCGAAGTTTTTCAATTTGATCGTGTATCCTGTATAAATCAGCCGACGAAAACAGCTGGATGTTGTGCACAATGATGACATCTCCCTTTTCGGGCTTGAAATCAGCCGTACCTGCCGATTTGCATTTATCAAGATGCCAGCGGTCCGGCCCAAAGAACACGCAGCCATGGCCTCTGTCGTTCAATTGATTGCACAAATTGACCAGAGCCAGAGTAGAGCCGGCGGGATAACTGAAGCCGGAAACGATTTTGATCATAGTTTTTTTCTTTATTGTTATGTCGCTTAAAATAAAAAACAGGCTTGATCATATATCACAGCCCCGCAATTATTTAAACCGCTCGTTATTTTGGCTTGTGAAAAATATCGTGGTCAATAAAATCGCATTGGGTAGGGGAGGCTTCACCCTCCCGAGGGCGCCTAAAGGCGCCCCTACCCTCATGAATAATACATTCTGCTGCGAATAATCACGAATGAAACCGTGATTGTCGGCTCAGAATTATGCGATTGATATTTAATGAATATCTGATAATATTCTGCGGCGATTTCGCTGAGACGGACGCCGCACCAGTAAAACGCGGGAGCCTGAAGGCTCCCCTACCCCATGCCCACGATGTATTGGCACATTTTTCCATTTACGATGTCGCGGCACTCAACACAAACTGACGCCTGACGTCCAATGCCTGATGCCTATTTATTATGAAACCTAAGATTTCCATCATACTGACCGCCTGGGCAAGGCCCCATAATCTCGAGGAACAGGTGGAGCGGGTCCTCAACCAGACCATCAAGCCCCATGAGATCGTCCTCTGGTATAACA
>CAZXQU010000182.1:0-1413 GCA_964642545.1 uncultured Prolixibacteraceae bacterium | reverse complement strand
TGGAGGCGGTTGCGAGGCCCGTCCGGCTGAGGACAAGAAAAAAAAGAAAAATCAAAAAATATATTATCTTTGTCTACTTTCGATTATCATGTATTTTTAAACTATATATTTCGTTTATCATGTTTATTCGCAAACAATTTTTTCAAGATTTAGGGAACGAAAGTGCTTTTCTATGGGGAGCCCGGCAAACAGGAAAAAGCACATTAGTGAAATACCTGTATCCTCATGCACTCTATTTCGACCTCTTGCTCGGGAAGGAATTTGAACGGTTTCAACGGAATCCATCCCTGTTATCAGAAATCGTACGTACATCTGATCCATCTCAGATGATTGTAATCGATGAAATTCAGCGCATTCCTAAATTGCTGAATGAAGTTCATTGGCTTATATCCAATCATCACAGGCAATTTATCCTGAGTGGCTCAAGCCCAAGAAAAATCATCAGGAGGGGAGGCAATCTACTGGGGGGCCGAGCTATGCGCTATGAATTATACCCTCTTTGCTATCCCGAAATACCGGATTTTAATCTTCTCCATGCGCTGAATAATGGGTTACTTCCTAAGCTATATCAAATCAAAGATGCAAAGAACCTGCTTGCATCCTATGTGGGCAATTATCTGAAAGATGAGGTCATGGCTGAAGCAAGGATCAGAAATGTTGCATCATTTGGCAAATTCCTGGAAATGGCAGCATTCTCAAACGGGGAAATGGTGAATTATTCCAATATTGCAACCGATTGCGGCGTGAGCGCACCCACTGTAAAAGAATATTTTCAAATCCTCGAAGATACGTTAATCGGCCGCTTTTTGTCATCTTATCAGAAAAAACCGAAACGTAGGGTAATCCTCTCTCCCAAATTCTACTATTTCGACATTGGGATCGCAAATTATCTCCTGAAAAGAGGAAAGATTGAGCAGGGAAACGAGGCTTATGGGAAAGCCTTCGAACACTTTATTTTCAATGAACTCAAGTCCCATAGTCATTATACGCAAATCCAATACCCGATCCATTACTGGCGTACCACTTCTCAACTTGAAGTCGATTTCATTCTTGGCGATCATGAGATAGCCATCGAAGTCAAATCTACCTCATTAGCGAATCCTCGGCACAGTAAAGGACTTAAAAGCTTTGCCGAAGAATACAACGTAAAAAAAATGATGCTGGTTACAAACGATCCCTATCCCCGATTGATGGAGAATGTGCATGTCATACCCTGGCGCATGTTTTTAGATCAGCTCTGGGCAGGGCAAATTATTGCCTGATATTCTTTCGCAGAAAGAAAAATTAATACATCAGCAACTGCCGGAACAACCTAGCAACGCGGGGTTTATTCCCGATCTGAGAGTTCTGGAAACAAGGCACAAGCGTTGCAGTTGTGGAGGCGGTTGCGAAAAAAAAAGCGTTCCAGTTCCG
>CAZXQU010000181.1:0-1425 GCA_964642545.1 uncultured Prolixibacteraceae bacterium | reverse complement strand
GAGTCTGTAAAAATAAATGTGTAAATGGTACAGCACTCATAAGAACGCCCCAATTCTGTCATCAAAAATAATGGAGAATTGAGAGATAACAAAAGCCCAATTAGGGGTTGGGTTAGCCCATTTTTTAGATAAATCCCTGTAAGCAAGAAAGAGCATTTTTTTGAGAGCATCGTCATGTGGGAACAGGGTTCTAGCTTTGGTAACTTTTCTAAACTGACGGTGCACAGACTCAACGGCATTGGTCGTGTAAATCATGGTTCTTATTTCTTGGGGATATTTGAAAAAGGTCGAAAGATTCGGCCAATTCTGCTTCCAAGATTTCAGTGCTAAAGAATACTTCTTTCCCCAAGTTTCCTCAAGTAAGGTTAGCTTTTCTAAAGCCGCTTCTTCAGTTGGAGCGGTATAGATGGTTTTAAGTTGCTGCATAAATGCTCTCTGGTCTTTGCTTGCAATATACTTGAGGGTGTTGCGTATCTGGTGAATAACACAAAGTTGTATTTCTGTCTTTGGGAAAATGGTTTCAATAGCATCGGGAAAACCTTTCAATCCATCAATACAGGCAATGAGGATATCTTGAACCCCTCTGTTCCTGAGTTCAGTAAGCACCCCAAGCCAGAAGTTCGCTCCTTCAGCTTCACCTATCCAGAGACCAAGCAAATCTTTCTTCCCTTCAAGAGTAACAGCAAGACAGGTATAAGCAGCTTTAGAGACGATTCTCCTTGATATTTCATCTTTGACTTTATAGTGAATAGCATCAAAGAAAACAATCGGATAAAGTGTCTCTAATGGTCTATTCTGCCATTCTGTAGCGAGGTGAACGATCTTGTCAGTGATGTTTGAGATAAGCGTTGGGCTGACATCCAATCCATAGAGTTCCGTAAGATGGGTTTGAATATCTCTTGTGGTCATTCCCTTGGCGTACATTGAAATGATCTTCTCTTCAATCGGACCGATGGTTCTTTCATACTTCTTAACGATAATCGGATCAAAGGTGCTTTCTCTATCACGGGGGACAGTCAGTTCAATTTGTCCGTTATCATTCTTAAGGGTTTTGTGAGTCTTCCCATTACGGCTATTTCCGCTGTTTTTCCCATTTGGGGAATATCGTTCATACCCTAAGTGTTCGGTGAGCTCTGCTTCGAGCATCTGTTCCAAGCTCGAAGAGATGAGTTTCTTAATGGCTCCATCCTTGCCCATTAAGTCTTCATAAGTCTTTGCAGTTTTGAGATCAGCTTTTAATTGCTCGATCATTTGTTCTGTGAGATCCATAGTGCAAAATTCCTTTCGGATATTGGTTAAATGTAATAAGTTTTTCACAATTGGAAAACCCATTGGATTTTCGCAAAGGTAAGTGCTGCTCGCTACGCTCGCAGCACTTACCTAATTCTTTATTTTAACCATTTACACAAAATATTTTACACTACT
>CAZXQU010000180.1:0-1437 GCA_964642545.1 uncultured Prolixibacteraceae bacterium | reverse complement strand
GCGCAACTCCAGCGGTTCGTCGAAGTGCTGGACAATTTTCAGACTGAATTCCTTACTGGTTACAAAACATCAATGCTCCTTTTCGGTCAAACTTATTACTGGCACGTGCGTGCCGTCGATGGGAATGATGTATCAGGCTGGTCAGAAACCTGGTCTTTCAGGGTCATCCGCAGAGTAATCCTGAACAAGCCCACTGATGCTTTGGAACAAAAAACGGATCTGTTTCTCGTTTGGAATGCTATTACAGGGATTACAGAGTATGATTACCAGTTCGACACAACATACTTCTGGAAGCCGGTTAATTCGGGCCAGAGCGGAATCCTTTACGGAGTAGCCGCGCTGGACGAAAACCATGCATGGATTGTGGGCGCCGGTGGAATTGTCCTTTTCTTTGACGGAACATCCTGGGTAGAACAGGAAAGCAATTCCACCAAGGACCTTTACAGCGTTCATTTCCTGGATGCCAATAACGGCTGGGCCGTTGGAAAAGGTGGTACGATCCTGTATTTTAACGGCACCGAATGGGCTACGCAAACCAGTGGCACAATCAACGACCTGACCGGGATCCATATGCTCGATGCAAATAATGGCTGGGCTGTCGGTAAAACCGGCGTCGTGCTTTATTACAACGGAAGTGCATGGTCTACTCAATATACTGCAACTAAAGACCTGAATAAAGTTTTCGCCTTTGATGCAACACATGTCTGGGCTGTCGGGAAAACCGGCTTAGCCGTTTTTTATAACGGCTCATCCTGGTCAGTGCAGGAAACTGGCACTACAAAGGATATTTTCAGCGTGGGCTTTACTTCCGCCGATCATGGCTGGGCTGTTGGCAAAACCGGCCTCCTTCTGGAATACAATACCGGAACCTGGAAAATGCTTGTACATACTATTACAAATAAAGACCTGAATGCCGTTTTTTTCACAAGCCCCGATAATGCATGGGCTGTTGGTAAAACCGGAGCTGTCCTGCAATTTGACGGGATCGAATGGTTCAGTCAATCAGGTGGGACGGCCACTACCCTGAACGCAGTTGGCCTGACTGGCTCAATTGGTTTCATTGCTGGTGAAGCCGGCGCCGTGATCAGCTATAATGATGATGCTTTCAGCAGTCCGCTTGCAACTATACAACATGTACCCGGTGATATCATTACTGTTCAAATCAAAGATCTTTTATTCGGCACCCAGTATTTCTGGAGAATGAGAACCAAACATGACCTTGCCATCTCTGAATGGTCAGGGGCACGTTCATTTACCACCATTGCAACGGTGGAACTCGATAAACCCAATGATAATTCAACGGATCTGAACCTTGATGTGCTGCTGAAATGGAAAAAAATTTCAACCCTGGTAAGTTATGAGGTCCAGGTTGATGATGACCCTGCCTATGGGTCCCCGATATTTCTTGCTACTACTGAAATCCATATCAGCGCAGAA
>CAZXQU010000179.1:0-1437 GCA_964642545.1 uncultured Prolixibacteraceae bacterium | reverse complement strand
TCTTGATCAGGGCGCGGGGGGTGAAATATTGCCCGGCGCCACTTTTGGTATCTTCGGCATTTTTCTCTAACAACCCTTCGTAAATCTCCCCCTTCACGTCGGTTCCCATCATGTTCCACTGCTCCTTGTCGATCAGGTTGATGAGTTTAAAAAGTTTGGCCGGATCCTGGATCTTATTCTGGCTTTTGGTAAAGATCTGCCCCAACATTCCCTCTTGCTTGCCCAGTTCACGAAGCAAAACAGCGTAATGCTCCTCTAGTTCTCCACCGCTCTTTGAGGTGAGGCTCCCCCATGAATAGGCAACCGGGATGGGCAACGTTCGGTTGTAAGGTGGTTTGCTGTATTCATCGGCCATCTTCAGAAAGAGCAGATAGGTAAGCTGTTCCAGGTAATCGCCATAGCTAACCCCATCGTCGCGCAGGGTGTTGCAGAAGGACCAGACTTTGGATATGATTGCGTTGGTTGTCAATTTCGCTTAATATTTTACGTGCAGTTTATCATGCAGTTTATCGTGCAGGTTATCGTTCAACTGGACTTACCAGCCTCCCCTCAAACGCCCTCTTCAAAATACTCAACCTCAGCGCCTCCGCTTTCTGTAAGCTTAGGTTTATACTTTCCTCCATTTTATCAGCCACACTGAGGCGGGTTTCGATGGTTTGGACTATATTAAGTTGTTCTTTGAAAGGAGGTAAAGGAATTTTCGACCTGACAACATCTTCAAGGTTTAAAGTTTTTCTTGCTACCTCATGTGAGCTTTTATTATGCTCTCTAATTTTTTTTGGAGACCTTAGCATCATCTCGACAAATTTTGCAGAAATATTTTTTGATACAGGAATTACTCCAACTGCTCTGGCCGTATTTGCCCCTTTCAAAGATACCGGAATAACTGCAGTCCTTCCAATTGCTCCTACTAATGAAATAACAACTTCACCTCCTTGTAAAAATGTCCTTTTATATTTGCTTGCAATCAGAGGGGAAATCTTTTTCATATCAATATGGTTAATGATTCCATTTTCGTTGATATCCCCAACTCTTAATAATTTAATGCCATCTTCAACATTCTCACCTGGAACCAACACACCATATGAACATTTTCGAGCTGGGTCACAAATTTCGCCAAGAGTCACCCACCTCCACCCCTCGGGCAAATCCGTCAAATAATTCTCTTTTGGTTCAGCAGCCAACGGCAATTCGTAATTCGTATTTCGTAATTCGTAATTCGGACTTCGTCCTTCTTCCCTCGTGAGCTTCCCCTCAAACGCCCACTTTAACACACTTTGCCGGTAGGTTTTCAATTGTTGCTGAGCGGTTTTGAGGTTTTCGATGCCTTTGTCCAACTCGCTAAAGAGTTCTTCGATTTTGGATACGATGGTGCGTTGGGTTTCAATAGGAGGGATGAGCAATCTGTAATTCCAAAGGATATTCGGGTCAACATGA
>CAZXQU010000178.1:0-1454 GCA_964642545.1 uncultured Prolixibacteraceae bacterium | reverse complement strand
TATATGCTCCATAGGTCTTGTTCCGGTTCTTAAAGACCATTTCCTCTAAGGATTCAACATGTTGGTGTTTTTCTGACATAGTCCTCTGGTATTTAAAAGCGAAACCTATTTAACTTTAATTACAGGGTATTCAGTGAGAGGTGTCCCGGCTTTTGTTGCCTCGATCATCATCACCTCAACCTGACCGATATCTACGATAGCATAGCTGGCAATATTGGTAATCGCCATCTCATCGATGATATTTACAATATCCTTGTATCTTGCGGTAGTGTCAGCTTTGATCAAAACAATAGGGCCCTTCTTGTCATCCAGCTTCATTTGTTTGATCGTATTTTCAAAGGTGGTATCAGCCACGATGATTTCGCCGGTCAGCCGTTTCTCTCTGTATTCTGTGATTTTTGTAAAAAGATCACGGTTCCAGTTCAGTAACATTTTCCGGACACCATCTTTACTGAAATCACTTTTAGTAACCACCGGCATGGGCTTCTTGGGAGTGGCTTGTCCCTTGTAATAAAAGACTTCGTCGTCACCGGAAAGTAAAATATTCAGGGTTCTTTCTGCGGAGATCTTTGGCTGATCTTTTTGATCCTGGTTTTTGTCCTTTTCGGGCATGGTAATCACCATAACCTTAGGCTTGGCAAAGGCAGTGGTAAGCATAAAGAAGGTGATCAGCAAACACATGAGGTCGACCATTGGAGTCATGTCAATCTCGCTGGGGTGCTTTTTTGCCCTTTTCTTTTTGCTTCCCTTCTTCCCGCCGTGATCTTGGGTTTGTATCTGAGCCATAGTAATTTTTTTAGCTATTAAATCTCAATCCTACCTATTTTTCCGGTGGGAGGTCTTCCATCCCGACCTCCTCTGTAACAAAATTGGTAATGAGATTAAACTTGTTAACTTTATTATCCTGCAGCATATCCATGATCTCCTTCACCACCATGTAGTTGGCATCGGCATCCCCTTTAATAGCTGCTTCGGCCCGGGGATTCACGATTCGGGAATAGAGGATCCAGTATCCAAGCTGGTTGTCGGCCGAGTCAAATGGCATCCCAACCTGAAATTCCTCCCGTTTTTCCGAATTCTCCGCATTGATCCATCCCTTCAGGTCTTTCAAAGGCATTCCAAATCCTGATAGACGTCCAAAAAGACCATATTCTTCTGGGGTGAACGTCATCTCATATCGGTCTGCCATCTTTTGCAGGATCTGCTGGCGAAATTTAGTAGTGGAGTCCACTCCGTTATCCACATTGAAAAACACTTTTCCATCCTTTTCGATGAAGATTGTCATGAGGTTAAAGTCGGGAGCCTGTTTCTCGGAAATAGAGGCAGGGCTATCGATCATGGCAGCTTCCTGTGGGCGGAATGAGGCGGTCAATACAAAGAAGATAAGCAGCAGCGAAAAAAGGTCCACCATAGGCGTCATGTCTATGCGTGGGGTACTGACTGGGCGTTTTATC
>CAZXQU010000177.1:0-1454 GCA_964642545.1 uncultured Prolixibacteraceae bacterium | reverse complement strand
TTATCTATCCTTCTATCAGCTGAGGCCAGATGGTTTCCTGGATCCTGCAGATTACTCAGGAAACCCTGATGTGGACTACAACAGCTTCAATGTCGACTTAAGTTTCATCTGGGATTTTGCTCCCGGAAGCCAGATCTCCTTTGTTTGGAAGAATGCCATTTATACACAGGATAATCAGATCGATTATCGCTATTTTCGAAATCTAAACAACACCCTGAGTTCGCCAGCTACCAACAGCTTCTCTATAAGGGTGTTGTATTACATTGATGCAATGTACTTTAAGAAGAAACGTAAGACAGGAACGTAAGAAT
This sequence comes from uncultured Prolixibacteraceae bacterium, assembly GCA_964642545.1. Classification (GTDB taxonomy): domain Bacteria; phylum Bacteroidota; class Bacteroidia; order Bacteroidales; family FEN-979; genus QYOJ01. The sequence continues at coordinate 1,143 of CAZXQU010000177.1, read as the reverse complement.
TGCCATCATTGCACATCATTGCCTTGAATAGGCATCTAGGAAAGTGGAATTGTAAAGACAAATTTGCTTCCCTTGCCCTCCTCACTTTCAGCCCAGATAGTGCCTCCATGAGTTTCTGCAAACTCTTTGCATAGAACCAATCCCAAACCGGTTCCGGTTTCGTTCGAGGTTCCCTTTCGATGGAAACCTGAATCAATTTTAAAGAGCAGACTAAGATTTTCTTCTGCTATACCAACTCCTTTATCGGCCACTGTTATTCCAATAAAACCGGGTGGTACGCTTGTCGACTCTTCTGAGAAACTTATGGAAATCGTGACTGAACTTCCAATTGCCGAGAACTTTACAGCATTGGTAACCAGGTTTCTCAAGATCGTTTTCAACATATTTTCATCGGCCAAGACTTCTGTATTGGAAGGAATCTCGATGATGACATTGATCTCCTTTTTCTCTCGCGACAATTTATCCACATTCAGGACCTCCAGTGCCGTGAGTCCCAGATCAAGAGGTTCGGGATGAAACTCAATACCGCCCAGTTGAATCCGAGACCAATCCAGCAAATTTTCAAGCAGCTTATATACACTGTCTAGCCCATCAACAATGCGCTGGATAAACATTAGGTGCTCCTCTTCAGAAGAATTATGGTATTCACTCTGCAACAGCTTGGAAAATCCAAGCATGGCATTGAATGGGCCTTTTAGGTCATGGGAAATGATGGAGAAAAATTTATCTTTGTTTGAATTCAGTACTATTAATTTACTTTCCGATTCCCGAAGCCGTTTTTCAACAAGGCTTCTTCGGTTCGATTCCAGTTCAAGTTGATCAAGCATCTCGTTCAGTGACTTCGCGATAGACCCGATTTCATCATGAAAGAATACGGGGACCCTCTCCTGGGTGTTTCCTTTTGTTCGGTTTGCCATGACGTTCTTCATGGCATCAGCCGGAATGAGAACAAAACGACGGATAATGATATAGATGAAAATAGAAATAAAGAAGGTTGAGGAAGCTAATCCAGTTGCCATCATGAAGATCGACCACGTTAACTCCTTAATGATTGAACGCACATTAAGTTCCAGAAGAAGGGCTCCGTTGCCAATCATCCCGGCATTACCTTTGGGCCTGGTAACTTTCAGGGAAGTAATATAA
>CAZXQU010000176.1:0-1464 GCA_964642545.1 uncultured Prolixibacteraceae bacterium | reverse complement strand
CCGACGCCATGATTTTCGTCTGATCGGGGTTCAGTCCGTCGGTTTCTGCCATCCCATCATAGTAATCTTTGAATATCTGCGGGAAACCGTCATAATAAGCCTTCCCCAGTGTCACAAGCTCTTCATAGGAATATCCTTTCTCCCCTATCAGGAAATCGGTCACCGCCTCGTTATAGAATTCTCCAATCTGTTTTGTTAAAAGCAGTCCGTATTGCCGCCCCATCTGATGAAAAGTCCCATGAAGCTCAGCGATGTAAAAAGAGCCGGATGGGGATGTAGAAAGTTTTCCTCCTTCGAAGGCATCCTCCGGGTCATATTGGGTTGAATCTTTTGTACAACCCATTGAAAACCCAATAATAAAAAGTACCAGGAAAAAATAACGTGTGATTGTTTTCATAGCAAAAGAGTATAAAATGATGTTATTGCTTTACAGTTTCCATGTAGATCTTCATCAGCCTGACTGCCAAAACCATCGGATGATCTGTAGTTGCGTTGTAACTGATCACTATCGTAACATTTTTCTCCGGGCAGTAACCAGCCCAGTTCTTGTACCCGGGGATGGTGCCGGTATGGCCCCACATGGATGGATCGATCTTGTGCATGATCCCCAGCCCATACTCTTCGCAATCCTCTCCAATGGCAGGAACCACTGTGAGTCGCTCCGCCTGCATCTGGGGCGATAGGAGGGTGCCTTCATAGAGGGTTTTCACCCAAACTTTCATGTCATCCAGCACGGTGATCATCGCCCCTGCATCTCCTGCAAAGGAAGGATCGTACGCTTCTGACACATCAGTCCTGTCTTCATCGCCCCAGCCATATCCATGTACAAACGGAACCGGCAATTCCGGGTTATCGGGATAATGGGTATTGACCAGGTGGAGGGGATCCAGGATCCGTTGCCTGATCTCTGTGGCAGCAAGGTTTCCGGTGATCTGTTGAATAATGGCGCCTGCAAAAATGGTATTGGTGTTGGAATACCTGAAGGTTGTTCCTGGAGAAAAGTAATAGGGTTCATCTCTAACCAGGTCGATCATCTCCTGATTGGACCACTTCTTCAGGGGATTTGTCACCAGACTGACCAGGAAGGCGTTGGTTTCCAAATAATCAAAAATGCCGCTGGTATGATTGCATAGCATCCTGATGGTAACCGAGTCAGCTTTTGGAAAACCGGGGAAGTATTTGTCCAGTTTATCTGACAAACTGATCGTGCCTGCATCAGCGAGTTGCAGAAGCACCGTGTAGGTGTATGTCTTGGTGAGGCTTGCCATCCGGTAACTCATGGCAGTGCCTGGTTTTTCGCCGGTGGCGAGGTTGGCTTTCCCTTTACCCACTACCCACGTAAGATTTCTGTCGGGAGCCCAGATCCCGATAAGCATACCGGGGACACTCGAGGTGGCAAGTATTGAATCGCTTACGCGCTCCCATTCCGCCACGATCTGGTTATTCAGGGCGCTGTAATCCGGA
>CAZXQU010000175.1:0-1474 GCA_964642545.1 uncultured Prolixibacteraceae bacterium | reverse complement strand
GGATTTATCTCTATCGATGTACACTCCCAATAGGTAGTTCCTTCAAACAAAGGTTCATTTGATGGGGTGTAGGGCTCCTCGTCCTTTTTGCAGGAAGATACAAGCAAACACAGGCCTGTTAAAAACAGGACAAGCTTCTGAAAAAGAGACACTCTGCTCATGGGTGTTGGATTTTGGTTTAGCCATAATACTAGTAAAGATAATAAAATCTCAATAAATCAGACCTTCAAAGCACAGGCACCCCTTTCAGCTCCCCCAATTCTCCCGATCCAGCGACCGGTAGTTGATCGCTTCGGCCAGGTGTTCGGGGCGAATCTGAAGAGAGGATTCAAGGTCGGCAATCGTTCGGGATACTTTGAGGATCCTGTCGAATGCACGTGCCGATAATCCAAGCTTCTCCATGGCTGTTTTCAGGAGCAGGTTGCACGGTTCATCCAAAGCGCAGAATTTATGTATCGTCTTGGCCGTTATCTGTGCGTTGCAGTAGATCCTGGGAAATTCGGCAAAGCGCTCCTCCTGGGTCTTCCGTGCAACAATCACACGGTCTCTGATGTCAGCGCTTGTTTCGGCCCGGCGAGATTCGCTAAGATCCCTGAAAGGCACGGGAATTACCTCCACATGGATATCAATACGGTCGAACAGCGGTCCCGAAATGCGGTTAATATATTTCTGAACAATCCCTGCCCCGCATTTGCATTCAATCTGTGGATGGTTGTAGTAACCGCACGGACAGGGATTCATCGCTGCTACAAGCATAAAGCTGGTTGGATACTCCACGCTTAACCGTGCCCGTGAGATGGTAACAACCCTGTCTTCCATGGGTTGCCGGAGCACCTCCAACACAGTTCGTTTAAATTCGGGGAGCTCATCCAGGAACAATACGCCATTGTGAGCCAACGAAATTTCCCCGGGCTGTGGAACTCCTCCCCCTCCGACAAGGGCAACATTGGAAATCGTATGGTGTGGCGAGCGAAAAGGCCGTACTGATATGAGGGAACGATGAATCCCCATTTTTCCGGCTACCGAATGGATTTTGGTGGTCTCCAGTGCTTCCTCAAGCGTAAAAGGCGGAAGAATTGAGGGAAGTCGCTTCGCAAGCATGGTCTTGCCAGCGCCAGGCGGTCCGATCAGGATGAGGTTGTGCCCGCCTGCAGCTGCGATCTCAAGAGCCCTTTTGATATTCTCCTGCCCCTTCACTTCAGCAAAATCGTGTTCATAATCGGCCGGGCGATTGAGAAACTCCTCCCGGCAATCGAAGCGGATAGCTGCAAGGGTTCCCTTCCCCTCCAAAAACTCAACAACCTCACGGAGATGGGTGACACCATATACCTCCAGGGATCCTACAACAGCTGCTTCCGTGGCATTCTGTATGGGCAGGATGACCCCTTTGAATTTTCGTTTCTGCGCTTCGATCGCGATCGGCAAGGCCCCTTTGATAGGCCTGATGGTTCCGTCGAGCGACAACTCTCCCATG
>CAZXQU010000174.1:0-1477 GCA_964642545.1 uncultured Prolixibacteraceae bacterium | reverse complement strand
GACCTGGCATGGCTTGCCGGCCGGATACCAATCGACCTGCCGGAACTTTCGGAGAAGATCAATGGAATGCATGGTCTGCTACTAGAAACTGCTACCAGGATCAAGCAAATTTCATCCCAGTTGCGACCGAGTATTTTGGATGATCTGGGCATCTCAGCAGCGATCACCTGGCAAGTCAATGAATTTTTACTGCGAACCGATGTGCCATGTAAGTTAAGCATCATCCCTGAGGATATAATGATGCCCGCAGATATAGGAACGCAGGTTTTCCGCATCGTGCAGGAGGCCCTTACCAACATCATGCGGCATGCAGAAGCATCAACCGTAGTGATTAGCTTGATTGAGAAAGAGAAGCAGTGGAGGTTGCGGATAAAAGACAACGGCAAGGGATTCACCGAAGAGGAACTGGGAGAAAAGCAATCATTTGGACTCTCTGGAATAGAAGAACGAACCAAATTATGCAATGGAACTATTTCCATTAAATCAAAACCCGGGAGTGGAGTCGAAATCATTGTTGAGATACCGATAGTATGATCAAAGTCCTAATAACCGACGATCACCCCGTAGTTCGGCAGGGAATCCGCCAGATTCTGGCAGAATATTCGGATATCGTGCTGGTGGACGAAGCCGGAGGGGGGAGTGAATTGCTTGAAAAAGCAAGAGAGACCCAATATGATGTGATCCTTCTTGATATCTCCATGCCGGGGAAGAGTGGACTGGAGTTGCTGAAAGATTTAAAGGTGCTGCGCCCCGAAACGGCGGTGCTGATCCTGAGTGTACATCCTGAAACGCAATACGCCATAAGGGCTTTAAAATCTGGCGCTTCTGGCTATCTGCCCAAATCCACCCTTCCTACCGAATTGATTACTGCAGTGCGAAGAGCTGCTGCCGGAAAGAAGTACATTACATCCTCCCTTGCCGAGATCCTTGCCACCGATTTCGAGCAGCCCGATGAGAAGCCAATCTATCAAAGTCTCTCCGACCGGGAATTTGATGTTCTCTGTCAACTCGCATCCGGAACTTCGATCAAAGAGATCGGAGAAAATCTCTCCCTGAGTGCTAAAACCATCAGTACCTACCGTGAGCGGATCCTCGAAAAACTCAGCCTCAAAACCACCGCCGACATTATTCGTTTTGCGATCCAGGAGGGGCTGGTGGATTGACGATGCAACCTCATCCTGCCCACTGCCAACTGCCCACTGCCCACTGCCTACTGATTGTATTTGCAACGTTCTGCAATTTTCAGTATCTTCGTGGCATGCCCAAAAAAGCGAAACCAATCTTTAACAAGCGCATCTTCTGGGATGTAAATTTTGAGCAAATGGACCTGGATCTGCGGGCTGCATTTGTTATTGAGCGCGTGTTTGAACGGGGCGATGTTGACGATATTCGCCAGTGCCGTAGGTATTACGGCGATGAGGAAGTTACCCAGGTTTTATTGAATGCAAAATTTCTACCTGAACACCGGATGTATCTG
>CAZXQU010000173.1:0-1508 GCA_964642545.1 uncultured Prolixibacteraceae bacterium | reverse complement strand
GCTTCTTAATTCTTAATTCGTCATTCGTAATTGACCTTGTTCCCCACCCCCGGCCCCTCCCTAAGAGCCGCTTCGCGGCTGATGGAGGCCCTCCTGGCCTGATGGAGCGCTACGCGCTTGATGGAGTTAACTTTTTCCTTGACTTATACGTATTAATAGTGTATCTTTGTACGTCTAAACAGTATAATCATGGATACAAAGTTGACCTTAAGATTGAAAAAGCGAGTTATTGATCAAGCAAAAAAATATGCTGCAGATCATGAAACTAGTCTCTCCAAAATAATCGAGAACTATTTGGCCGCTATAACTTCTGAATCTGAAGAAGAGGAAGAAATCTCGCCTTTAATTAAATCTCTGAGCGGGATTATTCACTTACCAGCAGATTACAACAGCAAAGAAGACTTTCATAAACACCTTAATGAGAAATATTTATGAAAACAGATGTCTTTGTTGATACCGATATTATTTATGATCTACTCGCCAACCGTGATCCTTACTATCAAGCAGCAGCCAGGTTGTTCACAAAAGCTGATGAAGGGAAGGTCAAAATTTTCATTTCGGCTTTATCGATAGCAAATCTCCACTATTTATTATCAAAACAACTTTCATCCCAGGGGGCGAAACAAGCCTTGCGGAAACTCAGGCTTGTAGTGCATATCTTACCTTTAAATGAGAAAATTGTTGATTTAGCATTAAATTCTGAATTCTCTGATTTTGAGGATGCAATTCAATATTTCTGTGCTTTGGAAAATGATATTGAGATCCTTCTTACACGAAATCTTAAGGACTATAAAAAAGCGCAGATGGCTGTCATGACTGCTCAGGATTTTATTAACTTCTGATTGGGTCTGGCACCAACAAGCCAGCAGCCTATCATGCCGGCAATAGTGATTCAAAGCAGCCGATAATCTTCCTTCCTTCCAGGAATCGAATGATCGATTCCGTCTTATCCCCAGAGGCGGCAGCCTCAATCACAATCGCAGGAGCCGCAGGCTCCTCAAACTCACAATCAACACCCGGCAGGTGCTCCACCTTCCCCTCATCAGCGAGAGCATACAATCCATACTTATCGTTCTTCCGCGCAAATTCAAGATCCGATTTCAGGTAGACCAGGTAAAACCTGTCATCCCCAATGATGCCGGATACCTGATGCCGGATGTTTTCATCAGGAGAGACAAACGAACAAATCGCAATGATCCCCTGATCATTCAGCAGCTTGCAGATATGCGCCACCCGCCGCAAATGCTCCGCCCTGTCGGCCGGCGAAAAGTCCAACTCCCGGCTCACCCCACTCCGCACACTCTTCCCATCAAGCAGAACTGTAGTAGCTCCCATGTCAAACAACTCTCTCTCCAACCCATACGCCACTTCATTCTTCCCTGAGCCATGCAACCCAGTAATCCAGATGGTACATCCTTGTTGATGCAACCTGCCCTCTCTCTCTTCTGGTTTAATTAGAGACTGCCCCTTAACTATTTTATCTAATTCGTAATTCTTAATTCTTAATT
>CAZXQU010000172.1:0-1516 GCA_964642545.1 uncultured Prolixibacteraceae bacterium | reverse complement strand
TGCAGCTTCTGCAAAGGCCTCATTGCCTTTCATTAATCTTAATTCACCCATAATGATGATAAATTTTTATTGTGGGATCAGACTTCGACTTTTTTCCGATAAACCGTGATAACCCCATCGGGGCAAACTACAGCGCAATTAGTGCAACCGGTGCATTCATCCGGGTTCGCTGCAAAAGCATACCGGTAACCTTTATGGTTAACATCACGGGCTATCGCGATAACTTCTGTCGGGCATGCCCCCACGCATACTTCGCAACCTTTACAGCGCTCAATATCGACTATTATAACTCCTCTGACTTTAACCATTTAGTTAAAAAATTTATGTCCTGTGCACTTAAATAAGCGCTACGAAATTATTAATAAAAGATGAATTAAGCTGAAAGAATGGATTTGAATTGTTATTTAATTAACAATTTATATTTGATTTAAATAGCGGGGAAGAAAGATCAGGACAATAATTTACCGGTGATCTTCCCTGAATTTTTTCAAACGGGATTCAAGGTCGGGGAATTGCTCCCGCTTAACCAGTGAAACACAGGCCCTTATACCTTCAATCCGCTCGCTTCCACAGATTGACAGGGAAATGGCACTGATTCCATAGGAAAGCAATTCGCGAAGCAATTCTCCCCCGGTATAGCCAGGATATGAGAAAGTGAAATAAAAACCATCGGCAATTGGTTTATCTTCATCTTTATCATAGACGATCTTAAACCCGTTATCGAGAAATAGTTTTTTCATGATTTTAGCTTTTTCGCCATATTCTTTCACCTCCTCTACAAAGTTTAATTCTCCGGAATTAGCAGCTTTAAGGATGGCGGTCAGGGCAAACTGCGGGGTATGTGCCGTGCCTGAACTCAGGGCATAGAGGGTTCCGAATACCATGGCGTGCCCGACCCTGGAAAACTTATAAAACCTTAACAGATCCGGTGCTTCAGTTTCAAAGATTTTATCGGAGATCACCATCATACCGATCCTTTGTCCGGCATAACTGAAAACCTTGGAGCTGGAAATCAGAAGGACATAGTTTTCAGTATAATGGGATACCGAAGGTTGGTAGGGTGGGACACCCGGATGGGAATAATCTTTGCGGAAATCCATGCCGAAATAAGCAAGATCTTAGATTACGATCACATTATATTTGTCTGCCATTTCCGCGATAATCCTGAGTTCTCTTTCCGTAAAGCAAATCCAGGATGGGTTGTTTGGATTAGAATATAAGATGGTAGATATTTTCCCGTATTGCAGGAATGATTCCAGTTTGGCCCGGAGTTTTTCACCCCTGTAATCATATACATCGAACGCGACTGTTTCAAATCCAAGGATAAGCAGTTGCTGCATGTGGACCGGGAAACCGGGATTGAGGAGCAAGGTTTGCCCCCTGTCCTTGTACATCCGGTTCAGGGTCATAAAGGAAGCAAAACTGCCCTGCATAGAGCCGACCGTGGGAATGCATCCATCAGTTTTGACATCGATATTCAGGAAAAGCTTGACAAATTTCGAAATCTCTTCTTTAA
>CAZXQU010000171.1:0-1524 GCA_964642545.1 uncultured Prolixibacteraceae bacterium | reverse complement strand
CTCGCGGCATTGCTGTCAATGACCGGATCAAAGGGCTTGATGCAGGCAAAGAGCATCGTCATGCCCAGGATAGCAAGGATATTTATGCTCCGATTCATAATTCCCAGGTTTAAATAGTAACGTTACTTTGAGTACTGCAAATGTATATACTATTTTTCACACAAAGGTAAATCGATTTCCTCTGTCAATATAATTTGTCCTATTTGTGGTTTCATTGATAAAAGTGTAAAGATTTAATAAGGTATACACTGTGGTGCTGAGGACGGATGATAACAGGGTGATCAGGAGGATCCTGGTTTCTAAATAGAAGGTCTTTCGAAATGATAACATAAACTCCTTTTTAACTGGACAAGCCGACGGTGTTGACCACCCCAGGCCGATCGGAATAGACCAGTTTAGATGCATTAGAATCAAACATATACGGTGGTCAGTTTAAATCGGCGTAAGGGGGTCAGATGCACTGGCTCTTCAACCCAAAGCTCTTCTAACTGCTTCTTTATTCAGTTTTATCGATTTTAATCATATCTTACAGATAATCAGATAGGTAGAATCATTATTTATTAATAAGTTATTAACATTCAGTACGTTACCAAAAAGAAAAATAACATCAGCTACTGCCGGAACAACCTAGGGACGCGGGGTTTATTCCTATCCTTAAAAGTTTAGACCAAAAGCACAAGCGTTCCAGTTGTGGAGGCAGTAGCGAGGCCCGCCCGGCTGAGGGCATAAAAAAAAGGCTGCCTCAGCTTTTGAGACAGCCCCTACTTTTTATATCAGAGGAACGTAGCTACAGCTTAAAAAACTTACTGACCTTACGATCACCTCCGGAAGTGACTACTATCATATAAGATCCCGGGGATAGCGATTCAAGATTCCAGGTTGCCTGGCTCTCTCCGGGAGGTAATAGATCAGTACTGATCTCCCTACCCATCATATCACGGAGTGATAGGGTTATCGCTTCATTCGAAAGTTTCAGTGTTTCGATATTGATGTTAACGACATTGATTGCTGGATTGGGATAAAGGCTGATGTCGAAGTTGGACGGTTTGTTGTCGTCGATTCCGGCAGCAACGATCAGCGCGATTTCGAAATCGATGACACCGGTTGAGGTGCCTTCGAAGCCTGTAAATCGCAGACGATACACGTTGGTCGGTTGATCTTTCACATAAAAGAGCATAGAATCTTCTATTGTGTATGACATCGCATTAAAGTCAAACCACTTCCAATCCCAACCAATCGTTGACCGGCTGCTGTCCCATGGAGCTGATTCCCAATCATTGAAATCGGGATCAACCGGGTAAAATTTCTTTGCAACAACGGCAGGATTACTGAGAACACCTGTTACAACAACCGGGGCTCCGGTAGGATGCCATGCCATATATTTGGTAAAGAGGATGTCCCAACTCTCCTTAACAGGTTGATAGTCGACCTGTATGTTAACCTGCATGTTGAGTCCCACCATGACTTTAGCCGTAAAGGGGTCACAGTCTATAGAAACTTCCTGGAAATCGGATCCATCCAGAT
>CAZXQU010000170.1:0-1537 GCA_964642545.1 uncultured Prolixibacteraceae bacterium | reverse complement strand
CGGGGCTTCATGTTGGGTCCGCCGGGGCGGACCACACGAAGCCTTATTTATTAGGCGTAGTTACTTTTCGAACCAACTTCTTCCTTCCTCAGCCATTTTTAGAAGTTTATAAAAAACCTCGTCACATGCATTAGGCTCATTATTTATTAGTTTATTCACCTCCCCCAAAAAAGAGTAAGCAAGCGAACTGAATTTAAAATCTAGAATGTTAAAAACCTCCTGATGAATCAAAGTGGTAATTACAATAGAATTATTAATCAAATAATCTTGGTTGATCGCAATATAAGGATTTGGTTCTAAGCCAGTCATTGAAAGGAATTCATATTCCCCATCACTTATTAAAGGATGAGTATGCGTAGACGCAAAATCATAACCAAATTTGTAGATGAAATCTAAACCTTTACTTTTTAGAATTATAAAAGGATCAGGTTTGTCCCATTTGATATTGTTTTCCTTTAATATTTTATACTTCTTTGGCTCTTCAGGTTTGACTTTAAAATTTGGATCGACGAGTATATTTTTAAATTTTTCGTCTGCACGTGCATTGTTTCTGTATTCATATTTTTTAATAAATGACCAATCATCAAATAAATCAAAACAATCATTTTCAGTCAAATAATAAATATATACTAATCGTTCAACTAATGATCGATATAGAATCCAACCTTCATTGTAAGAACCTTGTTTTCTTAATATGTCAATCGATTTCAACAAGCTAATATTCTTTGCAAGAGAATTTCTTAAGTAAAGTTCCTTTTTTAAACTTATTTTTTCGGTTAATTTAAATAAGAACCACTTTGAAAAGATTTCAAGTTTATCAATGACTTCACTATACTCAATTTCCTTTTTCATAAAAAGTAATTACGCCTAACGTGCCGCCGCTAAAACCAGTGCGTGGCTTTAAGGGATCGCATGGGCGATCCCGGGTGCGGTAACATTGGTTTTAGCGGCATGTTATGCGGCGTTTAAATTTCCTGCTTTTAATAAATATTATCATCCTAACCAACTACCTTCTTGTGAATATCACTTCCAATACTAATTCATACCCGCCTTTTTCCGAGGGATATTGCATTTTTAAGGTGACTTTACCTTGGTCATCTTTTACAAAAGTTTGCACCAGTAAAGTATGGTGCCAGTTCATGGCTAAGGTTTCATCATTAACAAAATTACAGGTCGCTGATAAAAAGTTACCGGAATTCTCGAACCACCAATATCTGTATACCTTTACTTTATCATCCCAAGCAAAAATTCCTTTTGCTTCGCTTCCTGATTTAGTTGAATATTCAAAGAATACGTACTTGTCATTTAATGCTTTTTTGAATACCCCAATTCCTGTGTCTGCTCCTGCATCATGGAAGATACTTTTTGGGATTCGATATTCTAAATTCCAACTTCCCAATAGAAATTCGAATTTCTTCATAACATCTGAGTGCATATTGATTTCAGCTCTTTTTAATGTGTGAATAGACCGTATTCAAATGCCGCATAACGTTTCGCGCAGCGCCCTGGGCCGGATTATTTGGCCGGGCAGGCGGGC
>CAZXQU010000169.1:0-1541 GCA_964642545.1 uncultured Prolixibacteraceae bacterium | reverse complement strand
GCTTGTTTCGCTTCCCTATTCTTTCGCCGCCGGGTTTCCCAAGCTTTGTATTGCGCTTCGGATGCGGCCGGCCCGGGTTTTGTCCCGCCCATCTTCCCCCACGCAACAAACAACGCCATTGCTGCAGGTGGAAGCTTTCTAACAGAGGTTTTTGATGTATTCATGGGGGCACCTTACCACACCGCCACGAACCTGTCAAGCCCCCTTTGATTGCATCACTTAGTATCTAAAAGATGCACTGTGCAACACCCCGACACAGAAGAGGCTCTGGATTGATCCGGTTCGGGGGATCTCTGGGAGCGGAGGGAACCCCTATGGATTTAGACTTTTACGCTAGCGCGTCGCGGCCTCTATTCGCTCACGGCGGCGACTGTCAAACTAGCGGCGGCGGCGTGATCCGTCCCGGCCTGCTCCATTGCCCACACATCCCAGATTGCCTCATGGCAGAAGAACGCCCATTTCTTTCCGAGCAATTCTGACAGCCCCTCGTATGACTCGACACCGATCCGACGCGCGAAACATCCAACCGCGTTTCTCCATTCTTCCCCATGTTTGACCCATGCAAAGTTAGGGTTTGCCACCCGCCAACCCCCCCTAGAGAAACCGACTCTTCGTGTGTGTGCTGGTCTCTCCTTCTGGTCTACGAGCTTCTCCCACTGTTCCCGCTTCACGCCCTTGCAGATGTATTTTCCGCAGTATCTGGCCGCAGCTTCCCACTTGTCACTTTTGACGGGCATTATCTCCGGCCTGCCGAGCTTATAGCCTTTCATGGATTCGCGCATTCTGGCCCACATCCCCCGAAGCGCAGGGGGAGCCGTCCTGTAATCCCCCCGATTGAAAGCCTCAAAGTCGCACCCTGTGCGGATGTCCTGCCCGGTGTCAAGCAGCAGGTGCCAATGGATTGCACCCCTCTTCTGTGGTTCGATCACCCTGCACCAATCGCAGCCCTCCCCGAAGACATACGACAAGCCGCCCTTGCCACACGTCCAACCCCTGAACCGTTTACGCGCCTCTTTCCATCCTTCCATTGTCCAATATGACAGGTTTTGCGGTGTTGTAATGGTCACAAATGCGCACCGATCCACGCCCCGAGACAGCAGAGCAGAAGCGTTTAAAAAGAGGCTTTCCCCTGCTTTCCTGTCCGATGAAAGAATAGGGTTTTCGTTGCTCCTTTTACGTCCAAAAGCCCCCTTTTTCTTCCCCTTCCCATTGACGTTATTCACATATAGACAAGGAAGGCGGGCGGCGGGGCCGCCCACCCCAGCCCCCTTGAAGTGAACCGGGGTCTGGTGTGGGGGCATCGCCGCCTTACCACCTGCGAGCACAGTAAAGCGGTTTACAGATAAGGGGGGGCTATGATACGCTTCCCCAACAAGTACAAGTCCCTCTTGCCCCTTCCCCGTGTCAGCGGAGAGGGGGCCTTTTCTTTTACCCGGCATCCTTTCCCCCGATCCCAGGCAGATCAGGCTGGACGCCACGAGCAGCAGCTTGTTTCGCTTCCCTATTCTTTCGCCGCCGGGTTTCCCAAGCTTTGTATTGCG
>CAZXQU010000168.1:0-1556 GCA_964642545.1 uncultured Prolixibacteraceae bacterium | reverse complement strand
GATCAGAATTTTCCCGGATAAGCCCATCACTAAAAAACCGGCTGAAGTCCGTATGGGTAAAGGAAAGGGGGCGCCTGAATATTTTGTGGCCCCGGTGACGCCCGGAAGGATCATGTTTGAAGCGGAAGGTGTGCCGATGGAAGTGGCAAAGGAAGCTTTGCGCCTGGCCGCCCAGAAACTTCCGGTGGCAACTAAGTTTATTGTGAGAAGAGATTATGTTGAAGAGTCAATCTAAAGCGTGATGAAACAAAAAGTGATTTTAGAAATGACCAATGAGGAGCTGAAAGAGCGATTGGAGGAAGAAAGAAAACAGCTCGTCAAGATGAAACTTGCACATGCAGTTTCCCCACTTGATAATCCTCATAAAATGAAAGAATACAAGAGTACGGTCGCACGCCTGCTAACCGAACTCAAAAGAAGGGAAATTGAAGCTGGAAAAAATAAGTAATGTTCTTATGGAAAGAAATTTAAGAAAAGAACGTGTTGGCCTGGTCGTCAGCAATAAGATGGAAAAATCCATCGTGGTCCAGATCGAAAGAAAGGTCAAACATCCCATATACGGGAAATTTGTCCGCAAAACGACCAAGCTGGTCGCACATGATGAGCAAAATGAATGCGGCATCGGCGACACGGTCAAGATTATGGAAACCAGGCCGATCAGTAAAAATAAGTGTTGGAGATTAATAGAAATCATTGAAAAGGCTAAGTAACCATGATACAGCAAGAATCCAGACTGACGGTTGCAGATAACAGCGGGGCAAAAGAAGTTCTTTGCATCCGCGTGTTAGGGGGCACAGCTAAAAGGTATGCCAGCATCGGCGATAAGATCGTCGTAACCGTTAAAAATGCTTTACCATCAGGTACTGTTAAGAAAGGTACCGTGATCAAAGCAGTGGTCGTTCGTACGACTAAAGAAATACGTCGGAACGATGGATCTTATATCCGTTTCGATGATAATGCCTGTGTGTTGCTCAATCCTGCCGGCGAAATGATCGGAACCCGTATTTTCGGGCCCGTTGCCAGGGAATTGAGGGACAAGCAGTATATGAAGATTGTTTCATTGGCTCCTGAAGTATTATAATATTTAAAAACATGCGTAGGAAATTGAATATTAAAAAGGGTGACACGGTGATGGTTATTGCCGGAGACTCAAAAGGCCAGCAAGGCCGGGTACTCATGGTTGATATCGAGAAAAGAAAGATCCTTGTGGAAGGCGTGAACATGGTTTCAAAACATGCGCGCCCGACCAACAAAACACCCAAAGGTGGGATCATCCAGAAGGAAGCCCCCATTCACATTTCAAACCTGAAAGTGATTGACGGAAGCGGTAAACCAACCCGTATCGGCCGTAAAATCGATGTGAAGACAAATAAAATGGTCCGTTTTTCTAAAAAGTCAGGGGAGGTTATCAAGTAATGAAATACACACCGAGACTTAAGCAGAAATACCAGGATGAGATTGTGCCTGTGCTGATGAAAGAATTCAGTTACAAAAACATCATGCAGGTGCCAAGACTCAAGAAAATCGCGGTCAACCAGGGATTGGGCTCCGCTATT
>CAZXQU010000167.1:0-1599 GCA_964642545.1 uncultured Prolixibacteraceae bacterium | reverse complement strand
AACTGAAGCAAATCCTGATGAATTTGTTGAAAAATGCCATGAAATTTACCCATGAAGGAAGTATTGAATATGGCGTTCAAAAATTAATGCAGGAGGATCATCCTGTTCTCCGGTTTTATGTCAGGGATACAGGTATCGGCATACCTGTCGAGGTGCAGAAGATTGTTTTTGATTTGTTCCGTCAGGCTGATGAAACCCACACCAGGACTCATGGTGGAACAGGGGTGGGACTATCTGTTTCAAAAAAGCTGGTCGAATTGCTGGGAGGTTCCATTTGGGTTGAGTCGGAAGTTGGAAAGGGATCAACATTCTATTTTGCAATTCCGTTTGAAGGTGAAAAAATTCCTGATGAGATTCTTCAGCCTGCTAGTATGCCCCAACAGAAAATAGATACATCAGGAAGAACTGTTTTAATAGCAGAAGATGAGGAGTCAAACTATGAGCTTCTTGATATCCTGTTATCGACGAAGGGGTTCAGCCTCTTCTGGGCGAAAAACGGACGGGAAGCAATTCAGCTATGCGCCGAACATCCTGATATCGATTTGATTCTAATGGATATGAAGATGCCGGTGATGAACGGGTTTGAAGCTACAAGACTGATTCGGGAAGCAAATCCAACACTGCCTATCATCGCGCAAACCGCCTATGCCATGCCGGCCGATAGGGATGCTGCCATGGAGGCTGGATGCAATGAGTTGATTACCAAGCCAATCAAAAAAGATGAACTTTTTTCAACACTTGAGAAATGGCTGAGATGATACTGGAAAACATGATAGACAGCCTGCCAGGCATTTTTTATATGATGGACAGGAGAGGCTATTTAATACAATGGAACCAGCAATTTGAGCATGTTTCAGGGTACTCTGCCAAAGAACTCGCGGGGATACATGCGTTGGAGCTGTTTCAAGGGCCTGATAGAAGGAAACTCGCTGTCAGTGTATTGGAAGTGTTCAAAAAGGGATCCTCAACCGTGGAAGCTGATTTTGTATCCAAAAAGGGGGAAAGTACCCCCTACTATTTCACCGGAAAAGCTATTCAAACCGCTGGTATTACTCACCTCATGGGAATGGGGATTGATATCACTGAGCGAAGAAAAAGCGAACGGATTCAACGAGTACTATATAATATTTCCAACGCGGTGATTACTACCAGAGATCTGGAAGAGTTACTTGAGATCATCCATGTGCAATTGGGATTATTGGTGGATGCCACCAATTTCTATATCGCTTTTTACGATGAACAATTGGACATGCTGAATTCCCCTTACACAAAGGATCAGATGGATGAAGTTACTTCCTGGCCTGCTGCCAAGTCCATAACGGGTTACGTGATCCAAACGAACAAGCCCTTATTGGCTACTAAAACAGAGGTATTGGAAATGATCCGTTCGGGGGTGATTGAAATGATCGGTATTCCTTCTGAAAGCTGGCTCGGAGTTCCTCTACGTTCAGATGACAAAGCGATTGGAGCCCTGGTGGTGCAGAGCTACGACAACCCCCAGGCATATAAAGCTGGGGATTTGCAGATACTGGAGTTTATTTCTGCCCAGGTCAGTTTGTCCATTCAGCGCAAACAGGCGGATGTATCCCTGCGGGAGAG
>CAZXQU010000166.1:0-1635 GCA_964642545.1 uncultured Prolixibacteraceae bacterium | reverse complement strand
CCCCGAGAATGAACATGGCGTCAATTAAGGATTTCTCGAGAATTTTCCTTACCTCATTCCTTACCTCAGTTATTACATAAGGTTACTCAACCAAAACAGAACATAGTGGGAGGGTTATTGGATAAGCCGACAGCGTTGACCACCCCAGGTCGATTGGAATAGATCAGTTTAGATGTATTAATATCAGATATATACGGTGGTCCGTTTAAACTGGCGTAAAGTGATCAAATGATATATCGGGTATTCCTTAATGATAAAAATATCTTAATGACCTATAACCTTTCAAGTGTTTATCCGATTAATAGAAAATTTTAAAATTCAGAAGAATGGAAACAACAAACATTGAAGTGGAACATGGTGTAATCGAAGGGAAGGAACGTTTATTACTTTTCTTTCCATATGATCAAGTGACGATTGATCAGATCAGGACGATCCCTGGAGCCAGGTGGAATAGATTAAAGAGGTGCTGGCATATTTCTTATTCAGCCGGACCCATTGAGAAACTTAATGAACGGTTTTATGGTAAACTGAAGTTCGAATTTTTTGGTCCTGATCCCGATACCATTACCCCAGTGGTTGTAACTGGTTTAAATTCTGGTATACCTATTGAGATGATCAAAACCCTGAAGATGAAGCAATATAGTCAGAGCACAATCAAGACTTATACAAGTATGTTCAGGATGTTTATGGAATATTTTCGGGATAAACCATTAGATGATATTACAGAAGAGGATATACGAGACTATCTGATCTACCTGGTTGAAGAACGGGAGGTTTCTCAATCTCATCAAAATCAATCCATTAACGCGATCAAGTTTTATTATGAAAAGGTACTGGGGCAACCAGTAAAGAAATACTACATTCAGAGACCTAGACGTGAAAAGAAGTTACCAGTAGTATGTAGTGTCGAAGAAGTTGCTGCTATTCTCAAGGGGACCACAAACATCAAACATAAGTGCATTCTTTATCTGATCTATTCGGCTGGTCTACGCTTGAGTGAAGTCATCCATATTCGACCAAATGATATTGATTCCGATCGCATGACGATCCATATTCGAAATGCGAAAGGGAAGAAGGACCGGATTAGTCTTCTATCGGAAAAGACACTGATACTACTACGAGAATATTACAAAGAGTATCGTCCAAAAAATTGGTTGTTTGAAGGACAGTTTGGGGAACAGTATAGTCCCCGTAGCGTTCAAAACATTCTTCAATCCGCTTTAAAAACAACAAAGATTCGGAAAAAAGTAACAGTACATACTCTTCGACACTCATTTGCTACCCATTTGTTAGAGACGGGAGTAGATCTTCGGTATATTCAAAACTTTCTTGGACATGAAAGCACTAAAACCACCATGATCTATACACATATTACGAAAAAAGGTATTGAAAAGATAAAAAGTCCTCTTGATAATTTGGACATCTAGATTTTTTCTATATTTGGTTAATCTTATGACAGTAAAACAGAAAAATAAACCGCAACTCGGTAAACACATTCGTTTATCACTCTATTTCGGGGTGATAACCGCAAAAATTCTTCACCTAATATGAAATAACCGCGACAGTGGCGGATAGCCAGTCGTTGAACTAAACCGCCTTTGGCGGTAGTTTTCATACCCTTCCTTACCTTTCCCA
>CAZXQU010000165.1:0-1639 GCA_964642545.1 uncultured Prolixibacteraceae bacterium | reverse complement strand
ATTACAAATGTACGGAATATATGCCAGAAAAAAAATCTTAGTATATAGTTTCCTGGTCAATCAACGCAATGGCTTTTAGCAGTTCTTTGTAGGAAAACGGCTTTTTCAACACAGCATTGACTTTGAGGGCCAATGCAGTATTGAGGTATTTTTCCGGTTCCATCTGCCCTCCTCCCGAAATGGCAATGATCTTTACGTTTGGATCCAGTTTATGGAGTTCGATAATTGTTTCAATTCCCTCCATAATTGGCATGATGATATCGGTAATCACCAGATCATAATCTCCGGTTCTGAACATCTCCATACCCTCTTGCCCATCTCTCGCAACTGCCGATTTCAACCCGGCTTTGGTGATCATCTGCGACAGGATCAGCCTGAACGATTGGTCATCCTCAATAATTAATACTTTTTTCATGTGGCTATAATGTGCTGATGTGTTGATTCGTTAATGTGCTTTGCCACTCCCGAATACTCGGGATCGCAATGATAATTATTTAATGTAACGGCAACGTGAAATAAAACGTACTCCCTTTCCCCTCTTCGCTCTCCACCCAAATTTTCCCACCATGTTTTTCCACAAACTCCGTACAGAGAATCAGTCCTAATCCGGTCCCCTTTTCATCAGCAGTTCCCCGGGTACTATGTTTGCTGTCAATCCTGAATAATTTCTCCATATCCTTCGTTGAAATACCGATACCCGAATCCCTGACGGATATCTCACAACCCTTATTTCCGGGCTTTACCTCAATACCGATCTTTCCTCCAAACGGTGTAAATTTCACTGCATTGGAGATTAGGTTTCGCAATACGGTCAGGATCATCTGTCGGTCGGCAATCACCTGGCATTCATCTGTTACGCTGGCTGCTATCTGGATCCCTTTATTTGAGGCCGGACCATCCAGCAGCCCGATGCTCTCGTCAATCAGATCCTTCAAGCCGACAGGTTGAGGGTTATATTCAATTTGTCCGGTTTGGGAATTGGCCCAAACCAGCAGGTTCTCCAGCAGTTCAAAGGCTCTTTCTGAAGAGGTTTTAATCGTATTCAACAGACTTTCAATCCGTTTCTCATCCAGGTTTTTATGCTCTTCAATCAAAGCATTGGTCAGCCCCAGAATAGCGTTGAACGGGCTCTTCAGGTCATGTGCTATGATGGAGAAGAATTTATCTTTGGTGATATTTGATTCCTTCAGAGCATTTGTAAACCTTTCAAGTTGTGCTTCTACTTTTTTCCGTTGAGAAGTATCACGGATGATGCCAATAAAGGTAATCTCACCACCAACATCAACTTCCGAAAGCGAGAGCTCCAATGGAAATATCTCCCCTCCCTTGCGTCGACCTTTGAACTCAAAGATCTGTCCGAGTATGGTTGACACTCCGGTGTCGAAGTAGCGCTTGATTCCTTTCATAAATACGTTACCATATTTTTCGGGGATAAGGAGATCTATTGTTTGAAAATGAATCTCGTTGGTTGTATATCCAAAAATACGTTCGGCAGCCATGTTGAAGAGCATGATACGTCCTTGTGAATCGATGGAGATGATTGCATCGGTAGCGACTTCGGTAAGTTTGCGGAACCGTTCTTCACTCTCCCGCAGGGATACATCCGCCTGTTTGCGCTGAATGGACAAACTGACCTGGG
>CAZXQU010000164.1:0-1672 GCA_964642545.1 uncultured Prolixibacteraceae bacterium | reverse complement strand
TGTGCCCAGAACAGGACTCGAACCTGCACATCCATAAGGACACTAGTCCCTGAAACTAGCGCGTCTACCAATTCCGCCATCTGGGCAGTTCGAAGTTAGATGTCAGAAGTACGAAGTTCGAACTGGAAGTTAGAAGGACGAGGTACGAACTGAAGACTTGAGCTCCGAATTGGGATGGCAAAAGTAAATGTTTTCCGGGAACTGACAAAATTATATTTAACCATGGGATTTCGCCATGACCAGCGTATCATTCTAGCTTGATACAGCCAATAGACATATCAGGAATCCAGTAACGATAAAACAAAACCTGAGCATTGGAAGTTCCTGTCTCTAATTATTGTTCGGCCCATAAAAATGCAAGAAACAGATTATCGGATAGTTTGTAAATACTTACATTTGTTTCATATTTGCTAATCAAGGGAATCGACCTTTAGTGAACGACAAGATGTTAGGGGGATCCTCTTCTGAAAAAAAACCGCACATCCTCATTGTTGATGACATTGCCATCAACTGTGAACTGCTGGTATTTTACCTTCAGGAGATCGCCACCCTGGAAATCGCCAATGAAGGGGAAAGTGCTGTAAGGAAAGCCAGCCAGAACAATTTTGACCTGATTCTCCTGGATATCAGCCTAGGATATGGAATGGACGGGTTTGACGTACTGAATGAGGTGAGGATGCAGGAGCACAACCGGAAGATTCCTGTCATCGCTGTTACCGGATCAGCTACCGAACTTGACCGGGAGGACTTCCTGGAGAAAGGCTTCACGGAGTTTATTTCCAAGCCGGTCTCAAAAAAGGAATTGATCTCAGCGATTTCCAAAGTTCTTCAAAATACCTGATTTATGTTACGTTTACGAATAAGTTAAAATCCATGATGATGAAAAGACCCCACATTTGGCCTATCCTGTTACTTATATTGGTGACTGTAAGTATTTTCTTAATCAGTAGTTGAGCGAAGAAAGGATCTGATGATCCCCCCACTCCTTCACCAACCACTGCGACAGATATTGACGGAAACATTTATCGGACAGTTACTATTGGTACCCAGGTATGGATGAACGAAAACCTGAAAACCACGAAATACCGCAATGGGGACCCCATCCCTAATGTTAACAACTGGAAAGTGTGGGATACCATCAAATCGGGAGCTTATTATAACTACGACAACAATACCAGCATTGCCAACACATATAGTCGTCTTTACAACTGGCATGCGGTGAATGATCCAAGAAATATCAGCCCCGCCGGATGGCATGTGGCAACATATGATGAGTGGGCCACCCTGATCGATTTTTTAGACGGTGATGCTGTTGCAGGTGGCAAGTTGAAAGAGGTCGGAACAACCCACTGGGACTCTCCCAATACCGGCGCTACAGATGCAATCGGATTTGAGGCGCTTCCGGGAGGACTTCGTTACGGCACCGGAGCATATTTTGGAATGGGAGCTCTTGGACTGTTTTGGTCTGCCGATGAATACGACAACACATATGCAAGATATTTCCACTTAAGTTACGATATAGCAGAAATATACAGGTACCAAGGATTCAAATGGCATGGATTCGCTGTACGATGCATCAAAGATTAAGGTGATGTCTCGTATAGCCCATACGAACCGGTATTGATGGGAGATATGGTCCACTTACCCACATACTTACTCAACAGCCACACAT
>CAZXQU010000163.1:0-1723 GCA_964642545.1 uncultured Prolixibacteraceae bacterium | reverse complement strand
GTAGAATTGGCAGAGAATGGGGAAATTGCCATAGAAAAATTCAGGAATAACCAGTATGACCTTATTCTCATGGATATCGCAATGCCTGTTATGGACGGTATGGAGGCTGCCCGTTTGATACGGGAAACAGAGCAAGAGAAATTGTTACAGATGACTGCAACAGAGCGAAAGGAATTTTTACCAGTTAAAATTGTCGCTATTACTGCTCACGTAATGTTGGCTGATAAAGAAAAATGCCTCAAATCAGGTATGAATGACTTTCTCGCCAAACCTTACCGCCCCAACGATTTATTGGAAATTATCCAGAAGTTGAAATTTAACTGAGGTTTTTAGTGATGAACCAGGCGGAAGTAGTATACACCAGTTTCTCCGCTGATCTGCAGTAGATAGAGCCCGGCAGGGATTCCATTCAGATTTAGCTCTGTTTTGGTCCTGTTTTTAATCGATTCAATCAGTATCTCTCCTCTCAGGGTGAGTATCTCAATAGAAAACTCCTTATCACCAATTGTAATATCCTCAATTGTCACAGATTCACCGGCAGGATTTGGATAGATCCGATAGGTGGTTGTCGCAGAATAGTCCTCAATCCCTATGTTGCAACGAATAAAATTGATCAGGGCTGTATCCAAACTAACGCAGCCATCTTTTGTGACATACACCCAAATCATATAATTTCCAAGTCCAATACCAGTTGTATCCACAACCACGAGAGAATCAGTAACTCCATTTGACCACAGGTACGATGAATTACCAGGACCAGCGTGAAGAATTATAGATTTATCTGCACACACGGTATCGGTGGATTGTGGCTGGATATATGGTTTTGGATAGACATGAACTCTGGCTGTATCGGAATTAGAACAGCCGTAACTATCACTATAGAAATAGGTAATCTCATTCAAACCAAGGTTAGCACTATCAGGATAAAACCGGTCTCCAACCATTCCGGGACCCGCAAATGTCCCTCCTTCCGGAATACCGGAAACATTTGTGGGATTATCATATACACAGTAGGCAGGTAATAATTCATCAGAAATCATGACCACTGGTGCCGGTCTCACAAATATCTGAGTGGAAGCCATATCCGAGCATCCAAAATCATTAGTGACGAATACAGAATAAAGGGTAGTTATCTCCGGTGCAACTCGGATGGATGCAGTAGTGTCTCCTGTATTCCAGTAATAGTGGGTTCCTCCTGAGGCAGTCAACGTAATCGAATCCCCGCTACAAATCGTGGTATCTGGCGGCAGGTAAGGTTTTGGAACTGGGAACCTTACAACCAGTAGGCTATCGTAGAATATTGGCCCCTGCGGATTGATTGCGGTTACTCTATAGAGTGTTGTAGTATCAGGATTCGCATTTGGATTGTATATGTTTGGATTGGAGAGTGTTGAATCAAACGGAACCGATGTCCACTGGATGAAATCATTTTCCAGCGTATCCAGGAGAGTAATGGTCAGAGGCAACCCCGGACAGGCTCCTACCATTGGAAACGAAGTAAAACTCAGGCGGCAGCTGTCTCTCAATCCATCAGGGCTCATTGCCATTAACCAGGCCGTATCAGATCCAATCCAAAATGAATGGGGTTTTAGTGGTAGCATGTTCTCTGATGTGAGATCACGGAATGTCATAGTATCCGCATTTTTTACAGACCAGGTGATTGTTGATGGATCATAGATCGTATCGATCACAAGGTTATACAGATTGATGGGGTCAAACTGTT
>CAZXQU010000162.1:0-1764 GCA_964642545.1 uncultured Prolixibacteraceae bacterium | reverse complement strand
GGGTGCAAAAATACAATGAATAAAAATCTCCTGCAAGAGAACCTACTTTAAAAAGCAATATTTTTTGAATTATGGTTTGTTTTGTGACATTTTGTTTAGTTTTGTGATAGAAAAATGAAAGCTCTTTTGAAAACCTATTCTTTTGCCCAGTTCCTGGAGGTCACAAGGGAGCTTGAGGCATTGGAGCTATACAGGGAGGTGCCGTTTCCGAATTACGGATACGATAAACTCATATCTCTCTTTCATCAATTCTGCCTTGTAGGTGGGATCCCCGATGTTATGAAGTCCTACGCTTCAGACAGAAACATTCCCCGTCTCGGACCACTTTATGAGAGACACCTGGAAACCCTTTTTTCGAAGGCAACTTACTTAACCTCCAGCAGTAAAACCTCAGAAAGGCTGGAGCAGATTTACCAGGATTCATTCCCTTTTGCAGCAACCCGGATCACCTACCGGGGGTTTAGTACTCCGGATTTCAGAAGCAGGGAGGTTGGAAATGCATTCCGTTTACTTCAGGGGCAGGGACTTCTTCACCTTATATATCCAACCACCCAAACCACCCTTCCCTGGAATATCGATAACAACCGGTCACCACGCATTCAACTTCCCGACACGGGCCTGGTCAATTATTTCACCGGGATTCAGGAAGCGCTTTCAGGCCAGGAGGATCTATCAGCAATTTTCAACAGGCAGATTTCACTGCATATTGTGGCGCAAGAGCTTATGCACAATGCACATACACTAACTGACGAGAAAATTAGATTACAAGGAGATCCTTCACTACATTTCTGGGTAAGAGATAAAACGCAGTCCTCTGCTGAAGTCGATTTCGTGATAGGATACAACGACCTGATGATCCCGGTGGAGGTGAAGAGAGGTGAGCCAGGCCGGTTACGTTCGTTGCATCAGTTTGTAAAAGCCGCGCCACATCCTTTCGCCGTAAGGCTCTATGCTGGTCCTCTTATGGTAAAAGAGGCTAATACAGTTGAAGGCAAAACATTTTACCTGATGAGCCTACCCTATTTCTTAGCAGGGAAGATCCGGGAGCACCTGGAGGGGTTTATTAAATTTGTGGGGAGTTAGGGGGTTAGGGAATGAGGAATGAAGAATGAGGAATTTTTTATTTTTGAATTTCAATCCATCAGAAATCATGACTCAAAAGTTTTGGATTAAAACATTAATCATCACTCTGTTTGCCATTGCGATGGGTTTTCTGGAGAGTGCTGTGGTGGTTTATCTGAGGGCGATCTACTATCCTGAAGGGTTTGCGTTCCCATTGAGAATCATTGAAGGACCAATTGCAGTTACTGAGATCATCCGGGAAGCCGCCACAATGATCATGTTACTTACTGTGTGCATGCTGGCTGCCAAGCGGTGGATCATACGGTTCGCCTGGTTCATCTATATGTTCGCAATCTGGGATATCTTTTACTATGTGTTTCTCTGGTTAATTCTTGGATGGCCAGAATCACTGCTTTCATGGGATATTCTTTTCCTGATCCCTACCACATGGGCAGGACCGGTAATTGCTCCTGTGATCAACTCTTTCACGATGATCCTGCTGGCCGGGGTGATCCTGCAGGCGGACCATCGATCAAGCGGACAAGCGCACAGGAAGACAAGTGAAAAGCGAATGGCGAATGGCGAAAAGCAAACAGGCGGACCGGTAAGGCTGACAGCATTTGAATGGGGACTCCTGTTAGCCGGCGCCCTAATTACCATCCTGGCCTATATTCTTGATTATTCGACCTACATGCTCAAACG
>CAZXQU010000161.1:0-1792 GCA_964642545.1 uncultured Prolixibacteraceae bacterium | reverse complement strand
TTGAAAACATGACCGTCATCGAACTCTCGGAACTCGTTAAGGAACTGGAACAGAGACTGGGCGTGACGGCGGCCGTCCCCGTGGCGGTGGCTGCTGTGGCCGCGGGCGGAACGGCCCAGGCAGCCGCTGAAGAGGAAAAAACAGAGTTTGACCTGGTGCTGACAGGGTTCGGTGAACAGAAGATCCAGGTGATTAAGGTCGTTCGTGCCCTGACAGGACTGGGGCTCAAAGAGGCCAAGGATCTGGTGGAGGGCGTGCCCAAGCCGGTCAAAGAAGGCGTCTCGAAGGCCGAAGCCGAGGATATGAAGAAGAAGCTTGAGGAAGTCGGCGGGACGGTTGAGATCAAATAAATAGAAAGAACGCGAGATGCGGGGCGGGTCCTGCCGGACCGGCCGGGCCGTTCAGTTTGCGGATCAAAAAATAAGGAGTCAGGAGCCAGAATCTAAGAGTGCCCTTTATTCTGCCTTCTGACTTCGCTTCTTTAACGGAGAGTTTTTTCTTAGCATGAGATGCATTTACATCCGGTAACGTGTAACTCATTTGAGGATGACTATGGGCGAATTCAGAAAAAATTTCGGACATATTAGGAAGATTGTCGACATTCCGAATCTCATCGAGATCCAGAGAAAATCCTATAATAAATTCCTGCAAATGGATGCGGATCCCGAAAAGAGAGGCAATGTCGGTCTCCAGGGCGCCTTTAAGAGCGTGTTCCCGATCAGGGATTTCAGCGGAAAATGTTCTCTGGAGTTTGTGAGTTACAAGATCGGAGACGTGAAGTACGACGTCAAGGAATGCATTCAGAAGGGGATGACCTACGCCACGCCCCTGAAGATCGTGGTGCGGCTTGTCGTGTTCGACACGGAACGGGGCAGCGAGCAGAAGGCCATCCGGGACATCAAGGAGCAGGAAATCTACTTTGGCGAAATTCCCCTGATGACGGAAAGCGGAACCTTTGTCATCAACGGAACGGAACGGGTCATCGTGAGCCAGCTCCACCGTTCTCCCGGCATCTTTTTTGACCACGACAAGGGCAAGACCCATTCCGGCGGAAGGCTCCTTTACTCCGCCCGGGTGATTCCCATTCGCGGTTCATGGCTCGATCTCGAGTTCGATACCAAAGACATTATCTACTGCCGGATCGACAGAAGGAGGAAGATGCCCATTACCATCCTTCTGAAGGCCATGGGGAATACAACCACCAGCCTGCTCAATTATTTCTACGACGTGGAGACGGTTTTACTCGAAGGACAGAAAGTCATTATCCAGGTGAACGATGCCCTGATCGGAAAGAAGGCTCCCAGGGACATCCGGGATTCGGAAGCAGGCGAGGTGATCATCAAGAAGGGGAAAAAGATTACCGAATCCACCGTTAAAAAGCTTCTCAAGGCAAAGAAGATCCGGATCACCGTGGATGACAACCATATCCAGGGCCGCATTCTGGCCGATGATGTCATCGATCCCGAGACGGGAGAAGCCCTGCTCAAATGCAACAACGAGATGACGATGGAGAAGACGGCGCTGTTCCGGAGCAAGGGCGTGAAGGAACTGCGTTTTATTTGCCTGGAGGAGGACGGTTCAAATTCCTCCTTGAGGGATACGCTGCTGGTGGACAGCGTGCAGGCGGAAGAAGACGCCATTCTCGAGATCTACAGAAGATTAAGGCCCAGCAATCCTCCCACCCCCGAGACGGCGCGCCGGTTCTTCAAAAGCCTCTTTTTCGATTCCGAGACATACGACCTTTCCGATGTGGGCAGGGTCAAGATGAACTACAAGCTCCACCTTGATGCTC
>CAZXQU010000160.1:0-1822 GCA_964642545.1 uncultured Prolixibacteraceae bacterium | reverse complement strand
GTCAAGATTCATTTGATATTCATAACCCTGTAAGGGCATTGGCGGATGCTTTCACGAGTACTCTGCTTTTAGTCTGACTCAGGTTGTGAGCACCAAAGTTTTTTTTGGTGTGATGTTGGATGTGAGAATTGGTGAATTGAATCTTTATTGATTCAAGACATTAAATAGTGGTAATAATAATTATTAGTGCCATGGTGAGAGAATTATAGCTCAAACCAATTCCAAATTAAGTACAATGTTTTTCCATGCAAGTGGCATCTAATGATGTCAGCATAATCATGGATCAAACTGAAAATTGCTTTTGCTTATTAGCGAATGTAATTCCAGCTGATCCTACTGGCGGAAACTGCTATCGAAATTCGATTAGACATGCAAGTCGCAAATCTCAGGTAATGGGGTTTGGCGTACGGCTCAGTAACACGTAGTTAATCTACCCTCAAGAAGAGTCAATCCCGGGAAACTGGGGACGATACTATATAGACAATATATACTGGAATGTTTTATTGTCGAAAGGGAACAGCCTATATTCCGGCTGTGTTCGCTTGAGGATGGGACTGCGACGTATTAGGTAGTTGGCGGGGTAACTGCCCACCAAGCCTATGATGCGTACGGGCCCTGAAAGGGGGCGCCCGGAGAAGGGAACTGAGATAAGGTCCCTAGCCCTACGGGGTGCAGCAGTTTCGAAGTCTTTACACTGCACGAAAGTGCGATAGGGGAATTTCGAGTGACCACACTGTGGTCTTTTACTAAGCCTAAAAAGCTTGGTGAATAAAGGGGGGGCAATATACGTGCCAGCCGCCGCGGTAATACGTAACCCCTAAGTGGTTTCCACTTGTATTGGGCCTAAAACACCTGTAGCTGGTTTGATAAGTCTTTGGTGAAATCCGCTCGCTCAACGAGTAGAATTGCTAAAGATACTGTCATGCTTGAGGAAGAGAGACGTAAGGGGAATTTTTAGGGTAGCGGTGAAATGCGATGATCCTAAAAGGACCTCCAGTAGCGAAGGCGCCTTACGAGAACTATCCTGACAGTGAGAGATGAAAGCTGGGGGAGCGACAAGGATTAGATACCCTTTTAGTCCCAGCTGTAAACGATGTAGACTAGGTGTTCGTTTTCCTTTATGGACTGCGAGTGCCGACGCGAAGGCAATAAGTCTACTGCCTGGGGAGTACGCCCGCAAGGGTGAAACTTAATGGAATTGGCGGGGGCTCACTACAAGGGGTGGATGTTGCGGTTTAATTGGATGCAACGCCAGAAAATCTTACCAGGAAGGACAGCAGAGTGATTAACAGTCTGAAGGGCTTTTATGACACGCTGAGAGGTCCTGTATGGCCACCGCCAGCTCGTACCGCGAGGCTTCCTGTTAACTCAGGCAACGGGCGAGACCAATACTTCTAGTTGCTACCGTGGATTTGTCTGCGGGCACTCTAGAGGGACTGCCGTAGTAATACGGAGGAAGGAGTTGTCAACGGTAGGTCTGTATGAGCCGAATTTCCTGGGCAACACGCGACACACAATGGATAATACAATTGGATGCTAACCCGAAAGGGGGCGCGAATCCCGCAAAATTATCCTCAGTTCGGATTGAGGGCTGTAACCCGCCCTCATGAAGTTGGAATCCCCAGTAATCGCAAGTCATTAACTTGCGGTGAATAAGTCCCTGAGCCTTGCACACACCGCCCATCAAGCCAGCCGAGTAGAGTCTGGATGAATTCACACCGTTAGGTGTGAATGATTCTTGGTTTTGCGAGGGGGGCTAAGTTGTAACAAGGTGTCCGTAGGGGAACCTGCGGACGGATCACCTCCTATAAAAAAAATAATT
>CAZXQU010000159.1:0-1833 GCA_964642545.1 uncultured Prolixibacteraceae bacterium | reverse complement strand
TGGGAAAGGTAAGGAAGGGTATGAAAACTACCGCCAAAGGCGGTTTAGTTCAACGTGTCCTCATATTCAAGTTCCTTTTTCTGACGAGCCTCAATTAGTATCGTTAACAGAAAGAATGGCTCTTTACCAGACAGTTTCAGGTTGTATCGTCTTCGTCTCATAGCAGTGCGTTTATATAATAGACTACAGAAAGGAAGGAAAGGTTGGGTGGGGAATAAGTGGGGAATGAGATTTTGTAAAAATATTGACTAATTTGCGATGTATTGCCAACGAAAGCAAAACTTTATGGTTTGGGATTCCAATTTTTCCAGCTTCGGCGTCCTGAAGAGTGAAGGGAAGAGTGTGAAGGTGCCAGTGCATTATATCCCGAAGTTTAAGCCGAACAAAAGAATTTTCGGATAATGTGAAAGCAATGGTGAAGGTAAAAACAAAATAAAGCTTCTATATGAAACCACATTTCCTCGATGAATACTTCGACACGATGGTCGATAACCCAGATAACTATAAGCTGGGCATCTTCTATTTCAACCGCAAGGACAAAAGGGCAATCGTGCCGAAGCGGAAACGTTTTTTGGGTTGGACAGTTAACTTTGCCAGACCTTTTGCATATTGGTTGGCGGTGGGCATTGCTGCCATTATTGTTTTAGCGTGGGTGATGGCGTAACGTCTAACCAGAAGCTGTGTAGGGAATACTCAACGCTTGAACACCTATGGGGTTGGTATCTCCATTCCACTCATTCCCCAATCCACATTTTTCGTTAACATCCATCCATTTCCCGAAAATAAGTGGTACCTTGCCAATAAACTACAAAAAGATGAGGGGCGATAAGGTTGGTAACTGGAACAGTCTGAAAAATCAACAGGGAATTATTCCCAAAGCGAAGCAAGAGAATGGGTCAACCAAAGATAAGTTCCCAGTTGTTCTGGATGACGGGAAAACAATCATCTATATAGACGACAAAACGAAGGCGCGGGAGACCATTGAGAGGTATAAAAATAGAGGCAGGTATATACGACCCTAATAAACTATTACTCCCGTTTATGACTCTGGCACGTCCCGCTGATATGCAATGTTACTGGCATCATTGCAGCCATCGTGGAGCCCACTTTCTGGGTGACATCATTATGGATGCTCATTTGCGGGGGATGGGTGCTGTCGCTGGTTACATCGTTTCTTGGCAGGTGGGTTGGGAGAAGGGCAGCCGCCAATGGCTGACCAATTCATATTTCTTCATATTAAGCTCTACAATAGCTTCTAACATTTTACCGATATTGACCCTGCATGACGTGCCATACCGTTCCACGGGGCTTCTGTTGCCATTATTTCGGCAATTATTGGGGTGGGTTATGAAAGAGTAATAAAGGGCACAGCAATATGAAAATGTGTGAATGATGCAACTTATTTCCCAGATTGTGTAACGCTTACCGATATTAATGGACTCACCTTTGTAATGTGAAAATCCGTTCACTATTGAAAATTCAAAAAATGAACTAACAGAAGTAAAAAGAAACTGGAATGAGCAAAAAGGCAAGCTCAAACAGAAATTTGCAAACTTAACGGACGATGACTTGATGTTTGCAGAAGGCAAAAAAGATGAGATGATGGGGAAACTTCAAATCAAACTTGGTAAAACCAAAGAAGAATTGCACAAGATTTTGGTAGGAAAGTAATCATCTGCCTTTTGTTAAAGGTATAGTTAGCAGGACATTCGTTAAACGGCACCCTTTTTAATCAATCAAAATTCTAAAACAACAATAATCATACAAAATGAAAAAAACCGGTGATAAATCAGAAGACCTTCTGCGGCAAAAGGTAGCTGAATTAGTCATTGC
>CAZXQU010000158.1:0-1892 GCA_964642545.1 uncultured Prolixibacteraceae bacterium | reverse complement strand
TCTTTCACTTTCCCCTTCTTCCGGATGCCGGCAGTGTCGATCAGCTGAAATTCCAAGCCAAACGCATTGTATGTTGTATGAATTGAATCACGAGTTGTTCCGGCAATTGGAGTGACAATGGTACGTTCGGTGCCCAACAGTAAATTCACAAGCGAGGATTTTCCGGCATTTGGCCGTCCGACGATTGCGATGCGGGGGATTGCATCCGGTTCGGGGGTCGTATCTTCCTCAAATTCGGAATTCTGGCGAGACGACGCATGCTCCTGTAGGGGCTGGGCATGCCCAGCCCCTACAGGAAACGACGCAACCACAACATCCAGGATATCCCCTGTTCCGCTTCCGCTGACTGCAGAGATGCTATAAATCTCCCCCAGGCCTAATTTATAAAACTCTGAAATGTCATAGATCTGCTTATTGGTGTCAACCTTGTTGACCACCAGAAAGACAGGTTTCTTGGACCGCCGAAGAACAACGGCAACATCTTCATCCATTCCTGTTAGTCCTTCCCGGGCATCCACCATGAAGAGGATGCAATCGGCCTCCTCAACAGCCATTGTCACCTGTTTCTTAATCTCCTTTTCAAACATATCCCCCGACTGGTCGACAT
Organism: uncultured Prolixibacteraceae bacterium; assembly: GCA_964642545.1. Classification (GTDB taxonomy): domain Bacteria; phylum Bacteroidota; class Bacteroidia; order Bacteroidales; family FEN-979; genus QYOJ01. The sequence continues at coordinate 1,285 of CAZXQU010000158.1, read as the reverse complement.
ATCCACCGGTATCAATAACTGAGAAATCCACTCCGTTCCAGTCCGATTTGCCATAGTGGCGATCGCGGGTCACGCCGCTGGTAATATCTGTTATGGCATCACGTCTACCTACCAAACGGTTGAAGAGGGTGGATTTGCCTACATTGGGGCGGCCGACGATTGCTAGGATGGGCATAGATTTTCGGGATTTGTGATACGCGATGCGCGATACGCAACATGCGTTTATTTAAATAATCTACGAAGGTACTCAAAAACTTTCCTAAAATTCAGTTGGGTGGTCGCTCGACTCTTCCTTATCCGTCATATAACCAAATCGTTTAAGCAGGCGTTCATTTTCCCTCCAGTTCTTCTCCACCTTTATGGTTAACCCCAAAAAAATGTGCTTGTCGAGAAACGCTTCAATCTCCTTTCGGGCTTCCATGCCCAGCTTCTTGATCGCTTTCCCCTGTTTGCCGAGGATAATTGCTTTCTGTGACTCACGAGAGACATAAATCGTCGCTTCAATCCGGTCGAGATTCTCATCTTCTTGAAAGGAATCAATGATCACTTCGCAGGAGTAAGGAATCTCTTCACCAAATAGTGTAAATATCTTCTCCCGGATGATCTCCGATACAAAAAAGCGTTCGGAACGGTCGGATAGTTCATCTTTGGGATAATATTCAGGACCTTCCGGAAGTCGGTCGATGATCAGGTCAAGAAGCCGTCCAAGGTTAAATACATGCAACGCCGAAACAGGGATAATCTCCGCAGAGGGGAATTGCATGGCCCACTTTTCAATAGACTGCTTTACAATTGTTTCGGAGGAGAGGTCCACTTTGTTGATCACCACGATCAAGGGAGTGCCACTATCCTTCAGCCTTTCCAGAATCTGTTCATTATCGAAAGGGGTATCGATCTCAGTAACCAGCAAGATTACATCCGCATCGGAGAGGGAGGCCATCACCGCCGACATCATCGAACGATGAAGCATATAATGAGGCTTGATGATCCCGGGGGTGTCGGAGTATACGATTTGAAAATCATCTCCACTGAGAATTCCCATGATACGATGACGGGTGGTTTGTGCTTTTGGTGTAATGATAGAGAGACGTTCCCCTACCAGTGCGTTCATCAGGGTTGATTTCCCCACGTTGGGATACCCGATAATCGATACAAATCCTGCTTTATGAGCCATTTTTTTAGTGAAATTTGCAGGGATTTGGAATCTTTGCTATATTTGCATCCCTATTAGAGGACAAAGGTACTTAAAAATATATTGCGGGGTGGAGCAGAGGTAGCTCGTTGG
>CAZXQU010000157.1:0-1944 GCA_964642545.1 uncultured Prolixibacteraceae bacterium | reverse complement strand
ACAGGATCGTGGTACCGCTGGCAGTATGAATTTTCGCTGATGCCCGATTACCCTAAATTCGGCGTCTGGCAGGATGGCTATTACATGTCGTCCAATAACTTTGGTAACCAGGGTCCTGTCAACAATGGCGCTTATGGCTATGACCGTACAGCTATGCTGGCCGGGGATCCTGATGCTGTCCGCATATCCTTTACGGTACAGGCTGGTGGCGGGTTCAACACCATGTATCCGGCCGACTGTGACGGAGCATTACCTCCTACTGGAACACCTAACTATTTTGGATTCATCAAACGAAACGATTCTCAGTATTTTGGCATCTATGAGTTTCATGCCGATTTTGCAAATCCATCTAACTCTACTTTCGGTAATCTGCTTCAGCTTCCGGTCACCTCTTTTAACTCCGAGCTCAATGAGATTCCGCAGCTGGGAACCAACGTTAGGCTGGAGACGCTCTCCGACCGACTGATGTATAGAGTTCAATATCGCCGGTTTGACGGATATGATGCCATGGTAGCCAACCATACTGTAAATGTTGGTTCGTGGAGGGCCGGTGTCCGCTGGTACGAATTCCGGAAAACCACAGGCAATTGGTCTATCTTCCAGGAAGGGACTTATGCCCCGGCCGACGGGCACAGCCGCTGGATGGGGAGTATTGCAATGGATACATCTGGATCTATTGCACTTGGCTACTCCATATCCAGCTCCTCGATGTATCCGGGAATCAGGTATACAGGCAGATTGAAGAATGACCCTCTTGGGCAGATGACAATTGCCGAGAAGATACTCATCGATGGTGGTGGATGCCAGACCGGCATCTGGAGTGGCCGCAGCAGGTGGGGTGATTACAGTGCCATGAGTGTGGACCCAGCCAACCCGACCACTTTCTGGTATTCGCAAGAATATTATGCATCCACTTCCTCTGGCAGCTGGAGTACACGCATCGGATCCTTTACCTTCGAAAATGCATTTTCCTCTTTTGCCAGCGCTGCACCCGCCAAGCTTTGTCTGGGTACTACAGTACAGCTAAGTGCCATCGGCTATGGTGGATCCGGCTCCTATACCTATTCTTGGACTTCCATTCCAGCAGGTTTCACTTCAACCCTTCAGAATCCGGGAGTGGTTCCGGCTGATACTACTCGGTATATATGTGCTACCAGCGACGGGTCAGCAACCCGGAATGATACTACGATCGTGAAGGTGGTCTTTCCACCAGAGGCTGATGCCGGCAATGATACCCTCATCTGTTCGTGGCAACTTTCTGTGGACCTCCACGGTATGGCTTCCTACTACAGGAACTTTGCGTGGGGATCCTTTGGTGATGGTACATTTAGCGATATTTATGCGCTGGAAACCACCTATTACCCGGGCGATGATGACAGAGCTGATGGAGGGGTAATCCTTGTACTTATTGCGTGGGCCGAAACTCCATGTTCTGGTATGATTATAGACTCTTTGTACCTGACTATTGATGCCTGTACAGCTATCGGGGAGAAGGCAGGGGAAGCACTCAGGATGACCATCCAGCCCAACCCTGCAAAGGAGAGAGCGACCGTAATTGTGTCAAGTCCTAAGGCCACAAGCGGACAACTTACCATTACCGGAATGGATGGCAGGAGGATTCACCAGTCTGCTCTTGGCCTGGCTTTTGGTCGTAACGAATTTACCATTGACCTGAACGGTTACAGCAGTGGGATCTATATTGTTCAACTAAAGACGGATACCGGTATCGTGAAGGAAAGACTGGTAGTGAACTAAAGATTTCGTAATTTTGCAGCAGCAAAACGAAATATGAAAGACGAAATATGAAATACGGGAACTAAGCATACTTCCCATTTCTAACTTCTAACTTCCAGTTCTAACTTCGTACTTCTAACTTCGTACTTCTACAAGGTCCCGTAGTTCAATTGGATAGAATAGCAGATTCCGGTTCTGTCGGTTGGGGGT
>CAZXQU010000156.1:0-1992 GCA_964642545.1 uncultured Prolixibacteraceae bacterium | reverse complement strand
CAGTTGGCTAGCGTACTTGCATGGGGTGCAAGGGGTCGGAAGTTCGAGTCTTCTCACCCCGACTAAGTCACGAGCAGCATTAAGCTGCTCGTTTTGTTATGGAACAGGTACAGAGTATTCGGCAAACGTGAATCTTGTGTGGTCCCATCCTCAGAATTAATGGATAGATTTTTACGCTAAATCTTTGTAAATATTTCTATACTTTTACTTACCTGCAACCTAAGCCCATTGATCATTAAAACGAAACTTTTGAATTTAATGAAGTCGCAACAAAGACAAGGGCTTAAACTTCAGGGGATATTAAAAACTATAGGTCCGGGGATTCTTTATGCCGGGGCTGCTATCGGAGCTTCACATCTTGTGCTCTCTACACAGGCTGGAGCAAGTTACAGTTACAAACTCATCTGGGCCATCCTGCTGATTAACCTCTTTAAATATCCATTTTTCGAATTCACCTACAGGTATACTGCCGCTACAGGGCAAAGTGTGCTGGAAGGGTACCGAAAACTTGGAAGATGGGCCATTTTAACATTCTTCCTTCTCTCCATTATGAGCGCCATCGTTAATTTTGCAGCGGTAACAAAAGTTACGGCCGACCTGGCAACATACCTCCTTCAGATACATCTGAGCCCATTTGCAACAAGTACCGGGTTGTTAAGTCTCATCCTGCTCATGTTGTTTGTCGGAAGGTATGCCTTTTTGGATTTGTTTATGAAAGTGATGATTGGCATCCTGGCACTATTCACTGTCGCTGCCTTTCTTTTCGCCCTCTCCCGCAGTGTTCATGTGGATCCCGGCTTTGTCGCTCCTCCTTTATGGGATGCAGCAGCAATTACCTTTTTGATTGCCCTGATGGGCTGGATGCCAACCCCACTGGACTGTTCCGTTTGGCCCTCACTTTGGGCTGTGGAACGAAATAAACAAACCGCTTACATGCCTTCATTCCGGGAGTATCACATTGATTTTCATATTGGATATATCGGTTCGGCTGTTATGGCGCTTTTTTTCCTGGGGTTAGGGGCACTGGTAATGTATGGCACAGGAGAGTCATTTTCGGCTAACGGATTGATTTTCTCTCAACAGCTTGTCTCACTCTATACAAATTCCATTGGCAGTTGGAGCCATACCGTTATAGCAGTCATTGTGGCAATTACCATGTTTAGTACTGCCATTACGGTCATTGACGGATATCCCAGATCTCTCGAAGGATCGATGCATCAATTGTTCCCATCTTCAAAGATGTTTGGGCGCGGGCTCTATATTTTCTGGATTATCATATTATCCGTTACAACTGTATTGATCATCGTTTACTTCACAAAGAATATGGGGTCGTTGTTAAAATTTGCGACAATTCTATCCTTCCTCACAGCACCCATTTTTGCAATTATCAACTTCAAAGTAGTAACCAGTAAACATTTCCCGGTTGCTTTCCACCCTCCTCGGTGGTTAAGAATCCTTAGCCTGTCGGGCATTGCATTCCTGATAGTATTTTCTTTGATTTTTCTTTACGGTGCATTCTTCTGACCTGCTAACCATCTGCCATGTTAAAAAATGAGGATGGCAGTCGGGTTTAAGGAAAAACGGCGATAGACATTCATTTTTTTAGTATTTGTAGTCAATTATTTAGTAAGTGTAGCTATTTATTTAGTAAGTGTAGCAAAACGTCTTATTTTCGATAAAATCGACTGCACCCCAATTTTTATCAGTTTTTCTCAAATTTTCACTAAAAGTGGCAAAAAAAACTACACACTTACCCGGATAAAAGCTACGTTTACCTGCCATTTTACTACACTTACAAAATAACTTACATTATATCGATATATTATATATGTAACACTGTTTTTTGCCTTACATTTGAAGCGTCATATATATTGTGTATAAGCATTCAACTCATCGTCGAGTGGGTGTAAACACCAAGATTAATTTTTCATGTTATATTTGTATCTTAAAGAGGATTTTACATTTAAAAAAATAGTTATGAAATCAAAAGTT
>CAZXQU010000155.1:0-2078 GCA_964642545.1 uncultured Prolixibacteraceae bacterium | reverse complement strand
AAGGCAATTTTTCAGCAGCCTTGATCTTTTCTTTGCAACCATCCCGAGCCGAAGCTGCGAGTGAAACGAAGCAGTCAACGAAGGGATCTTATCAAGCCAAAAGAAAGTTGATACTATCCGTTGTAGCAGCACAAAAAAAATAAGTGATTTGTACTTTCCGTTGTCTGGTTTTTTTTCGTACTTTTGTATAACATTGGTAAACAATGAATAAACTTGAACATATTCAGTATTGGCTAATCTCAGCTGAGAGAGATTGGGACGTCGCCCAGGATTTGTTCCGAAGTGGAAAGTATATTTATACGCTATTTTTCTCACATCTTACTCTTGAAAAACTTTTCAAAGGTCATTGGGTTAAAGATAATGACGGTAATTATCCGCCAAGAACCCATAACTTGGTACGAATTGCTGAAGGAATTCGTCAGCCGCTTGATGAAGAAACTCTTTCTTTTCTTGAAAGAATGAATGATTTTCAGCTGGAAGGCCGTTATCCTGATTATCAGTTCAAGATTTATCAGGTATGTACAAGTAAATTTACTGAACAGGTTTTAAATCAAGTTAATTCAATAAGGAAATGCTTACTAGAGAGCTTGCAATCAGCATCGTAACTGAGTTTATCAACAAACTTCAGTCTGAAGGAATTGACATTCAAAAAGCAATTCTTTTTGGATCTTACGCAATCAATTGTCAGAATGAATGGTCCGACATTGATCTTGCTTTAATATCAGATAATTTTACTGGTTTTGGCTTTAATGATAAGCGCTCTTTTGCAAAAATCAATAGCCAAAAACCCTATTCGATCATACAAACTAAAACTTTTCCAACCAGTTATTTTGACAAGGGTGATCCTTTTATTGATCAGATTAAGAAATTAGGCATTGTCCTTTTTCAAAAGAATTGATTAATTAAAAAATGAACGTTCAAGAAGCCGACTGATCTGTAACGTCGCACCTCTACTTGCGTTCGTACTTCTGAAATCTGTCATCTAACTTTCCCTTTCCCCCTCCCCTAACCACTCTCCTGCTATCAATCCACCTCACCCCCAGCCCAAGCCTTCGGCTTGGCAGGCCCTCTCCTGAAGGAGAGGGGAGAGGTTTGTTCGCCCTCTCCAACCCCCGGACTGAAGGCCAGGGCAATTCATATTCAAGGCCTCCGGCCTTGATAAACCACCCCGTCACGCCTTCGGCGTGACACCCCTCCTTGAAAAAAGGAGGGGAAATTATCTCACTCTCATTTTTCTTATTCTTTCGCAGAAAGAAAGATTCAATATCAGCAACTGCCGGAAAAACCTAGGAACGCGGGGTTTATTCCAATCCTGTAAAGTCTGGACTTAATGTACAAGCGTTCCAGTTCCGTTGCAGAAGCACGAAAAAAAAGGCAATTTTTCAGCAGCCTTGATCTTTTCTTTGCAACCATCCCGAGCCGAAGCGAAGGGATCTGATCAAGCTAAAAGAAAGTTGATTATCCTGAGGACAAGAAAAAAAGAAAAAATTACTAATTTCTATAAAGTAAGTGAATGACCCTCATTCACTTACCCAGGGGTTTATACACCCCCTCAACTAGCGCGCACTGTTTTGGCGCGCTATTTTTGTGGGCGAAACTTTAACACATAAACCCTTTAAAACAATTCAACATGTTACGAAATCGCAAAATTTCCGAAAAAGAGCTTCTCCTCGAACTGAAGGAGAAGATGAACCAAATCGAACAGTCGCTCAACGAACCAGTTGTGATCAACCGCGAATGGATTGAACCCAAAGAAATTTGTGACTACCTCTCCTCACACATCATCAGAAAGGAGCCTCACCAATGAAAACCAGGCTCTTCCGCAACTGGCGTACCTCCCTCCTGGGGGGTGCGCTCCTCCTCACCATGATCCTCCTGCTCAGCAACAAGATCATCACCGGCGGCGAATTCGTCGCCATCCTCCCAACGATACTCGGACTGCTCTATGTACCCGATAACGTGTTCAAATCCCAAAAATAAGTTGGCAGTGGGCAGAAACCCGAAACCCGAAACCCGAAACCCGAAACAATTATGGCTAACCTCGAACCCCTCCTGAAAAAAATCCTCCTCTGGGAAGG
>CAZXQU010000154.1:0-2080 GCA_964642545.1 uncultured Prolixibacteraceae bacterium | reverse complement strand
AGCCAAGTCGTGGCAGCAGTTATACCTGAAGGTATTCGGGGAGGAGTTTCTTAGTAATCAGTCAAATCCGGAGTTCTGGAAGAAGATTCATTCAGTGGATGACGAAACGGTATGGAATACTAAACTGAAACAAAAAAACCAGCTTTCGGAATATTTACTTAAACGTGTGTATGATGACATGACCCGAAGGAACGAAAACCCGAAGGTGATGTTCAAAATCAAAGAGTCGTTGCCAAAAAATGCCATGACCTTTGGATTTGCGCGTCGTTTTGCAACCTATAAACGGGCACACCTGCTTTTCAGCAACCTCGACAGATTATCAAGGATTGTAAACAATGAAGTGCGGCCCGTGCAATTTATTTTTGCCGGAAAAGCGCACCCACACGACAAAGCAGGCCAGGATTTGATCAAACGCATCTTTGAAGTGATGCATATGCCAGAATTTCTGGGGAAGATATTGTTTGTTGAGAACTATGACATGGAACTGGCGAAATACCTGATCCGTGGTGTGGATGTTTGGCTCAATACACCAACACGTCCGCTTGAAGCCTCTGGAACTTCCGGTGAAAAGGCTATCATGAATGGGGTTATCAATTTCAGTGTTCTGGATGGTTGGTGGGCAGAAGGATACCGCAAAAATGCAGGCTGGGCACTCCGTGAAGAGGAGACATACGACAATGCCCAATTCCAGGATGAGTTAGATGCAGAGACCATTTATTCCATTCTGGAAGAGGAGATTGTTCCTCTCTATTACCAACGGGATTCAAAAGAGGTGCCTGTTGAATGGGTGTCCTATATTAAGAATACCATCTCCGAGATTGCCCCTCATTTTACCATGAAGAGGCAACTGGATGACTATTTCGATCGTTATTACAACCGGATGCTGAAGCGTTCAAAAGTGATTATCGGAAAGAATTACGAGATGGCTCGTCATATCGCTTCATGGAAAAGGAAGGTGATGCGCGGATGGGATAGCATTGAAGTGTTATCGATCAAGACCCCTGATTCGACGCAGAGGCCGCTGCAGTTGGGACAGTCTTTCAAGGCTGAAATCATCCTCGATCTGAATGAACTTTCGGGAACTGACATAGGGATTGAGGTTCTTTTTGGTAAAAAAGTGAACGATGTCGTGAAGGAGCCGATCTTCATCAAGGAGATGCAGCTTGAAAAGGCAGAGAAAAACATTGTATCGTTCACATGCGACATCTCCTTAAACCAGGCTGGTGTATACGACTATGTATTCAGGCTTTTTCCCAAGAATCCATTGTTGCCACACCGTCAGGATTTCCATCTGGTCAAATGGATTTAACTAAACGACACTTATATGAAGTTACTTGAAGGAAAAACGGCTCTGATTACAGGGGCAAACCGGGGAATCGGAAAAGCAATCGCCATCAGATTTGCTGAACAGGGTGCAAATATTGCATTCTCAGACATTGCCTACAATGATGACTCAAAGGAGCTGGAAAAAGAGCTGGCCAATCTGGGTGTCGTAGGGAAGGGGTATGCGTCAGACGCCAGCTCACTGAGTGGGAGTGAGGAATTGATTGCACACGTTCTTGAAGATTTTCAATCCATCCAGGTACTGGTTAACAATGCAGGAATTACCCGTGATACACTGCTCCTCCGGATGAGTGAAGCAGATTGGGATGCTGTGATCAATGTCAATCTGAAGTCGGTATTCAACCTCACGAAAGCCATTCAGAAACATTTTCTGAGCCAAAGGCAGGGAAGTATCATCAATATGAGTTCTGTCGTTGGCTTGTCGGGGAATGCGGGCCAATCAAATTATGCAGCTTCTAAAGCCGGAATCATTGGATTTACCAAATCTATTGCCATGGAGTTGGGAAGCAGAAGTATCCGGGTAAATGCAATCGCCCCGGGATTTATAGAGACAGAGATGACTGCCAGGATACCGGAGGATTACCGTAAAGCGTGGGTTGAGAAGATCCCGCTTAAACGTCCTGGTTTGCCTTCTGATGTTGCCGATGTATCCGTGTTTCTTGCTTCAGATCTTAGTTCCTATGTGACCGGACAGGTTATCAGCGTGTGCGGCGGGATGCATACTTAATCTTTTATC
>CAZXQU010000153.1:0-2215 GCA_964642545.1 uncultured Prolixibacteraceae bacterium | reverse complement strand
CATTGATCTTGTCTGATATTTCATCTTTTATAAACATAACCCAAAGATAATGGTTTTTTAAAGAGATATCAATTTATTCTAATCTAAACATCCCCCCGGATTAAACGCGGTATCTTTTCCATGCTTCAAATTTACAAAAGGAAACGAGATACGCGATCCGGGATACGGGATAAATGATCTGGCTATTCGCTGTTCGCTTTGCCGCGTCACTTCCTGCTTCGCTGCACTCGCAGCTTCGGTTCCTCGCAATGACATATTTCGCTTTTCGCTTTTCGCTAATTCGTAAATCGGGGCAATTGATATTCTTTCGCAGAAAGAAAGAAAACACACATGTGCTTTTGCATAAGGAACCTAGGAACGCGGGGTTTATTCCAGTCTTATAAAGTCTGGAACTAATGAACAAGCGTTCTAGTTCCGTTGCAGAAGCACGAAAAAATAGTTATTGTTGTAAGGAGTAATTTGGGTTGGATTCTAGAACTGGCGTATTACAATGTATCAAACCGCCCCTCAATGATCCCCGATACTGAAAGATCTTCATCAAGATCTGGCCAATGAAGTCCGGTACCATTGCAGATTATTTCAACATTTTTCAATTGATCAATTGATGCATTCCGAAGTTTTCTATAAAAAGAAGTTCAGCTACCATGTACTTCATTCCACTTCTAATTTTCTGAATACTTCTGGCATCTCATTACAAAATTAATAAAATAAGATTATAGTTACAAATTATCAATCAGCATACCTGCCATTATTCCAGGCCTCCGGCCTTGATAAACCACCCCGGCCTTCGGCCACCCCTCCTCAAAATCAGGAGGGGAAATTCATGAAGCGGCTTCGCCGCTGATGCGCGATTCGGGATACGCGATAGAATTTCCTGCGAAGCAGAGTAAGTCCCCTTTAGGGGATTTAGGGTTAAAAACAAAAAGATTAACGCTCCACTAACCGACAACCGATCCTAAAAGCCACCTCCCATAACGAAAGATTAACCAACGATTAACGAAACAATAAACAGCCCATAGAGAAACCGTGCAAACGGTTACGGTTTCACTACCGATCCCATCAAAACAACCAGAAAAATAAAAAAAATCAAAAAAAAACGACTTTGACATATAACCTTTTGACCCTTTTCCTGATTAATGGGCATAGTTAACAACAAATTCATTACAAAACTAACCATTATGAAACAGATGAATTTTATCCCGCACACCGTTGACGGGATCTTTCGCGATTTGAACCGCGAATCGAAAGTTACGATTTGTCTTTCCGGGATCTCTGGTCAGCCCGTCAACCTGCATACCGACCAGGGCTATTCCGTTGAAAAGGTAAACAACTGCACTACGGCAAAGGAGTTTTACGCCCGCCTGTTGAGTCATTGCACAGGCGCGAGGCTGGCAGCGATGGATGCCCTTCTCTTACGGAAACCGGTCGGCATCACTACACAAGGCGCTTCCTCGCTGCCCGACTGGAAGGCCTATCTACCGGAGCTGAACCGTCGCAAGAGGTTATCAGGCGAATCCTGCTCGACGCCCACCGCTTTGCAATCCAATGGAACAAGGCGATAAACGTCCTCCAGATCCAGCTGATCAGCCTGCTGGCTACCCTAGAACATCAGTCCGATCTTTTTCCATCACCGGCATATTCCCTGACACAATCCACCCACGTGCCCTCCTGCGAAAAGATCCTGTTCAACGAATCCGTCCCCAAACTGGCTTCCCTGGCCCGGATCCTTGCTACCCGCAACTTGTTCGAGATGAAAAATAAATCCCAATTCTTCCGGCGGATCGTTGGCTCTTTCTCCACGGCAAAACAACCGGATATCAGCTGGGTCAGCTTCCGAAACCACTTCGACAATCCAACCCCCGAAGAGCTCTCCTTTTGGGATGCCGAACTCAGCGAATGGAGGCACATCATCCGCAAACTCACTATCATGAACTGATACGGGATGATAAAGGCTTCGCCTTGATGGAGCAGCAAAGCTGCTGATAAAGGCCTGCGGCCTGATAGAGCCGCTGTGAGGCTGATTGAATGCCTGCGGCATTGATGGAAGCGCTTCTCGCTTGATAATTCTTTCGCAGAAAGAAAAAAACACACATGTGCTTTTGCATAAGGAACATAGGGACGCGGGGTTTATTCCAGTTTTATAAAGTCTGAAACTAATGCACAAGCGTTCCAGTTCCGTTGCAGAAGCACGAAAAAAAAGGCAATTTTTCAGCAG
>CAZXQU010000152.1:0-2273 GCA_964642545.1 uncultured Prolixibacteraceae bacterium | reverse complement strand
TAACCAAATCAACAAGTAATATGAAAAAGTTTACGAATTTGATTTTGTTGATGATATTTATGTCATCAATGGTATTATTCGGACAAACGTCCGTCAATAGTACAAACTCAAATGAGGAAGCTCAGATGATGAAGCATCGGAGGCAGTTGAGCCCCAATGCTCAAACTCAGGCTGTGCCTTCTCAAAGGCTTGATGCTAAAGGGAGTACAACCTTTACCGTACAAGGTGATGGCTCTCGAGCATTAACTAATATTAACATAAAATTAACGGTTGATACTTGGTATGACGAAGCTTCTTATAATTTATGGAGTTACGCTGATAATGCTTATTATTGGGGAACCGATCAAACATTCTCGTCAGCTGGTCAAATTGTTAACCGCCTCCTTACTTTAACTGAAGGAAATTGGTATAGTGTTGATTGTTTTGACTCGTATGGTGATGGTGGTGTTTCAGGTTTAATTACTAACAACACCACTGGTTGGTTTATTACGAGCTGGATGGGTACTGATTATGGTGCCTATGGATATTTTGATTTCGAGGCTTGGGATGGTTATCCTCCTCCTGTTTATCTACCTATAACAACTTTCCCATTTTTGGCTGATTTTGAATCTGGAGTTTTATCTGGTAATCAATATGTAGAGCCATTTACAAACACATATTCAGGTGCTTATTTATCAACCGCTGCTGCATCATCATCATCATATGGTTTTTTGATGGAAGGTGGCAGTGCTGCTACTGGCTGGACTGGTGGCAGTACCTCAACTACTTATGCCAATGCTTTTACAAATAATGTAACTCATCAATCTCAATTATTGATGGAAGTGCATCCTACTCCCGCTGATCCGAATAATTTATTTATGACATTTGATTTCCGTCAGAACTATTCATTTGGATGGTCATACGAATGGTTTAGAGTATTGGTTGATGGTGTTCCAATTGCTGATTTGAATGGCAAAACATATTGGAATCCTTCCACTATTTCTGGAGATGCCTGGCAAACTTTAACATTTGATCTAAATGCGTTTAAAACTCTTGCAAGCTTTGAGATTACTCTTCAAAATTCAGGTAAATATTATTATCAATACTCTGGTGGTGGCGATGTGGCCATGATTGATAACATAGAATTATTTTATGTTGGTGATCCCGGTATAGTAATTAATAATCCTGCACTTAATATGGGTGATCGCCCAATTGATGCTTGGATGAAAACAGCCAGGTTCGAGATTGTTAATAATCCTGTTGCTGGTGACTTCTCTATTACCGATGCTGAGATAGATGTTAATTTTGGTGGTTTCCTTGTTGTAGAGACACCTCCACTTCCATTCACATTAGTTCAGGGTGGAGTTACCTATGCATTTGGTATAGGTACAACAGATGCTGCTGTTACTGATGGTGCATTTGCCGGCAACTTTGCCCTTATATATGGCACACGTGGTTTAAGTCATGCAACCTATTCAGGCAATGCTTATACACCAGTTGCTGGTGATGTTTGGGAACTTGCTTTTAATGGTAATACAGCTGCTTATCCTGTAACTGTTCCTGTAGGTACATTCCGCGATAATTATGAACTGCCCGGTACGGGTGATGACGGCTGGGATGTTGTTTATAAGTTTGTATTTACTACAGATATAAACTTCAATGCTGCACTTACTGCAACAAATGCTAAACTGGCTTTGTATGCAAATGGATTTGAAGGCGTTGGTGGTCCTGATATGGACAACGAACTTTTTGCAGGCACAACAGCTCTTGCAGCTGAACTGCCCGCCGGCACATATTATATGGCTGTTAGTTCAACAGGTGCTTCTTATATCCTGAATGTAGCTTTCCCCAACATGCCTCTTCCTGATGCAGCAACCTACGTTGCTCCATTAGATGGTGCAACAGGAGTTGTTAATGGGGATGATCTTGAATGGACATTTGGTGCCAATACAGTTGATTATCAGGTAATCCTTGGAACAACCTATCCACCAACAGATGTTGTTGTAGATTGGACTGATAACCTTGCCGAATCTTATACCTTGGTTAATACACAACCTAATCTTCAGTATTTCTGGCAGGTAAACACGGGTAACAGTACCGGAACTACCGATGGAGATGTTTGGGGCTTTACAGCTGCTCTTACACCTCCTTCCGGTTTAGAAGTGACACTTAACGATCCGGGAGAAACCTCCACAACAGTGAGCGCTTCACTTGTATGGGATGCACCTGTAAGCAGGGCTTTCTTAGGATACAATGTCTATAGAAATGGTACAAAGCTTAACACTACACTTCTT
>CAZXQU010000151.1:0-2296 GCA_964642545.1 uncultured Prolixibacteraceae bacterium | reverse complement strand
TTTCCGGAAACAAAGGCATACGCAGGGTTGCTGCTGGTGCCGGCATTGGCAAAGTTGTAAATATAGACACCCCCATTTTGTGATTTAGGATCTGCCTCAATACTTACTTCGTAGGTGAGACGGGTTTCTGTTTCCGAGACACTCCACACACCTGTGAATAGTTGACGTGGATCAGCTGGTGCCGGGTTTGGGTCACTATCCATACAGGAAGAAAACCCTATCGCAATCAGGGACAGGAGAGCAATGGTTGGGGGGAGGAATTTATTCATAAAACACATTTTACACTGCTGTATTGCATGACAAAGATACATACACTTTTTCATTCTTACTTCAGGAGAATTTTCCCGGCCAGTTTTCCTGCGAGACGGGAGGCCCCAATCCGGAACCGGTCTTTGGAAAGCCAGGCCTCTCCCAGGATAGATGAAACCAGGTTGTAAAATGCCAGCGCGCATTCGGGTTCCGAAATTCCCCCTGAGGGTTTGATCCCGCGTATGAGTCCGGTACTTTCATGAAATTTGCGGATCCTCTTTAGCATCGTCGTTACACCCTCCACAGTAGCTCCTTCGGGAATCTTTCCGGTGGATGTCTTGATAAAATCGGCACCAGCACGGAGAGCCAGATCAGAGGCATCAGCAATTAACCCAGGGCTGACAAGTTCTCCAGTTTCAAGGATTACTTTCAGCGTTTGCTCCTGGCAATACTCCCTGATGACTGCAATCTCATCATACACATGCTGATGGTTTCCTGCAATAAAGGCTCCCCTGGAAAAAACGATGTCGATCTCATCGGCTCCCTGATCGATCGCAAACGAAACCTCTTCAAGTTTGGCTTGGATTGGAGATTGGCCGTGAGGGAATCCACCTGCAACGGTTGCAACGAGGATTCCTGTCCCGGAAAGTTCACGGCATGCTATCTTTACAAAAGGTGAAAAAACACAAACCGCCGCAGGAACTGGAAGACCTTGCTCCCCAAAATGTATCGCCTTAAGGCAAAGTGAAATGGTGGATTTGTCGCTATCTGTGCCATCCAGAGACGTAAAATCAATGAGTGAAAGAATTCTCGAATAGATACCCCACTGATCAGTTGCTGTCATAAATCAGAATGTGAAACTCAGGCCCAGGCTGGGCAGGATAGGGAGCTGGTATACAACAGTGTTGGTGATTCGGTCAACATAAAAGACATTCTTTTCGTTGAGGAGGTTCGTTACACTGGCATCAATCTCGAGTTTCATCCTTTTCCCGAAATAGAACGACTTTTTAAAATCAAAGTCAAGACGGCTGTAGTAAGTAAGACGGTGTGAATTGTAGTCGCCGTATAAGACCCCAAGCGATCCGTTTGTAATGGTAATAGGTGTCCCGATATTATTGAAGAATAACTCTTCATAATAACCCTGGGTTGGAGTAAAGGGGAATCCTGAACCATAATTATATCTAAGGTTCACCTCCCAGGTCTTTTTCTTTCCGAATGCATAGGTGCCCATCAGGTTCAGATTGTGGCGCCTGTCATAGGGGGGCACGTATGTGGAGATACCGTCGAAGCGGTGAATATATCCCAGGGAATATGTTCCCCAGAAATGAAAATTGCGAACGTCATATTTAACCGAGATATCGACCCCTTCAGCATCTCCCGTTTCGATGATAAAGTCCTTTTTCAGGTAATCGGGCTGGTCGGCGTTTGCTTCGTTATCTTCGAATAACTTGTTTCGGTTTAAGTTAGTCAATTGAGGATAGTACTTATAGTATCCTTCAATATTGATGCTAAGATTATTGGTGAGATCCCATTCAAATCCCAAGATAGCATGCCAGGCTTGCTGAAGTTTGTTTTTAACCTCTTTCCCGTTGAATGTTTTCGGTAGATTCTCGGGGCCGGTAAGGAAGCCATAAAAGAGGTTTACCACATCGAGATCATTCGTTGTACTGATCAGGTTTTGTGTGTAATACCCCCCAGCTGCTTTGAGTCTGAAGTTATCTGTGACATTATATTTTACTGCCAGTCGTGGTTCAGGAGAGAAAGTGGAGAGTGATGCATAATATTGTCCCCGAATTCCAGGTTCAATGATAAACTTTCCGATAATCCACTTGTATTTCACATAGATATCAATCTCCGTTGAATTTTGTGTGATATCGATTTTTCGGTTGAGGGAGTTGAAGAAATCGAATACAGTTTTGTATCCCGAAAGCTCAAGGCCATATTTCAGGGCATTTTTCCCAAAGAAGTATGTAAAATGCAGTCCGCCGTTAAAACCGGAGATACTGGAGGAACGTGGTGATTTGTTGGGTTCATCCATGTTCACTTT
>CAZXQU010000150.1:0-2315 GCA_964642545.1 uncultured Prolixibacteraceae bacterium | reverse complement strand
ATGAGGAGCAAGTCATGATTTTTATCAAGGATACCGGCATCGGGATGTCAGAAGAATCGATTTCAAAACTCTTCCGCATTGAAGAAACATTCACCACTCCTGGCACAAACAAGGAAAAAGGAAGTGGACTCGGACTGATTCTCTGCAAAGAACTGCTTGGGAAATTGGGAGGGGAGATCTGGGTGGAAAGCACTCCCGGGAAGGGTTCTACGTTTTTTATCCGGCTTCCCGGACTACCGGTTCATCAAAAATCATAAATCGTGGTTAATAAGGGAAAAAACGGGCCCGACTCCAAGTTGGAAAAACTGATTCAGGAACTTGAATTCAAAACCCTGTCGTACGAGATTACCCAACAAAAACTCCAGGATGAAATCGAGATCCGGAAAACGTATGAAAAGGAGGTTTCAGGCTTGAACCAAACGTTGCAGGATCAAACAGTCCGGTTGAATGAGTTGATCAGGGAGCTAAAATCTTACACCTATACAGTATCCCACGACCTGAAGTCCCCGCTCCGCGGTATCCTGGGCTACTCGCAGGAATTGTTGAAACGGCATGTAGAACAACTCCCGGCCCGGCCGCTCTTCTGTGTTCAACAAATTGCCATCGCCGCCCAAAACCTGGAAGATCTGATCGAAGACCTGTTACAGTATTCGAGGCTGGAACTTGAAATTCCCACCTGCATAGAGGTGAATTTTCGATCTCTGGTTGAAAAACTGATCCGGGACAGAGCGTGTGTCATTTCAGAGTATAAAACAAAAATTGACATTCAGCTGGATTGTGAAACCCTATGGTGCTGGGAGCGGGGATTTACACAGACTTTATCCAATCTGATTGATAATGCCATCAAATACAGCCGGAAATCGCAGCAACCTGCTGTTCTGATTTCGTGCACCCTGGAAGAGGATTGTTATCGCTTGAAAATCCAGGATAACGGCATCGGGTTCGATATGGAGTTCAACGAGAAGATATTTGACCTTTTCCATCGCCTCTTACCATCAACTGAATATGAAGGCACCGGGGCCGGCTTGGCTATCGTTAGAAAAGTAATGGAAAAAATGGACGGAAAAGCGTGGGCCGAGTCGGCTCCAGGAGAGGGAGCGACATTTTTTCTTGAGTTGCCATTAAAAAATAAAGATGACAGCCCCATGGGGAAGTGGTCAATGAAAAAAGAATGAAGAAGGAGAAGAATATAAAGGATTCAGCGCCTACCGGCATCAGGGTATTGTATGTCGAAGATAATCCCATCGACATTGACCTGACGGTCAACCATTTCTCCATCGAGGCTCCGGAATTTGAATTCACGGTGGTAACCACAGGGAAAGCGTTTTTGAAGCTGGCAGGCGACACAAAATTCAATCTGTTTCTGATGGACCATCATTTGCCCGACACCCTGGGGATTGACCTGCTGAAAAAGCTCATGACAGATAAGGTACCAACTCCGGTAGTGATGGTCACGGGGCTGGGCGACGAAGAGCTGGTTGTTCAATCCCTGAGGCTGGGCGCCTCTGATTATATTTCCAAGCATGGCAATTACCTCGAACATCTGCCGGGTATCCTGAAGCGGGTTTTTATTGAAAACAGGGACAAATCAACCCTTCAAAGCAGGCTTGCGATAGAGCCGGTCAATGTGCTCTATGTCGAATCAAATCCGATGGATATAGAACAAACCATCTCCTACGTCAAAGACCAAATGCCGTTCATAAAAATGGTTCCGGTGACCAACGTGACAGATGCCTGGAAGGTGCTGGACGAAATTAACGAGATCAATTTAATTCTTTGCGACTTACGTCTTCCTGGCATCAATGGCCTGGAGTTTTTACACGATCTGAAACTTAAACATATCAACATCCCTTTTGTTATGGTCACAGGAAAGGGAGGGGAAGAGGCAGCGCTTGCTTCGCTTAAATTAGGCGCTTACGATTTTATCCCAAAATCGAAAAATTACTTCGAACGGCTTCCGGGTTTGATTCACACAGCTTTTATGCGGCATAAGCTCGATAAAGCAACTGTTGATACAGAAAAGAAATATCTTGAACTCGCCCGCCTGACCGAAGAGAAATCCATAGAAAAAACAATTGAGTTGGTCAAAGAGATTGACGACCGGAAAAAGACGGAAGTCGACCTCAAAAGAAGTGAAGAGCGGTACTCGGCATTTGTAAGGCAAAGCTCCGAAGCGATTTGTTTATTTGAGATCGAACATAATCCTGTTGACATATCCCTTCCTGTTGAAACACAAATAGATCAGCTGTATGAATATGCTGTGATCACCGAATGCAACAAGGTGTTTGCTGAAACCCACGGCTATCGTGATCCTT
>CAZXQU010000149.1:0-2350 GCA_964642545.1 uncultured Prolixibacteraceae bacterium | reverse complement strand
ATTCAATAAATCCGGACTCGGTAAATTTCAGGGCATTCTTCAACAGGTTATTCAGCACTTTTTTAGTTCTTGCCTGATCGATCAGAATGGTAAACTGATCCTCCTTTTTCGCTGCAGATAACCGGAAGAGGAGATTATCCATCTGGTGCTTCTCCTTCTCGGTGAATTCGTCCCTGATGGCCTCGAGAAACTTGTTGATCCGGCATTCGGTTAGATTGGGCTCTATGGTTTCGGATTCAATGACGGAGAGATCCACAATGCTGTCGATGATCCCCAGGAGGTTTGTACATCCTGTAGCGATGTGGCCTGCAAATTCGTCCCGCTCCTCAGGTGTGATATCCGGATCCCCGATAAAGGTGGAGAATCCAAGGATGGCATTCATGGGTGTGCGGATCTCGTGGGAGAGGTTGTTCAGAAACGCGGATTTCAGCCGGTCGGCCTGCTCTGCAATCTCTTTGGCTTTCCTGAGCTCCTTGTTTTTTTGCATCGCAGTCTGGTACGTAGAAATCAGAAAATTCTCCAGTCGTGGATTAAATGAGGTGCCGGAAGTTTCTTGCGGATGCAGTAATTTCTCAACCCATTCCAACAACTCTCCCTCCTCATAGGGTTTAACCAGGTAACTTTCGGCTCCCACCTGTAACCCCCTGATCAGATCCTTCGGCGATGAAAGTGTGGTAAGAAGCAATACCGGGATTTCCTGCAATGACGGTTCTGCCTTGATGGCTGTACACAACTCGTACCCATCCATTTCAGGCATCAGGACATCACTGATAAAGAGGGCTGGTTTGATTTTCTTCGCCAGGTTCAATGCCTCTATTCCATTCGCACCATGGAGCACGGAATATCCCTGGTTTTCCAGGATGAAAATCAGTATTTCAGCCTGGGTGGCGCTCTCTTCGGCGATTATAATTAGCTCTCTTTTCATAGTAAGATCAGGGTAATAAATCAGTTCAGAGTTTTGTAATCATGGGACCGGGTTTCATATATCTTCTTCAGGATATTGCTGACTGAAGAAAACTCGTTGGTTTTATCCACAAAATAGTCGGCGCCAAGCTCCATGCATTTTTTCCGGTATTGTGGGTATGGGAAATTGGTGAGGATGATGATCTTCACGATGGTATTCTTTTTCCGGATCTTTTCCAGAATTTTGATCCCGTTTTCACCGGGAAGGTGGATGTCGAGAATGATCACATCCGGGTATACTTCGCTGCAGGAGGTGTAAGCTTCTTCGGCATTGCCAGCCAGTGCGACATTTTTAATCTCTTCAAATTCCTGAATCAGATCAACGAGACGTTGACGAATCAGTTCCGAATCGTCTACAATAAGTATCTTCATTTGCACAAGTTTTTATATTAGTGCAAGGTACGATTGTGAGAGGGGGTAATGCTATAGGGGAAATACTGAAAATCGTGTAGGGGAATCCTTACAAGGACAAGGTAATCGTCATCTCACCGGTATGACCGGGTATATCGCGGGCAATGGCAGTAATAGTTACTCCCCTTATCGTGGGGACCAGGACTGAAGGAGTAAACTCCCACCAGATAGCATGGTTTCCTGGCCGGCAAGAACCTGCTTCTATTTCATACCCATCAGAGTTGGTGATCCGTAAAGTGACTTCAACAACTCTGAAGTCGTCTATAGCTTGAACGCGGATCAGGTCGCCAGGATTGCCCTTATACCCGGATGCGTCAATCTCCTCCACGACAGGATGGTTCAGGAAGTCGGCCAGCGCTATTATGAATGGAGGTTTCCCGTCCCGGGCTCTGGCCTTGTACGCAGCCTGCATATCAGGATCGAGCAGGATGTGTTGGGCAAACTTCACGGCCTGGGCGAATCTCCTCCTCCTGATTTTCTGGGCCTCGGATGGCTTCTTGTTGGTTTTCTTTGGCAGGGCAGCCAGGATGCTTTTCCCATACCTGTTCCTGAAGACAAAATGGTTGCCAAATTTACCACTATAATGCTTCGTGAGAGCGTTTAATGATGTGTATGCCATGGTTGTAAGTTTAAAAGGTTTCTGCTGCAAAGGTACAATGCAGAAAGAGCCTCCGGTAGTTGCAAGGGTTGTGCAACCCCAGCTTATAATGCTGTATACGAATATTATAACATGTATAAAAAATATTAATTTTTCATATTCCCCCTATAAACTGCCACTTTTATCTCGCCTATCGCCTATCGTATATCAGGCTCTTTTTCCTGTATCATTTGTTCGGTTGAGCTTCGGTCGAGGTTCGGTTGAGCTTCGGTTGAGGTTCGGTTGAGCTTCGGTGTGGATTCTATTTCAGGTAATCCCGAACCGCTTGCTGGATTCCTTTTTTTACGGCTTCCCCAGAATTGCCTGAATTTTCATGAC
>CAZXQU010000148.1:0-2355 GCA_964642545.1 uncultured Prolixibacteraceae bacterium | reverse complement strand
GGGTTAAAGTGAATCGCTAAATTCGGCGGTTGAAGGAACAACAGGAGATAAATTGTTTCCTGGTTCTGTCAGTAAAACCAATTCTTCATTAAAATCAGCATTCATAGGAACGGTGGGGTTCAGGTTCATCGGGCTGGCAAACTCAAGGGATTCGCTAAAGAAGGCTTCCATTGGTACTGAGGGAGCAAGTACTAGGCATTCGGGACAGGAGAGGTTCCTCGGGTCACTTGATGCGACCACTTCTCCTATTGCGCTGGCACTTACGGTCGATAACTGAATCCAAAATGCTGCTACCAGGATCAGAGCTGCTTTCATCAAGTTGATATTTTTCAGGCTTTTCATTGTATTCTTTGTTTGGGTAATAAGACTATCGTGATGCAAAGATGTTACATCCAGAAGCGAATATTAAGTGTTATTTGGCAAATGGGGGTTTTGAGTGGATGAAATGCGGAAATTGGCAGATAGATTGGCTCATCATAAATTAATATCCATTAAATTTACAATGGAATGTAAATGCAGATAGGCTGCACTGATTTAAGGTATTTTTGCATTTCAGTTTGGGAAGGTGGATTGCTTGTAATAAATGTTCAAATTCAAATGAAGGACTATGGATACGTTTATGATCGACATGATCCGGAATGACTTCAACGTCGAAGTGATCGCACAAAATGAACCGAATTGCCTTTTGCTGGGAATTCGGGGAACTCATTACCATTTCGTTGAATATGTTAAGGAGGGCCAGTTTAGCTCAATCTACCAGCACCACATCCCGCGTTATTCGATGGCGTATTGGTTTGATTCTCTTGTTACGAATGGCAAGGCCACATCTATTCGTCCGTTGTCTGCTCCTCTTTTGCAACAGTTTCAGTTGACTTTTTTTCCGGATAATCAAACGGGGTTCTCTAGTAACACGGATTACATTATCCCGGAGAACCTGACTGGACAATTTCTCAAGGCTGTCAAAAAGGACATTAGTCTGCTGAAACGAGCTAGAAAATTAGTCAAGACGGAAAATGGAAGCACTTTTCTGGAGGAAATCACCAGCCTGAGGAATAACCCATTCGAGGTAGGAATCTTAAACGAAGATGACCTTGTTATTGTTGCGTATGATTTTTTATTGTACAGGTCGTTAAGGAAAAAGCAACCCTCCATCCTTCATTATATGTATAGTCAACTTATTGATGGAGATGAGTCCATCCCTGATGAGAATATCAGGAAAATGGCTGCATGGCTCACTGCTATTGATCCAGGAGAGGTGCAAGATGCCGATCTAAAACTTTTTCTGGACATACAAGAAAAGAACTTTCCCAAAAAGATCTGGGGTGATCAGGTGAAGATCAATAGGGAAGAGGCTGCCGATGTTATTAGGGATGTTTATAATAATCTAGGTCTGGTACGGCAAGCCCAGTTCAAAACCTTATATTTCTTACACGGAACGTTTGTGTTTCTTTTATTTGGATATATTTTCCAATCCATTAGCCTGCCGAAATATATCGAATTATGTACTGTTGGGCACCAGCCCGATTCTACGTGGGAACAGAAGGTAAGATATGAATCAGCTGTTGTCCAGATCTTTCAGGATGCATTCCACACCAGAAACTAAAACCAGTTAATATGAAAGAACTGAATCAATACCTGAATTATGCCTTTGAAATTTACGATCATGAAGGAAATCTGATCGATAAGATTGATGGCCCGGGAGATATCGGAGGGTGGTTATGCACACCGAATTCACCAAATGAGGCTGCGATCATTCCTATCCCATACAAACGGGTGGACGGGATGCTGGACAAGGACCGATGGTTCATCGTGATCCGGATCCCATTGGATGAGCAGAATAAGGAGATCTCAGACCAGAAGGAAGAGATGTTCTTGTATGAAGCAGAATCGGAGCAAGAAGCCAAGCAGATAGCCAGGGATCTTGCGTGCAGCTATATCTACTGGTCAGAATGGGATGGAAATCGGTTAATTGCAATTATATCGGTTGAAAGCGATATCCCCTGGCATGAATTGCCTGATTCTGTGAGGTATTATGATGAATAACTACATGTAATAACCAATAATGAAACTCCTCCACACCTCCGACTTTCATATCGGCAGACGACTCTACGATTATGATCTGATTGAAGATCATCAGCTTTTCTTCAACTGGCTGATCCAGGTTATTAAGGATAATGAAGTGGATTACCTCCTGGTCACAGGCGATATTTTTGACCAGTCCAATCCATCGCAGGAGTCACTGAAAACCTACTATTCCCTGCTGGCTGATCTTGCCCGTATCGGATGCAAGGTAATCATCACCGCAGGGAACCATGATTCACCCGCACTGATCGATGCACCGGCCAATATCCTGGA
>CAZXQU010000147.1:0-2355 GCA_964642545.1 uncultured Prolixibacteraceae bacterium | reverse complement strand
TAATTTCCTAATTTCCTAATTTCCTAATTTCCTAATTTCCTAATGACCTAATCTCCTAATGACCAATGACCAATGACCCTAAAACCGTTTACCACGTTCTCGGCCTGATGTCAGGCACCTCACTCGACGGACTCGATATCGCTTTCTGCCGGTTCGAACACATCGAAGGGAGATGGAATTACCAGATCCTCCATGCCGAAACTGTTCCCTATTCCAGCGAGTGGAAGAGCCGACTTCAGCACCTCGACAAGCAATCGGCCGGTGATCTTGCCTTCGCCGACTCCAACCTGGGGCACCTGATGGGCCAGATGGTAAAGGACTTCATCGGCAAACACCGCATCAACCCCGATTTTATTGCCAGTCACGGCCAAACAATTTTTCATAGCCCGGGCGAGCGTTGGACTACCCAGATTGGCAAAGGAGCTGCCATAGCCGCCGAAACTGGAATTCCTGTTGTGTGCGATTTCAGATCAACCGATGTGGCACTCGGTGGACAAGGAGCACCCCTTGTTCCAATTGGAGATCAATTGCTCTTTACCGAATACAACTATTGCCTGAACCTTGGAGGATTTGCCAACATCTCCTTTGAACAAGGAGGTAAACGCATCGCCTACGACATATGCCCGGCCAACATGGTGCTCAACACGCTCTCCGACATAGCAGGAAAACCCTTCGACGAAAACGGAGACCTTGCCCGCAACGGGATTCTCATTCCCGATCTCCTGGAAAAACTAAACCAACTCCCCTTCTACCACCAACCCCCGCCAAAATCCCTAGGTAAAGAGTGGGTCGATGCCCACATCCTCCCTCTGATCACGGATACGGGATACGGGATACGGGATGCGGGATGCGGGATACGGGATAAGGGATACGGGATTCGGGATATGGGATTCGGGATCCGGGATGCGGGATCTGAAATCGCGGATCGCGGATCGCGAATCGCGGATCTTCTGCATACTTTCTGCGAGCACATCGCGATCCAAGTGGGAAAGAACACTGGGACGAATCGAGTAGACATATTACTCATTACAGGTGGGGGAGCCCTAAATACCTTCCTGATAGAGAGAATCCGTCACCATGCAGCCCCGGAGGTCGTCCTTCCCGATCTTCAGACGATCCAATTCAAAGAGGCGCTGATCTTTGCATTTCTCGGGCTTCTTCGATGGCGGGGTGAGGTCAATTGTCTCTCTTCGGTAACCGGCGCCGCCAAAAATAACATTGGCGGGGCGATTTACCTTGGATGACACTATACAAGTAGCTCTGCGAAAATCAGCGTTTAATTTGCGAGAATCTGCGAGAAAAAAGAGGCATTTTTTAGTACTTTTGTATAACCTTATACCTGTTTTCCCGATTAATGGTAAAAAACATTATGACGGTAACAACAATTGATCTCTACAACATCCTGAAAAGCAGGATCGGAGAAAAGGAAGCAAAAACGCTGGTTGAATTTGTTGAACTACAAGTGGATAAAAAGGTCGAAGAACAAATGAACGAGATCGCTTCAAAAGAGGACATTTACCTTGTAAAAAAAGATCTTTTTGATGCCAGGTCAGAACTGCTGCTCACAATCGAGAAAGTCCGTTCCGACATGATCAAGTGGATGTTCATTTTCTGGGTAGGGCAGGTTAGTGTGACTGTGGGGCTGATTTTGCTGGTCGTAAAATGAACTACAGGGAGACATTGTCGTGGCTCTACAACCAGCTTCCGATGTACCAGCGAATCGGGGGAGCAGCTTACAAAGCCAACCTCGATAATACGATCGCCCTGTGCAACTTGCTGGGGAATCCCCAAAACTATTTCGATTCAATCCATGTTGCAGGCACCAACGGAAAAGGCAGTGTTTCGCACATGCTGGCCTCAATCCTGCAAGAACATGGGCTGAAAACCGGGCTTTACACCTCTCCTCACCTGCAGGATTTCCGTGAACGGATCAAGGTGAACGGCGAGATGATCCCTAAACGGAAAGTGACCGCTTTCGTTAAGAAATACAAAGAAGATTTTGAGAAAATCCAACTCAGTTTTTTCGAAATGACGGTCGCACTGGCATTTGACCACTTCCGGGAAGAGGAAGTAGACATTGCCATCATTGAGGTAGGCATGGGTGGCCGGCTCGACTCCACCAACATCATCACTCCACTGGTCTCGGTCATCACAAACATCAGCTTCGACCATACACTATTCCTTGGAGATACCCTGGAAAAGATAGCCATTGAGAAAGCCGGGATTGTCAAACCGGGAGTACCCTTAGTGATCGGCGAAACCCAGCCGGAGACGGAGAAGGTGTTTCGTGAAAAGGCTGAAACAGTAGGGGCACCAATCACGTTTGCAGATCAACTTACAGGATATGGGATACGA
>CAZXQU010000146.1:0-2445 GCA_964642545.1 uncultured Prolixibacteraceae bacterium | reverse complement strand
AGAGGACCCGATCTTTGAGTTCAACAAAGCAATTATCGATGCAACCATCGATCTGGCAGTTGCATACAAACCCAATTTAGCCTTTTATGAGTGTAACGGCGTGATGGGATGGAATAGTCTGACGAAAACGATCCAGTATATCAACAGCACCTATCAAGGTGAAACATTTACTATTGCCGATGCCAAGCGAGGTGATATCGGAAACACGTCGAAGCAATATGCCAAGGCGATGTTTGACCCGAAATCATCGGGGCTGGATTTTGATGCAGTCACTGTGGCTCCTTATATGGGTGAAGATTCTGTGAAGCCATTTCTCGAGTTTGACAGTAAATGGGTAATCCTGCTCGCGTTAACCTCCAATAAGGGATCAGACGACTTTCAGATGTTAAGCTCAAAAGAGACAAATTTTCGTTTCTACGAAGAGGTGCTGATCAAATCCCTAAGCTGGGGTACCGAATCCAACATGATGTATGTGGTTGGTGCAACCAAAGCAGAAAAGCTGGAAGAGATCCGGAGACTCGTTCCTGACCATTTTCTCCTCGTACCCGGAGTAGGCGCCCAAGGGGGAAGCCTGGAAGAGGTAGCCCGCTATGGACTGAACAAAGATTGCGGATTGCTGGTTAACTCTTCGCGTGGGATAATCTACGCATCATCCGGTACAGATTTCGCCGAGAAGGCACGAGAAGAGGCATTGGCACTTCAGGAAATAATGCAAGGGCTGCTCTAGGGAGATTTTCGAATAAATCGATTTCAATTTACGATTTGTTATCGTATTTCGCTATTTCGCTATTACAGAATGGTAATCCACCCCCATTTATCCTCATCGTCCCCCTCCTGGATGGCTCGCAATTTCGTATATAACTTTGTGGAGACCTCTCCCACTTTTCCATCCTTGCAATAGTGGTATCCTTGTTTCGTATCGTGGTCGATGATGGAACAAATGGGCGAAATCACTGCAGCTGTACCGCAAGCCCCAACTTCACTGAATTCAGACAACTCTTCAACAGGAACCGGACGCACCTCCACATCCATCCCCATCTCTTTGGCCAGTACCTGAAGTGACTTGTTGGTGATGGAGGGTAAAATAGAGGTAGAAGAGGGAGTTACATAAGTATTTCCTTTGATGCCAAAAAAATTGGCCGGACCTGCTTCATCAATGTATTTCTGTTCTGCAGAATCGAGAAACAGTACGGAGGCATAGCCATCCTGGTGTGCGCGGTGAGCAGGAACAAGACTCGCTGCATAGTTTCCTCCAACCTTGATATGGCCGGTACCTTTAGGGGCTGCACGGTGATAATCACGTACAATCTCCATTTTTACCGGGTTAAATCCCTCTTTAAAGTAAGGTCCCACAGGTCCAACAAAGATCATAAACATATATTCGGTTGCCGGCTTAACCCCAACCTGGGGCCCAGTTCCAATCAACAGTGGCCGAATGTACAGGGAAGCTCCCTCTCCGTAAGGAGGAACATACTTTGTATTCATTTTAACAACCGTCAATACGGCTTCCTGAAACAATTCCCAGGGAATCTCAGCCATCATGATCCCACGGGCGGAGCTATTCATCCGCTTCCAGTTTTCATCCATCCTGAAGATACGGATCTTTCCGTCTTTCCCACGAAACGCTTTCAGGCCTTCGAATGCCTCCTGTCCATAGTGGAGACAGGTGGCCGCCATGTGCATTGTAATTTGTTCGGAGGAAGAGATCTCCAGGGCACCCCACTGTCCGTCGCGGTAGTAGGATCGAACATTGTAATCGGTCTTGAAATAGCCGAAAGGAAGGTTTTTCCAATCAATCTGATTCATAAAATACGTATTAATTTTTTATAGATGTATATAGTGGTGTAAAAGTATGAAAAAAAACACATTTACAAACCATGGAACCCCATTTACTTATTGGGGTTTGGATTATAAGAAAGGGTGGGATATATTTGTAATGATAATAACACCCACAATAACATGAAAAGCAAACAGATAAGTACCTTTTCCTTTCTTTTGCTCTCAGTTCTCCTGATGATTGGGTCGGGATGCAAAAAAGAGCTTACAATCGTTGAACCGACACCAAATCCCGACAATCCTCTTGAACTAGTCGTGAGCAACTCTTTTGATTGGAAAACCACTCGCGATGTCACCCTTGAGGTAACCGGAATTGCTATTCCTATCAGCATCCGAAACACCCTGCAGGTGAGGTCTACCGACGAAGAGAGAGTCTACCTTAAGAGCCAGCTCTTCATGGATCAGAACTACACCCTCAAATTCACGATTCCATCATATGAAACTGAGGTACTGATCACGTATGGGTCGATCATGAAAGTTGTTGATGCCACTCCTGAAGTGATCTATTTTAATTACCTGTCACAATAAAAACTGATTATCATGAGGTATTTTAACATTATAGTTGTTTCCTTCATACTTATACTGGCATCACCTTCAGTTTTTGGTCAA
>CAZXQU010000145.1:0-2471 GCA_964642545.1 uncultured Prolixibacteraceae bacterium | reverse complement strand
CCGGGCCTTCTCTCCAATCGTGGCTGTCATGAATTCGATCCTTTTCTGGGATCCATTTGCCTATACCGGGATTCATGATCCTATTATTTATGATGAAAACGGAGTTCCATTTCTCGACAGTGCCGGAAATCCGGTTCAGTCCAATGTCCCTTTCATAGTAGTTTGGTTGATCTTTGGAGCTGTCGTTTTCACCATTATGATGCGGTTCATCAACATCCGCGGATTCAAACATGCAATTCAACTGATACAGGGGAAATATGATGACCCGAATGACCCGGGTGAGGTCTCGCATTTCCAAGCTCTTACTACTGCTTTGTCAGCCACTGTAGGGCTTGGAAACATTGCAGGAGTGGCCATTGCAATATCCATTGGGGGACCTGGGGCTACATTATGGATGATCATTGCAGGGCTTCTTGGCATGACCTCTAAGTTTACTGAATGTACTTTGGGTGTAAAGTACAGGAAAATCAATGAAGAGGGTGTTGTTTCCGGGGGGCCCATGTACTACCTGAAAGAGGGTTTGAAACGAAAAAAACTGAAATGGCTTGGCTGGTTCCTCGCCGGACTCTTTGCCATCCTTGTCATCGGGGGATCATTTGGAGGAGGAAACATGTTCCAGGCCAACCAGGCCTTTTCACAGCTGGCCTACGTAGTACCCTCCATTCAGCATTATGGAGCATGGTTCGGATTGGGACTGGCTGTTTTGGTTGGGATTGTGGTGATAGGCGGGATAAAAAGTATCGCACGGGTCACCGATAAAATTGTACCATTCATGGCTCTTTTATACGTAGGTGTCGCCCTGGTTATTATCGCCATGAATATTCACAACACGGGAGAAGCCTTCTCCATGATATGGCATGGAGCCTTTGCCCCGGGTGCTATCAAAGGCGGGATCATCGGGGTGCTGATCGTTGGATTTCAGCGGGCGGCCTTTTCCAACGAAGCCGGCGTGGGTTCTGCAGCCATTGCCCACTCGGCCGTGAAAACAGATGAACCCATTACCGAAGGACTGGTAGCTTTGATGGAACCTTTTGTTGATACCGTTATCATCTGCACCATGACTGCCTTGGTTTTGATATTCACTGGAACCTACGAAAATCCGCTCGGGCTTGAGGGAGCCCAGCTCACAAGCCAGGCCTTTGAGAAAGTCTTCTCCTGGTTCCCCTACCTGCTGGTTATTGCCATCTTCCTGTTCGCATACTCCACCATGATCTCCTGGTCCTACTACGGTCTGAAAGGTTTTGATTACCTGTTCGGCGGGTTTTCCAAAAGATTCTTCGGAACCAGAGAGGTTGCCAAATATGTCTACTTTGCCATCTTCCTAGGGTTCATCATCATTGGGGCCTCCTCCAACCTGGGCTCGGTGATCGATTTCTCCGACATGATGATCCTGGCAATGGGAGTCCCGAACATCCTGGGACTGTTGATCCTTGCCCCCGAAGTCAAACGCGACCTCAATGAATACTGGAGGAAGCTGAAAGCCGGGGAGCTTAGGAAATACACCCGGGCGGAACGGAAAGCCATGAAAGAAGAAGGAAATTAAGGAATCAGGAAACCTGCCAACTACAGACTGCCAACTGAGTACTGGTTACTTCTTCGCCAGCACACCACCCTGTAACATTCCTTTCACAAGGATACGGCCAAATTTTTCGGCCTCCGTTTCCAGGGAGGATTGCATCTCTGTACTCGTTTGTCCGGTCCAGATCAGGTTCCCAGAGGCAATATCATAAAGGTTGGATTCGATAAAATAGGTGGAGGCATCCTCATAGTATCCGGGCGTAGTCATGGTGTTGAATGCATACCCATAATAGCTGTAATACGGATACCCATAGGCCGGATACATTCCAGGACTGATCCCAACACCAACAGAAACGCTGTTTCCCGGGACATAGCGTTTTTCTTTGAACGCATCAAATAGTGTTATGATCAGCAGACCATCCATCTTTTGTTCAGCCACTTTCTGCTGGATAACCTCCTTGAGTTGTTCCTGGCTAAGACCCATTTTCTTCATAATTTCCTGGTTATTTGCGAATGGCCAGAGATCGTAGGTTACTATGGAATTGATCCCTTTTAACCGAAGTGCTTCCGCCACTCCGGTCTCCACATCAACACGTGCTTCATTGGATTTCATCAGGGCTATAATGCCAATTTTAGAGAATTTTTTCGGTGCATAATCTCCTGTCTTCCACGACATTCTTAGCTCTGTAGAAGGACTGCAACCCGCGAGGATCATGCCAGCAACCAGGACAATCAGTAATTTTTTCATCTCTTCTTCTGTTTGAAGAATCAAATATCCAACAATTTTCCCGATTCGACAAAAGAATCAAGCCCCCTTCAAGGGGTTTGGGGACGAGTCTTTCTCTCCCATGATTTGATTTTTCCCATTTATCCGAAAACCTGTCAAAGGGTTTTACATTTAGTCGTAACTTAGTTGTGAATTTCATCGTGATGAACATCCTCCGCCGAAAAAT
>CAZXQU010000144.1:0-2598 GCA_964642545.1 uncultured Prolixibacteraceae bacterium | reverse complement strand
CGAATTCCCGTGCCTGACATACATAATCCCATCACAAATCACCGGATGCGCATAGTACGCTTTGGTTCCCCGGGTGATCTTGAACGAACTTACCATTTCCATGGAGGGCCCATTCGGTTTGAACAGGCCGAGTTGTCCGCGTTCATTGTAGAGGTAGAGCATATTGTCAGCGAAAACCGTTATCCCTTTATCAAATTTCACTGAGTCGACATTGTCCCCGGTTGTCGCATCCTGCACATACCATTTCCGTTTCTCATAACTGGCGGTATAAATATCATTTCCGAGTTTGATGAAGCCGCCCATGGTGTTGTCACAACTCTTATTTCTCCATACTTCTGTGATAGTGGTTCCGTCGTCGGAGAGTTTTAGCTTCACCGAACCATTTCCATCTCCTGTGATGTAATAGATGAATCCATCCTCAAACCAGGGTGTATTCACATGTACATCGCCTTCGAAATCCTGTTTGTGGGACCAAAGCAGGGAGCCGTCCTTGGTGTCTATTCCCAGGAGGGCATGGGCTGTAAACGTGACCATGATATTCCTCGCCGGTAAACGGATCAGCAGAGGAGAGCAGTAGGCGGTATGTTCACCCAATCCTTTGCCTATCCATTGGATTTTTCCGGTAAAACGGTTCAGGGCCACCACGTTAGTGTCGGCATTCCCCGGCGTGCAAAAAACGGTGTTGCCATCCACCAGGAGTCCTTCGGCGTATCCAAATGTAATCCCCGGAGCATGCAGGTCACTCATCATATTCAACGACCAGCGAACCTTGCCATCCTTGGCTTCCAGGCAGGCAACCGTACCCATTCCCGTGGTCAGATAGATAAGATCGTCAACAAGGATAGGGGTGGAGCGTGAGCCCGGGTAATTGATGGTCCACTCTTTCCCGACAGGGACTTGATAGATTAATTCCCCCGACTTTTCAAGTGCAAAGAGATAGGTAACGGTATCGATTTCACCTGTAATATAAATTCTGTCATCCGTGATTAAAGGTGAACTGTATCCATTGCCGGCTTCTGTAAATTCCCAGAGTAATTCAGGACCACCCTCGGGCCAGACTTGCAGGAGTCCGGTTTCTTGATACATGCCACGCCGGTCGGCCCCACGCCATTGCAGGACCTCCTGGGAAAAGAGGGTATTAGCAACGAGGAGCAGTGTGAAGGGGAGAAGGACGAGGGACGAGGGACGAGGGACGAGAGACGAGGGACGAGGGATGAAGGACGAGGGAAGAGGGATGAAGGACGAGGGAAGAGGTTGAATGAGGTGTTTCATAGGGTCTTAGTTATTAACTTCCCAAAACTAATTCTTTTCAGGGGATGGATAAAAAAGATTTCGATGAAACAACCCCATTCGATGATAAAATCCCGGATTCTGTTGATTTTGTTTTTATAAGCACTCATCCCAGAATATGTTTGCATCATGAAAACAGAGGTGATGAATTTTGAGCCTGTCCGACTGGAAGAAATGTCAAAGGTGAACTTGATGAACCGCATTGACCGCAAATTTTGGTTTCATGCTGCCGACCTGCAGGCTATTCTTCTATCGATAGAACCGTTTTATTTAGCGCTAACGATTGACAACAAGAACCGGCTATCTTATGCTACTACTTACTTTGACACCCCGGATGTTGCCATGTACAGGCAGCATCACAACGGAAAACTGAACAGGATCAAGATTCGCCGTAGGACCTATGTAGATTCTGGTATCAGTTTTCTCGAGATTAAATTCAAAACAAACAAGGGAAGGACGATCAAGAGACGCATGCCTACCACACCTGTTGATGAGGGGTTTTCTCTAGCTGAGGATGAATATATTCAGGCTAATACTCCATTCATGGCAACAGAGCTGATTACCGGACTGACCAACTCATTTTCACGGATGACATTGGTTAGCAGGGAGATGGACGAACGGTGCACCATCGATACCGGGATTCAATTTGGCTGGAACCAGCGGGAGAAGATACTTTCCAACCTGGTTGTTGTGGAGGTTAAGTCGGGGGGCCGGACCCGAAATTCCTCCCTTGTTCAGGCACTGCATGACCATGGGATCCGCGAATCGGGTTTCAGTAAGTATTGTGTTGGAAAGATGGCAGTAGATCCCAATGTTAAGCACAACGCATTCAAGTCAAAAATGAGAAATATAGATAAACGTATTTTAAACCGCGTAACATGAACGAAGCAATTCAAACCACCCTCCCCGAACTGACCAGTCTAGCTGCATGGGAAGAACAGATGAGATTCCTCGGAATCAAATTGATCAACGTCAGCGATTTCACCGAGCTCTTATTGCGCTTCCTGGTGAATGCTGTAATGGTTTTCCTGATCGTACACTATATGTATGCCAAACGGAGCAAGCGTAAGGATTTTTATTTCAGCTATATTGCCATCGGTGGCGTTGTGTTCCTGCTTTGCTTTCTTCTCAACAATGTGAAGCTGGAGTTGGGATTTGCGTTGGGGCTTTTCGCCATCTTCGGCATTATCAGGTACAGGACAGATGCCATTCCAATTAAGGAGATGACCTACCTCTTCATAGTGATCGGCATGTCGGTGATGAATGCCATTGCCAGCAAAAAGGTGAGCTATGCAGAGTTGCTGTTCG
>CAZXQU010000143.1:0-2628 GCA_964642545.1 uncultured Prolixibacteraceae bacterium | reverse complement strand
TGCCTTTGAATGGCGGTTTGAATTCCCGGAAGTGCTGAATGATGAAGGTGATTTTGTGGGATTTGATGTGGTGATTGGGAATCCGCCGTATATTCCACTAGAAGCTTTTAATAAAACAGAAAAGGATTTTTTCAGAAATAAATTCCCTCTGTTTGAAAGGAAGTACGAGACTTCCGTAATGTTTATGATAGAAGGCTTTGGAATTGTCAATAAAACAGGATTGTTATCTTATATTGCACCTCTGACTTGGCAAACAGGGGAAAACTATTCAGTTTTTAGAAAATTTCTCGTTTCCGAAAAAGGAATAAATCAGATTATAAATCTTCCGTTTAACACTTTTGAAGATGCCTATGTTGATACTGGAATTTATATTTTCTCAAATTACCAGTCACAAAGTTATGCCATTTATAATTTCGCTAAAAAAGCCATTATTTCTGATTTGAGGTATTTTGAATTTGAGAGAATCGATATTTCTCAGATCAAACCACCGGATTATAAAATAATTCTTAATAAAAGTGTTGGCAATTTGATTTCGAAATTCTCAGAACCAAAATTTATTCCCCTTGGGACAATAACAAAATCCACCCAGGGACTTTCTGGAAGTCGATTTGAGAAATTAGAAAATGACCCTTATAATGAAGAGTCTTATCCTTTTTTATCTAAAGGAAATGTATACAATTACTCATTGACTAAAATTGAAGTTTTTTCAATAAGTCTTTCTGAAATGAAATCATTAAGACAGTTTTATGAAGCGGAAGGGAAAATATTAATCCGAAGAATTATAAATAGACAGGATCGCCTTTCTGTTGCATACTGTGATGAAAAACTTGTCTTTAAGAAAGATATTAATCCATTTATTCCCATCGACCAACGATTCCAACCATTTTATTTATTGGGTATTTTATGTAGTCGATTCATCTCATATCTTTATTTAAAATCATCGTCCATTGCTACGAAAGATGACTTCAGACAAACTACCCTGGCTGAATTAAGGAAACTTCCAATTCCTCTAGTTTCCGAACTCTTTCAAAGACCAATTATTGAAAAAGTAGTTCAAATTTTCACCATAAAAAAATCCAATTCTTCGGCTGATACAAGTTCTCTAGAAGCCGAGGTCGACCGCCTGGTTTATGAATTATATGGGTTGACAGAGGAGGAGATAAGGATTGTGGAAGGAGGATAATAGTAAGTTACGTTAAAAACTATTTTAACTTTGTAAGATATTGAAATGTAATGGATGTATTTTTAACTGATACTGATATTCAAGAGCTTATCACTGAAAGAAAGCAAATGAGTATTGCTTCCTCTGCATTATTTCATAATATGAAAGAAAAGCGAGGGCACAAAGAGTCTGAGTATATAATTGAACGTCCTGACGGTAGCTCTTTCATTATCAAAATCAGGATAAGCATTGAAAATACATTGGATTTCTCGGCGCTTTTAGGATATAGCCCCGCAAAATCGACGAAGTTATTTATCTTATGTAGATATAATGGGAGAAGCCACGAGCACAAGAATAAATTG
Organism: uncultured Prolixibacteraceae bacterium; assembly: GCA_964642545.1. Taxonomy (GTDB): domain Bacteria; phylum Bacteroidota; class Bacteroidia; order Bacteroidales; family FEN-979; genus QYOJ01. Next base: position 1,104 of record CAZXQU010000143.1, on the reverse strand, counting down.
GAAAGCAAGAATACGTTTTATGATTTTCATATCCATAAAGCAACGGAGCGCTATCAGCGTGCAGGTACAAAAGAAGAATATTATGCCGAAGTTACTGACAGATATTCGACCGTTCAGGAAGCATTGAATTGTTTGATTATAGACTGCAATATTGAATTACCGCCAAATTCACAATTACATTTGGAAATATAAAATGGAAATAGAATATATAGAGAAAGAATTCAAAGAGAAGGTTTGTAACGAGATCCGATTAATGCAGGAGGGTATTGAAAGGTACCGGGTCTTTACTCCTTTTCAATTTGACGATGGAGATTCGTTTGCTATCATTTTGAAAAAGACAGAAAATAACTGGATCCTTTCGGATGAAGGCCACACTTATATGCACTTGAGTTACGATATTGATATTGATTCACTTGATAAAGGAACAAGAGCAAAAATTATCAGTACTACATTAAGCACTTTAGGAGTCATCGAAAACAAGGGAGTTTTATTTGCGCCAGTGACTGAAGAAAATATGGGGAATGTCTTTTATAACTATGTGCAAGCGCTTATAAAAATCACTGATGTATCTTATTTAAGCCGGGAACGAGTAAAATCAACTTTCTGGGAAGACTTTAAATCCTTCATATCCGAGAAAGTACCTGCTGATAGGATCAAATTTAATTTTCATAATAATTTCCATGATCCACAAGGTAAATATCCAATAGACTGTCATATAAACAAAATGGCAAAACCGATATTTATCTTTGCTATCGGCAATGACGATAAATGCAATATAAGTACTATCAATCTGTTACAGTACGAAAAATGGGGACTTCAATTCAAATCCCTTGCTATATTCGAAGACCAGGAGGAAATCAGCAGGAAAGCTGTCGCCCGTTTCAGTGATGTTTGCGAAAAACAATTTTCAAGTCTAACTGCAAACAAGGAGCGGATTGAGAAATATTTAAAAGAGAATATAATGTAGTTTACCAACCCCTCCTATCAGCTTGCCTCAAGGTAATAGATGCATTTTTTCGGCTGATTCCTATGGGAAGCTAATTATCCGGACTATATTGAGGCATTGAATAAAGGGGATGAGAAAGATTATTCCGCGATGATTGA
>CAZXQU010000142.1:0-2703 GCA_964642545.1 uncultured Prolixibacteraceae bacterium | reverse complement strand
ACAGGGCTTCGCTGTTAGGATTCAAGGTATTTGGCGTTCGTCAGGGATGGAAAGGGATGCTGGGTGACGGTGATGTGATTGACCTCACCAACCAGCCTTACGACGGATGGTATGGAGGCACGGCGTTACGTTCCAGCCGGACCAACCCATTCCCTTCAAAGAAAAATCCGGAAAGCCGCGTTCCACAAGTGCTACGAAATCTTGAACGCTATAAAATTGATGTTCTCGTTACCATCGGCGGCGACGATACCAACGGTGCGGCAAAACGGCTTTATGAGACAGAAGGCATTCCGGTAATCGGCTTTCCCAAGACCATCGACAACGACCTTCGTACCCGCACCATTCATCATTACAAAGGCAAAGATATCGAAGCGGTCATGTGTCCCGGCTTCCCTTCTGCAGCAAAAGCCGTTGCTGGATTTGCTGCCAATATAAAAACAACTGCCGAGTCGCATTCCCGCATTCTCGTGTTGGAGGTGATGGGAAGGGATGCAGGCTGGCTAGCTGGAACAGCCATCTTTGGAGGCGCCGGACCTCTCGCTCTGATTCCGGAAGTAGAGGTCACAAAAGAGCGGAAAGAGTTTTTCTTTGAAACGGTGAAGGAGCATTACATGCGCTCATCCAAGAAGTGCCTTGTCATCCCTGTATCGGAGGGAGTTCGCTGGTTCGATGATAAATCGGGCAAGGTGGATGTTGTCTATGCCTCCTCCGAAGTGGATGAATACGGCCATCCACGGTTTGGCGGGATCAGTGGTGTGATTGCCTCAGAGATTTACAACAAACTGGGGATCGAAGCCCGTGCCCAAATCACAGGTTACTACGCGAGAGCGGGTAACTGTCGGAAGTATGATCGCCGGCTGACTCAAACCCTGGCAGATAAGGTGGCTGATCTCCTGATAAGAGAGGAGTATGGCATGATGCCTGTGATGAGAAACCTGGTGCCTTTTGTCGAATTGGAGGAGTTTAATACTTCGGCTATCGATATGGGTAAAGTGGGAAACAAGCCGCTACCCGACGACTACTTCGATGCCAACACCTTTACCTTTACGGATGCCTACAGGAATTTCCTGGAGATTGTAATGGAGAAGCCGGAGTTCGATGAGTTTCTTTATGACTTCCCGGTAGTGATTCCCGAATGATAGTTCAGTTACCCCCAAGCCCTGACATGCCCCTAAATCCCCTGAAGGGGACTTACACCCACTAAGTGGGATGACCCCTAAATCCCCTGAAGGGGACTTGCTCTGCTTCGCAGGAATACCCTCCTGAAAGGAGGAATAAGCCCCCTTTAGGGGGTTGGGGGTGATCCCGAAGGGAGTAAGTCCCCTTCAGGGGATTTAGGGGTAGATAAGAAATTTGGGAACAAGCTGATGAATTAGGTAATTTGTACGATCAGGTGAATGGTATTTCTTGTTTTCTGCTCCAGGATCACATTCCGGCCGGAGGTGATTCGTTGGATTGCTTCATCGTTGTAATGCCGGATGGTGTATAATTCCAGCCCTTCATTGAACCGGATTTCAAATGATTTCTGCAACTCCCTGATCAATGACTTGATCTTAACCGGATCATGGTCGGTGCATATGGAAAAACTGATGGCAGAGTTTTGCATCACATTGGCTTTCACATGAAGTTGTGCCAGGATTGTGAAGATCTGACTCAGGTTCTCTTCCACGATAAAGGATAAGTCTCTCGGCATGATAGAGATCAGCACCTGGTTCTGCTTCCGGATAAAAATTGGCGTGTCAATCTTCCACTCCTGGAGGCTTTTTACACGTGTTCCCTCCGTTTCAGGATGGAGAAAATTTTTCACAAGGAGTGTGATGTTGGCGTTCTCCAGGGGTTTGATGGTTTTAGGATGGATCACCGTCGCACCAAAATAGGCCAGCTCAACAGCTTCATGGTAGGCGAGAAGGTCAAGCTTTATGGGATTCTCAAACCATTTCGGGTCGGCATTCAAAATCCCTGGGACATCTTTCCAGATCGTAACTTCTCTCACCCGCATACAGTATCCAAGGATGGCTGCCGTGAAGTCGGAACCCTCTCTCCCAAGTGTGGTAGGTCTTCCACTGGCATCCGAGCCAATAAACCCCTGAGTAAGCCCGATGCTTCCTTTGTGATTCTGGAAGAGGGTAAAGAGTTGTTTCTGGATAGAAAGTTGTGTCTTTTTCCAGTCGACGCAGGCATCCCGGAAGGAGCTGTTGGTGTGGATCAGTTGCCGTGCATCGAATAGCGTGATAGGAAGTCCCTCCTCAACCAGGAAATGGAATAGAATCGTACTGGAGAATATCTCCCCAAAGCTAACCACCCGGTCGTAGGTCTCATCGTAACCGTGTTCGGATTTTTGCCTAAGAATGGCCCTCAACTCTTCAAACAGGTTCTCCAATGCTGGAAAGAGAGGATATGTGACATCAGGTTCCGGCACAGAGGTCAGTCCAACTAAATGACAGGGAATTGCCGGATAAAGGCCTCTGGCAATTTCGAGATGAAAATCTTTGAGTTTGTTGTACTCCTCCACCATGGAAACAGCATCACCTTCCATATAATGGTCAAGAATCCGCTCCAGTGCATTGGTGGTTTTTCCCATAGCCGAAATGACCACCATCATCGACTTTCCCTTATACAACGCCAGAATCCGGGCCACATTACGGACACCATCCACCGAATTTACCGATGCTCCGCCAAATTTAAAAACCTCGACGTTCATTT
>CAZXQU010000141.1:0-2714 GCA_964642545.1 uncultured Prolixibacteraceae bacterium | reverse complement strand
CTATCCCTTCTCTTTCACTCCCTCGTTTCTGCAAAAAAACGTCAGGTCAACCGTTGATCAGGTTTATGGAACAACGGCTGAGGTGATCAACTTCTGCGGGAAATATGGGAAAAAAGCGGTGATATATATTTCCTACGCTTATGGGAACCCATACGGCGATCCGTGGAACCTGGATCTTTTACTAAATTGGATCGGGAAATTGAAGGGAATCGGTGCACAAATCATTCCCTTATCCAATGTCTCTCTTGAAATTGATACCCCGTTGATCGACAAGGTATTCACGGCCATCATGAAAGAATACCCCGATCTGGAATTCGGGTTGCACCTCCATCACGGGAAAGGAGACTGGGCCGCAAAAGTAGACGCTGCTTACCTCGTCGGATGCCGCCGGTTTGATGCCGTGATGAACGGTTTCGGAGGATGCCCGATGTCGGGGCACGAGCTGATGGGCAACCTGGCAACGCAGGACCTGATGAGGTTCCTGCATGAAAAAAAGATCCCAAATCCATTGGAACCAACCCTACTGAACGATGCAATTCAGATTGCGAATGAAATTTATCAATAAGAAATATTTATCTTTGATGATTGCTTACCCCTAAATCCCCTGAAGGGGACTTACTCCTCTCTTTGAGAGGGTATGACTGCGAAGCAGAGAAAGCCCCCTTTAGGGGGTTTGGGGGCAAACCTTGAACCTTGAACAAATGTATATTACCGAAGAACACGAAATGATCCGGAAGACTGTCCGGGACTTTGCCGAACGAGAGATCCGTCCGGTTGCTCAGGAATTGGATGAAAAAGGAGAATTCTCCTTGCCCCTGACCAAACGGATGGGAGAACTGGGCCTTTTTGGACTGATTGCCCCTCCAGAATATGGTGGTTCGGGGATGGACATGCTTACCTATGTAATTGCAGTAGAGGAGTTGGCCCGAATCGACGGCTCACATTCCGCTACCCTGGCGGCTCATATCTCCCTGGGGATGGGCCCTATCATGAATTTCGGTAACGAAGAACAGAAGAAAAAATACATTCCGATGCTTACCACCGGAGAAGCGCTCTGGGCGTTCGGACTAACGGAGCCCGATGCCGGAAGCGATTCCCGGGGAACTAAGACTACTGCCCGTATTGAAGGGGACGAATGGGTGATCAACGGTTCGAAGATCTTTATCACTAACGGAGCCTCTTCCATCAACGTAGGGGCCACGGTGCAGGTAGTTTCAGGAGAAAAAGACGGAAAGAAAGAGTTCACCACCATCCTCGTGGATGCCGATACCCCAGGGTTTAAGCGGGTCTCCATGCATGGCAAAATGATGTGGCGTGCTTCCGATACAGCTGAACTCTATTTCGACGACTGCCGTGTTCCCCTCTCAAATACCCTTGGGAAGCGGGGAGAAGGGTCGAAGATCATGCTCAATACCCTCGACAGCGGCCGGCTGGCAATCGGTGCTATGGGCCTCGGTTGTGCTCAGGGAGCTTTTGAGATGTCGCTACAGTATTCAAAAGAACGCAAACAATTTGGCAAACCGATTGGCCATTTCCAGGTGAACGCATTCAAACTCGCCGACATGGCTACCAAGATCGAACTGGGTCGCAATCTGTTATACAAAGGGTGCTGGTTGAAATCTAATGGAAAACCATACGCTAAAGAGGCAGCCATGGCGAAGCTATACTGTTCGGAGATTGCCAAAGAAGTGGCCGACGAAGGGGTTCAGATCCACGGCGGGTACGGCCTGATGAAAGATTACCCCATCGAACGCTTTTACCGCGACCAGCGCCTGTTACAGATCGGCGAAGGGACCAGTGAGATCCAGCGGCTGGTGATCGCCAGGTATATCGGGGTGTTTGACGAGTAACCCCATTTTGCTGTAAAGCGTTAGCGCTTCATCGCTTGTCAGTCATTAAAATGCTTCTTCAGATCGATCTCTTCCCATTCGGAATAGCCTCTGACTTTAAGCCAGATTTTCAGAGTGGATGGCTGTACCACAACGGAATAGATGGTCTTAATCACTCCTCCTTCCGGGAAGGTCGCCCCACCGTTGGGGATGGTAGTATCAAAGATCTCCATCATCTTCCCGGGTGAGATACTCCCTTTATTTTGCTCTCCCTGCTGAATAAGGTGGGTACGGCGGGTGTAGGTATAACTGATTCCTTCATTGATAGAATCATAGAAAATAATCGGGTAGTTGTGCCACGACGGATCAACAAAGTCGTTTGTAGCAGAGATCAGCCCCTCGGCCTGCCTCGCAACAACGCGGTAGGTTGCCCACTCATAAATGGTAGCATGATCGGGAAAAGAGGCATTCATGATAAGACCGGCACTGGGGAAAGTTGTGTTGAACCACCGGTCAACCTCAACCGAAGAGGTATTTCTGAAAAGACTTTCCACTAATATATGGTTGATATTTTCGCGTCCTGCGACGTTTGTTGTGTCGGCCATCTGCCCATTTTGCAGTTCCAGGAAAATTCCTTTGTCATTTATCGCTGTTTGATAGAAAAACGATCCGATGAAATCGATATTTGCTACTGATGCAGGAAAGCCTGTGGGATTCCAGACTACGATGTGGAAATACTTTGAGAACCTTCTTAAATTCTCTGCACCCAGATCAAGGTTCCTTCCGGTCACCACCTGATGATCAGGGGTATAATCTCCCCATGCCGAAAGACTGCTGCAACCGGTATAATAGATAGCAAGAAATACCGACGCCATGATTTTCGTC
>CAZXQU010000140.1:0-2718 GCA_964642545.1 uncultured Prolixibacteraceae bacterium | reverse complement strand
CTCTTTGATCGTCTTTGCTGCAGATTCGCGGGCCTTCTCAGCTCCCATCCTGGCTACTTTGCCTAGGTATGCTTCGTCGTTGGTCAGTGCTTCCATCTTCTCTCTGAATGGGGTGGTGTAGGAGATGATGTCTTCGGCAAGCTGTTTTTTCATGTCGCCGTAACGGATCTCGCAACGATTGTAGAGATTGCTGAAATGAGAAAAGGTATCCGGAGCAGAGAACGCCTGCATCATCTGGAATATATTTTCGATGGGCTGGGGCTTTGGCTGGTTAGGTTCGGTTGGACCGGCATCGGTAACGGCTTTCATCACCTTTTTCCGGATCGCTTCGGGCGAATCGGCCAGGAAAATAGCACTGCTCTCATTGTCAGACTTAGACATTTTCTGACCTCCATCCAGTCCTGGGATCTTCACTAACTCCTGCCCGAAATTGTAGGCGACAGGTTCAGGAAAATAGTCGACACCATACATGCGGTTAAAGCGACTGGCAAAGGTCCGGGTCATCTCAAGATGCTGTTCCTGATCTTTCCCTACAGGCACTTTGTGTGCTTTGTGGATGATGATGTCGGCAGCCATCAAAGTAGGATAAGTAAGCAGAGCGGCATTTACATTATTGGGATGAGTGCGTATTTTCTCTTTAAATGAAGTACAGCGTTCCAGTTCGCCCACGTAGGCATTCATGTTGAGCAGCAGATAAAGTTCTGCAACTTCGGGGACGTCACTCTGGATGTAAAGTGTGGCTTTTTCGGGATCGAGACCGCAGGCAAGGAACTCAACCAGGACCGTCTTTACACTGTTGTGAAGATCAGCCGGCGTGGGATGTGTAGTAAGGGAGTGGTAATCGGCAATGAAGAAATAACAGGGATTCTCCTCCTGCATCTTTACAAAATTCCTAATGGCCCCGAAATAATTCCCGAGATGCAGATTCCCTGTTGACCGTATTCCACTAACAACTATTTCCACTAGTCCTAAATTCTAAATAATTTCGCTTCTCGCTTCTCGCTTCTCGCTTTTCACAACCTCGCTATTTCCTTAATTTCTCAATTTCCTAATTTCCTAATTTCCTACATCTTAATCTCATCCCCCTGCGCATTGTAAAAATGGTACTCCATAAAATGGTTGGAGTTTTGGGATGTCACTTTGATTCGGTTCTTATACTTCTTATACCATTTCCACTGAAGGTTGAATATTCCCTTTTTAATGAAGGCATAAACAAATGGATGAACCGAAAGGGTCAGATCTTTTTCATTCTGCTCCTGAATCAGGTAGCTGATATTGTTCTCAATTTCGTCGGTAAGCAACAAGCTGGGTTTGATCTGGCCTGTTCCGTCACATGCCGGACATTTCTCAAGGATTTGCACGTTCATTTCGGGTCTGACCCGCTGCCGTGTGATTTGAACAAGTCCGAATTTGCTCGGGGGGAGGATAGAGTGTTTCGCCCGGTCTCTTTTCATCTCATCCCGTAGCCTGTCAAATAGCTTCCGGCGGTTAACTCCCTGATTCATGTCAATGAAGTCAACTACAATAATCCCTCCCATATCCCTTAGGCGGAGCTGCCGGGCAACTTCTGTTGCCGCTTCAAGGTTAACCTCCAGGGCATTCGTCTCCTGGTTGTTGTCGGCTTTTACACGGTGTCCGCTATTGATGTCAATGACATGCAATGCCTCTGTATGTTCGATGATGAGATAGGTTCCGCTTTTGATGGTCACCTCTTTCCCGAAGGAACTCTTGATCATCTTATCAACACCATGAGCCTCAAAAACCGGAATTCTGCCCGAATGCTGCTTTACAATATGGACCTTATCCGGAAAAATCTTCTGTATATAATTCCTGATCTCTTCGTAAAGGATGCCATCGTTGACAGTGATCTGGTTGAAGGATTCATTCAGTACATCCCTTAGAATAGCAGATGTGCGGTCGATCTCTCCTATAATCTTCATCGGAGGCGTTGCCCCATTCAGCTTCTGGGTGATCACCTCCCATCGCTTGTAAAGGGACCGCAGATCCTGATCGAGATCGGCTACCAGTTTGTTTTCTGCAACCGTGCGGACGATGATTCCGCAATTCTTCGGTTTGATACTGGTAATGAGACGCTTCAGACGGTTTCGCTCTTCAGGGCTCTTGATCTTCTGCGACACCGAGATCTTATCGGAGAAAGGCATTAAAACAAGATACCTGCCGGCAAAAGCTATTTCGGAGGTAACTCGCGGTCCCTTTGTTGAAATCGGCTCTTTTGCGATCTGAATCAATACATTCTGATTGGGTTTTAACACCCCGGAGATCTTCCCGCTTTTCTGGATATCCTGCTCCATAGGGAAATCACTGATAGTTAAACCAGGATTCTTTCCCGATTGGGCAGTCTTTACATATTTCAGTAATGATTGAACCTGGGGGCCCAAATCCAGGTAGTGCAGAAAGGCATCTTTCCCATACCCAACATCCACGAAAGCAGCATTTAAACCTGGCATGACCTTTCTGACCTTGCCGAGGTAAATGTCTCCAACTCCGAATTCGTTGTTGATTTTCTCCTTGTTTAATTCAACCAGGAGTTTGTCTTCAAGTAAGGCAATCTCAACCCCCTGGGGGGTTGAATTAATAATCAGTTCCTTATTCACATCCGTCTTATTTAGTTGTGGATCACGCTATTGTGCTTGTGATCATGTCGACAGAAGGAAATGTAGCAGAGGCAGGGAATTACTTCTTCTTATGCCTGTTCTT
>CAZXQU010000139.1:0-2748 GCA_964642545.1 uncultured Prolixibacteraceae bacterium | reverse complement strand
GTGGCGGTCTCCAAAACCGTAGGCTGTGGGTTCGACTCCTACCACCCGTGCAAATATTTAGATAAATGGCTAAGTTTAAATTGGTTACCTACGTCAAAGAGAGCTACGATGAGCTGGTCTATAAAGCTTCTTGGCCAACATGGCCTGAGTTACAAAGTAGCGCAATCGTTGTATCTGTGGCATCCCTTATTATTGCCCTGGTCGTTTTTACGATGGACGAAGTCTTCCGTAATGTTTTGATGCAGTTCTACAAGCTTTTCTAGCCATTCTAGGAAGATTTATCTAAGAGTATACAGGATTCTACACGTCGATACAATTGCAACGAAGGCATGAGTGAACAGGATAAAAAGTGGTACGTTGTCAGAGCCATTAGTGGGAATGAGAAGAAGGTGAAGCAATACCTCGAAAGCGAGATTGCCAACCACAACCTTCAGGATTATATCACACAGATTCTGATCCCCACTGAAAAGGTTTATATGATCCGTAACGGGAAAAAGGTGAGCAAAGAGCGAAACTATTTTCCCGGTTATGTCCTCATTGAAGCCAACCTCATCGGCGAAGTTCCCCATATCATTCGCAATGTACCTGGAGTCCTCGGATTTCTTGGAGCGAAAGGGGAGGCTCACCCACTGCGTCCTTCGGAAGTAAAACGCCTGTTAGGTAAATTTGATGAGTTGTCGGAGCTGGGTGAAGAGGTTAACATACCTTATATCGTTGGCGAGACTGTTACGGTAGTAGATGGTCCTTTCAACAGCTTTAGTGGTGTAATTGAAGAAATCAACGAAGAGAAGAAAAAACTGAAAGTGATGGTCAAGATCTTTGGACGGAAAACCCCGCTCGAACTTGGCTTCATGCAGGTACAAAAGGAGTAGAGGCGCTATTTATGGCGACTCATGAAAGTAAAGACGAGGCATGCCCCGTCACACCAATAAAAATAAACAAATGGCAAAAGAAGTATCTGGATTAATTAAGTTGCAGATCAAAGGTGGCTCTGCTAATCCATCTCCACCGGTAGGTCCCGCGCTGGGAGCCAAGGGGGTGAATATCATGGAGTTCTGCAAGCAGTTTAATGCCCGTACCCAAGATAAAGGTGGGAAAATCATTCCCGTTATCATTACTGTTTACAGGGATAAGTCATTCGATTTCATAATCAAGACACCTCCTGTTGCGGTTCAACTCATGGAAGCCGTGAAACTGCAGAAAGGCTCAGCAGAACCAAACCGCGTTAAGGTAGGATCCATCTCCTGGAACCAAGTAAAGCAGATTGCTGAAGATAAGATGATTGACCTCAATGCCTTTACCGTTGAATCAGCTATGAGGATGGTTGCCGGTACAGCACGCAGCATGGGCATCACCGTATCAGGAACCGCCCCTTTTTAAATTGTAGAGCCGCAATTAATTGCGGCTGTGCGCAATAATAGCGTCTCTGCCTATAAATTAAAAAAATAAATTACCACATATGACCAAGTTGACAAAGAAGAGAAAAGCAGCTTTTGAGAAATACGACCGCGAGGCTGTTTACTCACTAACTGATGCAATAGGAATTGTCAAAGACATTACCGAAACGAAATTTGATTCCTCCGTTGATATAGACATCCGCCTGGGTGTAGATCCCCGTAAGGCAAACCAAATGGTTCGTGGTACCGTGACGCTTCCTCACGGAACCGGGAAAACTATCCGGGTACTGGTGTTGTGCACACCCGACAAAGAAGAAGAGGCCATGTTGGCCGGCGCTGACTATGTTGGGCTGGATGATTACGTTGCTAAGATCAAGGGTGGCTGGACAGATATTGACGTTGTCATTACCATGCCCAGCGTTATGGCCAAAGTGGGTGCCCTCGGAAAGATCCTGGGTCCCCGCGGATTGATGCCAAACCCGAAAACCGGAACAGTCACCATGGACGTCGGGAAAGCCGTCGAGGATGTGAAAGCCGGTAAAATTGATTTTAAAGTCGACAAATTTGGCATCATCCATGCTTCAGTTGCAAAGGTTTCATTTGAACCTGATAAAATTGAAGAGAACGCCAAGGAACTTATCCAGACAGTAGTCAAATTGAAGCCTGCTTCCGCTAAAGGGACTTATGTGAAAAGCATTTACATATCAAGTACCATGAGCCCCGGGGTGCAAGTAGAACCCAAATCTGTTACGGCTTAATTTTTCAGTAACCTGAACATCAATCATGAAAAAAGAAGAAAAAAATCAGTTAATCGAATCAATGGTTGAGAAGCTGAAAGAGGCCAATATTTTCTACCTTACCGACATCTCTAATCTGAATGTGGAGACTTCCGGACGCCTGCGGCGACTTTGCTTCAAACGCAATGTCCAACTGCAGATGATCAAGAATACTTTCCTCAAGAAAGCAATGGAGAGAAGCGGAAAGGAATTTGAACCTTTTTACAGTATCCTGAATGGCTCTACCTCGATCATGTTTTCAGATGTCGCCAACGACCCTGCTTTACTGATCCAGGAATTCCGTAAAAAGTCCCCAAAACCCATCCTGAAAGGTGCTTGGGTAGAAGAGACTGCATACCTTGGAGACGATCAGCTGAAGGCACTGGCCAGCATCAAGTCGAAGAATGAAATGGTTGCAGACCTGATTGCTTTGTTGCAATCACCTGCGAAGAATGTCATCTCGGCTTTGCAGTCTGGTGGAGAAAATCTCTCGGGCATAGTGAAAACGTTATCGGAAAGGCCCGAATAATCATTGAGTTAAACAACAAGAATTATAAACCGTCCGGAATGACCGG
>CAZXQU010000138.1:0-2796 GCA_964642545.1 uncultured Prolixibacteraceae bacterium | reverse complement strand
CCAGCTCTTTGGCCTTATATTGGGTGACCTTTTCAAAGTTCTTATTCCAGCGGGTGAATCTTCCCTGGACATTGAACTGGTAGAAAAGTCCCGGCAAACTGTCGATCAGGTGATCGGAATAGTCCTTCTCCTTCAATAGAATCTCCTGGTTTGAGATCAGCGACACCTCTATTTTTTTGAGCTCCGTAATATCATGAGCTACCGAGTAAATTTGGTCACCGTAGGGGGTGGCTGCCCAGGCAAACCATCTGTATGAGCCATCCTTGCACCGGTACCGGTTTACAAAATTGATCACTGGATTTTGCGCGGATAACTGGTTGACCGCGTCAAGGGTCGAATCGATGTCATCGGGGTGGATGAAATCCAAGAAAGGTTTGCCCATCAGTTCTTTTTCGGTGAAGCCCAGAACTTTTTCCCAGGAGGGATTCAGGCGCTTGAAATACCCATCGGTTCCTGCGATGCAAAGCATATCGAGGGTCAGGTTAAAAAACCGGTCGTGCTCCTCTTGCGCCTTTTTCCGGGCGGTAACGTCAATCAACGTTGCGAGGAAACCCGTTTCCAAGATTATCCCGGAGATGATAATGGTTTTCACCGTTGTATCTTTGCAGGTGACTTTGTAATCAACGGATTCAATGTCGACCCCATTGATCTTCGCCTGTTCAACAGCAGAGTTCCACGTTTCAAGCACCCATTTTCTATAATCCTTATCGGGATAAGCGAGTTTCCACCATTCGTCGAGGGTGGGAATGTCGTCGAGAGTATATCCAAAGGCTTTTTCAAACCGGTTGTTAATGAAGCTGATCCTGCCCGCATCATCTACCAGACACAAAGGAAGTGGGATTCGCTCTACCAGTTTGCGGCAGTTTTCATCTGATCCGATTACTTGTTGAACTTTCTTTTTCATTTATACTCCTTATGTTTTGTTTCATCAAGGTATTTGCATACTTTATTCACCAGGTCGCCTGGAATAATGGGTTTGGCCAGGTGGTCGTCGCAGCCGGCTTCGTAGCATTTTTCCTCCTCGCCCGACATAGTTCGGGCAGTTTGGGCTATCACCGGCAGGTTGGGCCGTGCCTTCTTGATCAGGGGAGTAGCTTCAAAGCCTGTCAGTTTGGGCAGCTGAATATCCATTAGCACCAGATCAATATCTGCCATCTCTTCACAGTATTTCACCGCGGTTGCCCCGTCTTTGGCCCATATAAGTTCGGCCTTTAATTTATTCAAAGCAGCCTGCAGGTAGCTGTAACTGGAGAAGTCGTCCTCCACGATCAGGATTTTTTTACCGGAGAGATCGGGAAGGGTCGCCCGTATCTGTTTCGGAGCAGGTGCCTGGTAGGATTCTTCTACAGGGGCGTAAGGAAGGGTAAAATAAAAGGTGCTCCCTTTTCCTACCTGCGATTCAACCCACATCTTTCCTCCCAAAAGCATAGTCAGATTTCGGGAGATGGTCAGTCCGAGTCCCGTCCCGCCCTGGTTCTGTTCCATCACCGATTCCACCCGGGAAAATTGGGTAAAGATCCTGTCATGCTCTTCACGCGGGATTCCGATACCCGAGTCGCGGACAAAGAACTCCAGAGTTTGTGCATCGGTAAGCGCATAGCCGAGCTCAATGGTACCCTTTTCGGTAAATTTGATTGCATTGCTCAGCAGGTTCGACATGATCTGCCTGAACCGGAGCGGATCCGTCACAATCAGCTGATTCTGATCATCAAACCCTCGGGTAAAAAGCAAGGTAACCTGTTTCTTCGCTTTCAGCGCAAGGTAACCCGAGTATAGCTCATACAATTCATGGCAGATATGGTTGACCGGGCATTTGGCTTTGTGTATGGACATCACCCCTGCTTCAATTTTGGATACATCGATGATGTCATCCACCAGGTTGAGCAGGCTCTCCCCGTTTTTCGTGATCTGGTTGAGGAACTTCATCCGTTCATCCTCCGTCAGCTCTTTTTCCTTGAGCAACTCGGAGAAGCCGATGATAGCGTTCATGGGGGTACGGATATCGTGCGACATGTTAGCCAGGAAGGAGGATTTCAGGAGATCCGATTTCATTGCTTTATCATACCCCTTGATCAATTCATTCTCAAAATCCTTGCGTTCGGTGATTTCATGTGCTGAAAACACGATAGATCCCGAAGCATCCGTTTCACCGGGGATGAAATTGGCTGTGCACTCCATCCATACGTAGTGACCCTCCGGATACAAAAACTTGAACTCAACTGCGTATTGAATTCCTTCGGACATGTTTTCGCGTAAAAGTTTGATGATCTGGTCCTGATCCTCGGGATGGATAAATTCGAAGAATGAGCGGCCAATTAACTCCTCCTTACTGTATCCGACATATAGAGCATGAGCCGAGTTAACCCACTGGTATATTCCTTCCAGGTTGGTCTTGAATACCAGTTCCCTCAGATTTTCCGTGATTTCCCTGATGACCTTCAGATTCTCGATGTGGGTGGGGTTATCCTCGGAAATAATAATCTTCTTCTTCATAAATACCTCACTTTCTGTATCTTATTGTCAGATATCTCAAATATCCTGGTAATTTTTTCTATAAGTTCGGTCCCTTGTATCGGTTTGGTCAGGAGGTCAGAAAATCCTGCATCCAGTATCTGCTCTTCATCATGGCTAAGTGCGTAGGCCGTTTGAGCTACAATGGGGATGCCTTTCCCCATTTTCAGAATCAGCTCCACAGCAGTGTAGCCATCCATCACCGGCATCTGGATATCCATCAATATGAGGTCAATAGTTTTCCCGTTCGAACACATATCCACCGCTTCTTTCCCGTTTTTTGCC
>CAZXQU010000137.1:0-2896 GCA_964642545.1 uncultured Prolixibacteraceae bacterium | reverse complement strand
GGATCATGATCTCGCGCCAGGGAAATCTCGATTACAAGAAAAAGCTGGCGAAGAACATTGCCGGGATCAAAGACTGAGAAGCGGCGGAGTCTATGGCACGCTGGAAAACGGAATGACCCTGAAAATCATGGGCGTGAAATACTGCGGGGCTGCAATCCCTGATCGATCGGCTGAGGCAGATTGAGGAAATAAAAAAATGCTGCCGCCGGGATTCCGGCTGATCACGGACCGGCCATCCCACCCATGCATAAACGCAAAAAGATATAAGGTTTTTAATTTATGTTGACCAATAAGCTTATGGGATAGGCGGCCGGTTCTCAGAAAGTCGGCAGGTGAGGGGTAACCTGTTATTGATTAAAATATCAAAAAAGGAGGTTAGGAGAAATGAAACTGTATTTTTTCGAAGCGGGTGTTTTGAAGAGTTATAAGCAGTATTTTACGATGGGATTAGGTGTTGGTGAACCCTTTGACGTCCCGGTTCCCTTTTTACTCATTGAACATCCGAAAGGCATTGTGCTTTTTGATACCGGGAACGCCCTGGAAGTGGTGAAAAACAAAAAGGAACACTGGGGAGACATCCTGGCCGCCTATGATCCAGTCATGACAGAAGAGCAGTGGTGCGTGAATGCCATTCAGAAAGTGGGATATAAACCCAAAGATGTGAAGTATGTGATTTTATCCCATCTCCATCTCGATCACGCGGGATGCGTGGGCCATTTCCCCAATGCAAAATACATCGTACAGCGCGATGAGTTGCACTATGCCTATGTCCCCGATTACTTCATGAAGCTTGCTTATATCCGCAAAGACTTTGATAAGCCGGTCGACTGGCTTATATTGAATGGCTGGAGAGATGATAAATTCGATTTATTCAATGACGGTAAACTCATCATTTATTTTACTCCTGGCCACACACCGGGACATCAATCCATTCTTGTGAATCTGCCGAAAACGGGTCCCATGTTTTTTGCCTCGGATTCTTGCTATACAATGGAGAACTTGAACAACAATGTGTTATCCGGTCTCGCATGGAATTTCGGGGAAGCCGTCAAATCGGTCGAAATAATGAAGATCCTGAGAGATCTTTATGGTGCGCAGATCGTTACGGGACACGATCCGGAAGCCTGGAAAAAATTCAAGCAGGCTCCAAAATATTACGATTAGTATGTGATTAAGGTAGGCTGAATTAATAAACCAACTTGATTTGGGGGAGGGGATACCAGATCCCTGTAAAAATGACTTTAAAGAAAACGAACAATCTGATTGAGCTTGTTGATGCGTGGGATTGGAATATCGCATGTATCTTCGAAATAGGATTCAGGGGGAAACCAATACAAAGATCACAAGGGTTCTCCCCTGAATCCTTTGTTTCCTCTTAGGTCTCCGATACATATACGTAGTCAACTTCAATTGAGCACAATGACACATGTCAACAGTTAGACATTGCGGAGCTTATTAGTTAACGAAAACAGGAGGTATTAAGATGGACTGGAAGGAAATCTACAAGAAGAAGCTTACCTCTGCAGAAGAAGCAGTTCGGTATATCAAGTCAGGAGATAGAGTTGTTCTCGGTCATGCTTCTGGTGAACCACAGGTTTTAGTTAAGGCGATGGTTGCCAATAAGGAGGCGTACCAGAACGTTGAAATTGTGCACATGGTTTCAATGGGTGGTTCGGAGTATTGTCTCCCGGAAAACTCGTCCCATTTTATACACAACTCACTCTTTGCAGGTGGCTCAACAAGGAAGGCTATTCATGAAGGCAGAGCTGTGTTTACCCCATCACACTTCAGCCAAATTCCCCGCTTATTTGTCGACAAAATCCTGCCTGTTGACGTGACGCTCTGTATGTTATCTCCACCTGATGAGCATGGATACTGTTCTTTTGGTATCTCAGTGGATTATACGAAACCAGCCGCTGAAAGTTCAAGAATTGTTGTTGCCGAGATAACCCCTAATATGCCAAGAACATTAGGAGATTCATTCATCCATGTTTCCAAGATTGATCATATTGTTGAATCCAATTCAAAACCAATCGTTCTGCAACCTGCCAAGATCACGAAAATTGATGAAGCCATCGGCGGCTACTGTGCCGAGTTGATTGGAGATGGAGCTTGCTTGCAATTAGGCATTGGTGCGGTTCCAGATTCTGTACTGACTTTTCTGAAGGATAAGAAAGATCTTGGAATTCATACGGAAATGTTTTCTGATGGTGTAGTGGATTTGGTGAATGCGGGTGTGGTTACCTGTGCGCGGAAGAATTTTCATCCCGGACGTATGATTGCAAACTTTTTTATGGGAACAGAAAAACTTTACAAATATATCCATAATAACCCATTCCTTGAGATGCACACTGTCGATTACACAAACAATCCAGCTATAATAGCAAAAAACGATAATGTCGTTTCAATTAATTCTACCCTGCAGGTTGATCTAACCGGCCAGGCAGATTCCGATACTATCGGATACAGACAATACAGCGGTACGGGGGGGCAGGCAGACTTTGTTCGGGGCGCTGCCTGGTCCAAAGGAGGACGCTCCATACTGGCCTTCTACTCAACAGCCTCTAAGGGTAAGATATCCAGGGTTGTTCCACATTTAGATGAGGGTGCCTCAGTAGTAACAACTCGAACAGATGTTCATTTTTTTGTAACAGAGCATGGAATTGCCGATATGCGTGGGAAGTCGGTACCGGAAAGGGCAAAAGCCCTCATTAATATTGCACATCCCGATTTCAGAGCTGATCTTAAAAAAGAATTCTCTAAAATTTATCATAGATAAATTTAAAAATGTCCCTTTCAAACGGAAAGGCTGAGCATTGATACATCGATACCACTCACACATTGTAGGTGGCGGCGATAACCGGCGTATTTCACTTTTTCTTTGATCACTCCTGCG
>CAZXQU010000136.1:0-2899 GCA_964642545.1 uncultured Prolixibacteraceae bacterium | reverse complement strand
TCCATTTTCATGGCAATAATTTCCCTGATGCCGGCTAGTCTGATGCCATCCACTACGTATATATTTTCCATGAAGGCCTCCGTGTAATAGAGGTCCAGCTTGATGCAATTTGTCTGATTTTCACCGATAAAAAAGGGTTTCCCCATCCCAACAGGCAGAAAATCATCGGATTGCACATAGGGAAACATGTTGCGAAACCAGCTTTCTATCTTCTTAAAATCAATACTATCGTAAGTTGCATCTGTAAAGAGGTCCAGATCAAATGATCGTCTGTGGCCTCGCTGTAGGCTCAGGGCAGTGCCACCAACCAGGCGAAATGGTTCAAGGGGCTGACAACTCATGCATTTTTCTACTATATCGAGCAAGAGGGGGGTGACCGTTTGATAATAGAGCTTATGCATGTAGTGTTTCAAGGATTTGATCTACTGTTTGCTGACTATAGAATCGAAGGATCTCGTTCTTCTCTGTTTCATTCCCCCGTTCAAAAACCCGTTGAACGACAGCTCGCTGTTGTTTCTCCCAGCAGATGGAGTGCATATCTGTATCCCAGAAGAGGGCGGGTCGAAATTTTGACAGATTGGGTTTCTCGGGTTGCTGCTTCTTTTTCTGCTCTTCAATATCGTTGTATACCTGGAGCACCATGAAAAATCCATCTTCAAACCCGAGGGCTTTCTCAATCTTCATAGCCAGGGTTGTGTTCATTCTGCGTTTTCCTTTGGTCACCGCCACGAGTGTTTGCGGGTATTCCTGGATTGACAGGGAGAAAGTTCCCTTTTTAAGGTTTCGTCTCTTTAGCTCGTATTCAAGAAAGAATCCCGGATGAATGCCTTTCAGGGTATGAAGTTGCTTGTTCATTATGCAAAAATAAACAAAAATGTTTACACAAGCAAGTTTATTCAATTACGAATGAAGAATTACGAATTAGTCTTTATTTGCATTCAAAGAGAAATTTTCATATACTTGTGTTTCAACTAGGATAATTTCTGTTCGAAAGGTTATACGAAACTGTGTATTCATATAAAATAGGAAACGAATTATGAAAAAATTTGGAACAACATTTATCTTTTGTATGGTAGTGGTATCTCTGGCTTTTGTAGGATGCAAGAAAAAAACTACAGACAGATCGCCGTCTTATCTGTTAACAACAATCACACACGAGGCATTTGATTTCTCTGCCGGAGGAATTCCGGCTGACTGGAATAATGCAGACGGAGAGACGGTAGGATGGATGCCTGGATCGGGGGTTAATCCTAATTATCCGAACAATGATATTTATATCTGGTGGAGAAACAGTCAACTTGACACGGTGACCTACCAAAACATGACCAAAGATATGGGAATCGTTGATATGGCTTCTGTTACACAGGCCCCGGGCAGTTGGGATCTCTCTCCCAACATACTTCCACTCTTGGCCGGACATGTGATTGTTGCAAAATGCAAGGATGGCTATGTGAAGTTTGAAGTAGTTTCGGCAAATGCTTCTACTTTATGGCCTGCGCAGGTATATTATTATTTTTCGAGCAGTGCTACTTTTAGTGAGTAGGGGTTAACGCATTTTTCTTTTTTGTCCGCTCCACGGCCGTGGGGGCCTATTTGTTCTTTTCGCCTCATTCTCTCCCGCTCCTGGCGGCAATTTTTCAGAGGCCTTTATTCAATTAAGAATGACGAATTAAGAATGAAGAATAGCAGATCCAGTATCTCGTATCGCGTATCACGGATCAGCCGCGAAGCGGCTCCATCAATTTCCCTGGCCTTTGAGCCAGAAAAAGGAAAAGTGTAAAAAGTAAGTAAAAAAAGCACAATTAATATGTAAGATAAACCAATTTATCGTATCTTTGTCTGGATGACAGCGTTTGAATTTGACCAGGAGAAAAGCAAATCCAACAAGGAAAAGCATGGGATTGACTTCACCAGGGCAAAAGTTTTATGGGATGATCCATGGAGGGTCATCATCCCAACAAGGTGTACTGATGAGAAGATATGGCTGATGGTTGCAGAGATAGAAAGCAGTTGCTGGACTGTCATCTATACGATACGAAATGAAAGAATAAGAATTATTTCCGTGCGAAAAGCGAGAGAAGATGAAAAAGCGATATATCACGGCGGAAGAGCTTGATAAAAAGTTCGAAGCCGCCGAAGACATTACTGAATACATGGATTTGCAAGGGTTGGAGCGCCCGGGTCTGGAACCCCGCAGGGTGAGTGTGGATTTTCCGGCATGGATGATCTCAAAACTGGATCAGGAGGCACACCGTTTGGGTGTGACGAGGCAGTCTGTTATCAAGTTTTGGATTTCCGAGCGGTTGAAGCTGCTGGGGATCTAAGCGCCTCCGCCTGGCACCGTGAAATCCGTGGTGCCTTACCACCGGAAGATGCTTTTTTTGAGGATGAAATTTTGCTGTATTCGCCGGGGATAGAGGCCTATTGGGCCGAGGGCCGCAAACAGGATCTTTATTTTCTGCTGATAGGCTTCAACGGGCAATGCTGACAAACGGCATGGAATATCCGATCATCATGAGTGGCAACCAGGTGCTGCGTCAATTGGTAGCGATAGACGAGATCGACGGCTTCGATGCGTTAACCCGGATACTTATCCAATCGGGGCTGCACATTGGCGGGGAGGAAGATTATTCGGTTGGCATGAGTATGGTAGTGACCATGCAGGAGATCCTGAACAGGAAAATCAATCTCGATGAGTACGAAGCCTTATATCAATGCAGGCACGCAGCCTGACCTCATAGCGCTTTCGCAGCAATCGGGCATCGACCTTGATGAGGCCCAAAGCCTCTATGACCAGCTTAAAAACAAATTTTAGAAACGTACTGGTTTTTCGTGCTTCTGCAACGGAACTGGAACGCTTTTTTTTTCGCAACCGCCTCCACAACTGCAACGCTTGTGC
>CAZXQU010000135.1:0-2959 GCA_964642545.1 uncultured Prolixibacteraceae bacterium | reverse complement strand
TGTACCCCGGGCGGGACTTGAACCCGCACGGCCGTGAAGCCACAGGATTTTAAGTCCTGCGTGTCTACCAATTCCACCACCAGGGCATCGAAAAAAACCCTCAGCAGAGGGCTTTTTCTCAGAGCAGAAGACGAGACTCGAACTCGCGACCCTGACCTTGGCAAGGTCATGCTCTACCAACTGAGCTACTTCTGCGTTAGGGGGTACAAAAATAAAAAAAAATCAGAACAACGCTACTTTTTTTCCAGCAATTTTTTAATCTCATTCAGTTTCATCAATGCCTCCACCGGCGTTAGCGTGTTGATCTCGGTATTCAGGATGTCCTGCTTGATCTGTTCCAGCAGCGGATCGTCGAGCTGGATAAACGACAGCTGGAAGCCGGATGACCCCTCCCCGACCCTCCCCTGAAGGGGAGGGAGCAAGTCCCCTTTAGGGGATTTAGGGGTTGCCGCAGCGCGGATCCCGGATCCCGCATCTGCTTGCTGTCCATGAGAGGACTCAAGCTGACCGAGCATCTCCTCAGCCCTCTCCAGAACACTGGCAGGCATCCCAGCCATCCTGGCCACATGGATACCAAAGCTGTGCTCGCTGCCTCCGGGAAGGATCTTCCTGAGAAAAAGAACCTGGTTGCCAATCTCTTTGATCGAGACATGGAAGTTTCTGATCCTGCCGAAGAGGGTCGCCATCTCGTTCAACTCATGGTAATGGGTTGCAAAAAGGACTTTTGGTTTGAACAGCGGATGCTGGTGAAGGTATTCGGCAATCGCCCAGGCAATGCTGATTCCGTCGTAAGTGCTGGTGCCCCGGCCAATCTCGTCGAGCAGGATCAGGCTGCGGTTGGAGATGTTGTTGAGGATACTGGCGGTCTCATTCATCTCTACCATAAAGGTGGATTCGCCCGAAGAGATGTTGTCGGAAGCACCTACCCGGGTGAATATCTTGTCGGTGAGGCCCAGGTCGGCCGATTCGGCCGAAACAAAGCAACCTATCTGGGCCATTAGCACGATGAGAGCTGTTTGCCTCAGCAGGGCCGACTTCCCCGACATATTCGGGCCGGTGAGCATGATGACCTGCTGGATCTTGTCGTCGAGCGACACATCGTTGGCAATGTACTCCTCTCCCGGCTTCATCTGCCGCTCGATCACGGGATGCCTCCCTCCTTTGATGTCGATGGCATAGCTGTCGTTGAATGTGGGCCTCCGGTAATTGTTCTGGCGCGAGATAAAGGCAAAATTCACCAGCACATCCAGCCTGGCGATGGCGTTGCTGTTCACCTGAACAGGCTGGATATAATCCATCAGAAAAAGGATCATCTCCTGGTAGAGGTTCATCTCCAGCGTCATGATCCGCTCCTCAGCCCCCAGGATCTTCTCTTCGTAAACCTTCAGCTCATCGGTGATATAGCGTTCCGAATTGACCAGCGTTTGTTTCCGGTGCCACTCCTCCGGCACCTTCTCCTTGTGGGCATTGGTCACTTCGAGGTAATACCCGAATACATTGTTGAAGCCGATCTTCAGGGAGCTGATGCCGGTTCGTTCCTGTTCCCGCTGCTGGATCTTCACCAGGAAGTCTTTTCCCGAAAAAGCCAGCGATCTGAGCTCATCCAGCTCTTCCGAAACACCTTCACGGATGATATTTCCTTTTATCGCCAGCGCCGGAGGATCAGGGTTGATCTGCTTCTCTATCCGCTCGCTCACAAGCGCCAGGTGGGTCAGCAGCTCCCCCGCTTTCTTCAGTCCGGTGCAATCGGCTGTCATGCACATCTCTTTTAACCGCTCGATGGCATCGATAGCCCGTTTCAGGTGGATCATCTCCCGGGGGTTCACTTTTCCCACTGCTACTTTTGAAATCAGCCGCTCCAGGTCGCCGATCTCGTTGAACTCCTTGCGGAAGAGGCCGATCAGTTCAGGCTTCCGGGCAAAGAACTCCACCACATCGAGCCGCTCTTCAATCGGTTGCCGGTTTTTCAGCGGCAGTACGATCCAACGGCGCAACAGCCGGGATGCCATGGGAGAGACCGTTTGGTCCAGCACCTCATTCAACGTTTTGGCATTTTCGTGCGGAGTTTGCAGAAGCTCCAGGTTGCGGATGGTAAAGCGGTCGAGCCACATGTAGTGATCCTCTTCGATGCGGCTGAGTTTGCAGATATGCTGAACCTTATGGTGCTGTGTCTCCGAAAGGTAGTGCAGGGCCGACCCCGCGGCAATGATCGCCTGTTCCATGTTCTCCACCCCAAACCCCTTCAGCGATTTGGTCCCAAAGTGTTTCAGCAGGATGTCGTTGGAAAAATCGGGTGTGAAGACCCAGTCGTCGAACGTGTTGATATAAAATTTATCCCCAAACAGTTCAATAAGCTTCTGCCGTTTGCTCTTCTGCACCACCACCTCGCTGGGACGAAAACTTTGGATCAGCTTGTCGATATATTCCAGAGATCCCTGTGCTACATAGAACTCTCCTGTTGAGATATCCAGAAAAGCAACGCCCAGAATCTTCGGCTCCAGGTGGATCCCTGCGAGGAAGTTATTCTCTTTCTGCTCAAGAATTTTATCATGGTATGAAACCCCTGGAGTGACCAATTCCGTAACGCCACGTTTCACAATGGTCTTGGTCAGCTTCGGATCTTCCAGCTGGTCGCATATCGCTACCCGGTAGCCTGCCTTCACCAGCTTTGGCAGGTAGATATCCAGCGAATGGTGTGGAAAGCCGGCCAGCTCAACATAGGCAGCCACCCCGTTAGCCCGGCGGGTAAGCACAATCCCCAGCGCCTTCGAACTCTTGATCGCATCCTCGCCAAAGGTCTCGTAGAAGTCCCCCACCCGAAACAGCAGCAGTGCATCGGGATACTTCGCCTTGATGGAAGCATACTGACGCATGAGCGGAGTGTCGGCTATTTCTTTGTTTGCCATTCGCTGTTCGCTATTCGATGGTTACCCCTAAATCCCCTAAAGGGGACTTACTC
>CAZXQU010000134.1:0-2978 GCA_964642545.1 uncultured Prolixibacteraceae bacterium | reverse complement strand
TTTCCTGCATTCCCAGCTTAAAAGGCGTCATCTTGATGCCTTTCTTTATTTTTGTATAGGAAATTATAAATTCTGCATTAGTAGCCTTATAGAAAAGAAAGCCTGACAAGAAAAGAAGAGCGATAGTCTCATCCGGCGCGGGGTTATTCAGTGCCATCCCTCTCTGGTTCGTTTCTTACGGCAGCACCAGCCGGTTTTGCTCCTCGTTTATTCTTTTGTTGATCGCGTTACTGGCATCATGAACTCCATTCCATCGTGGTCAGAGGCATAGGATTCTGCAAAAGCATCAATGTGTAAACCCACGGAGGAATCAAAACTCCATCCGAGCATTTCGATCAAACCATATGGATTATCATTCCAGAATTGTCCATACTGCTCAATGAAACTCTCCAATGTGAATATCAGCCAACCCGCTTGCTTGATATGGATAGGGAATAGGTCGTCGTCCAGGCGGGGCTTCTCAAGGAATTCAGCATTCGCCTTGATGCCGACTGTGTAGCGATATTTGCCTTTCGGACATTCCTTGTCTAATGAGGCTACACCAAATATCGTCTTGTCATCTCCAGCGATGGTCTTGAGCCTTTCCCACCTACCGTCTTTTCTTACTTCATCATAGAGTTCGCCACCAGATGCAACGATCTTTGTGAAGCCGATCAAATCGAATGCCGGCAATTCCTGATACCTTGTTTTGTAGCCCACATTTGCCCGCTTATTATGCTGCTGATTCACGCTCATCGTCATTACCTCCTTGTAGCGGCGATCTGCCCTTCACACGCTTTAGCTGAGTTCATCAGACGGTAGTGCGATACATAATCTTGAAAGAGCATTACTTGTTTAGCACTACCCAAAAATCTCTAACTCAAAAGTAACTCCTGAGTTTTAGGGATTAACGTTATTATACCTCTAGGACAGGTTTTTACACAGGCCCCGCAAGCAATACATTTATCTTTGTCAATCATTGGCAGACCGTTGGCATTCATCATTATTGCTATAGCCTTACATGCCTTTGCACATGATCCATATCCAAGGCATCTATAATCACTAGATTTAGAATCTGCAAATACTGAATGCGCCTTCCCACAATCCGGGGTGCCGTCATATTTGAGAAGCAATTCAGTTTGCTCACGTTCCACCTTGCAATTGACAACTGCAACTTTCGGGATCATAACCGAGATCCAGAACTCCCACATAGGATTCTTTTCAAAATCGTGATCAGGTGGGTATGCGTCAAAGTGAACTCCCACATCCAAACGGAACTGGTATCCCAGTTTTTTCAGATTTACGTAGGGATTGACATCCCCGCATCCTTCTGTTATCTCAAAACACATCCAATCAGCAGCAGGAAACTCTTTCGTATAAAGATCGTATTCCTTAGACAGAGATGAGAAATCCGTATGCTCTGTTTCTTCAATACAGATGGTATGTCTATATCCTTTTCCACATTCCTCATCCCATGAACCTAATCCCAGAACCCAGGGTCGGACTGAAGAGGCATTGATAAGTTTGTTTAGCCTTCCATCAGCAATAACGACACTAGGATCGACACCTCCCGGAATAATAAACGTATAGCCAGTAATCTTAAAAGCTTCTCTTTCCCAGATTTTGACTCTAAAACCCGTTATCTCTTCGCTATTTTCAAGGTATTTCATAAAATACTTCCTCCTTTTCTTTTGAGCAGTTATAGCCACTAAAAGATTATTTTAAACACTTACAAGATGAATATCACACGCGCTATAATCAATTCCACAAGCTCTGATCATGTTAATCTCCTTTTGGTAATGAACACTATCTCCATTCTGCCGGCGGTAAATCTCGTTTTCTGAGTTCAGCGGTCAACTGTCCTAGGTGGTACTGACGCACCTCCGCAAAGGGTAAATGGATAGGGATCAAGGGGTAACTTTAAAGCCCTGCACAACGAAAACCAACATCGTAGTACATCATAGCTGGATCGTTGCCCCATCGGCGAGAAACGCGAAGGTCGAACGTATCGAGGTTGTACCAACACCCGCCGCGAATAACACGAGTCTCTTCCGGATCCGGTGCCTTCGAATCCGGTCCCTTCGGGTTCTGCTTTGGTGAATCGGCATAATATTTATTGTCATAACAATCTGCGCACCATTCCCAAACATTCCCTGCCATATCATACAATCCGTATCCATTCGGCTTGTAACTTCCAACAGGGGCGGTATAAGCATAGCCATCATCATATCCATTGATGATTAGATAACTCGGAAATGCTTTCTTAGTAGTCTCATCAGCGAAATTGCCCGAATTCTTCGGCGGGGGACATTCATTACCCCAGACATATCTTTTTACTGCTAACCCGCCACGAGCAGCCTTTTCCCATTCAGCTTCAGTCGGCAATCGTTTACCAACCCATTCAGCATAAGCCTTCGCATTCTCCCAGCTTACACATACGACAGGTTGGTTGTCTCCATTATAATTCTTATCCTGCCATGGTTTGAATCCCCATTTATCAGATACTTTATCCCCTTCTACCACAAGACCTATCCCCTCTGGTTCTTTGCACCCTGTCGCCTGCACGAATTTCTTATACTGCACATTGGTAACCTCGCAGGCATCCATGTAGAAGGCGTCCACGTAGACCGTATGGCGAGGCGTTTCGTCCTCAATCCAGCTTGCTTCCGCTGTAGACTCAAATTGCTTCGACAACTTAACGAGTTCAGGTAGCTCTGCCGAATCAGTTCCCATCTGGAATTCACCAGCGGGGATCAGCACCATCTTTGCACCGTCCTTGCCGATGATCTCTTTAGGCTTATCTGATGCAATTGTCGGCTTGTTCTCGTTGGATACTTCATCTACCGTCATAACATTTCCTCCTTTTTTATACCTCCTATGAAAACACTTGATTACTTAACATAAATATACCATACATACGTTAAGTAATCAAGTGTTTTTTTTATTGTTGACAAACCACGAAAAAGCCTTATAATCCTCGTTAGATAAAGTGCCCACAA
>CAZXQU010000133.1:0-3009 GCA_964642545.1 uncultured Prolixibacteraceae bacterium | reverse complement strand
ATCAGGCGAAAAGGAATGCTAAAACTCCTTTATAAAGTAAGGGATTCCAAGATTACTCGGAAAGCGATCATTGATGATGCTGGGAATATGGTCATGATTGTTCGCCCAACAATGCAATCTGACCTGGAACTGATACCAAATATCGACGGCGGAACATTTATCTATTCCATGTGGGAAGGCTATCTGCTTGAAGAAAGAACCACGGCTTTCGTTGAGTACCTTTCAAGTCGAGGTTTGACTGAGCATCACCTGCATACCAGCGGCCACGCCGATGTTGAAACCCTCAAGCGCATGGTGGATGCCATCCATCCAAAGAACTTGGTCCCCATCCATACATTTGAAGCAGATGCATATAAGAAGATATTCACCAATGTTAATGTACGGCAGGTGAAGGATAAGGAGATTGTGGAAATATGAATATGTTAACCATTTTATAGCTTAATCCAATGGATGATCTCATTCGTATCGCTGCTTTTAACTGGTTAAAGGATCAAGTGCAATTCCAGGGAGAAGTATTGCCGTGGACATTGCTTGAGGAGGGTTTTATTTTTGAAGGCAAACAGATCCATCTGGTTGGACAATCCGGAATATGGAAGCCCAAGATCATGCAATATCCACTTTCTATAACTACAAAATTTGAAGGACCTTATCCGGATAAATTGAACAAGGATGGTCTGATTGAATACAGGTATCGGGGAGATAATCCAAACTTTTGGGATAACGTCGGACTTCGGGAAGTCATGAAATTAAAGAAACCATTAATCTATTTGTATGGGATTTCCCGGGGAAGATATTTTGTTTCCTTTCCGGTTTATATTGTTCATGATGACATTGCGAAACTGACATTTACCGTTCAGGTAGATGAGATCGATGCGCTCAATCCGCAGTTGGGGGTTGAGGATACGACCGCATTACATTACCGGAGAGCCTATGCCACCACAAGCGTAAAGATTCGGCTACATCAACAATCTTTTCGAGAAAGAGTTTTGCTTGCCTATAACAATCAGTGTACGTTATGCCGTTTGAAGCATCCTGAGCTACTGGATGCAGCGCATATCATAGGAGATAATGCGGAGTTTGGTGATCCAATCATTTCGAACGGTCTTTCCTTGTGCAAGATTCATCATGCTGCTTTCGATAAAAATATTCTTGGAATCAACCCCGATTATTTTGTCCATGTAAGAAATGACATTCTTGAAGAGACCGACGGTCCCATGCTGAAGTATGGCCTTCAGGCTCTTGATAACCAGAAGATCATTCTCCCCTACCATCGACATAATTATCCAGATAGGCAAAGGCTGGAAGAAAGATATGAGATATTTCGCAGAGCGTAGTATAACTTACAATGTTTGTTATTTACTTCAACCAGGGAAATATTTGTTTTTCAAGTTTCAATTGATCCCTATCAATCCCGTCCATCACTTCATCATCTGCTTCGATGAATGGATCATACCAGTCGGCTTTTTTCCTGATCCATTGAATCTTCTCCCTCATATCATCCGACAAGGATCCATTTTCTATTGAAAATCGTTCAAGTTCATCAGCATACTTCCTGATTTTCTGAGAATTATCGTGTCTTTTGGCATTTTTCAATATCTCGAGAAAATTTTTAAGTTCTTTTTCTTTTCGGTCATGGATTTCTTTAGCAATTCGATCCTTTGCCTTTTGTTCTGCCCAGTATTTTTCCCGCTCAATTCTTTCTTCTTTCAATTTCTTTCCCATGAGTTCAAGGTCGATGATAATTTTCGGCAGGAGTTGTTCAATAGTTTTTTTCCCTTCTGTCCATTCCTTTTTTGAGTAGGATTCATCGACTTTCAAGGATAATAACCCTGTTGGTTTATTATCATAGCTATCATAGTAGGTCCCTTTTACAAGGACTCTGGTTTGTTTTTCCCTGCAACAGATCGGGATTTTCTCACCTTCTATAATGAAATTGGTGGTATTATATTCAATCGTGACTGAGTGGCCTCGTTGTTTCAGGACCTTTATCAATGTATCCATAATGAGCAAGGCTCTGTGTATATTTTTGGGGCTCACCCTAATATTAAGATATCCGCTCGAATTGTATACTATGTCCTCATTCTTATTCCAGACTCGTCGTTTAAAGATATCGTCCTTAACTGCCGCTATAAGCTTATCAGGATTGACAAGCTTTTCCGGAACAGTTATCTTTAATGATTCATCTGATTCGAGCTGTTTTAATATCTCATTTCTTGATTCGTTCATTGGATCATTTTCCTCCCGCAGATACAGGGTGACAGTCTGATCTCCATCAAATGCCGGAAGGGGAGTTTTGCGGCCTCCGGTTTTACCAAACTGCAGTTTTGCCCAGTATCCCATCTCAGGAACCGGGATGTCTAATACCTTGCATTTTTTCTTCAGTCCTGTACCGGAAATTGAATATTTCTTTGAGAGGGAGAGCATCGACTCTTTCCAGACAAGATCATATAGATCCTGACGGGTCATTTTTACTTCCTTCATAATTGGTGATTTCACGGTAAAATTATGAGAGAATATTGAATGTCAGCGCCGTGCGGGTTATCTTTATTGTTGAAATCCTAATTAATTTTATGGCAAAAAAAATTATGGAACAGGATATTACACTAAAAGAGTTCTTAAGAGAGATTCTTGAACCCATTATTGATGAATGTCTGGAAAGGGCCATGAATAAGTACATCAATTCAAAAACACTGGAACCCAAAGATGAATCAGGTGTTCTTGATATGAAGGAAGCGGCACAATATTTAAAGATATCCAAACAGACTCTTTATGGGATGACAAGCAAGCGTGTCCTTGCCCATTACAAACATGGCCATCGTGTTTATTTCAAGAAGTCGGAACTAGACGAATGGATAAACCAGGGGAAAGTTAAAACGCAGGCTGAAATTAATGCAGAAGCATCATCTTACATAACCAGGCGATCAAGATAGTTATACCGATTTTGATGTTCACTGTTATGCAAATTGTTTGCACAAAAAAAGGATTTCAGAAATGAACCTTCTAAAACCA
>CAZXQU010000132.1:0-3091 GCA_964642545.1 uncultured Prolixibacteraceae bacterium | reverse complement strand
CCGTTTCTCGTAATTGGTTCCCTGAAAGATCCGCTGAACGTAAACCCCCGGAGTATGAATATGATTAGGGTCCAGCTCGCCAAACGGTACCAGCTCCTCCACTTCAGCAATGGTGATCCTGCCGGCAGTGGCAATTGGCTGGTTGAAATTGTTGGCCGTCTTGTTGTAGATCAGGTTGCCCATGGTATCCCCGTATTTTGCTTTCACAATGGCAAAATCTGCTGTGAGCCCCAATTCCATGATATGGGGTTTCCCGTTGAATATCCGTACCTCCTTGTCGCCCTGCACCTCGGTGCCATAGCCTGCCGGGACGAAGAATGCCGGGATTCCGGCTCCTCCTGCCCTGATCCGTTCGGCGAGAGTTCCCTGGGGGATCAGATCCACTTCAAGTTCGCCGGTGAGGAACTGGCGTTCGAACTCCTTGTTCTCTCCCACGTAAGAGGCGATCATCTTTTTCATCTGGTGTTTTCGTAACAATACGCCCAGCCCGAAATTGTCTATGCCTGCGTTGTTGGAGATACAGGTAAGCTGGTCGATGCTCGATTCGGCCAATACCTTCAGGCAATTTTCCGGTATCCCGCACAGCCCGAACCCACCGAACATCACGGTCATCCCGCTCTCGATCCCCTTGATCGCTTCGTAGGCGTCTTTTACTACTTTGTTCATATAAATCTATTTTGCAATTATCGTAATTAGTTAGCTTTTTATAGTGAGATGGTGAGATGGTGAGATGGTGAAAAAAAATAAGATTTCGCCATTTCGCTATTTCACTATTTCGCCATTTTCCTCTTCGAACACCACGAGCGGCGAATGCACTTTCACATGCTCATTTAGCTCCACGTTCACTTCACTGACGACTGCATTCCGGGAAGCCACAATGTTGTTCTCCATCTTCATCGCCTCAAGGATCAGCAAAACCGCACCCTTCTTTACTTTGTCGCCCGGCTTCACGTTGATCTTGATCACTTTCCCTGGCATCGGGGCATTTACGTGTGACTGGTCGGCTCCCAACGATTCGGCCGAGGCTGCAATACGCTCATCGGGCAGGAAATCAAGCCGCCTCATAAGGAAGATATGCCCGCCCAAACTTACATAATCCCTGTGATCATGGTCTTCGGAATAGAGAATATGGTAGGGTTCATCATTCACGGTGAACTGGAGGAAGCAGTCTTTGACCTCTTTGATCTCGGCGTGGTACTTTGTGCCGGCAATTTCAATGTCCAATGTCTTCTCCGAGTAATCAGGAATAAACACCGGAAATTCTTCCCCTTCGCAGGAGACCGTGAGATGTATCCTGTGGCGCCAAAATCCCACCTTACTCCATAACTCTCCGGGTTTTTCCAAAATGACCCCTTCGGATGAAGGATGGCGGAGACTTAGCAAAAGGTAACCGGTTAGGAGGATGTGTCGTGGAATTTCCTGTTTCTCCACTTTGATCTCTTCAACAATCTCTTCAGTATGTTCGTCGCAGAATTTGGTGGAAATGGTGTTACTCAGGAAGGGTTCTCCAACAATCAGTTTCTTCAGGTAGCTGATGTTGGTGCGGATGCCGTGAATGCCATAAAAAGCGAGCGCTTCATTCATTCGCCTGGCTGCCTGATCGCGGGTTTCGGCCCACACCACCAGCTTGCTGATCATGGGGTCGAACGCGCTTTTAATCTCTGAACCCGGCGTTACGCCGGTATCAATTCGGATGTGATCTCCCTGGGGTTCGCAATAGAGTGTCATGAAGCCGGGAGAGGGGAGGAAGTTGTTTTCCGGGTCTTCGGCATAGATCCGGCACTCGATGGCATGGCCGTGTTGACGGATATCCTCCTGTTTCATGCGCAACGGTTCTCCTTCAGCGATTTTGATCTGCTCCTCCACAATGTCAATTCCAGTGACCAGTTCGGTGACAGGATGTTCCACCTGGATCCGTGTATTCATCTCCAGGAAGTAGAAGTTCAGGTTCTTATCAACCAAAAACTCGATGGTGCCGGCACTGGAGTAACCGATCTCTTTTCCGATCTGTACTGCGGCTGTGCCCATTTTGGCCCGCACTTCCGGTGTCAGTGTTGCCGAGGGCGACTCTTCAATGATCTTTTGGTAACGGCGCTGGATGGAGCACTCCCGTTCGAAGAGGTGAATCACATTCCCGTGCAGGTCGCCCAGGATCTGAATCTCGATGTGGCGGGGCTCTTCCAGGTACTTCTCAATGTATACTGTGTCGTCGCCAAAGTAGGCTTTCGCCTGCCGGGCAGTCGCTTCAAGAGCCTCTTCGAGCTGACCTGCTTCGCGTACGATCGTCATCCCTTTTCCTCCTCCTCCGGCTGCCGCCTTGAGCAGAACCGGGAACCCTATTTTAGTGCCGGCGTTCATCAAGGTCTCTTTGTTGCCGGTCACCCCTTCGGTGATGGGGACGCCGCTCTTCTTTGCCCAGGCACGCGCTTCGATCTTGTTGCCCATCACGTGCATTGATTTGGCATCCGGACCGATAAAAATGATATCGGCATCGTCGCAGGCCTTTACAAAAGCGGCATTTTCTGCCAGGAAGCCATATCCTGGGTGGATGGCGTCACACCCCTTCTCTTTGGCTATTTCGATGATCTTCGCGATATTGAGATAGGTTTCGCTGAGTTCAGCCTCTCCGATGCAGATAGTCTCATCGGCCATGGTGATGTGCAGGGAGTCGGCATCGATGCGCGAGTAGATCCCCACGGTGCGGATTCCCATCTTTGTAGCGGTTCGCATGATCCGTACCGCAATTTCTCCCCTGTTGGCAATGAGGAGTTTAGTTATTCTTTTACCCATGTTGGTTTTCGTTTTTCGAGAAACGCATTCATTCCTTCTTGTCCCTCTTCGGATGCCCGAATGTCGGCGATGATGCGTGCGGTAAAGTCGTACGCCTCCTTGAGGGTGAGGTTGTTGGTTACTTCGTGGATCAAGTTTTTCCCATGAGCCATAGCAGCCGGACCGCTGGAACGCAAATGGCTGATTGTCTCTTCGGCAATAGCATCAAGCTGATCAGCCGGAACCGATTTGTTGACCAGGTGAAAGGCTTCCGCCTCCTTTCCTTTGATCCGCTTGCCGGTGAGCATCAGCTCGCGGGTAC
>CAZXQU010000131.1:0-3215 GCA_964642545.1 uncultured Prolixibacteraceae bacterium | reverse complement strand
TATAAAAGCCGGACGAAAAGTGCTACAGTAAAACGGCGGTTGAAAAGTGTGACACTCTAAGCTACCTTTCTTCAGTTAATTAACAATAGAATTATCTGGAGGAGGAGAAAGGGTGTATACAGGTATGGAATGGTGGAAACAGATTCGTTTGGAAGTATTGCGAGGAGAGACGAGCAAGCGAGAGATACTGCGCCGTGAACAGATACACTGGAAGACGCTGCAGAAAATATTGTCCTATTCTGAACCGCCTGGATATCAGATGAATACTGATCGTCCCAAACTCAAGATAGGGCCATATCTTGAACGTATTGAAGAGATCATTAAAAAAGATAAATCGATACAGAAGAAACAGCGGCATACGGCGAAGCGGATATACGAACGTATTCTGGAAGAGGGATATCAAGGAAAATACACGCAGGTGAAGGAGGCCGTCCGTGAGATAAAGCGAATAAAGAAGGAAGTGTTTATGCCGTTGATCCACCGGCCTGGAGAGGCTCAGGTTGATTTCGGTTATGCATTGGTGAAGGTATCCGGGATACTAAGAAAAATTGCATTTTTTGTAATGGTGCTGCCCTACTCGGATTCCTTTTTCGTTATGTGTTTCGAGCGTGAATGCACAGAGAGCTATTATGAAGGTCACGTTCGAGCGTTTGAGTTTTTTGGTGGAGTACCTTCACGGATCACGTACGATAACAGCCGTGTATTGGTCTCCAAGATCATCGGGAGTCATGAACGACGTCTGACGGATGGATTTTTGAAGCTGCAAAGCCATTATCTGTTCAGAGAACATTTTTGCCGGGTTGCTCGTCCGAATGAAAAAGGAGTTGTGGAGGGTGTTGTAAAATATACCCGGCTTAATTTTTTTGTACCGGTTCCAGAGGTTTCCAATCTGGAAGAAATGAACGCCATACTGGTTGAGCAGTGCCGTGATGATATGAAGCGTCGCCTTCGTGGCGGAACAGGCACAAAAGCGGAACTTCTGGTTGAAGATCAGTCCTCATTTATTCCTTTGCCACCATCGCCCTTTGATGCATGCAGGAAGCGTTCAACCAGAGCCAGTTCATTATCTCTTGTCAGGTTTGATGATAATGACTATTCTGTGCCGGTTGCTTACGCCCATCATGAGATACTGGCCAAAGGTTATATTGATAGTGTTGTTCTCTGCCATAAGACAACAGTTGTTGCTGAACATCCTCGTTCATGGGACAAACAGGGTATCTTTTTTAATTACATCCATTATCTTCCTCTTTTAGAAAGAAAGCCGGGATCGCTTGACCATGCCCGACCAATGGCAGAGCTGCATCTACCGGAATGCTTTGATACGTTACGCCGGCGCCTGGTAGCCGAGGAGACAACTATAGGAGAAGGGATCAGGGAGTTTATCAGGGTACTCCGGCTTCTTGAAGACTATCCAATGGAAAGGCTCAAGCGTGCTGTGGGAAAAGGGATAGGGATACGAGCTCACAAAAGAGATGCTATTGCCCAGTTCCTTATTCCCCGGCCATCAATCGGACTTGCAACGTTTAAGCTTAACGGCTGCGAACATCTCCATCATATACAAGTAGACAAACCGGATATATCGGCGTACAGCTCACTGCTCTCTCAGGGGGGTGCGGTATGAATGAGAAAGATAAGCCTGCAGTCCTGATAGAGTACTATTTGAAGAAACTGAAGTTGCCAACGATTCTGAGGGAATATGCATCCATGGCCGTAGTATGCCGGAACGATGGTTCTGACTACCAAACCTATCTCATGCGTCTTGCGGAAAGGGAATTATTGGACAGGGAAAAAAGAGCTGCGGAAAGGCGTGTTAGAGAAGCTGGCTTCCCCGTGATCAAAACTATGGATACATACGACTTCAAAGCGCAACCCTCTGTCAATGAACGGTTGATTCGGGAACTGATGAGGGGCGAGTACATCGACAAAAAAGAAAACGTTCTATTCATTGGCAATCCCGGTACCGGCAAAACGCATCTGGCATGTGCGTTAGCATTCGCTGCTTGCGCACAAGGACGGAGAGTCCGCTTTTATACTGTCACTCAGTTGGTCACGGAGTTGATAGAATGCCGGGAAGAAAGGAGTTTGCAAAGAATTCAGAAACAATTGCAGCGACTTCAGGTACTTGTTCTTGATGAATTGGGATATGTACCTTTTACTAAAACGGGAGCAGAACTCTTGTTCGAGGTGATAAGCCAGGCGTATGAGCATCACAGCCTCATTGTCACTTCTAATCTGCCTTTTGAAAATTGGACAGAAATATTTAGCTCAGAGAGATTAACCGGCGCTCTACTGGACCGTCTTACACACAGATGCCAAATACTTGAAGCCAACGGTGAAAGCTATCGCCTGATGCAGTCAAAACAACAAACAAAACATCGATCAAAAAAAATATCTCATTCTGAGGCTGAGTAGATCTATAGCAATAATGCTATAGCCACCCCCTCCGGAGGGGGTGAAATGAGAAGACAATTAACCTTATAAAAGAAGTATTTGACATAAAGTGTTTTTAGGTATAATTTATTAATTAGGTGTTACACTATTCGACCGCCACCCATCTCACTTTTCAACCGCCCTTTGTAAGAGTTAGGTACTGTATTGGAAAAACAATGTCCGGATTGCGGTCAGATAGAATGGAAAGATATTGAAATGGTGCTTTGGGATTAAGTAATAATTAAGTTTTCCCGGAAAATGGTGGAGCAAATTGAACGTTTTACGAACCGTTAGATTAGAAATAAATATATAATAAGTTTAACTAACAGAGTGCAGTGGCCCCCAGAGGGACACGAAAGATAGCAAAGTGTCACGGCACTTTTCCTACACGTCCTCTTGCAACGACTAGTTAGGCAGGGTGTTTATTTTGCCTTGATTTTAAGTATAATCCATCCCATGGAGCAATTTTGTTTATTGCTTTTTGGATTTCTCTACGGATTCTAAATTTAAGATATTGTTTTTTAACAAATCCAGAATTATTAAGTTCCTTTTGGTACTTCTCATTGATTTCCTTTTTGATCTGTTCAATTATATCTTTTGAAGCCTCGAGAAGATCACGATGACTTTGTGCTGTTATTTTACTGTCTTTTAACTTTACCATATTAAATATCAAGACCTATCTACGTGTTTCAATATCCATTATTATACCCCATCAAAATCATTTGTATTATACTTTGATTCAGCCATCTTTATAAATGCATAATAGCTTTGTTGAATGTTTTATT
>CAZXQU010000130.1:0-3232 GCA_964642545.1 uncultured Prolixibacteraceae bacterium | reverse complement strand
TTGAAAATGAAGTTGTAACAGAAATGGCTGAAGACTCGATACGTTATTAACGGTATGCAAGTGGAAAAACCGTTCAAATGATTCAAACAGCTGCATTAGTTTACCACAATCTATTCCGATCGGCCTGGAGTGGTCAACACCGTCGGCTTGTCCAGTTAAAGGAGACTATTATCAGAATTCCCATTCTAAGCCCGGGAAGTTTTTCACCCGAACCCGTACATTTTTTTTCAGGTTGTTGTAGAAAAAATTATAATCATACTTATGGTATATTCCTCGCGGGAAAGTCCCAACACTATATACATCAACATCAGGTGTTCCTGCTACTAATGCACCATTTTCATCGATCCATGCGTTGGTGAATTGCGGAACGACAGAATCTATCTCCCCGTTGTCTTTAAAAAATACAGCACCGAGGTTCAACTCTTTGGGAGCGGTTTCAGTTGTGGTTGTCCAGTTAAGAGGATTTATACATTGTGCCCCCGGCAATAAAACTGGAGAATCGGTAGCATCCTCAGATTGTGTGTTGTAGGTGATAATCACACCAACATCATCCTCACTTTCTGCAAGCTTCATCCATGAGTACTTAGCAAGATCCTCTGATGTAACAGAATAGCCAATGAGATAAGCAGCCACGAGGCGGTTTTGAAGTTCAGGGTTGTCAAACATTTCTTTCATCAATTCGATTAAAACCATGGAACCCTGACTGTGGCCAGCCAAAATAAAGGGACGCCCATCATTAAAATTATCCAAGTAATACACAAACGCCTTTATTACGTCATTGTAGCCAATTGCAAAATATTTATCCAATGTATCTTCCGGCATGGTGAGCACATCCATTGCCATTTGTCTGTAATATGGAGCAAAAAAATTACTCGCTGCCATATATACACCTCCTTGTTCATAGGAAACAATCTTAGCTTTTTTGCGAAGTTGATCATTGGTGATATCCATATTCATCTCTCCTGTACCTCCAAATATTGTCGGATAGATATAAAATACATCCACCGTCTTGTCAATGGAATCTGGAATTGAAATCCAAGAAGATGCATTTGTATAATCGGGAAACAGCTCTATTTTCTGATCATTCGCACATCCATAAATCATGAAAGATATAATGGAAAGCATGAAAAAAGAAGTGTTGGTTGATTTCATATAGTTAATGTACAACAATGCAAAATATCGAAATGCCTTTCAAAATTACCCATATTGTTACACTATTGGATAAACCGACGGTGTTGACCACCCCTGGACGATCGGAATAGACAAGTCTAAATGTATTTAAATCGGCGTAAGCTGGTAAGATGCACCGGCTCTTCCACATCTACAACACAATCCCTTCCAGAATCATATCTGCGGTTTTTTCACTCTTTTCTGAGGAGACCTTTTTCAACACTTCACTGAACTCCGGGTACGCTTCCTTTATCTCCCGGAAATCCTCCAGGGATAAAACAAAAATCTCACTGAATCCTTTGGAAATTGCAGTAGCAGTCCGTCTCTCTCGTGTCATAATTGAAAGAATTCCAAAATAATCACCTCGAGTGAGTTCAAAATATTTCTTCTCCTGATTCTCATCAACGATATCAATGCTGCCTTTACTGATAAAGAATATCTCATTTCCTGTATCACCAGCACGTGCAATCACACTTCCCGGATCAAATGTCCTGGGTTTCAAAGCCATCAGAAGGACGTGTCTTAGTCTGTCTGAACTATATTTGAAAAGTGCCACATTCTTCAACAGGTGTTTTGTTAGCTCGATCATCAGTTCCAGGCGCAAAGGATCCGGAAGGTCACTAAACAATAGATTTTCGTCTTGTCCCCTATGATGAACCCAGAGGTACTCATAGTAATTTCTCACTCTCTCATTGAGGCTTCCCTGAACACTCCGTTGCTTTAAGTATAGCTTTATGTCCTCAAGTTTTAAGCGAAAAGCGGATTTCCGTGCATCCAGATTGCTGATAAGTGAGGCAATATTACCAATGATGTAGGCATACATCAAAGCTCCGGTAACCATGACCAGTATCACAAAAACATATTCATAATTGAGATGTGGGACGATATCTCCATAACCAATTGCCGTCAACGTGGTTACAGTCCAGTATAATGACCGGATATACTTTGTGACAACATCACTATTTGCAATCCCACTCAGTACCGTCCAGCTCTCTGCCGGAAAACCTGCTATAAAAGAGGAAAAATACCAGCTGCACGCTACGATATGTGCCAGGATTACCATGACCAATAGAAACCTCAGAACCCGCAAGTATCCTGGATTAGTCCAGTTCTGGTTTTGCCAGCGCTGAAGGATGAGGAATAACCTCCAGATCCGGATAAGCCTGAATAGTCTGAGCCATAAAATGATTGATATGCCTTCCCATTCAAGACCGGGAAGGAGGAAAAACAATGCGTCGAACGGTAGAGTTGCTATCAGGTCGAAGCTGAAGTTTGTTCGCAAGTAATGTCGGGATAACTCTCGTGAAGAGGTTATCTCTTCACCCGCATACCTGAAGGATGTCCGAAAGTTCAGGATGATATCAACCAGGAAAAACAGGTCGATGGAATAGATAATAATGGAACCAATGACATGTACCTGATGCTGAAAAGCGATCTGGAAAGGTATGATGAGGAAAGTAATTAGAATCAATATCAGGATGGTCAGGTCCCATCTGATTCTAAATCCAATGTATTCTTTGATTGTATATGACATGATAAACTAGTTAATCTCCCATCCCCTGCGATTAATCCAAAAACAAACGTAAAGATATAATGTTTTATCAATACACATCTTAGGACAAGCCAGCGCAGTTGATCACTCCAGGTCGATCAGTATAGGTCAGTGTCCCCGATCATGTATCCAATAAAAAAACCACCTACTATGGATTCTGTAAGTGGTTGATTTTGAAGCTCCCCCTTCAGGACTTGAACCTGAGACCCTCTGATTAACAGTCATAATATCAATCTTATGTAATGCTTTTTCATGTTTTTCTATGCTGCTGTATATCAATCTTTTAATTACTAATAAAATAATCGTTGTCTATCATTATTTTGTGACTTTGATCAAATTTGTATGTATATTTGTATGTATAATTTTTTCAGATGGATCAAGTTCCAAAGTTATTAGCATCAACAGCCATTGTCTTAGAAACAAGAGTGCCTCGAAAAGATGAGTCCTATCCTGTCAAACTCCGAATAACTTACAATCGAAAACAGAAGTATTATTCAATAAGGTATACTC
>CAZXQU010000129.1:0-3256 GCA_964642545.1 uncultured Prolixibacteraceae bacterium | reverse complement strand
CAAACAGAAAAGCCATTACCCGGAATACCTGAAAGAGGATCCATACTAATATATTAATGATCACCAGATAAGATAATGCCGATTTTGATCTGAAAAAATTCCGGGCATCTGAAAGAGGGTTAAATGGTGATTGATTCATATTCATTTCAATAGTCGGTTAATTATAAACTTGCTTTTTTCTTCCAGTAATAAATCATAAAGAACCCAAAGATCATTCCTCCAAGGTGCGCAAAATGAGCAACATTATCACTTGGGTTGTTGGATATTCCGGAGAAGATCTCAAGGGCCCCGTATATAATCACAATCCACTTTGCTTTGATCGGGAAAAGGAAATAGACGTAGACCAACATATTTGGGAACATCATTCCGAAAGCCAATAGGATTCCATAGACAGCTCCAGATGCCCCAATCGTTGGGACATTCATCTGAAGCTGGATCAATTGATTAACATAATCAACAGATTGTCCTGCGTAGGACTGATTCGAAGGATTCAACGTCCATTCTGTAATAAAGCTGCGAATGGTATCATGATACTCATAATAACTCGGGAAGTAGTGTTTGACATATCCAACAAAGGCATCGAGGGTGGGTTGATTAGCATAGAGAAGCGCTTCCTGCTGAATTGAAGAAAAATTCCACCAGTTGACAAGGGTCTGAATAATAGCTGCACCTATTCCGGTAATCATGTAGTAAATAAGGAATCGTTTTGATCCCCAAACATTTTCAAGCAGATATCCGAACATCCATAGTGCGAACATGTTATACAGAATATGCCCGAAATTGGCATGAAGAAACATATAGGTAACGTACTGATAGGGCTGGAAATATTCTGACTGGAAATAATGAAGGCCCAGGAACCTGACAAGGTCGATCCCGAAAGCCTGTTCAAAGGTCATGGTTGCCAGGTAAAACAACCCATTGATAATCAATAGGTTTTTTACAACAGGAGGGAGCAGTTTAAAGCCGGCAGGACTATATTGATTAGAGCTCATAGAGTTCAGTTTGTATGCTTAAATTTCTTCGCAAGATCTTCAAAATCCAGTCGATATATAGTCGGCTTTCCATCAGGTGTAAGATCAGGAGTTGAACAGTTCATCAACTCCTGAACAAGAGCCGACGATTCACGCAGGCTTAATTTCTTCCCATGCCTGACCGAAAGTTTACGTGCCATGGTCCTGGCCAATTGATGTTCTTGTCTGTTTTTAAATCCATGGGTTTCATTCTTGTAGGACTCCAGTATTCCTTCTATCAACGCCTGGATCTCAGAGGATTCAATGCCTGCAGGAACTGTATGGACCACAAACGCATTACTACCGAATTCAGAGACCTCAAAGCCTGCAAGCAGAAGAGGATCAAAAAGATCCTTGATCATTTGTGCGTCATCGGGCGAGAGTTGAATAGTTTGAGGTAAAAGAAGTTTTTGTGCTCCATCTGAACCTTTCTTTTCCTGTTCAATGAACTTTTCATACAGGATTCGTTCATGAGCCGCCTGTTGGTCTATTACAACAATTCCGTTTGCGATTTGAGTAACCAAAAATTTGTTCTCAACCTGAAGAATGGCGTTTTCAGCCTCTTCATGCTCAGGCATTTCCATCTCTCCCGGGTGAATCTTTTTCAACGGATCAAATAGTTTCTGCAAATGGGCTCCCCGTTCACCTCCTGGTACATTGTAGTTGAACTCCATTTGATGTCTGGTTTGTTTCTCAAACGGATTGTAATCAGGGTTTATCCTGATTGAAGGAGGAGTAATAGGGTGGTCTTTGGGAAGAGGAGGAAGGTCAAGGGATTTTTCTGTCTCAAAATCGAGAGCAGGCATCAGGTTAAACTTTCCAAGAGATTGTTTGATCGCTGCATTGAGGATAGCGTAGATGCTCTTGGCGTCCTGGAAGTTGATCTCTGTCTTAGTAGGATGAATATTTACATCGATGGAAGAGGGGTCCACCTCCAAATAGATAAAGTAGGTTGGGTATGCATCCTTCATAATCAGTTCCTGAAAGGCATTCTCAACTGCATGGTTCAGATAGGGATTTTTAATAAACCGGCCATTTGCAAAGAAGTACTGTTCACCCCGGGTTTTTCTAGCAAATTCAGGTTTTCCAATAAAGCCTGTCAGATTTACCAGTTGGGATTCCTGCTGAACTGGTATCAACCGCTGGTTATAAGAGCTCCCCAACAAGGTTACCAGCCGTTGTTTCAGGTTTGAAGGGGGAAGTTGAATCAGGATCCTATCCTGGTTATACAGTTTGAAACTGATATCGGGGTGAACGAGGGCAACCCGGTTAAACTCCTCCATGATGTACTTTAGCTCCAGTGTGTTACTTTTTAGAAAGTTTCTCCTTGCTGGCACGTTGTAAAAGAGGTTCTTTATTGTAACAGAGGTTCCGTTGCTGCAACTTGCTGCATCCTGAGAGATAAATTCTGATCCATGAACCTGGATACAGGTCCCGATCTCTTCATCTGTCCGTTTTGTTTTGAGCTCTACTTGGGAGATGGAAGCGATAGAAGCTAGTGCCTCGCCGCGGAAGCCAAGGGTTCGGATTGCCAAGAGGTCATTTGCGCTTTTAATCTTGGAAGTTGCATGCCGTTCGAAACTCATACGGGCATCCCGTTCCGACATTCCGCAGCCATTATCTACAACCTGGATCAGGGTTTTCCCGGCATCTTTGATGATCAGCGTAATATCAGTTGCACCAGCATCGACGGCATTCTCCAACAACTCCTTTACAGCGGAGGCCGGTCGTTGTACAACCTCCCCTGCAGCAATCTGGTTTGCTACCGATTCTGATAATAATCTTATGATATCTCCCATCGGGCACAAAAGTACCCAAATTTACTGAATCCACAGAGTTTCAATCCACCGTATTTTATATCTTTGAACGTCAGAAATTCTTCTTTATGAGCAATCAAACCGAAGGTAATTTGCAGAACCTTATAGTTGTTGGTGACAGGGTTCTGATCAAACCAAAGAAGATCTCCAACAAGACCAAAGCGGGGCTCTATTTACCCCCTGGATATCAGGAGAAAGAGGAACTCTTGACAGGATTCGTTGTAAAATGCGGGCCAGGATATCCAATTCCTGTTCAGGCAGAAGATGAGAGTGAACCATGGAAGCTTACAGATGAGAATGTACGTTACATCCCACTGCAAACAAAAAAAGGAGACCTCGCCATATTTCTACAGACAGGCGCCATTGAAATCATGTTCAATGAAGAGAAGTATTTTATTGTCCCTCAGCATTCCATCCTTCTCCTGGAGA
>CAZXQU010000128.1:0-3359 GCA_964642545.1 uncultured Prolixibacteraceae bacterium | reverse complement strand
TGTTCATCTCCGCATCCCGGATCGCTTGTGTGATCTGCTGCTGCTCCTGTTGGGTGAGAAAATATTTTGCTGGTACTGACATGGCTATAAAAGATTCCTTTCCTAGAACTCCACCTTTGGTGCGACTTCAGCGCCTTCCTGCGCCTCAAACGGAGCTTTCTTTTCAAATCCGAACATACCGGCAAAAACAGCTGCAGGGAACCGTCGGATGTAGGTGTTGTAAGCCTGTACAGATTCATTGAATTTCATGCGTTCAACCGAGATCCGGTTCTCCGTTCCTTCCAGTTGGGCCTGCAGTTCCAGGAAGTTCTGCGTCGCTTTCAATTCGGGATAACGCTCTACAACCACCATCAGGCGGGAGAGAGCCGAACTCAGGCCATCCTGGGCTGCCTGAAACTGTTGCATTGATTGGGCATTCAGGTTAGCAGGGTCAATCGTAACAGAAGTTGCTTTGGCCCGGGCCTCAATCACATCGGTAAGCGTCGACTTCTCAAAGTCGGCTACTCCTTTGACTGTCGCAACCAGATTCGGGATCAGGTCGGCACGCCGCTGGTAGACATTCTCCACGTTGGCCCATGCTTTCCCTACATTTTCGTCCTGGGCAACCATTTTATTAAAGATCCCAGTACCCCAGCCTACCAGGATTACGATGATAGCGACCACCACAATGAGGATGATCCAGCCTTTTGAGAGTTTCATGTGTGTAAAGGTTTAAAAGTTTGTGTAAAAATACAAAAAATCGTGAGACGTGAGACGTGAGACGTGAGACGTATTTTTTTTACAAGGATCTATAACCTTTTCGCTTTTTTTCGGATTAATTGATAATTATATAACTGGAACAAACAACAATAAACAAAAAACAATAAACAATAAACAAGGAACATTAAAACGTGTGGTTATGGGCATAAGGAAATTTGATTTGGAGGACAGGTTAATCGATTTTGCTTTACGAATCAGCGACGTGGTTGAAGCAATTCCGAATACAAGGCTGGGGAACCAGATAAGTGGTCAGTTAATAAGATGTGGGACATCACCGGCATTAAATTGCGGGGAAGCTCAATCAGCAGAATCACCAAATGATTTTATCCATAAGCTGAAAGTGATCCTTAAAGAATTACGGGAAACGCGTATCTGTTTAAAGATAATTCAGAGAAAAGCATTAATCAAACCTGAAAGAATAAAGGATATTATTGTTCCTTGTTTATTGTTTTTTGTTTGAAAGCTATCTATCCTGTTTATCTATATAAGAACCAATCTGCTACTTCACCAACTCCGTACTCCTCCTGATAAACTCCGCCAACTCTTTCCCTTTCAACAGACCCTGTGCCAGCAGGGCTAAGTCGAACAGTTGTTTGATGGTTGAAGTCTGTTTCCCTTCGTCGGTTTCAACAAGCAGGTTCCCGATGATTGGATTGTTGGAGTTGACTGCGAGGCTGAAATGATCGGGAAGTTCACCCATATAACTCATTCCGCCACCGAGCGCCGACATATCTTTCATCCGCCTCATAAACTCCGGCTGGGTTAACATCAGAGGAGCATCTTTTTCGCTCAGACTTTCAAATGTTATTGAATATTTCTTCGAGTCGATTTGTTTTTCCATCAGCTCTTTCAGCGACTTCTCCTGCTCTTCGTTGAGTTTCGAAGGCTGGGAATCCTCCTTCTTGATCAGTTTCTCTACCGTATCGGCATCCACTCGGGTGAAGTGCGATTTCTCAAACTTCTGCTCCAGCGTATTGATGAAATGGGGATCGATGATCCCGTCGAGCTGAAGTACATCATAACTTCGCTCTTTAACAGCCTGGATGTAGCTGTATTGCTCCTCCAGGTTGGTGGCATACAGGTATATCAGGTTACCCTCTTTGTCTTTCTGGGCTGGTTCAATATGTTTTTTGTACTCTTCAAACGTGAAATATTTCCCATCAGTATTCTTGAAGAGGCAGAATTTACTGGCCTTGTCGTAAAAATTGGCTTCAGAGATGATCCCGTATTCGATAAATACCTTGATGTCGTCCCACTTCTTCTCGAAGTTCTCACGGTTCTCTTTAAAGAGCTCTTCCAGCTTGTCGGCCACCTTTTTCATGATGTGGTTAGAGATCTTTTTTACGTTGGGGTCGCTCTGCAGGTAGCTGCGGGATACGTTCAGCGGGATGTCGGGCGAGTCGAGCACGCCGTGCAGCAGTGTGAGGAAATCGGGAACAATACCCTCAACGGAGTCAGTAACAAACACCTGGTTGCAGTAGAGCTGGATCTTGTCTTTCTGGATCTCCATCGTCTTCTTAACCTTTGGAAAGTAGAGAATCCCGGTAAGGTTGAAGGGGA
The DNA here is from genome assembly GCA_964642545.1 of uncultured Prolixibacteraceae bacterium. Taxonomy (GTDB): domain Bacteria; phylum Bacteroidota; class Bacteroidia; order Bacteroidales; family FEN-979; genus QYOJ01. Next base: position 1,040 of record CAZXQU010000128.1, on the reverse strand, counting down.
AATCAACGTTGAGGTGGATGTGAAAAAGCGGCTCGTCAAAGCTGTAGGGATAGAGTTTCCTGTAGAAATTCTTATAATCTTCATCCGTGAGTTCCGAAGGCTTCCTCTTCCACAGCGGACTGGTATCATTGATAATCCGCGGTTTCTCAACCTCTTTCGTCTTCGGCTCCTTTTCTTCGCTTTTCGCTTCTTGCTTTTCGCTTTTAGCTTCTTCCGGCTTTTCGTCCTTCGTAACCGGCTCCCAAACCTTCTCTGTCCCAAACTGGATCGGAACAGGTAGAAATCGGCAGTACTTATTCAGGATCTCGAGCACGCGGTGATCTTCCAGGTATTCGGCCGAATCGTCGTTGATGTGGAGAGTAATCTCGGTGCCTCTCTCTCTTTTCTTGGAAGCATCCATCTTGTACTCCGGACTTCCGTCGCATTCCCACATCACGGCTTCCGTTCCTTCACCGGTCTGGTAGCTTTTGGTGTTAATTGTCACTTTGTCGGAAACCATAAAGGAGCTGTAAAAGCCAAGGCCGAAATGGCCAATGATGGCATTCATCTCAGCTTCCGATTTGGTTTTGAACTGGTTGACAAACTCTTCGGCGCTGGAGAGAGCAATCTGGTTGATATACTTGTTCACCTCTTCAGCTGTCATCCCGATGCCATGGTCGATGACCGTGAGGGTTTTCTTCTTCTTGTTGACCTTTACCTCAATCGTAAGGTCTCCCAGCTTCCCTTTGAACTTCCCAAGGGATGCAAGAGTCTTTAGTTTCTGGGTTGCATCTACGGCATTGGAGATCAGCTCCCGAAGGAAGATCTCATGTTCTGAATAGAGGAATTTCTTGATTATCGGGAAAATATTCTCCGTCTGGACGTTGATTTTTCCTGTTTGCATAGTCGTTCAGTTTTTGGTTTTTCTTTCACCCGCATTGACAAAGATGGTGCCGGGCGGGGAGGGCTGACAAAATGACGCAGGACGAAGGACGAGGGACGGAAAGGGAAGTGTTAAAAAAATATAAAATTCGCTTGTTATGTTATTCACATTACAATAT
>CAZXQU010000127.1:0-3361 GCA_964642545.1 uncultured Prolixibacteraceae bacterium | reverse complement strand
ATAGAAGCGGGATGCACTGATTATATTTCAAAACCTATTGATCTGACGTTATTGATGGCGATAATCAGAAAACATTGCAAGAAATAAGCATTCATAGCACGCCATACAGATTTTCTATTTATTTCCATAGTAATTTATATTTTTAGATTACCTTTAACGTTTTAGGTTTCAGAGAATTGAAAGTGCAGCCCACTCCAAACCCACGTTGTATAATGAAAATCGAGTGAAAAGTATATCCGGGTTGAACCTAAATATGTAATGATATGGATGAATTAATCCACCCTCTTTTTGTGTGCTCACACAAATGTTTATGGAGGGGGAGAAGGTTACAACCGATATGCCCATTGAATGCCTGAATGGATGGTTTTCAGTCACTGCTTCGCCGTTGCGGAATCATGAGGGCACAATTATTGGGGCAATTCATATTGCACGGGATATCACCGAACAAAAACGCCTGGAAGAGACACTTCGCGAGAGCAGGAATAAATATCAGGCAATTTTTGAATCTACCGGCACAGCAACACTGATTGTTGAAGAGGATACCACTATCATGATGGCGAACAATGAGTGTTATTCTGTTACAGGATATACTCCAAATGAACTTATTGGACAAAAATGGGTTCAATATGTTGCACCTGAGAGTTTGCAGATAATGCTGAAAAATCGCGAACTCAGACGTCAAAATCACGATTTAGCTCCAAAAAAATATGATGTTACACTTGTCAATAAAATAGGAGAAAAACGGGATGCCCTTTTGGATATCAGTACCATACCCGGCACGAAACAAAGTGTCGTTTCCATTTTAGACATCACGGAGAGCAAACGGGCTGAGGAAGAAATCAAACGAACAAACGAAAAACTCCAGTTAGTCAATGCCGAAAAGGACAAATTCTTTTCCATTATTGCCCACGACCTACGCACTCCGTTTAACAGTTTTCTTGGCTTAACGCAAATAATGGCTGAGCAACTGCCAGCTATGACCTTGCAACAGACTCAAAAGATTGCCGTGAGTATGAGAAAAACGGCAACCAACCTATACGGCTTTCTCGAAAACCTGTTGCAATGGTCGCGAATGCAGCAGGGGATAACTACCTTTGAGCCTCAGCTACTTTTATTAATGCCAAAAATATCTGAGAGTTTTGCGTTATATTTGGAAGCATTCAAAAGCAAGAGGATTGACATCAATTATGATATCTCGGAAGATGTAACGGTTTTTACCGATGGAAATATGTTTGATTCCATAGTTCGCAACCTGGTATCCAACGCCATAAAATTCACACCCCAGGAGGGAAAAATCACCATCACGGCAAAGTCGTTGGATGAGAATTGGGTTAAAATCTTTGTGAAGGATTCGGGCATCGGGATGAACCGGGAAATGGTAGAGAACCTGTTCCGGAAGGACATTAATACAAACCGCAAAGGCACCAATAGCGAACCGTCTTCAGGGTTGGGGTTAATCATCTGCAAGGAATTCATCGAAAAACACGGCGGTAAGTTATGGGCAGATAGCGAAGAGGGGAAGGGAAGCACCTTCTATTTTACATTACCTGCCAAAGCCATCAATTAATATTGTTTTTGGGGTCTCGCATAAAAAAAGGGCTGACTCAATCTGAGACAGCGCCTCCTTTTCACTAGCACAGTGTATATTTATGGATGTTAAAGGGACTCGCTGTATGGGGCCTCCATCGGAACAACCGGACTGAGTGAACTGCTTTGAGAGATCATATCGTCCAAAACCGGAACCTCTTCAAAAGAGGCCGTCATTGGAACGACAGGCATAAAATTCTTAAAATCCATTACCATGGCTGCATCATTTCCTGGGCTGTTTACAATAACTCCTTCTCCCGAGGCGATGGCAACACTCATGGTTAAACTTAATATTACTGCGAGTATGTACTGTTTTGTTTTCATTTTGTTTTTATTTTTATGGATCATATGACGCGTTTCAATTAATAGTATTACAAACATGCCATAAATTAATCTGCAGCAAAAGTACAACTAATTTAGATCAAATAAAAATAAAATCGTTGGAGGGAAGAAATTTCCTGTTGAAATGAGGTTAGAACCCGGTGAACATCGAAACCGGTTTCCCTTGAATCGTCAGGTAATGCTTCATAGCATCGGCGGTGAGGCAGGCATGAACCGGAAGAATCCCGATCAGGGAGCCAGGCTGAAGGGAACTGAACATAGCCGGATCAAGTCTCAGAATACCATGTTCCTGGGAGAGACCCAATACGATGCATCCAGGCACCGGTTCTGACCAGCCTTCATCCTCAAGGTTTACTACTAACCCGAATACCTCCTGCCCGTTGTAATTGATTTTTTCTTTGGAGAGGTGAATGGCTCCGGCATATACAATAGCTTCTTTACGGTCAGGATATATGTCAACAACCGGAGCAGCCAAACAAATTGTGATCTGATCAGAAGTGCATGAGCCTATCTCCATCTGCATCACATCGTTAAAGATGAAATTACCTGGTCGGATCTCATCAACTCCGGTGAAACTCTCCAGAAAATTACAGGCAGGAGTATCACCCACGCTGAGGATGCCCCGGGGCCCCTTATCCAACGAATCTCTGATCTGCTGAAGATCATTAACTCCATGATGGTAGATCTGCTCTATCTCTTCCTTGTTTCTGGCCTGATAACTCTCTCCGAAATGTGACAGGAATCCCATAAAATGAAGATTGCTGCTCTGACGGCATCCCCTGATGATCTTCTCAATGACTATGATATCCTTCTGCGTGAGACCTGAACGACCATACCCGGTATCGATCTCAATAAAGATCCCTATCCGGTTGCTTAACTTTTGCGTAAGGAGCTGAAGTGAATCGGTTGAGGTAACCAGTAGGTTGAGATTAATCTTTTCAGCCAGTTTGTCAATCTCATCAAGTTCCCGCATGTTAACAGGAAACGCAATGGTAATATCTTCCCAACCGGCTTCAGCGAAATAGGATGCCATTTCAACGGAGGAAACAGTAATGGCATTAACCCCCTCTTCCCTGAACCATTCTCCAATAATAACTGATTGGTGAGATTTAAAATGAGGACGGAAAAACACGTCGCTTCTCCTGGCTTTCTCAGCCATCTGGCGGATGTTTTCCCGGCATTTGCGCTCATCGAGCAGGAGAGTAGGGCGTTTGATGTTATCCAGAAGACTCATAAGTTCTCATTAAAATAATCCATAATCATCGTATTCAAATGCACCCGGTCCTTTCCCCTGACGTTATGCGGGTGGTTTGGGTAAAGAAAGAAACCCACTTGCTTGCCCTCCTCCACACATTTTTTCAGGAAGTTCAGGGAGTTTTGCGGGACGACTGTATTATCCTGGTATCCCTGGATGATCAGGATATCGCCGGTC
>CAZXQU010000126.1:0-3485 GCA_964642545.1 uncultured Prolixibacteraceae bacterium | reverse complement strand
AACTCAGCGAGGAAAAATTCCGGTTAGCATTCGACAATGCCGCTATCGGAAAGGCCATAGCTAACCTGGATGGGGGCTTTATCAAAGTCAATTCAGGGATGTGCAAAATGTTAGGTTACAATGAAACAGAATTGCTGACAAAAACCTGGATGGATATCACGCATCCTGAGTTCCTGGATCTGAGTTTTCAAATGGTTGAGAAACTGATGAAGAACGAGAGTCCATCTGCTTTTTATGATTGCAAGTTCCTTCATAAAAACGGAACTGTTCTCTGGATAAATCTGAATATTGTACTGGCAAGAGACTCAACAGGCAGTCCCCTCTTTTTTATAGGGGATATGGTAAATATCACGCAGTCTAAACAGTTCGCCGACGAATTAAATATCAGGAATCAGATTGTCAGGAAGTTTCTGACAGTTACTGATGAAGAGATGTTTCACGACGTGCTGAAGGTCACCCTGGATGCCATGGATAGTCCGTTTGGCGTATTCGGATACATTGATCAGAACGGAGATTTTATTGTGCCCTCCATGACCCGCCATATCTGGGAGGAGTGTAACATTCTGGATAAAGACATTATTTTCAAAAAGGAGACGTGGGGTTGCAGCTCCTGGCCCACCGCCATCCGGGAGAAGCAATCAAATTACTCGAATGAGCCGTCTGACTTAACTCCTGAAGGTCATATCAAGATACAACGACACGCAACCATGCCTGTCATCCATCACGATAAGGTTATCGGACTTCTTCAGGTGGCTAATAAGGAGTCGGATTATACGAAAGTCGACGTTGATTTGCTGGAAAAGTTGGCTGAAACCATTGGTCCGATCCTGGCTGCCCGACTTGAACGAAACCATGAGGAGAACCGCCGGACACAGGCTGAATTAGCTCTTGAAGAGAAAGTGATTGAACTGGAACGGTCCAACAAGGAGCTGGAACAGTTTGCCTATGTGGCTTCACACGACCTGCAGGAACCACTGCGCATGGTTTCCAGCTATACTCAGCTAATCGAGAAACGCTACAAGGATAAACTTGATGACGATGCGCACGAATTCATCAGTTTCGCTGTTGACGGAGCCAACCGCATGCAGCGGCTGATCAACGACCTCCTGGACTATTCACGCGTCACAACCCGCGGAAATCCTTTCCGGAAGCTGGATCTCTCCTCCATCATGGGTCAGGTGATTGTGAATCTTCATCAGAAGATCAGTGAAACCCAGGCCATGATTGTGAATGACGACCTGCCCTTTGTGAAAGGCGATGAAAGCCAGCTGATCCGCCTGTTTCAGAACCTGATCGACAATGCAATCAAATTTAAAGGTGAAGGATCACCAAGGATAACAATAAACGCAACAACAGAAAACAAAACGGTAACCATCTCGGTGCAGGACAACGGGATCGGGATCGACCAAATCTATTCCGACCGTATCTTTACCATCTTTCAGCGATTGCATGGAAAGGACAAATACCCCGGAACTGGTATTGGCCTGGCGATCTGTAAGCGGATTGTGGAGCGCCACGGCGGAAGCATCTGGTTTACCTCGGAAGAGGGAAAGGGAACGACGTTTTGGTTTACGTTACGACAGTAAACACTATGAAAAGAGGGAAAAGCTGAAAATCAGTTTTACCCCATCCCTAAAGGGAGCCTGATTTTCAGCAACTACTCCCTTTAGGGTAGGGGTAAAAAGTTGCTGAAAATAGAAAATAGAAAATAGAAAATTAGAAGAAATCATCATATGACAACTAATCAAAATCCCGGCACCCCAATCAACATTCTTCTCGTTGAAGATAATCCCGGTGAGGCACGGCTGGCTTTGGAGGCGCTGAAAGAGAGCCGTTTGAATAATAAACTGTACATCATAGAAGATGGGGAGGAGGCGCTGTTTCTTTTATATAAGAAAGGAAAGTATGCAGATGCCCCCACTCCTGATCTGATCCTCCTCGATCTCAACCTGCCCAAGAAAAACGGACTGGAAGTGTTGTCGATCATTAAGCACGATACCCGGCTTCGAAGGATCCCGGTAATCATTCTCACCATCTCTTCTGCAGTAGAGGATATAATTAAATCGTATGACTTATATGCTAATTGTTACATTACCAAGCCCATAGACCTGGATAAATTTACTCAGGTAATCAAAACCATAGAGGACTTCTGGCTATCCACCGCACAACTCCCGCCCGAGAATAACGGAAACCCATAACCAGTAGGCAGTTAGCAGTAAACAGTAGGCAGTAAGAAATTGAAATTTGAAATTTGAAACTAACTTAATATGAAAAACGAACTCACACCCATTGACATTCTCCTCGTAGAGGACAACCCGGGCGACTCCCGTTTGGCAAAAGAAGCGTTGAAAGACAGCAAATTGAAAAACAACCTCTTCATCGTAGATGATGGGGAAGAGGCCATGAAGTTTTTGAAAAAGGAAAGTCCCTATGAAAATGTTCCGCGCCCCGATCTGATCTTGTTGGACCTGAACCTTCCAAAAAAAGATGGGCGGGAAGTGTTGAAAGAGATCAAAACGGATGACCATCTGAAACGAATCCCTGTGGTAATCCTTACGATGTCGAAAGCAGAAGAGGATATCTTTAAATCCTACAACCTGCACGCGAACTGCTTCATCACCAAACCGATCGACCTCGACCAGTTCATCAAAGTAGTGCAGTCTATTGAAAATTTCTGGCTTACAATTGTTAAATTGCCGAATGAAGCAAAATGACGAAGGACGAAGGACGAGAGACGAAGGACGAGAGACGAAGGACGAAATGCAGTAAGAAACATGAAACCTGAAATAATTAAAATTCTACTGATCGAAGACAATCCCGGCGATGCCAGGTTAATCCAGGAGTTCCTGAAAAACGACAACCATGCCGGAAAGAACTTCGAGATCTACTGGATGACTTCGTTGTTGGAAGGCCTTGAAAAACTTCGTTCAACAAAGATCGACGTGGTGCTGGCTGACCTGGGATTGCCCGATAGTCAGGGAATCGCAACACTCGAGAAACTTGTAACTGCTAATTCTATGGTTCCGGTCATTGTTGTAACCGGATTGAATGATACGGCTGCCGGGGTGCTGTCGGTTCAGGCGGGGGCGCAGGATTTTCTTGTAAAGGGACAGATCGATGAGCGGTTGATGATTCGTACGATCAACCACGCTATTGAACGGAAAGTGGGATTAAATCAAAAGTTGTTAACCAATAGGATTTTGTCTGTACTGAACCGGCATAATAACTGGCAAAAATTGCTTCAGGATATTCTTGCTGAAATTAAAGAATACACGAACATAGAAGCCGTTGGCATCAGGTTGAAAATGGAGCATGACTATCCATATTTTGAATACAATGGCTTCCCCGATGATTTTATAAAAACAGAAAATTATTTATGTGTTCAGAATGAGTTTGGAGAACTAATTGTTGATGCTCACGGTACACCAGTTCTTGAATGTATGTGTGGGAATGTCATTCAGGGCAGGACTGACCCTGCTTTGCCT
>CAZXQU010000125.1:0-3539 GCA_964642545.1 uncultured Prolixibacteraceae bacterium | reverse complement strand
TCATTTTGATTGTACTCGTCGTGCTGTTGTTGTTTGGCGGGAAAAAAATTCCTGAGCTGATGCGTGGTATCGGGAAAGGGGTGAAAAGCTTCAAAGATGGCATTCAGGGTATGGACGAGGATCTAAAAGATATTTCAAAAGATAAACCTGCCCCGGAAAAAAAAACACCCCCCGTTGATCCCGCCGGATAACAAATCGCTTTTATAGTACTCTCTCTTTGCAATTTCGCAGGCTCTGTGAAATTTCTCACACCCTATTTCCCTGGTTATATAAGATTATTCAAAATTGAATTGTTATGTCGCAGAAAATTTATGCAGGAACCACTGTTGATGTTAATGAAGAGGGGTACATGACTGACTCCACACAGTGGACAAAAGAGATTGCCAAAGAGATTGCCCATGAGGAAAACATTGACCTCACTGATAAGCATCTTGCCATTTGTGAATTTATTCGCAATAAGCAAGCCAATGGGGAGAATATCACGATCCGTTCGGTCGGAAACTCAGGCATCATTGATATCAAGGGATTTTACCAGCTTTTCCCGGGTGCCCCGATGAAAAAAGCAGCCAAAATCGCCGGAATCCCAAAGCCGGCATCATGCGTATAAATAAACAAAAAGGACAGACCCGTAAAGACGGGGCATGCCCCGTCTCCACAGCATGCCCCGACCTTACAGCATGTACCAACAAACAAACGATATGATAAAAGAAGAACACCCCCTGAAAAAAGTATGCATCATCTGTGCAAAGGGCACAATAGAAGATGTTTACGCTGCTCTCGTAATGAGCAATGGCGCTGTAATGGAAGGAATTGAAACCAAGATCTTTTTCACTTTCTTCGGCCTCGATGCCATTACTAAAAAACACATGAACAGCCTGAAAACAGGTACAGTTGGCAATCCTGCCATGCGTATGCCCGGTGGACTCCCCTTCCCTACTCTGCTTGGCACCCTTCCCGGGGTTGAAGCAGGTGTATCGGCGATGATGCGGAGTCAGATGGAAAAGTTAGATATTCCTCCTGTTTCCGAATTTCTCGAAATGATCGAAGCCGGTGGTGGCGAAGTATATGCCTGCAAACTGGCTATGGACATGTTCAAACTGGAAAAAACCGATCTTTGGGATGGTGTAAAGGCTGTCCTTACAGTAGGTGAATTTTACGAAATGTGCGGGGGACTCCAAACGCAGATCATTTTTACCTGATCCATTCCCATGATACAAAAGGGGTTGTCTCAAAAATTGAGGGAACCCTTTTTTTATTGATGATAATCAAGCCTAATCATTCCTTTTTAATCATTATAGCAGTCGCCTTCGCAACTGGGGTGCTTTGCATTTTCTCCATATGGTTTGATTTCGTTTATCACCCCGCACCCCTAGGTTGCTCCGGCAATAGCTATAACGATTTCTCAGGCAATAGCTTCTGCAACAGCCAGAACAACCTAGGAACGCGGGGTGTACCATACAGGCTCGGTTTTCAATATCATGAAAAAGCGTTCCAGTTGTGGAGGCAGTTGCGAAGCTTGCCTGGGTTCAAGGCATAAAAAAGGGGCGCCTCAACATAAGAGACACCCCATTATTTTAACATGGATCGGTTATTTTACAACTACGATCTTCTTCTGAATAACAGTTCCGTTTGTGCGTTCAACACGCAGCATATAAACTCCGTTTGAAACATCTGGAATATTAAATGAAGATCCATTGAAATCCTCCACAAATTTTACCAATGTTCCACTCGGAGAGTAGAGGGATACGCGAGCGTGCTCAGCTCCCATGATATAAATGGTCCCGGTAGTTGGGTTGGGGTAAACCCGCATCGCTTCATTGCTCTTCTCATCCTGTCCAACGGCAAAGATCAGATCAATCTCATAAAGGCTATGAGCAGTCAGATCTTCTGCGAAAACGTCAATGGTAGTAGTTCCCGGGACTTCAATGGCAGGAACAACGATCACCGTTGCATTCGGATCCATTGGGTCGCCAGTGATCTCAGGGATCAATACGCCACCAGATACTTCAACATCATAATTGAATACATCAGGGTCGAAGCCAGCCATTGCGATACCATCAACGAAAAGTTCATCCAGTCGCGCTTCGGTATTGTATGTGGCATCTTCTAGCGAATAAACCGACTGGTAGATTATTTTGGATGCAGGGTCCTGAACAAATACAATCACACCCAGATCATCCCACTCCTCAACATTCGTTCCGGCAAGATCCTCCTGGTCACTCCATGAAAATGTTACACGGTCTTCCAAATTGATTGTGGTCCCGTTCGCATCCGGCATCATCTTCATCATCACATGTTCAAATTCAGTTTCACCATTGGTCATCACATTCCCTGTTGTGATATACTCAAATACAATAACTTGCAACATCATCCCTGTGAAATCGGCGAATGGTAGGACAGCTACATCTACAGACATCTCTGTTCCGTTCAGATGGTGAGAAGCCACTATATCCATCAACCCCGGCTGAAGAACAGCTGCATTGAATGAACTCTGAACAGCCGTCATAGTTGTAGGGACATCCGATCCGTTGCAAAAGAGGTTTGGTACGCCGTTTACACCATAGAATGTGCGGCGAACTCCACCCTCTTCAGTATAGTATGGATCTCCCGGTGCAGGCCAACTCATCTGATACTTAATCAGGGTAATATCATCCTCATTTGTAAAACACCAGGGAACAAACCCTGCGTTGAAATTAGCACAAGGAGCACAGGTAGAACTGGTAAACTCTTCGTAACAAGGCTTCTTCGGAATTACATTGCTAACCCTTATCAAAGGCTTTGAAAGGGAGTCTCCCGACTGGTCATCATCCTTTACGCCATTTACTTTATTGATCCAAACATTCAGTGTATAGGTCCCGATTGGAACAGATATCTGCTGATCGCAAGTAAAATTGTAGGTATCGAGTGCATCAATGGAGAGACCGTCGATGAAAGTACTTTGAATGGGGCCATTGTTCACCTGCCAGTCTATGTCAAAAGAGGTAATGGTAGTGATACCTATATTCATAATCTGCCCGGTTACATCTTCAGGTCCGTTGATGTAGGTGGGTGTGGTAATACTGGTCATACTGGCATCAAGGTTGAGCTGGTTCAACAATAAGATGTCATCGAGGTACCAGTAGTCGATGTTATACATATTCCCATCAAGGTAAAAACAGATCTGGAATTCACTTTCACCAACGTCGGAATTGTTGATGGTCAAATCAATCTGTTCAGGGCCAACATTTGAAGTCGGGCTGATTTCCCAAACAATATTCCAGGCTCCGTTGTGCGAACGCGTTGCCACACCAGCTTTCGGACCTGTACCGGTATAATCATCATAAAAATGCCGGAAAGTAAGTTGCACCTCTGTCAATCCAGTCAGGTCCATTTCATAGGAGATCAACCGGGTTACATAAGTGCCGCTGACATATGTAAATTTTGCTTCAGGGACTTCGCCTCCTGCATCATTAGTAGCGCTAACCGACCACTGGGCAGGCAATCCATCGATGCTCCACCCGGCAGGTGGCATCATACCCGAGCTGAAATCTTCCACAATA
>CAZXQU010000124.1:0-3559 GCA_964642545.1 uncultured Prolixibacteraceae bacterium | reverse complement strand
TGGCAGCATATACTTCATACCCTCTCTTTAACCCCTCCTCCACCAAATGACTGCCTATAAATCCGCTTGCACCGGTAATTAAAATGCTGTTTGCTTTTTGCATTTCGCTTTTCGCTTTTCGCTACCTCGCTACCTCACTACCTGAAAATCTTTTTTCCACACCCTTCGAAGCACGTTCTTTCTTCCCGGAAAATTTTTCCAGATTGACAACGCCTTTGAATTACCTTCCAATTGGGGACTGGAGATAGCTTTTTTGATGCCGAAATCGAGGTAGGCTTTATGCATTTGATAAAAGAAAAGGGCCGCAACCCCCTTCCCATGATAATCAGGATGGACACCCAACAGGTACATGTCGATGATCTCGTTTTTCTTCATTGCCCTGAGGAGATGGTACCAGCCAAAAGGGAATAACCGACCGTTAGATTTCTGGAGTGCATAGGTGAGGTTTGGGAGGGAAATGCCGAAACCCACAATATCATCGTTCTCATTTACGACAAAGGAGATAAACTCAAACCGTATGAACCCAAAATACTGTTTGGTATAGCCATCCATCTGTTCATCGGTGAGGGCTGTGAATCCATATAGCTCATCATATGCCAAATTGAGCATCTGGAACATTTTCCGAGCGTATGGAAGTAACTCCTTCTTTTTCTTGGTTTTCAGCACATGGAGGTTGTACCTCTTTTCTATCAGAGAGTGCGCTTTTTCGAACTTTTCAGGGATATGCGGAATATCAAACTCATATTGTACCCAGTCGGCAGCCTTAACAAATCCCATCCGCTCCATGTGAACCTGATAATAGGGATGGTTGTAGATGGAGGTCATGATGGCTAACTGGTCAAATCCTTCAATTAACATCCCTTCATTATCCATATCGGAAAATCCAAGGGGGCCATGAATCCCGACCATCCCTTTCCCTTTTCCCCATTCCTCTACTGTCGTAATGAGCAAGCCGGAGACCTCAGGATCGTCAATGAAATCGATCCAGCCAAAACGCACCAGATTCTCTCCCCACCGTTTGTTTGCCTTGTGATTGATCAAACCGGCAATCCGCCCAACAGGCTTATTTCCCCTGTATGCGATCCAGTATTCAGCCTCGCAATGGACAAAGGCCGGATTTTTATCTTTACGGAGTGTCTTGATCTCATCCATCCGCAAAGGTGGACACCAGTATGGGTTTCCTTGGTATAATTGGAACTGAAAATCGATGAACCTGTTCAGGTCGCGATGGGTTTTAACCAGTTTTACTTCCAATTCCATGGACAGCCAATTTAAAGTTAGTGAATGATTTCCAATTTTTTACCGAGACGGTAAAATGAGTCTAACGCCCTGTCGACCTGCTCTTTCGTATGCGTTGCCATCAGTGAAAAACGGATCATGGCAGCATTTTTATTCACTGCAGGTGCAATCACGGGGTTGACAAAAATCCCATCATCCTGAAGCATCCGCGTAAACATGAGTGTTTTCATTGTATCCCTTACCAAAACAGGAATAATCGGTGTAACGGTCTGGCCAATATCAAACCCAAGTTCTCTGAAGCGATCAATGGTGTAATGGGTTAATGACCATAAATTCTCAATCCGTTCGGGTTCCTGCCTGATGATCTCCATGGCAGCCAGTACACTGGCAGCAGAGGCAGGAGTGATGCTGGCAGAAAATATCAGAGAGCGGGAGTGGTGTTTGATAAAGTTGATGGTATCGTGATCGCTGGCAATAAAGCCTCCTATTGAGGCCAGCGACTTGGAAAAGGTTCCCATGATAAGGTCTACTTTGTCGGTAAGTCCGAAATGTGCCGATGTTCCGGAACCATGGGGGCCCAGAACTCCAAGCGAATGGGCATCGTCGATCATAATGGTGGCATTGTAGAGTTCTGCCAGCCTGACGATTTCCGGCAAGTTTGCGATATCCCCATCCATGCTGAATACTCCGTCTACTACAATCAGCTTGATCCTTTCCGGCTTACACTGCTTCAGCATCTTCTCGAGTGACTCCATGTTGTTATGGCGGAATTTCAATACCCGGGCAAAGGAGAGTCGGGTAGCCTCAATGATGGATGCGTGGTTTAGTTCATCAATCAGGATGTAATCATGCCGGTTGGCAATTGTTGGGATTACTCCTATATTTACCTGAAATCCAGTACTATAAACTAGCGATGCCTCTTTCCCTACGAATTCAGCCAGACGATTTTCAAGTTCAATATGAATATCCAGGGTTCCATTTAAAAATCTTGAGCCGGCACATCCTGTTCCATATTTCCTGATTGCGGCGATGGAGGCTTCTTTAATCAAGGGGTGAGTAGTCAATCCCAGGTAACTGTTGGACCCGAACATCAGAACCTTTTTGCCTTTCATGGAAACCACCGTCTCCTGTTCTGAATCGATCACCCGGAAATAGGGGTAGAGCCCCAACTCCTCAACCTTCCGAGGTTCTGAATACTGAGATGTCTTTTGTTGCAAAAACCTCATAGTAGATAATTAAAGAATTGTTCAGGTAATAGGAAGCAGAGCTAAATGTAGCCTATTTATGAAGATGTAGGTCAGCAAACTCTTTTCCTGCTTTCAACGCTAGCAAGTTCAAATCAACAACCCGTTCTCCTTTTTTTCCAAAAATAATACGGATCGCATTTTCCAGAAGTTCGAAATCCATTCCCAGGAATGGAGCGGAAGCGCCGAGGATCACAATATTAGCAGCCTTTACCGATCCTGCTTCCTTTGCCATGGTATCGGCATCCAGAAGAAGATGATGGGGAATTGCACGCACTGCATCAAGGACCTCTTCAATGTCGGGGTAGTTAGAAATGTTATTAAAGGGTGTTGAACTGGAGATCAGCCACCCCTCTTTGGAGAGGTAAGGAAGATAACGAAGAGATTCGAGTGGCTCTACAGCTATGATAAGGTCAGCTTTCCCAAAGGGGATCAGATCGGAGGAGATTTCGTCATGAGATATCCGAAGGTTCGACATTACATCGCCACCACGTTGACTCATTCCATGAACTTCCGACTGCTTCAGGAACATCCCCTGTTCAAGGGCAGTATAACCAATTATAGCAGCAATAGAGAGAATCCCTTGCCCACCAACACCTGCCAGGATGATATCTTTTTTCATGAAGTTGCTGTTTTTTTGTTCTTGAATTTATCTCTCATCCGTTTATCAATCGCAACGATGCATTCGCGTCGGGGAATGATTACCGATACACCCTGATAGGCTAGTTCCTCTTCCAGTATCTTGACAAATTCATCATGATTCTTTTTCAGAGGGCGGATTACACGGATATGATCCTCTTCAACTCCCAACCCTTTACAGATATCTTCAATCCTTCCCATGGCAGCCGATGCCTGTCCCCCTGTCATTGCCGTTGTGGCGTTGTCGAGGATTAGTACTGTGATGGGTGAGTTTTCTATAACGGCATCCAGTAAACCGGTCATGCCAGAGTGGGTAAATGTGGAATCACCAATTACAGCAACAGCAGGAACCAACCCTGCATCGGAAGCTCCTTTGGCCATAGTGATAGAGGCCCCCATATCCACACAGGAGTTGATGGCCTCGTAAGGATGAAGCG
>CAZXQU010000123.1:0-3752 GCA_964642545.1 uncultured Prolixibacteraceae bacterium | reverse complement strand
CCGAGCTCCGCTTCGCTCCGGTTAGCTACCTTCTCCACCAGATCCGCCATCCTGCAAGAATATCCAAACTCATTGTCGTACCACGAGATGATCTTCAGGAAATTGCCCCCGATCAGTTTGGTCATGCCCGAATCGTAGATGGATGAGTGCGTATTGCCGACAATATCAACGCTAACCAAAGGGTCGGTGAGGTATTCGAGGATACCATTCATGGCTCCTTCAGCGGCCGATTTCATTGCGGCATTAACTTCATCTATGGTGACATCTCTTGAAAGTTCACAGGTGAGGTCAACCATTGAACCATCAGGTGTAGGAACGCGAACAGCAAATCCATCGAGTTTACCCTCCAACTCAGGAATCACCAGTCCGATAGCTTTTGCAGCACCAGTTTTTGTTGGGATCATTGACATTGCAGCAGCACGGGCACGCCTAAGGTCTTTGTGTGGTGCATCAAGGATAATCTGGTCGTTGGTATATGAGTGAATGGTGTTCATCAATCCTCTTACAAGGCCAAAATTGTCATTCAAGACTTTTGCAACAGGTGCCAGGCAGTTGGTGGTACATGATGCATTGGAAATAAACTGCATTTCGGGTGTGATCAAGTTGTCGTTGACGCCAAGGACAACGGTGAGATCCACATCCTGCGGGTTATCAGCAGGAACAGACAAGAGAACCTTTTTTGCGCCGGCAGCAATGTGCTTGCCCATCTTTTCACGGTTTCTAAATATACCGGTCGATTCAATCACAACCTCAACGCCGAGGGCTCCCCAGGGGAGGTTCGCCGGATCGCGTTCGGCCATCACTTTCAGTTTTTCCCCGTTCACAATAAGGAATTCCCCTTCAACGAGAACCGTACCCGGAAATTTACCATGTACGGAATCATATTTCAGCAGGTGTGCAAGTGTATTGGCATCAGTGAGGTCATTGATGGCGACTACTTCAACATTTGGTTTGGTGAGAAGTGCCCGGTAGGTGAGCCGTCCGATCCGTCCAAATCCGTTAATTCCAACTTTAATCTTACCCATTCGTATTGATTTTATTGTGTTTTAACTAAATATTTCCCTTGAACTAGCAAAATTACTGATTTATCCGTTCGCGGAAAAATATTCGTTCACTTTTTGAATTCGGGTCGAAAAGAGTTAGATTCGCATGGTCATCCTATGAAAACAATCTATATCATTTCCGACGGCACCGGGCGAACTGCAGAACAAACGCTGATGGCTGCCCTTACTCAGTTTCCAAGAGCAACTGTCAATATCATCTTGAAGCCCGACATTCGTTCCGAAACTCTACTGGAACCACTTATCGTTGAAGTTAAAGAGGCGGGTGGGATGGTGGTTCATACACTGGTCTCTCAAGCGTTACGCGACAGCCTGGTGAGGATTACACGAATCCACAACATCGACGCCATAGATCTGATGGGCCCCCTACTGGGGCGTTTGTCGCTTTATTTCGCCAACATCCCTTCACAGGAGCCCGGACTATTTTTCAATCTCAACAAGGAATACTTCAAGCGGATTGACTCAATGCAGTTTGCTTTTAACCACGACGATGGCCAGCGGTATAATGAGTACGACAAGGCTGAAATTGTACTCGTTGGTGTGTCACGAACATTCAAGACACCACTCTCTATCTACCTGGCCTTTAAAGGCTGGTTCGTTGCAAATTACCCGGTAATCCTGGGTGTAGAACCACCTGAGATTTTGTCTCAATTACCGGTCGGCCAGGTTTTCGGATTAACTACCGAGGCATCCGACCTGTCGTCATTGCGCTCGGTTCGACAACACTACCTGGGAGGCGGAGGGGGTGATTATGCCTCAATCGAATACGTAAAAAAGGAGCTCAATTATGCCAATGATATCTTTCATGAATCCGATTGGCCAGTAGTTGCTGTTACCTCCAAACCAATTGAGGAGATCGCTTCAGAAATTCTGGCCATCAAGCGAAGGATAACTTCTGCCGAATAGAAACGCCAGCCCAGTCTGGAGAATTATCCCCTTTGCCTGGCTCAACTTTCCGAAAAAGGTTTAACTTTGCACGAACCTCCAAAGCTTTATTTTATCCATGTCAAAAACCAAGTTTATCTTTGTCACCGGCGGTGTTACATCCTCTTTGGGGAAGGGGATTATCTCTTCATCTATTGCTAAACTTTTAGTTTCCCGTGGATTCACAGTCACCATCCAAAAACTCGATCCTTACATCAATATCGATCCTGGAACACTTAACCCATATGAACATGGTGAGTGCTATGTGACAGATGATGGAGCAGAAACCGATCTTGACCTGGGCCATTATGAGCGGTTCACCAATGTGCCTACTTCCCAGGCGAACAATATTACAACCGGGGTGGTTTATCAGTCGGTCATCTCCAAAGAGAGGAAAGGTGAATATTTAGGAGAAACGGTACAGGTAATCCCGCATATCACAGATGAGATTAAACACCGGATCAAACTTCTGGCAAATCGTGGGAATCTCGACTTCCTGATCACTGAGATTGGTGGTACTGTTGGCGATATTGAATCCCTACCCTTCATTGAAGCGGTTCGCCAGATGAGATGGGAACTCGGGAATGCCGTTGTCGTTGTGCATCTCACGTTGGTCCCTTACCTTGCTGCAGCGGGCGAATTGAAAACGAAACCTACGCAACACTCAGTAAAGTTATTGCAGGAGCAAGGAGTTCAGCCTGATATCATTGTGTGCAGGACAGAGAGGACACTCAACGAAGGCATCCGAAATAAAATTGCACTATTCTGTAATATAAGCCCCTCTTCAGTCATCGAATGCATCGATGCGGAGACAATTTACGATGTCCCCATGCTGATGAAAAAAGAGAACCTTGATCTGGAAATATTGCGGAAGTTAGAGGTCAATGCAGAAGGGGAACCTGATCTTGAAGATTGGAAAAAATTCCTGCATATACTAAAGAATCCTACAAGAACCGTTAACATTGGGTTGATCGGAAAATATGTTGAGCTGAAAGATGCCTACAAGAGCATCAACGAATCGTTTATCCATGCCGGTGTAGCCAATGAGTGCAAAGTTGAGGTGAGATCACTCCAATCGGAGTATCTTGACGAATCCAATGTGGATGAAAAGCTGAAGGGACTCGATGGGATTCTGGTTGCTCCTGGATTTGGGGAAAGGGGCATCGAGGGGAAGATCACAGCTATCAGGTATGCACGCGAAAATAAAATTCCATTCCTTGGTATCTGCCTGGGGATGCAGTGTGCGGTAATTGAATTTGGTCGTAATGTACTTGGATTAAAAGGGGCGCATTCGACTGAGTTTGACAGGTCAACGCCATTCCCTGTTATCGACATGATGGAGGAGCAGAAAAAAATCTCAGGACTTGGAGGTACAATGAGATTGGGCGCCTATCCTTGTCACATCGAAAAAGGATCTTTAGTGGCAGATGTGTTCAAAACTGTGGATATATCAGAGCGCCATCGCCATCGTTATGAATTTAATAATGAATATAAAGAAGCATACTCCCAGTCGGGTATGATGCCGGTTGGACTCAACGAGAAAGATAATCTTGTGGAAATCATTGAGTTAAAAGACCATCCATGGTTTGTAGGCGTACAGTTTCATCCCGAATACAGGAGTACCGTAGCCAATCCGCATCCCCTCTTTGTCAGTTTTGTCAAAGCAGCTGTTGATCATGCCTCAAGAACGAAATAATTAAGAAATATGAACAAAAACACGATCATCGGGCTTGTCCTGATTTTTGGAATTTTTATTGCCTACTCTTA
>CAZXQU010000122.1:0-3781 GCA_964642545.1 uncultured Prolixibacteraceae bacterium | reverse complement strand
TTATCAAACGAACAAAAGTGCTTAAAGATGGCACAATGCCTATCTACGTAAGGATCACCGTGAACAAACAACGTGCTGAATTTGGTCTCCAGAAGAGTATTGAAGAGGACCAATGGCATAGTGAAAAGGGATACGCCATTGGAGCTTCAAAACCGGCCAGAGAGCTAAACTCCTACCTCGATTTTGTCAAATCAAAGATGTTGATTAAGAAACGGGAAATGGAAGAGGAGGGGAGGATCATTACAGCCTTGACGCTGAGGAACCACTACCTTGGTATTGAGGACTCAGGCAAAACAATCCTGGAGATCTTTCAGGAACACAACGAGAAATGCGAAGGCTTGGTAAATATTGACTTTGCTCCGGGAACTGTCGAACGATACAAGACCTGCTATAAACATGTGCAGGAGTTCATAAAGCAAAAATACAAGAGAGAAGACCTTCCTTTATATGAAGTTACACCGATGTTCATCAGCAATTTTGAATACTACCTCAAAACTTCACGCTCCTGTTGTAACAATACTGCAACCAAATACCTGAAAAATTTCAAGAAGATCACTCGGATTGCTATAGCAAATGGCTGGATGAAGTCCGACCCGTTTGTCAACATGAAGTTTCATCTGGATGATGTGGATATGGACTTCCTGGATGAAAGGGAACTGAATACACTGCTAAACAAGAGATTTGATTTCGAACGCCTGCAGCAGGTAAAGGATGCCTATCTTTTTTGTTGCTTTACGGGATTGGCATTTGTTGATGTAAAAAGTCTCTCCTTGTCCGATATTGAAACGAAGGGTGACACTCTTTGGATCAAAAAACGCCGGCAGAAAACCAAAAACTGGTGCCACGTCCCCTTGTTGCCTCCTGCCGTCCAGTTGATCGAAAAATATAAATCTCACCCTCAGTGTATAAAGTCCGGGGTTTTGTTACCTGTCCCCAGTAACCAAAAAATGAATGCATACCTCAAGGAGATCGCCGATCTGGCCGGCATCAAAAAGAACCTCAGCACGCACACTGCCCGTCATACGTTCGCTACAACGGTCACCCTGGCAAACCAGGTGTCTATCGAGGTGGTCTCAAAAATGCTGGGTCATTCCAGCATTAACATGACCAAGAAGTATGCCCGGGTAGTCGATGACCTGATCCAACGTGATATGCAGAAGATTTATGGGAAGTATGGGGTACCTCTGAGAGTAACTGGATGAGTTTGTGGAGGTATTTAAAGAATAAAAGTTTATATTTGCATATCTTTATACAATCTGTAAAGATTCGCAAATAATATCTTTATGAAAAACGAGCCTGTTTCATATAATTATCTTGAGGAATTTCTTAGAAATATTAGATCAAAGGGAAGGTATTCATTTACTTATCAGGAAGTGCTTGACTCTTTTAATATTTCGGAACAGGCATTGGATCAAAACCTGTACCGGCTGAAGTCTAAGAATGCAATTGCTGCCATTAGGAAAGGATTTTATGTGATTATTCCTCCGGAATATTCATCCAGGGGAATGCTTCCTGCTTCTCTTTTCATAGATGATCTGATGCGTTCTATCCATAGGGAGTATTATATCGCTTTGTTGTCAGCTGCTTCTTTACATGGGGCTGCACATCAGCAGCCAATGGAATATTTTGTCGTTATATCAAGCCCGGCAGTTCGTAATATTAAGAAGGATAAAATTGCAATCAATTTCCTGGTAAAAAACCAATGGTCTGTAGATGATGTGATGAAGAAAAATACAGATGCAGGATTTATCAATGTCTCTTCCCCTGAACTAACTGCTCTGGATTTGCTTTATTATAATGCAAAAATCGGGATTAACCGGGCTTTGACCGTGGTACAGGAGTTACATGAGGAAATGAATGCAACGAGACTTTATAAGGCTGCAAAAAGATACCCGCAAACTGCTGCCATGCAACGTCTCGGATATTTACTAGATCGGGAATTAAAATCGGAAAAGTTAGCTTCATCATTATTGAAGGTTTTGGATGAGCGTAAATATTATTTCACTCCCTTGGTTGCAAACAAAGGGAAAAAAGGAGTACCGGATAAGAAGTGGAAAATCATTGTTAATTCGGTAGTGGAGGGAGATTTATGATTCCAAGACGGTATATTGAGGAATGGAAAGAATTTGTCAACTGGAATGAAAATACTCAGGTTGAACAGGATCTGATTCTCACTCGGGCTCTGGTTGCTATTTATAGGGAGCCTTTTTTAAAGGAAAATCTTGCCTTCAGAGGGGGCACTGCATTGCATAAACTATATTTATCTCCATCAGCAAGATATTCTGAAGATATCGACCTTGTCCAGATTAAGGCCGCACCCATCGGTGAAATTCTTGATCATCTTCGTGAATCGTTATCTTTCATTGTCCCGGAGAAAATAAAGGTGAATAGAGGGGAATCTATGACAGCATTAAACTACCGTTATCTGGCTGATGGTGCTCCTCCTCAAAAAATGAAACTTAAGATTGAGATCAATTGCAGAGAGCATAAGCCATTTTTTGATTTCAAAGAGGTCGGTATTTCAATAGATAATACATGGTTTTCAGGGAGTGCATCTGTTATTACATACAAACCGGAAGAACTACTGGGAACAAAACTCCGGGCACTCTATCAACGTAGCAAGGGTAGAGATCTTTTTGATCTGTGGCATGCGTTAATTCAATTAAAACTTAATGCTGAAGAAATTATCCAATCATATTATTTTTACCTGTCAGCTGCCGGTACTAAGATTAAAAAAGAGGAGTTTATCGCCAATGTCGATGAAAAGATGCGGGATGATAACTTCAGGAATGACATGATCGGCCTTCTCCGACCAGGAATTAAATTTAATATGGAAGAAGCATACAAGGTAGTAAAAACTGAAATCCTGGAAAGACTCTAATCCCTCATTCCTAATTCCTCCTTCCTCATTCCCAATTCCTAATTCTCAATTCCCTAAATTCCCCGCTAAGCCTAAGGTAAACCCCATCCCCCCTCCCCCTCACAAACCCCACAAAGCTGATCTTCCCCTCCGTGGAGGCCAGGAATAATCCTACCTGCCCGAAGGTAGGCAACCCGGGAAGATCAAAATGATGCCTCACAGCATCCCGGAGGCCGTTGATCCGCCAGTCATGCAACAATGCCCTGAGGTTTCGGATGTAGGTCCTGTCAACATTGGGTTTCTCATTCACTTTGATCCCGGTGACTACCTGCCGACGGTGCCTCGACCGCTCCCTCACTTTCCGCTCATTGACTTTGAATCCCTGACTCTCTATGATCTCCCGGATGTCGGTTTTCAACTGGCTTGTAAAGGGCAGGTCGGAGGAGAAGGTGAGGTCGTCGGCGTAACGGGTGTATTCGAGGTCGCTGTTCTTAGATAGTTTGGCGAGCTCGGCATCCAGGCCCAGACAAGCGAAGTTGGACAGTATGGGTGATGTGTTGGCTCCCATGGGGAGGGATCTTCTGTAGGTGGTGAGCAGGGCTAGGGCGACGGCTATCTCTTTCTTGAAGTGGAAGGGTTCTTCGCTGAAGATCTGGTATACGCGCCGGGCGCTGATGGTGGGGAAGAAGTTTTTGAGGTCGAGGCTGTAGAGGTGGTTCTTGCCGATGTGCCTTTTGGCGTTCTCCAGGATGTTTTTCTGTGTATCTTCTTTGTCGATGTTGGGAATGAAGCCGTAGGCGTGGTCGTTCCGCATGGTGCTGTAAACGGCGTTGAGGTAAAAGCTGAGCCGCTTCAGCACGGTCTTAAGCATGGGCGATGGGTCGTGGATGAGGCGCTCTCCGTGCCGCTTTTTCTTGATCC
>CAZXQU010000121.1:0-3810 GCA_964642545.1 uncultured Prolixibacteraceae bacterium | reverse complement strand
TTGACATAAAATACCTGATCGATTCGTGGAATCTCGACACGCTTATTGCATTCATGCTGGAAGAGAAGGGATTGAATTACGCAAGCCTACCAAAAGGATTGATCCTTTTTCATGACTACCCTGCAGGAGCACGAACCGCTGCCGAAGAGCACCTGGTTGAGGCTGCTAACTATGCAAAGAACAGTGATGGAACGGCACGGATCCACTTTACCATTTCACCTGAGCACAAAGAGCAGTTTTTAGCACTTTTCACCAAAATAAAACGACTTTATGAAAAACAGTTCGGTGTTACCTTTTCAATAGACTTCTCAGAACAGCATCCATCAACAGATACTATTGCTGTGGATGAAGAGAATTCACCTTTCCGCCAGCCTAACGGATCGCTTCTTTTCCGCCCGGCCGGACATGGTGCCCTTCTGAGGAACCTGAACCAGCTGGATGCCGACATTATCTTTGTTAAGAACATTGATAATATTGTCCCTGACCGGCTTAAATCCTCTACCTATCAATACAAGCAACTTATTGGCGGATACCTCCTTTATCTTCGTGACCACGTAAACCGCTTTCTTACCGATGCATCTATTCGCGATCTGACCGGAGAAGAGATTGCAGAGATGGTGAAATTTATGGAAAATCATATGTGGATTAAGCTCTCTGACGATTTCTCCCTCTTTTCATTGAAGGAGAAGAAAGAGAGACTCTTTGAATTGCTCGACCGACCTATCAGGGTATGCGGGATGGTTAAGAACGAAGGAGAGCCTGGAGGAGGTCCATTCTGGGTAAAAGACCGGGACGGCAGGGAATCCCTCCAAATTGTTGAATCGGCACAGATCGACATGAAAAACCCAGAACAAAAGAATATTTTGGAGAGGTCCACACACTTCAATCCCGTCGACCTCGTTTGTTCAATATGCGATTTCAGAGGAGAACGATTTGACCTGAATGAGTTTGTTGATGATGAGGCCGGATTAATCTCCCTGAAGTCGAGTGGTGGCAGGAATCTGAAGGCCCAGGAGCTTCCTGGCCTATGGAACGGAGCCATGGCCAAATGGATAACCATCTTTGTTGAGGCTCCGATTATCACCTTTAATCCGGTGAAGACTGTGAACGATCTGTTGAGGAAAGAACACCGGAAAGAGTAAGTTAGAAGTATGATTTTAGAAGTACGAACTG
Source organism: uncultured Prolixibacteraceae bacterium (assembly GCA_964642545.1). Classification (GTDB taxonomy): domain Bacteria; phylum Bacteroidota; class Bacteroidia; order Bacteroidales; family FEN-979; genus QYOJ01. The sequence continues at coordinate 2,637 of CAZXQU010000121.1, read as the reverse complement.
GAAGTTAGAAGGACGAAGGACGAAGGACGAAGGAAGTAAGATGTAAGACGTAAGACGTAAGAGGAAGAAATATGGAAATACGCTATACGAAATACGGAAATACAGAAATTAGAGTCATTAAGGGAAGAAATCAGCCATCAGCCATCAGGCATCAGGCATCAGGCATCCGGTATCATTGTCATTGCGAGGAGCGAAGCAACGTGGCAACGGCATCCAGAATCTAGCATCCAGAATCTAGCATCCAGAAGCGAAAAGCGAACGATATGACAAAAGCAATTAAGAGTTATGGGGTAGTCAGCAAGCGGTTGAGGTGGGGATTGACAATCTGGGGATGGGTACTGCTCCTGCTGATTTTCATTTTGGTCCCTTTTCTGGTTTTAACCCGTGCTTATTCAATTCTGGCGCCCAACCGTCCCGTGAAGGCAGATGTGCTGGTCCTGGAGGGAGCTGTTCCGGATTATGTGCTTGATTCGGCAGTTGCCGAGTTCAACCGGCGCCATTACAAGCTGCTGATCACTACCGGCACACCCCTCGAATGGGGCCATCTGCTCATCGAATATGGGAATACCGCCAACGTAGCTGCTTCTTCGTTGAAAAGAATGGGTTTTGACACAACGATGCTGGTTGCCGTTGCCACCGATGAGATCCAGAACGACAGGACATACAATTCGGCACTTGAATTAGGTGATTACCTGAAAAAATTCCATCCGGAGGTAAAATCAATCAATCTGATGAGTTACGGTCCGCATGCCAGAAGAAGCCAGATGATGTTCCAGGCCGCTCTTGGCAAGGATTTCAATGTTGGAATCATTTCCATAAAAAGTTTTTATTACGGGCCTGACAACTGGTGGAGATCGAGCAAAGGCTTCCGGGAAGTGATAAATGAGTTGCTGGGATATATCTATGTAAAACTATTTTTCGTTCCATATTCAATTGACGTAAGACGTAAGACGTGAGACGTATTTCGTATTTCCAAATTTCTTAATGACCTAATTTTCAATGACTAAATCCTCTCTGACACTGACACTGATACTTCTCCTTATTCCACTGGCCATTTTTGCCGGAGATGACGGATACCAGGTAAAGTTCAAAATTCACGGGCTGAAAGACACTACATGCCTGGTTGCCAATTATTATGGGAATGGCACTTACATAACCGATACGCTTGTTGTTGACGGAAAGGGGCAGGCAATCTTTAGAGCACTTGCTGACCAGCCGCGAGGTGTTTATATCCTGGTTATATCAGATAAGATTTACTTCGACTTCGTGCTTAATAACGACCTGAAGTTTACCATGGAGACAGACAAGAATGACCCTGTGGGACAAATGAAAATCTCCGGGTCGCTGGATAATAAAGAGTTTTATGCCTATATGCGATACAACCAGGAGAAATTCAAACGCATTCAGGAGTTGCAACAACAGTTAAAACGAATTGAAGAGAATGGGGATTCGGTAGTTGCTATCAACGAACAAATCGCTGAATTGAATAATGAGATCATTGAGTACAAGCTCAACATCGCCAAGGAGCGGCCATTTTCTTTTCTGGCGATGCTTATCAATGCCATGAAAGAGCCCGTGATTAGGGAGATCCCTACTTTATCAAACGGGAGAAAGGATTCAACATATGCATACAGATTTTATAAAGAGCATTACTGGGAAGATATGAATCTGGCCGATAGCCGTCTGATCAGAACTCCTGTGTTTCACACTAAGTTGAAGAAATATTTTGACCAGGTGGTGGTTCAAAACCCGGATTCAATCTTTAAGGAGGCTGTTATCCTGATTGAAAAAGCGCATCCCGATCCCGAGATGTTCAAATATATCGTTTGGTTCATCACATACCACTATGAAAGCTCAGAGATCATGGGGTTCGACAAAGTGTTTATTGACATTGTTGACAGGTATTATGTGACTGGGGAGGCTACATGGATTACGGGGCCTGTACTGGAGAACATCCTGAAAAAAGCAAACCGTATCCGGCCATTGTTGCTGGGGAGCCAGGCCCCGAACTTGATTATGATGGACACCACAGAGCAACTAGTTTCGCTTTACAATGTCAAAGCCTTCATTACTATATTACTCTTTTGGGACCCCGATTGTGGCCATTGCGAAAAAGAGATACAACACCTGAAGGATCTTTATGATAACTATAAGGAGAAGTATGAACTGGAGATCTTTGCCGTTTGTTCTGACACCTCCATGGCGAAGATGAAACAGCACATCATCAAAAAGAAGATGAACTGGGTCAATGTGAATGGTCCTCGTACACTCACAGGGGATTATCACGAACTCTATGACATCCAGACCAATCCGGTGATTTACATCCTCGACCGCGACAAACGAATCCTGGCAAAACGATTACAGTCCGACCAGGTCGAAAAATTCATCACCAACTATGTAAAGAGGGAGTTGGGGGATATTCTGAAAGAGTAGTAGGCAGTTGGCAGTAATATTACCCTCCTACCCTCCTACTTCATTTTGCTGCTTCTTTCAGCACCGCCTTAAAAGCTTCCGGATGGTTCATTGCCAAGTCGGCCAGGGTTTTCCTGTTGATAGCAATGTTCTTCTCGGCAAGCTTTCCAATCAATACGGAATAGGACATTCCATACTCACGGGCACCTGCATTGATTCTGGTGA
>CAZXQU010000120.1:0-3813 GCA_964642545.1 uncultured Prolixibacteraceae bacterium | reverse complement strand
TGATGTAATCACCCGGAATCTCAGTCGAAAAATGCACTGCAGTAGCCATATGACCCGGATATTCGAGTCCGACTACCTTCATCCCCAACAGTTCGCGCACCAGATACGAAAACAGGACTGAACGGTCTTCGCAATCACTGGCTGGATAATAAATGACCTCCTCAGCAAAGAAAAATTTTTCATGATCAAATTGCTCGGGATCCGTCTTATATTCGAATGCTGTTTGAACAAAATGCAGTAAAAAGTTGATCGCTTCAGGCTCTGAAAGGTTCACCAGCAAAGGGTTCAGGGCCAACGCCAGAGATTCTTTCAGGTCGCGGGAAATAGCCGCGTTGAAGTAAACCTCCGGATCCACCTGCGGATAATTGGCAAAGAATACGATCACTCCGGGATCGTATTGCAGTTCAAATGCGTAGCGTTTTTCACCATACTCAAATGCTACGGTTTTTTTAACCGCTTTGATACCAAAACTGAGTGGCCGTGAAATGCCAAAATCGATAGGTGTATGCGCCGCGTCGTATTTCTGATCATAGGTTAGGATGTTGTTGCTCCCAAATGGACTTAGCAGGTAATAATTGATCCCGTTGAGGGTTATGTACTGTGTGCCGTACAGGGTATTGAATGATGGGATCAGGATGGCCATCTCCTCGTTGTTGTATGCGATGCGAGTATCATACCCCGACCGGATCATCAGGAACCATTGCAGCAGCAACCGTTCCGATAACTGGTTATCCATTGGGTAAACCGTTTTTGCTGTCTCTTCCAGCAACATATAGTAACCGTAATCATTGAGGTTAAACGATTCTTTCGCTTCCAACAACTGATTTACCAGGGTGGTACAGTTCTTTCCGGATGCCTTTTTCCAGTATCCTGCGATGGCCTGATTCCCACTACCGTCTATACGAATGGCGCTCAGCTCGCGGTCGATGTCAAGGTACACCTTTGCACCGCAGAAAGGAACAGCAAAGGCATCTTCGGGAATATCTACCTCCGGTTCAGTCTGCTGGATCAATGGTAACCGTATGATAACCGGCGGAGCCACGGCTGGACTCACCGAAGAAGGCACAACAGGCAGTTTTCGGATGGGGTCCGAAGGGGTTCGTTCGGGAGGTGTATAAACCGGTACATCACCCGGTTTGGGTTTATCCGGAACTGGCTTCCCGGCAAACACCTGAAACTGTTTCCACTCCTTTTCCAGGTATGCGGCAAAGTCGGCATCGTGGGCTTTTACCCACTGCCGGTAATCCTGCTCCAACTGGTGCATCAGTTGTTCTTGTTCTTTTTTGAATTGTTGAAAATCCTCCTGATGCTGCCTGAGAAACTCTTCGTAAGTTTGGGCGGCAAGCCATTGGGTGGGTATCAACAAAACCGATACCATCATCAGCCGAATTAAACAGGTGCGTACCATCATCGTTTAGTGTTAAGGTGAATCGATTGTGTGAAACTGGATCCAGATAGAGGCTTCCTGACCATTCAACCTAAACCGGTGGATCCGCCATTGCAGGGGCACCACTTCCGCCTCACGGCTCAGGTCGATAGTGAGGTTAGCAGTATGATCCGACACCCGTGCCGTGTTATCCACCTGATGCTGGATAAAAAAAGAAGCTTGCTCAAGAATCTGCGAAAGATAAGCGATCCAAAGTCCGCTAGAGCAATTGGTCGGACTGTGTTCTTCTTCATTCATTGTTTCAGTGGTTCGATCTCCATTACCCACTAAAGCCGAATCGGTTTCATTGAGGGAATGCATGCCATAGTAGTATTCAAGAGAATCAAAGCTGCGCTGACTTTGTAGCATCATGGTACGGATACCGGACGCTTTTCGGTTCAGGCGGAAAAAAGAGAAGTCATCCATGGGAAACGTTCGATCGTTCCTATCCAGGTTGAGCGAAAAAGTGTATTTCCGCATCAGTTGATTTTTCTGTGATGCATTCACCTCATTGTTATATAAAAATAGGTCGGCGATGAGCTTCTCGCCCTGTGTCGTCGAATCATTCTCCACGGGCACATCCATCAACAGAATCACCTCCCCGCTTTTCAATGTGGCCTCTTCCAGCACCGTGACATGTTGTGGGTCGACAAAAAAAATCGCAAAAACCTGGTAGATCTCTTCGTATCTAGATTGATTTTCATTCTGTTCTTCCATCGAAAACAGATCGCTGAGAAAGGATCCGGTGGAAGCTGTTGCCAACGAGCCCAAAGCCACTCCGCGCAAAAAGGCTTGCTGCCGCGCAACGTTGAATGGAAGCCCGGGATCAGAGATCCCCAGCATCCTGACACTCCTTGGCAAATCAGGCAAATGCTGAAATACCCAGCCGGGAAGGATACTGTATACTGCAGGATGAGAGGTAACAGGTTGGGACATCACCTGACCAAACCCTCCCATAACATACAGTAAAAGGGTACAGATACTATCCCGAACGACCTTAATCATCCAGTTTGTTCATCTCCTCTTCAAAGGTCTTTTTGAACTTTTCGTAGTTATAGTCGATCTTCAGCATCTCATCTTTGGAAAGGCGGTTATTCAGTGAACTGAGTAATTCATTGCCGGCCAGTTCGATGGCTACATAGGTCTTGTAGTTGCCTCCTTTGGTTTGGGTCATTTTTTCACAGATCGTCTTAGTGCCGGTGAGCTCTTGTTTTATCACTTCTCTAGTGAGTGATTCATATCGCTCCAGTAATTCTTCTTTATTATCGAACTCTCCTGATTTTACATAATTGTCTGTTACAGTCTTTACTACTGTTTGTAACTCTGAAGCCATGATTGCTCTTGCTTCTGTCAATGCTTTTTTCTTGGACGTCATCTGGTCCATGCTCTCGCCGATTGCATTTGCACGGAGATGTTCATTATCAGTCATGTACCCTGTCCCGGCACAGGGAATAATCAGTTCTGTTTCACCCTGTTGAGCCACAGTTGTTTTTTTGCTTGATTTACAACTGGTTACAAGCCCGGTAATGACAACCGAAATGAACATTGCCACTAAATAAAATGTAATCCTGTTTTTCATGGTTTCTAGCATTTGGTTTCACATGTAATAAATTCATATCAAATATATAAAATAATAATAAGTGTAAGGTCAATTATTATAAAAATCAACTGATGAGAAGATATTGTCCCAAACTTAGTTGAAATATAGGTTAAAAACGAAGAACCAGACATAGCCGGTTCTTCGCTAAGGTTCCGTAATATTGATTTGCGAAACATAATATTTGGAACCCATGGATAAAAGTAATGAATTAAACCGCAAGACACTATCGTGGTTAAAGGAACAATCGATTGATTTGCTGGTAGCCATTTTACATAACTATCTAAGTGTCTGTCAGATAATGATAAACGAGCTAATTGAGGAAGAAGTGATTGATAAAACCGGCGCCCGGTATAGTCATCAGAAGCCAGATAACGGCCGCTGGAGTCGATGGGGCTATAACCCGGGCAGTGTGAAGATTGGTGACCAGAAATTGAAGATAGAAGTGCCACGGCTATTTGACAATTTGGATGAAAAGAATACTCCACTCCAACGGTACGAGGATATGAAAGAACTCCCGGAACCCACAGATCAGTTGATTATTTCAGTGCCAATGGGTTGTTTTTATTTTTTATTCTTTGTGTGTTTCATCAAAATGCGATCCCCAGGTTAACTACCCCGTACTGCCTATCAAATCCTGCGGAGGAAAAGATAAAATTGTATTGAAAGCTGAGTTCGAGCATCGCTTTCGGGGATGTCCGAATTCCCCAACCATAGCGGGCTACTAACAGTCCTTCGCTATCCGAAAATTTAACGATCTCTGTGTCGATGTACCGGCCATATGAACCAT
>CAZXQU010000119.1:0-4023 GCA_964642545.1 uncultured Prolixibacteraceae bacterium | reverse complement strand
GTGCAGTGTTCAAACCGTTTGGGGCAATGGGGTAAGCAGGTTGTTAAAATTCCGATAACCATCAAACCGTATTTTTATCAATCAACCTGGTTTTTTCTCTTTTGTTTTTTCCTTGCCTTGATTGTGATATATGCAGTTGTCAGGTATCGGATACGCTATTTCCGGGAGAAAGAACTGGAGATATTGGTTGACAAGAGAACGGCTGAACTCCGTGAATTAAACAGGGAACTTGACAAACGAGTTCTGGACAGAACAGCGGAGCTGGCTGCAGCAAACCAGGAACTTGAAGCCTTTACCTATTCCGTTTCCCATGATCTCAGGGCCCCTGTCAGACGCATTGAAGGCCTCGTTGAAGCACTTGTGGAAGAGCATTCCTCCCAATTGGATGAAACGGGAAAAGACTTCCTTAGTAAGGTAGCCGACTCTTCTGTTGAAATGGGTCAATTGATTGAGGAGTTTTTGAAGCTGGCCCGGATTGCCCGTCAGGAGATCGATAAAACGGAGCTAAACCTCAGTAAGCTTGTCTCAGAGGTGTTAGACGAAATTGCCGGGGCAGATCCAGGGAGGAACGTGACACTGAAAGTAACTCCTGATATTCTGGCTAACGGTGACCCGAGATTGATCCGGATTGCCCTCCAGAATCTTCTTGGCAATGCCTGGAAATATACGGGGAAAACAGATAAGGCTGAGATCATCTTTGATTATCTGGAGAAGGATGGCGAGAAGGTTTTCTTTATCAGGGATAACGGGGTAGGCTTTGACATGGGGCATTACGACAAGCTATTCACCCCTTTTCTCCGGCTGCACAGTGATGATCAATTTACAGGAACAGGCATTGGTCTGGCTACCGTTAAACGGATTATGCTGAAGCATGGCGGAAAAATCTGGGCCCAGGCAGAGCCAGGCAAAGGAAGTACATTTTTCTTCACACTATAATACGATATCCTATGACAAACATTAAGCTTTTGCTGGTAGAAGACAACGATACCGATGCATTGCTGGTGGTCAGGCAATTGAAAAAAGAGGGGTTTGTAGTGGACCATCGTCAGGTGAAGACCAGGAACGAGATGGAGAGAGCCTTCTCTGAAGAGTGCTGGGATCTGGTAATCTCAGATTATTCTTTGCCGGGCTTTGGCGGGAAAGATGCCCTTGAGCTATTCATGTCAAAAAAGTTGGATATCCCCTTTATCCTTGTCTCTGGTACAGTTGGTGAGGACATCGCTGTTACTATCATGAAGGGAGGGGCCAATGACTATCTGATGAAAACGCACCTGCACAGGCTTGGCCCGGCTGTGAAGCGCGAACTCGAAGAGACGCAGGTGAAGCGTGAAAAGAAACGGATTGAATCGGTTCTGGACCAAACAGAGAAAAGGTTTCAGAGGCTGATTGAGGATTTGCGGGATGTAGTTTTCCTCTCTTCAATGGATGGGAAGAAGATATATATTGTCAATCGGGCTTTTGAAACTATTTATGGCCGGCCATTAAAGGAGTTGGAAGAGAATCCTCTCATCTGGTATGAAGCCATTCATGATCAGGATAAAGCACTGATGGGGTCAATGACAAACGAACTCAAAACGACCGGCTTGTGTGCAGGAGAGTATCGAATCGTTCGGCCCGATGCATCAGTTCGCTGGGTTTATGACCGCCGATGCCTTGTTTTCACTGAAGGGGAGCAGGAACCCCTGATGGGTGGAGTGGTGATGGATGTGACGGAAAAAAAACAGGCGGAAGAGGATCTTATCCATGCAAAAAAAACTGCAGAAGAGTCGAGCCGGTTAAAATCGGCCCTGCTTCAGAATATGAGTCATGAGCTCAGGACGCCCATGAATGGAATTCTGGGGTTCTCTGAATTTCTCTTCGAGGAGTTACAGGATGAAGAGAACCGTACCAAAGCGGGATTCATCCTCACCTCCGGGAAACGTCTTCAGCACACGTTGGAATCAATGATGTTCTATGCCCAGCTCGTATCGGGGATCCTGTTAAAACCGACCACCATTGACCTGGTTGAAATGATCCGGGGACTTGGGGTAAACGTACAGAAACAAGCTGAGTCGAAAGGGCTCACCTTCAACCTGGAGGTGGAGGGGAATCTCACTCTTATTTCAGACACATCTCTGCTTCAAAGGATTTTACAGGAGGTTATTGACAACGCAATAAAATTCACTGAGACAGGAGAGGTTTCGGTATCGGCACGGTTTTCGGATGAAACCCATAACGTTATCCAGATTGAGGTCTCGGATACAGGGATCGGGATCCCTCGGGATAAGCACGCACTTATTCTAGAGGAGTTCCGTCAGGCTGATGAGGGGTTTGGCAGGCCATATGAAGGAAGCGGTTTGGGGTTGTCCAACGCCTTGAAAAGTATCCATCTGCTAGGAGGGAAACTCGTGGTGGAAAGCGATGTTGGTCGCGGATCTACCTTTACTATACTTTGTCCAACAGAATGGAAAGATACGGAAACCGTTACAAAAACCGACGTTGTTTCTCCTCTCATTCCCACTGCACCAGTGAAAACACACAAGGCAAATTCAGTAATCTTGCTGGTGGAGGATAACGTTGCCAACATCGAACTGGTCAGGCTCTTTATCGGGAAGGACTACCAGCTGGATGTTGCCAGGGATGGGGAGTCTTCTCTCGAGTTAGTGAAGAAGAACCAATACGACTGCATTCTGATGGATATAAACCTGGGGCCAGGAATGGACGGAATTGATGCTATTACCGAGATCCGGAAGATACCTTCCTATATCAGCACCCCAATCATTGCTGTAACCGGATATACCTTCAGGAATGAAAAAGAGTTTATTATCTCCAAAGGAGCTAACCACTATATTGAGAAACCATTCTCAAGAAAGGATCTCCTGGGTGTTTTAGAGAAGGTTATCTGACCAGCGTTACCGTCCCTTTTGTTGTTATGCGGTGCTTGTCATTTTCTTTATAATAAACAGCCCACACATAAACACCAACCGGACACTCCTGCCCATTCAGTGTTCCATCCCATCCAATTTTGATATCGGAGGTCGAGAAAATTACCTCTCCCCAGCGGTTAAAAACCTGGAAATTGAATTCTGTTATATTTTCGGGAGGTGTTCCCACCATCCTGAAAATATCATTAAGTCTATCTCCATTTGGCGTAAAAGCATTAGGGATATAGGGAATTACAAATACGGTAACGCTATCAACAAACTCCTCTCCATCACACAGGGTGGCATATACTACGTATGTAGTAGTTTCAGTTGGGGCAACCACCAACGACTGCTCCGAAGCGATCAACTCTGACCCCTGATACCATCTGTAGCTGATCTTTTCTCCCGGAGTGATGGGATACAGGCTATAGGGTATCTGGGCAATCTGAAAACTATCGACCGAAGTGGGTGTATATAACCATCCCTCGAGTTTTGCAGTCCAGGAAGTGGCATTCCTTGCCGGAACGGAATATCCAACAAAGCCTGTTTCATTCTGCACCCCCTGGGTAGCTGCATTCCCATGCCAGGATGGACAAGATGGTTTATTCATTAGGTGATTCTCAATCGTATTTGATCCCTCATTTAGGACAATTTGAAAGGTCATCAGTGAATCCATACACTCATAAAAGGGAGTCTGGCACCACATAACAATCAATTGGCGATTTGTATCCTGGCTAATGGTCCTAAAGAAGATGAAGGGACTTCCGGCCTGAATCGGATTGAGATCCTGGAGAGGGCCAAAAATCGCATTCTTGGGATAGAAATCACTGGCATTTGGAATAGCGAAGACATCATCCACCCCTTTGGCATTTTCATTGGGAGAGAAGCTGATCCATCCATTGGCTCCGATGTAAAACTGTGAATAGATATTTCCAAAAAAAGAGAAGGTAAAACCAATAGGGAAAGGTCCTTCCACACCATCTTCAGAGGTTGTCACGCCTTCGCCAATCAACCCATACGTGGCGGTGAGAGTAACAGGGATTCCCGGATTGATGGTGTCATTTTGGCCGGCATCAAGCTGGGCTAAAAGAGATAGTGGGAGAAGGAAGAGCGTAAGAAG
>CAZXQU010000118.1:3793-4051 GCA_964642545.1 uncultured Prolixibacteraceae bacterium | reverse complement strand
GAGATGATGGATAATCGGGATAAAACAAGTCAGTATACCCTTATCTGGAGGAATGAAGATGGTAGCCTGAGAGCCGTATGGTATCACGAGGCATTTCAGGAGGAGCTTGAAAAGGCCGCCACACTGCTGAAATCTGCGGCAGAGCTGGCAGAAGACGCAGGCCTGAAGAAGTACCTGGAACTAAGAGCTGAAGCGTTGGTAACGGATTCGTATTATGATTCAGATATTGCCTGGATGGAGATGAAAACCAACACGATC
>CAZXQU010000118.1:0-3769 GCA_964642545.1 uncultured Prolixibacteraceae bacterium | reverse complement strand
GAGTGTGCCGTATTGGTAAAAGACAAAGAGTGGAGCCAGAAACTTGAGAAATTTGCTGCCTATCTACCCATGTTGCAGGAACAATTACCTGTTGATGCCAAATACAAAAAGGAAAAGCCAGGTACCGAATCCGACCTCAATGCCTATGATATCATTTACAGCGCCGGAGACATGAATGGTGGAAGCAAGACCATTGCCATCAATCTTCCAAACGATGAACTGGTACAGATGAAAAAGGGAAGCCGTCGTTTGCAGCTGAAGAATGCCATGCGCGCCAAGTTCGACAATATTCTTGTTCCGATCGCCGGAGTGCTGATCGATTCCGCACAGCGTGAAAACATCAAGTTTGACGCCTTCTTCAGCAACGTGATGTTCCATGAAGTAGGTCACGGACTGGGCATCAAGCAAACAATTACCGGAAAAGGAAATATACGTGAAGCGCTGAAAGAGAAATACAGTGCCTTCGAAGAGGCTAAAGCAGATATTCTCGGCCTCTTTCTGGCTGTCAAGTTAATTGAAATGGGAGAAATCACAGGAATTACACCCGAAGATTGTTTTGTCACCTACATGGCAGGAATGTTCCGCTCTGTAAGATTTGGGGCAGCAAGCGCCCACGGCAAGGCCAACATGATGTGCTTCAACTTTTTCAGCGAAAAAGGTGCTTTTGAGCGCACGGAACAGGGAACCTACAAAGTCAATTTTGAAAAGATTCGTGAAGCGATGAACGAGTGGGCAGCGATGGTATTAACATTTGAAGGCGATGGAGATTATGACGGAGCCTCAGCCTTTCTGGAACAAAACGGTGTGATTGGTGCAGAGCTTCAATCAGAATTAGAATTGCTGAAATCGAAAAATATCCCGGTGGATATCGTTTACGATCAGGGGGTAAGTGTTCTGGGACTCTCTAAGTAGGAAAATAGGAAAATAGGGGAATGGTACCAAAAAACACAGAGATCACCAACCCTGCCCAATTACTGGAGATGGTCAACGCCTTCCGCGTCAGCCGGATCATTCTCTCCGCCGCAGAATTGAAAGTGTTTGACCATCTTTCTGGATCTGCGAAAGCCTCTGGGGATGTGGCTTCTCTTCTCAGAACCGATGTGAGGGCAACTGACCGTCTTCTGAATGCATTGGTTTCGATTGGGTTGCTCGTCAAAGAGAACCATCAGTTCTTAAATACACCTTTCTCCGACAAGTTTCTTAACTCCACCTCCCCTGCCTATATGAGTGGACTTGCCCTTACTAACCATACCTGGAAGACCTGGAGTACACTAACCGATGCTGTAAAAGTTGGTACATCTGTCTACTTTGAGGATCCTATCAACAAACGACCCGAAGAGTGGAAACAGTCATTTATTGCTGCAATGCATAGACGTGCAGGCCCACAGGCTGTTGAGGTAGCCGATTTCCTTGACCTGACAAACGTAAAGCGGATTCTGGATGTTGGAGGCGGATCGGGAGCCTTTACCTTGGAATTCCTAAGTCGAAATCCGGAGATGACAGGGGTTGTGTTTGATTTACCGAGGATTGTGGGGATAACGGAGAAGTACGTTAACGATACGAGATACGAGATTCGGGATACGCGAAAAGTGATCCCGGATCCTAAATCGAAGCGAAGCGGAGATCGGCGGAGCCAATCCCGGATCCCGGATCGCATATCGGTCAAGGCAGGGGATTATCTGAAAGACGACTTCGGTTCAGGCTACGACCTGGTCTTTATGTCGGCCATTATCCATATAAATTCGCCTGAAGAAAATCAACTTCTAATCAGAAAAGGAGCTGAAGCGCTTAATCCTGGCGGGCAGCTTGTGATCCTCGACCACATCATGAATGAAGACCGGACTGAACCTCAGGTTGGAGCCATTTTCGCCATCAATATGCTGGTGGGAACAAAACACGGGGATACTTATACCGAGAATGAGCTCAAATCCTGGATGCTGGAAGCCGGCTTATCTGATATCTCCCAAGTGACAATATCTTCTGGAGTGCAGTTGATTATGGGTGGAAAATAACGAAATACGAAAGAAGAGGGAAGAACCAACAGTACGTTTGTATGATGGCTCTTCCCCTTTCAATTGGGATTATCCCTAATCCCTAATCGCTTTCCCCTTTTTAACTGATTTTGAGAAAAATAACGCAAATCCATTTATTTGTTGTATTTTTGCAAATCCTTTTGAAAGATTGTACCTCAATCTGAATGTAATCATCCCCTCCTTTACAACTCAGCGCGTCTTACAGTTTTTAAAAAGCTTTTCGGAGTGGCTCCATAACGGACACCCTTCCGGAGCAAGATTATTATATACTATCTAATACCAAAAACATTAAATGAAATTTGAACAACTAAATCTTATTGAACCTTTATTACAAGCTATCCATAAGAAAGGGTACCTGAACCCGACCCCAATCCAGGAAAAAACAATACCAATCATCTTGCAAGGACAAGATCTGTTTGGCGTGGCACAAACAGGCACCGGAAAGACTGCTGCATTCGCACTACCAATCTTACAACTATTAACTACAGACAGGGACCGTGACCAGAGAAGAGCCGTAAGGGCACTTATCCTCGCTCCTACCCGTGAACTTGCCTCCCAGATCAGTCAAGAGTTCTTTATCTATTCCAAAGGACTAAATATCAAACTTCTGACGGTATATGGTGGCGTGTCACAACGACCACAAACGCAGGCGTTACAAAAAGGCATAGATGTCATGGTTGCAACGCCAGGACGCCTTCTTGACCTGATACACCAGGGATTCATTAACTTAAATAAAATCGAATATTTTGTTTTGGATGAAGCAGATCGCATGCTTGACATGGGCTTCATCAACGATATTAAAAAGATTATTGCAAAACTTCCTTCCCGCAAACAAACGATGTTATTCTCTGCTACTACCTCACCGGAAGTCAGGAATATGGCAACATCAATACTTGTTAACCCTCAAACTGTGAACCTTGCTCCAGTTGCCTCACCGCCTTCACTTGTTTCACAAAAGGTTTACCACGTCTCGCAGGAGAATAAAAAACTCCTGTTAGCCCATGTCCTGCAAGATGAACTTGTAACCCAGGCCCTGGTATTTACAAGGACAAAGCGAGGAGCCGAAAAGGTAGTTAAAGATCTAAGCCGCCAGGGGATTAAGGCCGATGCCATTCATGGTGATAAATCACAGAATGCCCGTGAAAAGGCACTGAAAGCATTCAAGAACAATAGTATCCGTGTTTTGGTTGCTACAGATGTAGCTTCACGTGGAATCGATGTCGACAAGCTATCCCATGTAATCAACTTTGAGATTCCTGAAGAGGCCGAAACATATGTGCACCGTATCGGACGTACCGGAAGAGCGGAAAATCAGGGAGCAGCCCTTTCGTTTTGTTCCGGGAGTGAAAAAATGTATTTGAAAAACATTCACAAGCTGATCAAGCATCAGATTGATGTAGTGCATTCACATCCTTTTGTTAACATTCACAAAAACTAGATCATGAAGATCCTTTTGATATCGCCTGCCGTAAGCAAATCGAAAAGAACTGTTAAAGAGCTGATGATGCCTCAGTTAGCTTTGTATATTCTGGAAGGATTAACTCCTGAGATGCACCAGGTCAAGATCATCGAGGAGGAAGTGCAGCCTATTGACTTTGACGAGTCCTGTGACCTGGTGGGAATCAGTTGCATGACAGCCAACGCTCCGCGCGCATATGAGGTGGCTGCAGAATTCAAAGCAAAAGGGAAAACTGTGGTGATGGGTGGTGTCCATCCCACTATTTTACCTGATGAAG
>CAZXQU010000117.1:0-4297 GCA_964642545.1 uncultured Prolixibacteraceae bacterium | reverse complement strand
AGGAGAACAAACTACTGCAGCTCTTTACCAAAGCTCACCGGAAGTTCTTCATCCTGGCTCTCATCCTGGCTATCTTCGACATGACCGCCTACTGGTTCACCTACGCATGGATGCCCAGTTACCTGCATGCCGAGCGGGGGTTCACACTGACAAAATCGGCCCTCTGGATGCTTGTAATTCAAACAGGCGGCTTTCTGGGTTACGCCTCTTTCGGCTTCGTCTCCGACCGGTGGGGACGGCGCCCGGCCTATACCATCTATTCGTTCATCATGGCGGCCGGACTTCTTATGATCACTCTCTTCTGGAATGCCGTAGTCGCCTATCCTCCAGTGATCCTGGGATTCATGTTCCTGGTTGGATTCGGCACCGGGATGTTCGGCGGATACGGAGCGCTGTTTTCCGAACTCTTCCCCACCTCCATCCGAAGCACCGCCATGGGGACCGCTTTCAATCTCGCCCGTGGAGTTCAGTTCGTTACCCCGGTAATCATCACCGTCGTCGCGGTCAACTACGGTCTCTCCGGAGGCATCTCCCTGGCAGCGTTATTTGCTATCCTTACTGGCTTGTGGATCTGGACATTTCCGGAGACCAGGGGAAAGAAGCTGGAAGAGTAAGTTAGAAAAACATATCATGGAAATAGACAACAACCAAACCAGCATGTTGAAATTTGGATTTTATTCATCTCTTTCATTCGTAATATTGACAATCATTACATTTGGATTTGCCATGATTGCCATTCCACCGTCAGGACCTAACTGCCCGGGCGACTGCATGAGCTATCCGTACCCTGACATCCTGTCCTATTACCCAAGAGATTACCACTGGATGTATCTTGCAATTTTTCAACTATTTGCCTACATCATTTTTATGATCTCGAATCATTTTATTGCTCCGCCTGAAAAGAAATTATTTAGTTCTATAAGCGTTGCTTTTACAGTAATTTCTGCAACAGTTTTATTGATTGCCTATTTTACTCAATTCTCCGTTGTGCCTGTTAGTGTAATGAAAGGCGAAATGGAAGGAATTGCTTTAATCACGCAATATAACGGACATGGACTATTTATTGCGATGGAAGAATTAGGATACATTACAATGAGCATTTCATTTTTGTTCTTATTCCCAATCTTCCCCAGGGAAAAAGGTTTAGGAAAATCTATTCGCATTCTACTCCTGATGCCATTCTTGGTAACTGGTGTGGCATTTGTTTTATATTCTTTCAAATTTGGGATCGACAGAGATTATAGGTTCGAAGTAGCTGCAATAACAATAAACTGGTTAGTCACTATCGTAGTAGGGATTTTAATAAGTGTATACATTAAACGCAGAATAAAAAGCATAAAATAAGGGGATCACACAGCAAAGACGAAGTTTAAGTTGTGCTATTTTTCTGACAGAATAATGATGTCTTTGGGTTTTAGCAGCTGTTTGTCGTAGCCTCTGAGCATGGAATTAATCATGGCCAATCCCATCTGGGTGGTATTGACCACTGAGTTTGGGGCAACAGCCTTGATGCCTTTCACCAACCACATAAAATAATCGTACAAAAACTGGTAGAGCCTCGTCCGTGATTTGATCCCCCTCAACGGGATGATGGCACCCGGCCTGAACATGTAGGCCTGTTTAAATCCTATCTTCAGGAGGTCGTTTTCAGTTTTCCCTTTCACCCGAGCCCACATCATGCGACCCTTCTCCGACGAGTCGGTGCCTTCGCCCGAAACGTAGTTGAATGTCATCTGCGGATTGGTTTCAACCAGTGTTCCGGCCAAAGCCATGGTATAATCGTAGGTGATGTGTTTGTACTCTTTCTCTTTCAGACCGGCAGAGCTTATCCCGAGGCAGAAAAAACAGGCATCATACCCCGAAAGCTGGTTTTGGACATCCGTGAAATCAGAAAAATCCGGATGAATCAACTCCTTCAGCTTCGGATGTTCGATTCCAACAAGATTTCTCCCGATAACCAACACCTCGTGAATTTCCTCATGGTCAAGACATTCCAGTAACACTCCCTTGCCAACCATTCCGGTGGCGCCTGTTATGATAACGTTTTTCATTGTTTCTGATTTTACCTGTTACATATTCTCTTTCAACCAACTCTTTCAACCAAAAATAACGGAAAAATTTGTAATTTTACTCTTTCGAACCTATTCCACATCCTGTATGTTCCGAATACAAAGTAAAATTGACACCTCCAGCCCTGAGTTTCAGAAGCAGAAAGAGGAGTACCTCAAGATCCTTGCAACGTTCAAAGAACGGCTGGCATCCACCACACGGGGAGGTCCTGAAACCTCAGTCAAACGTCATAAAGACCGCGGGAAACTGCTGGCGCGGGAGCGCATCGACCTGCTGGTCGATAGAAACACCCCCTTTCTCGAACTCTCGCCAATGGCCGCTTACGACCTCTATGACAACAACTTTCCGTCGGCCGGCATCGTGACCGGCATCGGGGTAATCCATGGGAAAGAGGTGATGATTGTTGCCAATGACGCGACGGTCAAAGGAGGAACCTATATTAAGGAGAGCATTAAGAAACATGTTCGTGCCCAGGAGATTGCCATGGAAAACCGGCTTCCCTGCGTATACCTTGTCGACTCAGGAGGGGTTTTCCTTCCGGAGCAGGCTAACGTGTTCCCCGATAAATACGATTTCGGCCGGTTTTTCTTCAACCAGGCCCGACTTTCGGCCAAAAAGATCCCACAGATTGCCGTGGTGATGGGCTCCTGCACTGCCGGAGGGGCTTATGTGCCGGCTATGAGTGATGAGACCATCATTGTACGCAACCAGGGAACCATCTTCATCGGTGGACCCCCATTGGTAAAAGCAGCAACTGGTGAGACGGTTACTGCAGAAGAACTTGGAGGCGGTGAAGTCCACACGATGATCTCTGGCGTAGCCGACCACCTGGCAGAAAATGACGTTCATGCCATCCAGATCTGTCGGAATATCTTTGAATCGATCGATCGGCATGAATACCAGGAGTTGCCGCGAACTCCCATCGAAGAACCGTATTACGACCCACAGGAACTCTACGGCATCCTGCCAATCGATCCCCGGAAACCAGTGGACTCCAGGGAACTCATTGCGCGGATGGTCGACGGAAGCCTCTTCCACGAATTCAAAGAGAAATACGCCCCTACCCTGGTGACCGGATTTGCCCGCATCATGGGGTATGAGGTGGGGATCTTAGCCAACAATGGGGTACTCTTTTCGGAGACCTCGCTAAAAGCTGCCCACTTTATCGAGCTCTGTTCTGCCCGCAACATTCCCATTCTTTTCCTGCAAAACATTACCGGCTTTATTGTTGGGAAACAGTATGAGCATGGTGGGATCGCCCGCGATGGAGCAAAGTTCGTGCATGCCACCGCCAACGCCAACGTCCCCAAATTCACGGTGATCTTCGGCGGATCGTTCGGTGCAGGGAATTATGCCATGGCCGGACGTGCTTACGAACCGCGCTTCCTGTTCATGTACCCCACTTCCAAGATATCGGTGATGGGTGGAGAGCAGGCAGCCGGTGTGCTGATCCAGGTAAAGGAAGAACAGCTTAAAGCCAGGGGGCAAAAGCTCTCTGATGAAGAAAGGGACAAGTTACAACAGACTATCCTCCAGAAGTATGAAGAGGAGGGATCTGCCTATTTCAGTACGGCCAGGCTCTGGGACGACGGCATAATCGATCCCATTGATACTCGAAAGATCATCGGCCTTTCGATCGCTGTGTCACAGAATAAGAAGTACCCGGAACCAAAATATGGGATATTCAGGATGTAATGATGAGGTGATGATGTAATGAAAAATGAACCACGTAGACACATAGAACACAATAGAACTAATGTGCCCTATTGTGCCTAATGTGGTAAAAAAACCCGAAACACGAAACCTGAAACACGAAACAATATCATGTTTACAACAATAGAAACAAACCTTGAGAACGGAGTTTTTACAGTCTGGCTGAACCGACCTGAGATACATAACGCCTTCAACAAAACAATGCTGGAAGAGCTGGCCGAGTGTTTCCTCGACCTGCAGTCGACCGATGCCATCTGTGTAATCCTCCGCGGCAAAGGCAAGTCCTTCTGTGCCGGTGTGGACCTGAACTGGATGAAAGCTGTAGCACAAAACAGCTACGATGTCAACTACCAGGAGAGCCTGCTTCTGTCGAAATGCTTCTACGCCATCTATACCTGTTCCAAACCCACCATTGCGCTGGTTCACGGAGTCTCCCTGGGAGGGGCCAACGGACTTCTTTCGGCCTGCGACCTGGCCTACTGCACCGATGATTCCACCTTTTCGCTCAGCGAAG
>CAZXQU010000116.1:0-4324 GCA_964642545.1 uncultured Prolixibacteraceae bacterium | reverse complement strand
GAAATTCATCCTGCGCAGACTCTCTTCATATTGTTCAGGGGTTTTCAGTGCCATGGCAGATACTCCTCTAATGTTTGTCTCATTGTTTTCTCAGCTTTAAACAGCCCTTTTTCATACAGAGCACAGGATGTACCAGATAAAGAGGTTTTGAATTAAAATCGACATCCTGATCCTAAAGCTTTGCAAAAACACGAAACGTCCATCTTGTAACCAGTCACAATTATGGATTATTCATTGGATGGCGAGTCGACAGGCAGAGAGCGAATATTTTTCTGAGTGCGGCTCTGCAGATTCACGCAAATTGAATTTCAATGCAAATTAGTGCATGTTTGCACATGTAAGATTGTGCAATTCCGCACTAAGGTCACCCGGATCAATGTCCGGGAACACGGGGATAAAAATAACCCTTGACAGACAGGACAAATGGGGTAGAAGTGAGCAGTCAGTGCATCACCTCAACATTCAGGATATCTTGAGGTAAGTGTTTGAGGTTAAATTTTTGCCTCTGCCAAAGCGACCGGATATCCATCCTTTAAATGGATGCTTCTTTAAACCACGGCTGATCTATCACGAAGAAGTTGACCAGAGGATATCAAGACCCATCCAGGAAAACACCATATCCAAAGCGCAACTCTCATATTTTTCATGAGGAGATGATATTCCGTGAAAAATATAGTGACGTTCATAACCAACAATGACAGCCAGCTTGGTACGATCCAGGAAACGGGAGTATACCTCACGGACGGATCCGCATTCACCCTGGGGGTCAATAAAGCATATGAATTATTGTCCGAAATAGAGGAAAAAGAAGTCATCGGGCGGCATATGCAGAAGCTCGAAGAAGAAGGGTTTTATGACCGTTCCGTTTCACTGCTCGTTCTAAAACACAAAGCTCCTGTGACGATCGAACAAAAAATCCTGCGCACAGGTAAGCATGTGGTCGTGACGGGAAATCCCATCTTCAACCAGGTCGGAGACATCATTTTCGTGGTCACGACCGTATATCCGCGAGAACTCTGCCCAAAAGTTGTTGAGGGGGTGGAGAGCATGTTCCCCTTCTCACCGATCACCAATATCGTTGCTGCCAGCAAAACAATGCAAAAGATTCTACTGCGGGCGGTCCAGGTCGCTACAACGGATTCGACTGTTTTAATTTTAGGGGAATCCGGAGTAGGCAAGGAAGTCATCGCCAAGGTGATACACCAGTTTAGCCGCCGCAGAAATAAGCCTTTGATCAAAGTGAGCGCGAGTGCCATCCCGGAAGGTCTTTTAGAGTCCGAGTTATTCGGCTATCGGGCAGGGGCATTTACGGGGGCGTTAAAATCCGGGAAATGCGGCCTGGTTCATGCTGCAGCGGGCGGAACGCTCTTTCTTGATGAAATCGGCGATGTATCTCGTCAAACTCAGGTCAAACTGCTCCGTCTAATCGAGGAAAAAGAAATATATCCCGTCGGAAGTGTTTCCGCCGAACATGTGGATGTAAGGATTCTTACTGCTACAAATCGCGATTTGCCGTCTCTGATCAAAGTCGGACAATTCCGCGAAGACCTCTTTTATCGCTTGAATGTCATACCTATTTATATCCCGCCCCTGCGGGAGCGGGTTGAAGATATCTATCCTCTGGCGGAGCATTTCCTGACATTGATCTCACGAAGCTACAAAGTGCGAAAGCAATTGATGCCATCAGCCGCCCAGGCACTGACCGACCACACCTGGCCCGGAAATGTACGGGAGCTCTATAATATAATTGAGCGTCTGGTGGCGTTGTATCCTCAGGACAAAATCACGAGAGATCACATCCTGGAGGAATTATCTCTCAAATTCCCTCCCATGACCACGATCATGCCGGCCGCGAATGCTCGCAATTTCCGGACGATCATGAACAACTTCGAGAGAGAACTGATCCATCAGACCCTCCGGCAGCACAACGGCAACCTGCAAAGCGCAGCGACTGCATTGGGAATGCATCGAACAACGCTGATCAGAAAACTCCACAAGTAAAAATCAATCTTTTGATCTATAATTTTTCCTTAATTAGAAAATCTCCTATTTTTCCGAATGAGCGCCTTTCGTTTATTTTGGGTTGAAATGTTGTTAGATGTACTTGATAAGAAGAACAATATAACAGGAAAATGTACGTAAATACATAGCTGAGAAAAAGGCTTTTATGTCGTCGCGTCTTTTATCCTATAATCAACAAGTTTGCAGGTGATCAGAAAGATTCTTGATTAAGCGGGCATAGAATCTTCGTCAGGATTTATTTCCTTAAATTGATTTATCTTCACTTCTCCGTCCGGGAATCTTGCGATGATTTCCAGGTCGCCGCCCATCGCCTTGATCATATTCCTTAACGTGCTGATGTACATGTCAGTGCGGTTCTCCATCTTGGAAACTGCAGCTTGCTTCACCGATAAATTTCTTGCCAGGGTTTCCTGCGTCAGATGCCTCGCTTGACGGAGTTCTTGAAGAGGCATTTCAGCAAGTATCCTTTTTGCCCGCTCCTCGGCTGATTTTCGTCTTTCGGGCATCATTTTATTTTTTAATACATGGAATGGTTTAGTCATTGCTTTAATCCTTTCTTTCCCTTTCCAGGGTTCTCAGGTGCTCTTCATAAATCTTGTCGGCCATTGGGATCAGTCTTTCATACCAACGACCATCGCCTCCTTTATTTCCTCCTATCAGAAGGACGGCGATTCTCCGCGGATCCAATGCATAAAGAACCCGATACGGATCTCCCTTGTGCTGGATCCGTAATTCTCTCATATGTCCGTATTTCGATCCTTCAACTGCGGAACTATAAGGAAATGGAAGGGATGTTCCCCTCTCTTCGAGCAAGATGACGCAGGTTGCTACCGACTCTTGCTCTGGCTCGTCCAGGCTTTCCCACCACTCATTGAATTCATCCGTATACTCTACTTCACATGCCATGCAAGGAATATAATCTTAACGGAATATCTTGTCAATATAATTATTGTGGTTGGATCCGTACTGAGTCATTTGTCGCAGGTGGTAACGAATAGCGTTACCTTTTGCAATAATTAACTTTCATTTGCCAAGTCAATATTGGAAAATGTCCATTGATTATTTAAAATATCGGAGTAGGCACCCAGATACATATCCTGGTTACAAAACGCGAACAAAAACATTGGTTCCGTTTGTCTAACACCCTACCCCCTTGAAAGAAATGGATTTTAAGGCTGTCGCAACGCAACTCAATGCTGTGGTATCCCGAAAGAGTCCTGGAATCTTAACCGCTTCCTGGATTTTCAAGCACGCCCCTAAGTGCTATCGTTTCATTCAGAAAAACATCCGAACCGAATGGAATGCCATCGATTGGGATCGAGTGACCTCCGTCTTGGATTGGAAGTATCAGCGGCGCTGGATGCCGAAACGCAGGCCCAAAATACTCCATCCATACAGGAACAGAAATGAAGTTGATGCCATTTTGAACAGATATCGGGACAAACTTTATGTTTTTATTGTTCCTTCCGATCGGGCTGATCGACACCTGCGTGATATTATCAGCATTCGTTTGGTACGCCTCGCTCAGCGCGGCAATTTCACGGCAAAACAGGAAATCATGAGGCTTGTCCGGTATGCAGTTGACGAATGGCTGGACCACCCTGGCTATATGTCTCGGTGGAGGGGATACGATGAGAAAATTCAGGAAACAATCGAAGGATGCATCCGTCGTTATCGCTATACAGGATCGTTTTTCAAATATGTGTATCGGACGCTCCAATATGCGGGCAGGGGCATCCAGCCGTTCTATGCCTATTCCCTGGACGAGCCCGTGGCCATTGATGCCGATAAACGTAAGATAGAAAATGTAGTCCAGGACCCTGAAACTGGCGAGATTGGCCTGTATGGCATCACATTTCCAATATTACATTTTGATCCTAAGGAATCTCTTGATGGATCTGGGCGTATGGAGGATTTTTTGGGGTCATAGTTACCCCGATTCGAAATACGGGGATACACATTGCCTCATCTACATTATTACTTCTTTTGCGTAGGAATTTACACCCCTTTATTGGAATTATGCAGAAGGAAAAGGTTCCGTATGTTGTAACAGGCAAGATCAATATGCGAAAATGAATATTTTTACACTTATGGGAAATGCATTACTACAACTGAGAATACAGGCGTCCTAAACATTCTTTCAGTGTGAGAATCCGTGTGAGAAAACTTTTCCAAAATCTGCCAAAATTGACTAAAATTGGAAAAAATGTGGTAAATGAAAAATCCGTCATATCAAGAACATGTAACAATTTGAGGAGGTTGTGAAACTCAAGGGTCTTGCCTGAAAATCCGAGTGTCGGCA
>CAZXQU010000115.1:0-4745 GCA_964642545.1 uncultured Prolixibacteraceae bacterium | reverse complement strand
AGCGGAGTAAGTCCCCTTCAGGGGATTTAGGGGTACCCGCGGAGCGGAGTAAGTCCCCTTCAGGGGATTTAGGGATACTCGCGAAGCGAATTAAGTCCCCTTTAGGGGATTTAGGGGTTATGGCGTATCGTGAAGTAATATCAGCTCCAAACTCCTTGAGTATTGCATCCACAAACTCCAGTCCCACTTTTTCCCGGTTGCGGTAGATGTAGCCGTTGATGGCATCCTGGTGGGTGATGCGTTTCAGATAACGGATCACAAAACCAGGGATTATTTTGAGCAGTGTAGGGTTTTTGGAGACAATTACGCGCTCAATATCGATCAGGTTTTTATGTATTTCGACAGAATTTGGCATGGCGGAGGCAAAGATACAAACCTTTGTTTTGCGAATTCAGAAAATTGTTCTACTTTTGCACTCCTTTTATTTATACCAACATACTGAAATACATTTGATCGAGATGGCCAATCACAAGAGTGCACAAAAGAGAATCCGTTCCAACGAAACCAAACGCGAATCGAACCGCTACCACGGAAAAACCGTCCGGAATGCCATAAAAGCGATCCGTACCAACGACAACCTGGAAGAGGTCGTCAAAGATCTCCCGGCTGTTGTTTCCAAGATTGACAAGCTGGCGAAAAAAGGGGTAATCCACAAGAACAAAGCGGCAAACCTCAAGTCAAGCCTGATGAAGCGGATCAAGGCTGAATGATGAATTAAGAATTAAGAATTAAGAATTAAGAAATCATTCCTAATTCGTAATTCCTAATTCCTAATTGACTAAAGTCTTCCTTCTAATATTTCCTCAATAATTCCAATCACAATCTCCCTACCCTCTTTTGTCTTTGAGGAGGTTGGAACAATCAGCGGCAACTCTTCCCATTGTTCCAGAAGTCGTTTTTTGTAACGGGCCAGACTTTTATCCAGTTCCACCGCCGATAGCTTATCGACTTTGGTAAAGAGGATAAAAAAAGGAATTCCCTTCTCTCCAAGCCAGGAGAGAAATTCCAGGTCTTTTTTCTGCGGTTCCAGCCGGGAATCGACCAGCACAAAAATGCACTTCATCTCTTGCCGCTTGAGGATATAGGAGTCGATCATCTCACGGATCTTCTTCCGGGTAGTATGCGAAATCCTGGCAAACCCATATCCGGGCAAATCCACCAGGTACCAGGCTTCGTTCACCAGGAAATGGTTGATCAATCGGGTCTTCCCCGGTGTTGATGACACTTTGGCTACCCCCCGCCTGCTCGTAAGCATGTTCACCAGCGATGACTTCCCCACATTCGATCTCCCGATAAACGCAAACTCCGGCAACCCATCCTTCGGGCAGGAGCCAAGGTTGGGGGCGGAGGAGATGAAAGCGACGCGGAGGAGTTTCATGGTTTCGGGTTATTTCAATTCCACCAAAAGTTGATTCTTGACAACCACGTCTCCTTTCTTCACATGCACTTTTTTGATGGTTCCGTCGATGGAGGAGAGGATGTCGTTGTTCATTTTCATGGCTTTGAGGGAGAGGAGGGGTTCGCCTTTCTTGATCTTCGTTTTCTCCTTGATGTTCACTTTCACGATCATTCCGGGAATAAAGGCGTGAATTAGTTTTGGATTGGGCGGGCTATAAGGTTTTCGGTCGTGGAATTTCCGGGTAAAGAGGGTCATGTACTCAGCTCCTTCGCAAGTGAAAGCATAGAGCTGCCCGTCGTCGTGCTCGACAGGCTCGACGACTTTTGGCTTTTCGCTTTTCGCTTTTCGCTTCTCGCTGCTGGCTTTTCGTGTTAGTTTCATGCGGGGTAATTGTTTCAGGTTTCAGGTTTCAGGTTTCAGGCAATTCATCACCTCATCACCTCTTACTTCCTTCTACTCATTTTCTTCGTACTTCGTCCTTCTACCTTGACTTCTAACTTCTAACTTCTGACTTCTAACTTTAGAACGGCGGGACTCCATGCTTTTTCTTCGGCCGGATCTCCTCCTTGTTATGTGCGAGACGGAGTGAATGGATCAGTGTGTCGCGGGTTTCGGAAGGGGAGATTACGGCATCCACATAGCCATAGGCTGCGGCCACATAAGGATTGGCAAACTTCTGGCGATACTCTTCTATCAACCGTTTCCGTGTTTCATCGGGGTTGGCTGAAGCTTTGATCTCGGCTCTGAAGATGATGTTGGCGGCACCTTCGGGACCCATCACGGCAATCTCGGCCGTTGGCCAGGCAAAGACAAAGTCGGCACGCAGGTGATTGGAACACATCGCGATATATCCTCCCCCATAAGCTTTCCGGAGGATGACAGTCAGTTTTGGGACAGTGGCTTCCGAATAGGCATAGAGCACTTTGGCGCCATGACGAATAACCCCCATGTGTTCCTGATCGATGCCCGGCAAATATCCGGGAAGGTCAACCAGCGTAATAAGAGGGATATTGAAGGCATCACAGTAACGGATGAAGCGGGCTGCTTTGTCGGAGGAGTCGACATCCAGCACGCCGGCCAGTACCATGGGTTGATTGGCCACAAAGCCAACAGTTTGTCCATCCAAACGGCCATACCCTACTACGATATTTCGTGCCCACATCTGATGGACCTCAAAAAAGGCCGAATCGTCGGAAACCGCGCGGATGATATTGCGCACATCGTACGATTGTAACGGATCGGTGGGAAAAATACTGTCAATCTTGTATTGGCGGTTTTTGGGGGCTTTGGCAGAAAGCGCTTCTGCCTTCTTTTCGTTGTTCCAGGGAATGTAGCTTACCAGCTCTTTGATCTGGTCAAAACACTCCAGTTCGCTCTCGGCAAAGAAATGGGCATTTCCCGTGGTTTCGGCATGCACCCTGGCGCCGCCCAGCTCCTCCATCGAAATCTCCTCGCCCAACACCGTCTTGATCACCTCGGGGCCAGTGATGAACATCTTGGAAATCTTATCCACTACAAAGACGAAGTCGGTGAGTGCAGGTGAATAGACAGCTCCACCGGCGCAAGGGCCGAGGATGACCGATATCTGCGGGATCACTCCTGATGCGATGGTATTTCTGAAAAAGATCTCTCCATATCCGGCGAGGGAATTCACCCCCTCCTGAATCCGGGCTCCACCCGAGTCGTTGATACCAATTAAGGGCACCTTCATCTTCATCGAGTGATCCATGATCTTGCAGATCTTCTTGGCGTGCATATACCCCAGCGATCCACCGGCTACGGTAAAGTCCTGGGCATAGATGCAGACAGGCCAGCCGCTGATTGTTCCGGTGCCGGTGATCACCCCATCACCCGGCAGGTATTTTTTGTCCATATCGAAATCCTGGCCTGCGTGTTTCACAAAAAGGTCATATTCGTGAAACGAGTCGGGATCGAGGAGCGAAAGAATACGCTCACGCGCTGTCAGCTTGCCAGATTCGCGCTGCTTCTCAGTGGCTTTTTCACCACCACCTTCGAACGCTTCGCTCATCCGCCTTTTCAGCTCATTCGTTTTAGCTCGTAAACTCATGCTTTTTTTCTTGAGAAAGGGAGCAAATATAATCGTTAAATCATTGAAAAGCTAATTTAAGCTCTTTGGCTGATGGAAGGGAAATGTTAAAAATTCTTAAAAAGTAGCGACCGTAACCCCCGCCCCTCCCCTCTCCAAAGCTTCGTCGTGGTAGCCTTTTACCTCTTTCCTCCCCTTGAGGTAGTTGCGGGTGACTTCACGGAGGGCGCCGGTGCCTTTGCCATGGAGTATCCGCACCTCATGGATGGAGAGCAGGATCGCATCGTCGATAAAGTGCTGCAGATCCATAAACGCCTCATCCGCCCGTTTGCCGCGGAGATCGAGGGTGAGGGTAAACGTCTCCTGTTTTTGCTGGATGATGTCGGTGTAAGAGGGTTTCGGGTTTATGACCCCACCCCGACCCTCCCCTTCGAGGGGAGGGAGTAAGTCCCCTTCAGGGGATTTAGGGGTTATCGCTGATCGCGCTTCCCGTATCTCAGATCGCGCCGCCTTCGTCTTCTCTTTATCCGCCTGCGATTCCCGGATCTCTTTGATGGTGCGTTCGATGAGCTTGTTGGAGTCCTGAAGCAGCTGCTGTGCCTCTTCGCGGGCTTGTTGCAGGATCTCATTTTTGGAACGATCCAGCTCTGCTATTCGCTTTTCGTAGTTCGCGATCAGCTCTCCGATAAATTCATCGGCCACCTGCAGCTCTGTTGTCTTTTTCTTCACCTCCGATTTTTCCACCTCCAGGTCTTGTAGCTGCTGCTCAAAGTCGAGCTGACTCCCGCCAATCAGCTCCGACGCCCGTTTCAGCTCCTCTTCCGGGAAGCCGATGCTGGTTGCAATCTCAATGGCGAACGAACTGCCCGGCTTGCCTTGTTTCAACAGGTAGAGTGGTTTCATGTTGCGCGTGTCGAAGAGCATAGCGCCGTTTTGGATAGCTATCGACCCCTCCCCAACCCTCCCCTGAAGGGGAGGGAGCAAGTCCCCTTCAGGGGATTTAGGGGTACCCGCAGAGCGGAGCAAGTCCCCTTCAGGGGATTTAGGGGTACCCGCAGAGCGGAGCAAGTCCCCTTTAGGGGATTTAGGGGTTCCTGCCAACAGTTTCAAATTTGAATAGTGTGTCGTCACCACCCCATAAGCCCCACTGGCGGCCATGGAGAGGAGGGCGGCTTCGGCAATAGCTCCCCCAACACTCGGGTCGGTGCCGGTGCCCATCTCGTCGATGAGGAAGAGGCTTCTGGCATCCAGGTGGGTGAGGAAATATTTCATGTTGAGCAGCTTCGAGGTGTAGGTGCT
>CAZXQU010000114.1:0-4999 GCA_964642545.1 uncultured Prolixibacteraceae bacterium | reverse complement strand
ATCTTGCATAATTAATTAATTATCAATATATTATAATATTATTACAATGGAAAAAGTAGATAATTTACTGGAAGAAATGTTTGATTTATACATCATGATTCAAATCAAAGGAGTTCCGTTTGCCCTCTCTTCTTACCGGAACAGGATTCGTGAAATATCAACCGAGATCCTGACTATTTATAGCCTTCCCGAAGAAAAAGGTTTTGAAAATATCTTCCATGCCCTGACTGGGCTGATTGAGCTTCCTGAAGGACTGATTCAATCCACCCGCCGAAAGTTGGAAGATTGCTCACAGGCTTATCTGGCTGGCCGGATAGAGGACTATGAAAATTATATGCATTATGATCCAAACCTGACTCTTGCAGATATCCCATCGATCCAGACAGATAAATACCCCCGCCCCATCATTTCAGATGAAGTGTTTGGTTATGTCCTTGACCGGCTACCATTCCCTCTGTCAGAGGAAGAAATCGTCGATATCGAATCAGGTTTTGTGTTGCGTTGGAATTATTCGGAAAGCCAGCTCGTCGGGGATATGGACTTTAAGAGAGCTGTCGAACATTATCTTGTGAGCATGAACCGTATCTATGACCAAAAGATCGTCTGGAAGGTAGTGGATCTGATGCTCGAATACCTGGAGAAGATTGGTCAATGGAAATCTCAAATTCCAGAACCAGGCAACTCCAAAATAGTTAACAAACCACAGGACGCAACCCTTATTCATGAAAACGAAAATCTTCAAAAAAAACAAACTGTTGTTGTACACTTCTCCTTTGAGCTTGTCATCAGATATCCTGAATTTATGACAGCCCTCAGCGACTGCCTGATGAATAACTATATACGGTATCATTTCCTCCCCGAAACAAAAGACATCTGGTGCCGCGACTATATGCCAGTCCATGTGAAAGACAACACCTTTGTTCAGTTCATCTATGACCCCGATTACCTAAAGAACGGATGGGAACAAACCAAAACAGATCCCTGGAAAGTCACAATGAACCTACCCATCGACCTCAGGCGATCCGACTTGATCATTGATGGTGGCAACATCATCCGGAGGGGAAAAACCGTCATCATGACCGAAAAAATCTACAAAGAGAACCCATCATACAAAACGAACAAACCGCTCCTCCTCCAGAAAATCGCCGAAACCCTGGAAATCGAGAACCTCATCATCATTCCAAAAGAACCCGGTGACATCTACGGTCACTCCGACGGAATGGTCCGCTTTGTTTCCGATGATACCGTTATTATCAACGATTATCTGGAAGAAGATGGCTATAGCAAAACCTTCATCAATAAATTCAAAAAAGCCCTCCAATCCCATGGCCTCACCATCGCCGGTATCCTCCCTTATCGCTCATTCCCTGGACCAAAAGGAACAGATTCCGCCATCGGTTGCTACATGAACTACCTTGAACTCGAAACGCTCATCATCTTTCCCCAATACAACCTCCCCGAAGACCAACCCGCCCTGGCCAAAATCCAGGAATACTTCCCCAACAAAAAGATCCTACCCCTCAACTGCACCGAAATCGCCCAGGAAGGTGGCGTGTTGAATTGTATCTCCTGGGAATGTAAAATATCGTAGATTTGGGTAAAATGAAAACCATGAACGACCTGATCAAATTCCTGGCAAACGGTTCGGATGAAAACAGAGATTCCTACAACCGGCTGAAAAAATACTGGATGCTGACCACAAGTCAACTGATTGAAATGCCACTTAAACAAAGGCAATCACAATACCTGACTCTCTACAGGAACTTTCTTGCAGATTACTACTCTGATATCGTGGTTGTGAAACAAGACCTCGAACTGATGGCAAAAAAACTATTGGGCTCCAGTCTCCGATTTGGAAACAGTCCCGAATGCATTATTTCCATGGTGGAGATCTATGCCGACGGGATCTGGGATACCTCCGGGGATTTTATCAAAGAACTTTTCAGGACCAACATGTCTGAGTTCCAGGGAGTCCGTTGTAATCATTTAAACCCAGTTGAACTGTTACCTTCGGATCCGTCCAAACTCAAGTTCATGAATAAATTACTGGAAGGTCCCCGCATTTATTACTACGGTGGGAGGATGGATATCAAAGTTCTTGGAAAGTATCTTCCGTTTAGTATCCTTCTCAGACAATTCAGGGATCACAATCATGAGTTAATGGAATCCGACGTGACAAAGATTGGAAACGACAAAGAAAAGGAGAAGCTGAATAAATTTGGCAAAGCAAATTACATGTTTGATAAGTTGTTTAATATCAAAGACTCAGATTATACAAAAATCATGGAGAAGACAGCAAGGGAGGAAACATTAAACTCTCCTCCTAACCATGTTGGTTTCAGTTTAAGAAGAATAAATGATCCTTTTTACGAATCAGAACCGCGCAGAAATCTTAGGGTGCAGAGTGGTAGCTATACTGGTCTTTCAGGTCCGTATAAATATCATGAATGGAATTTTTCAATAGCCTAATTGAAGCTTTATGGAACACTACTATAAATTCAATCCAGATGACTACAAAACGGATGGGATAAGGATCAGTGATGGAAAATTCTTTCTTGAGATCCTGGGTGAATGGGAAGCTGATTTTCATCACCGTTTCAACCCATTATACGCTAATACCCTTTTGGGAGGTTACGGAACGATGCAAATGATCAAAAGATGTCTTGATCTTTCATCAAACGAGGATTGCGGGATGGAGTTGATTGACGATGAAATCGATCTGGAGAAGAGCTTGGCCATTGAGAAGCATTGCAAGCGTAGAACAGTTTTTGCAATAGGATCAACACTGCAGGGGAACTTTGAGGCACCAATTTACCTGATCCTTGATTACGATATCAGCAAAGGAATAACAATTCTGAAGTACAATCGTGACGACGACGATGAAACAGGGGTACCGGTACAGCCAAAACTGGTTCAGGCAAGGGTATAATTCCTGCCAAGTTATTCCTTCAACCTTCCAAAATATTCTTTATTAACGTTATCGTCTAAAGCCATTTGTTGATATCCTTCCAATCCTTCAACTGCTCCTCCATTCTTCTGTTTGCCAATCCAAGTCCACCGCAATGATACATGGGAATAAGTTTCAATCCCTCTGGATTCAGAATAATTGGTGCTTGTCTGACAACAGCTTTTAATGGCTTGATCTTTTCCCATCCATTTGGTTTGTACAATGCTAATAAAGAAGCATATGGCTTATACCCAATAGTAATAATTAGTCCTGGATTAATAAGGTCAACCAGCGGTTTTAAGAACCGGGATCCGCAATTCTGAATGCATTTCTGGGTCAACTTAGCCGACATATTCCCCTGCTTGAGACAAAGAACGGAATTTGTAAAGAATAATGGTTGGTCGATAGTTGGTTTATGGATGGTTCCTATTTTACAACCAAGTGTGTCGAATAACCGAATTAAGTTCAGGTTTGTGGGGTTATTAGGAGAATCTGTTCCCCTGTTTTCATTCCAGTAGGTTAAAGAGCCCCAATCCTGTCCGATAACCATAATGTTGGCATTCAGGTTTCCTTGCCAGTCCGACCATTTCCCAATAGAACTCGTGTCATATTCAGCTTGAGACTGATTGGTCAATTTTAGTTCCGAACACAATCTACACTCTTTTCTGGCTGTTACCAGTTGATTATATACTTGTTCCTTGGTCATGTTGTATGGATATATAAGGACATGTTGAATTGCTACGTTTTGTAAAATTATGAAATAATATATGTACAAGTAAGAGACTCCGATTCAATCCCTAAAATCAATATACAAAACAAACGCTATCATTTCTGCAATTGCATTCTAGTCCCAGATCAGGTTGCACTCAACCTGCCTTCTTTAACCAACCCGCCCTCGTTCATTGCTAGAAGTGAACAAAGAAGCCTCCACTTAGCCCTCAATCATCTATCTAATATCCTTTTTCACAGATCGCGTATCTCGTATCTAACTTCCAGCATCAATCCTCAAATCTCCACCGCCAACCCCTCCCTCCGGCAGGGCACTCACTAAATCCAACATCATTTCCCTGTTTGAACCCTGCCTCCGGTACCGGTTGGCTGACTAACCAAATTGGTACTCAGACCATCTTCTGGCCACACCCTTGCTACTCATCCTTCGTAGCTGCAGGAGTGACCAACCACTTTCCGTTACCCTTCCCCCGGTGGTTATTAAGCCATTATCCGGCATCCAGCATACCGGTATCTGTCAGCCAACACCAAGCAACCAACCATTCCACCTCAAGCCGCCACCGTCTGTCACTCAGAGCTCCATCCCGCCAGCCCTGTCCCCTGGTCTATGTTAACATAATGCATTTTATAAAACAAAGGGCTGCGACAACTGGTAGCTACCAGGAACCCCAGCTGGCGCAACCCTTCCGACCCCCATCCAATCCCAACCTTGAACCCCGTTTGTCTTATAAAGGCACTATGTTAAATATCCCCGGACTCGTCACGCTACTCAACCTGATCCCCAAGCCTCCGGCAACATCATCCCGGGGCCTCAACAAATCACAAGAAACCAGGCAATCCAGCCGACCTCTTCCCAAAACCTCCAGCCATTCCACAATCCCCCTCCACCGCCAACCCGTGCTTGCACCACCGGTTGGCTTGCCAGCCTCCACCAAAACTCCATCAACTACGGGGGCCGCTTCGCGGCGCCTCCGGCGCCACTCACCCGCCCCCACATTAGGCCGCCTCCGGGGGCCATGCTTTTCGTTTATATAATCACCCTCGGACTTGTTAAGATAAAATTGCTGAGAAAAATTCAAATAAAACTTGCTTTGTGTTACCTATTTAGGTAACTTTGTTGCGTTGATGAGATATATATGCGAAGGACCTACGTCTATGGTGATGATTTTTGGGAGTTCTATTATGCTCAAAAACCTGCAGTTCAGGGTAAAATTGATTGGGTAATTGGTCTTGTCAGATCATTAAAAATGGTTCCTGAGAAATTTTTCAAACACCTTGAAGGAACTGATGGACTATTCGAAATTAGAATCAAAGTAGGTAGCG
>CAZXQU010000113.1:0-5085 GCA_964642545.1 uncultured Prolixibacteraceae bacterium | reverse complement strand
GCATCACGGATTATGCCTCCATTGAATACATCAACGAAAATGAGATCCTGGGCAGATCTGAAGATCCGGAGAGAACCTACATCGACGAGGTGATGCCGGCGAAGATTCGGCTAAACATGAAGTTCATTGAACACCCTACTCTTACAAATTACTTCCGTATCCTGGGAAAGACCTTCACAAGGCTATTTTTCTGATGAAATTTTCGTGGCCTTTGTGTCTTGGTGTCTTTGTGGTGAAGAACAAAACCCGGCATGAGTAAAATCAATGCATGACAACCATTTTCTTCGTCATTATGGCATCATCCGCTTTCAGGATACAGTAATAGATCCCTTCCGCAACGCCATTTGCATCCCACGAAATCTCGTAGTAACCTGCCGCCTTCTTTTCATCGATAACGGTTGCCTTGAGGGTGCCTGTGGCATCAAAGACCTGCACCATCACCCTTGTATTTGGATCCATTACCTCAACAGGAATATAGGTGATTGAACGGAATGGGTTAGGGAAATTTTGAAATAACCGGGTTGTTTTTATTGCCTTGTAATCAAGCAAAGCGTTTGGATCCATCACGGGTTTTCCTGCCTCAACCCAGGCACTATGGATCAATGCTGTTAATGCATTGGATGCCCTCTGAAACAATGGAATTGTAAATGAGGTGGATGCATCCCACAACGTCTGATAATAAAAATCTGAGGAGGTACTTCCTGCACCAGACTGCGCATAATCATCGGCCTGAAGAATACTGTCAACGTAAGGATAATTTCCATAGATATAGTTGAAAATAAACCCAGGTACATCGCTAACCAGTTTCACCGAATCATTTGTGATGATAATCTGTGAAGCAAACTGATTGATCATCTTTGATTCGTACCGGGAGTGGATGCCTGTATTCCCCGAATACTAACCGTTGTAATTTTTTGTCAGGTGCATTGGCATATGACCATCTCCAACATAATGTCCCAGGTCGGCAGCAAACAAACCTGCCTTTTCCCAGTTGTGCCTTGCAAAACAACTTACCAACGAATCGTATGAGGTAAGTGTAGCCCATGGTAACACCCCCTGGTCGATGACAAATGAATACCCGAATTCAGCAATAAGTGAATCCAGATCCTGATTGATCTTTCCCGAGAAGATAAACTCAGGGTAGTTATCAATATCGATGTTGTGGCGGGGACTTTCATCAGGATCTGTATCTTTCCGGTAATCGGCGTCGGAGGCATGCAACCGCACGATGTCGGTCCACCCTGGCACCAAAAATGCCATCTCCAGAGGCAGTATGACTGTAATCCCCCCGCTTATCTTTTGATGCCCCTGGTAACCCCAGGAGGAAAGGAGTAGGATAAGGAGGGAAGAAACAACTGTACGGGAAAGAATTTTCTTTGTCATTAGGAAATTAGGAAATTAAGGAATTAGTGGGATTCTTCATTATCATAAACTTTTTTCATCAATTCCAGTAGTTTATTCAGCTCCTCCAATTTTTCGGGGTTTCCCAGCTGTGTATAAGTCAGGATCATATTGCTAATCAACCGCTGCATGATGTCCGCATTGGTACAAGGGTTGTAAAAAGAGGGTTCGGGCTTTAGTTTCATCTGACTGATGAAGAGATCGATCTCACGCCTGGTAAAAACGGCTCCTTTATTGAATGGATTGATATAAAAAAGCACATCCGAGGTCTCTTTTCCCGGGTGATATAATTCAGTGGTATAAGCCAGGATAAAGTGCTGCGGAAGATTCACTCCCTGAATCGGCAGGTTCAACCGCTGCGCCAGGATGAGGTAAAGGATCCCAAGTGTTAAAGGGCTCCCTTTGCGTGTCTCCAAGACAGTATTGATATATTGGTTGGTGGGTGCATAAAGATTAACTCTGTTCCCTTCAAATTTATGCATGTCATAAAAGATATGGTTCAGGACCTTTACGTTCTCAAGCGCCGTAAGATTGTCATTGAGTTCCAGCCAGGCGTCCATCTTCATCTGCTCCAGCGTGATAGTGATCTCCTCAGCGTTTAATTCTGGATAATGACTTCGGGAGATCAGGAGAAACCCCTTCAGTAGATCAGAAGAGCCCAGCTTCATCCAGTCAACCAACTGATGGCGGAAGCCCTCCTGTTGTATATGATGAATGATCCCTTCAATTCTTCCCTGCACAAGTTCATCAAAATTATTTTCCCAGGCTATTTCGAGGGGCGGAACAGCCTGCTCCCCAAATGCAAAAATCTTCTCTTTGATGAGGTCGAAGGTCTTGTCATCGGGCTCATCCAGAAGATTGATCAGTGCCGAAAGCTGATTGTTGTTAGTGGTCATGAGGAATACAAAGATAGTAAATAGTGGATGGTGAAATAGCGAAATAGCGAAATGTGCTCTACATCGTTGTGGTTATTCGATCCAGCACGAACTCTATCAGTTTCCTGATTACCGGGCCGTGATGTGGATTGTATTCACCTGTAGCCCGGTTGGCAACCAGGGCGCAGATGGTGATGGTTTCATGCCCCAATAACGCTCCCAATCCGTAGAGAGCTGATGTCTCCATCTCGAAATTCGTGATACGGTGCCCCTCGCATTGAAACTGCTGGAGTTTGTCGATCATTCCGGGATCGGTCAGGACCAAGTGTAGTCCCCGTCCCTGTGGCCCGTAAAATCCGGGCGCTGTAACTGTAATTCCATGAACCGTTTCTTCGAAGAACTGCCGGATCAGTTGTTCCGACCCTTTGATGAAATACGGCAGCGTTAAGTTGGTATCCCAATTTGACATCCGGGCAAAATGAGCTGAGAGTTCTATGTCAATTACGTTCTTGTAATCTCTATAAAAATAGATCACGTTATCGAGCCCCATGGCATGAGTCGACAATCCGAAGCTGTTCAGTGGGATGTCGGGCTGGATTGCCCCGGATGTCCCAAGGCGAATGATGGTAAGGGATTTCCGGTAAGCTTTGGGGAGGCGGGTTTCAAGGTCAAAGTTAACCAGGGCATCCAATTCCTGCATAACGATGTCGATATTGTCAGTGCCCATTCCAGTAGAAAGAGCAGTTATCCGTTTTCCTCTGTAGATTCCGGTGTGGGATACAAATTCACGGTTCGAGACCTTGCATTCTATTTTATCAAAAAAGTCAGAGACCTCAGGAACTCTTCCGTGATCGCCCATAATGAGGATCGTATCGGCCAGTTGATCAGGTTTTAGATACAAATGATATACACTTCCGTTGGGATTAACAATCAGATCAGGTTCGGCAAGTTTCATCAGTTTCTGTTCTTGTTTGGCTTTCACAAAAGTAATAAAATGTCTGCTATGAGGTGCAAATCCATGATGCCGGCTCCGGCAGACACAAATATATCAAATTCATCATTTTTTTTCGTAACTTTGTTGAAAATCAATAAAATCGCACTATGTCGCAAGAATTTGAACTCAACTGGAAAAAATTAATGCCCACCATTCTGATCGTTGTCGGAGTGATCCTCGTGATCATTTTCTGGGCAAAAATGACCGTAACAATTGATGCCGGACACGGAGGTGTTTTGTTTAAAACATTTGGAGGTGGGATCGACACCACTCAAACTTATGGAGAGGGGTTTCATGTAGTCTCCCCCTGGAATAAAATGGTGGTTTATGAAACCCGGCAGCAGGAGATTGCGGAAGATATGCAGGTGCTTTCGTCAAATGGGCTGGAGATAAAAGTAGATGTTTCGGCCTGGTATGAGCCAATCCGCAGTACCATTGGGAAACTTCATGTAAAAATCGGACAAGATTACCTGAAACGTGTTGTAATTCCTGCCCTCAGATCTTCAGCAAGGACAGTGATCGGGAGATATACACCGGAACAAATTTATTCAACAAAACGAGATGCCATCCAGGATGAAATTTTCATGGAAACCAAAGCCATCCTCGATTATAAATATGTCCAGCTCAACCGGGTACTGATCCGTACGATCATCCTCCCTCCCACGATTAAAACGGCCATCGAAAGTAAGCTGAAGCAAGAGCAGGAGTCGCTGGAGTATGTGTTCAAACTGGAAAAAGCCAAGCAGGAAGCAGAGCGTCAGCGCATTGATGCCGACGGGAAAGCTACAGCCAACCGGATCCTTAGCGCCAGCCTGACAGATAAAATCCTCAAGGAAAAAGGGATTCAGGCTACGCTTAAACTGGCAGAATCTCCCAACACAAAAGTGGTGGTGGTTGGCAGTGGAAAAGACGGACTACCGATCATCTTAGGAGATAAATAGGCTCCATCAGCTTTTTCACTTGTCCGCCTGTCGGCTTGTTGTATGACGATACTACCTTCAGGAGCGCCGATATCAGCGGCAATCACCGGGCATTTTACCTGAAGCAGACAAAACACCTTTTCTCCTCTGTCACTCAGGGTTTCATAATTGCCCTGCCCTTTGGCGATGATCAGTTCTGCCTCCATGGCATCATCTAGCGTTGCGTCATTCAATGTAGGCCCTCCCTTTACGGCATATACGACCGGAATCGGAAGCGCTTCGATCAATACCCTGTCGAAGACCTTTTCACCCGCGTTATCTCCGATAAATAAGATTGATTTTGCTCTCTGCAATCGCTTTATGAAGGCATCCAGGTGATTGATGGCAAAGGGTTGGTGCAACACGCGATCCAGAGTTTGTGCCAACCAAACATTTCAATTCAGCGTAGAGCTGCAACGCTTTCTGAGTAGCCTTTTTCTTTTCTGCCCTGTAAGGATCCTCCACCTTACTGTATTCACGAACAATTCGGTGTACAACCGAAGCAATCTCAGGAGGAGTTGCTCCGGGAGGTTGTTGTTGAAGGACAACGAGAGTTTGTTGCACAATTTCATACAATCCCTGCTCCTTGCAACCTGCATACCGGGCAGCCGAGATGGCTTGTCTCAAGAAACAGGGATAACATTCAATGTAGGTTTTCACACAGTATAAGTATAGATTTCAGGTGGTATTAACAGACAAGCAGGCAAGATACTTTACTTACTTCCATTAAACATGATTTTATCCGAAGCATTCTCAGCTGCTTTGATAAGAGGATAGCCAGCCGGTGAAGCAGTCAGCAATGGATGGGTCCCGATCTGAGCTGTCAGCAATGAATTGATGCTCATTCTGTTTTGAA
>CAZXQU010000112.1:0-5164 GCA_964642545.1 uncultured Prolixibacteraceae bacterium | reverse complement strand
GGGGGTTGCTTCAGATCCCGCTATGCGGGATCTTCGCAATGACACTGCTTTGTCGTTAACTTTTCTTTGAGTTGGGTTGGCATTTGAGATAAAAGTTTTTTGCCGTAGGACTCTTCGGGTTTGGAGATGGAAAGTTTTGGGTCGATGGACTCGACGGTTGTAGGGGTAGCTTTGAGTTGGTCAGTAAGAGTTGAGACCTTGGTCTGCAAGGAAGCAATATGCTCGTTGAGACTTGCGAATAGCTGATCATGTTCCTCAATTGTTTGATTCAACGTGCATGCTTCATTCTGATGATCAGTAACCGATTGGTTCAAGGCTTCTGTTTCACCCTGATGAACCGCCTGCAACTTATCAATCACCGAATTGTAATACTCTACGATGTTGGAGATATGAGCCTGCTGACCGAAAACCAGGATCCGAAGATCCTCAAACATCTTCTCCAGAGAGAGATCAGCGGTAACCTCGATAGCAGCCAATACAGAATCAGAGCCGGCTGGTGTTTCAGCTACGAAGTCGAACTTTCGGACTGCAACTGGATTGTTAAGGACCTTATCCAGAACATCCGTAAAGATCTCCCCGATAGCTGTGGAGGTTTCGTCAAACTTCTTTTCCAACTGAGTCACCTCAGCAGAGATCCCCTCAGGAGTAACCTCCTGAGAGTTAAACAAATTACGCAAGCGCTGGAACATCTCCTTCTTCATAATATCATGGTTTGAATAATACTTAAGCATGAATTCAATGATGGTTTCGGGTTTTGAAGCGATCAGAGAAGCAATCCCCGGATTAGAATCAAGAAACGTTGTCGCCTGGAAGGCAAAAGCATCAACTGCGAACAATGAATTGGTAGCCGCAGGATCATCCACCAGATCGGTGGCCAGCAACTCCTCAATACGTGTTGAAGGAAACTCAGCATCTGTTGATTCAGGTTTACCCGGCACAAAAGCAATCGAAGCACCGAACATATCCGGATTATTCTTCGCCATTTTGATGATATAGTCGTAGAGATTTCCGGAGGGAGAGTCCTTGCAGATATCATCCAGGTGGAGGTCGGCATGCACCGATTCATTCTCCAGTTTGAAATTCCGGAAGCGGCCAATATAGGTCCCGAAGGAAGAGCTGCACATATTGGGATGACCGAAACGTGCTTTCACCCCTTTCTCCCTGGCATTTCCCAACATCATAATCTGATCAAGCGTTGTAGCATCAATCACCTCAAAGTAGGACTTTACCTTACCAGCCTGAGCCACAACTACCCGATGGAGGATCCCGTTGGCCTCATCGACCTGGAAAACAGAGAAGGGAATCGGAGGAGTAGAGAAGATTTTCATTGCATAGAAGTGCTAAACGCAACAAAAGTATCAGCGACCCACCAGAAAATGTCGTACACTTTGGCAATTTGTTGTATATTAGCATGTTACGTAGTGCATTAGAAGAAAAAGAGAAGTAAAATGACGAAACAGGAACAGAAAATAATTGAGGATATCAGGGAATATTTCGGATTTGATGTCGAAAACCTGGTCCGGATGGGCTTGCTCCCCCCTGTATCGGCCAAGAAGTGGTTGGTAAGGGCGCTATACTTCAAACATGCAAAGACGGGGCGCACTTACATCGATATCAAGCTGGATTTGAGTGTGGAATATGAGATAAGTGTGAGTGCGATTGAGAAGTTGGTATACAGAGATCCCGGATGCCGGATACCAGATGCCAGTTAAGATGTAAAATACTGATCATCCGTATAATACGGTGAAATACGGAGTTTGCTTCGTCGTCCCTCTAAGTGGGACTCCTCGCAATGACAATACAAGTAATTAACATAGAAAGTTATGAAAACGAATAGCAGAAACACTAAAGGACAATTTATACCTGGAAATCCAGGAAAACCAAGGGGTGCAAAGAACAAGGTCACGTCGGAACAGAAGGAGCGGATTGAGAAGGTGCTAGAGATGCTGGATGAGACACTTGATGAGGACTTGTTGAAGATGAAGTCGAAAGAGAGAGTAGATCTTTGGGCGGCACTGCAGGAGTATATTCGGCCAAAACTGCAGAGGACCCAGGTGGAGGTAGAGAGTACAGAGGAGCAGGTGACGAAGATTACGTTTGAAGTAGTAAATACCCCTCCCCTAACCCCTTTACAAGAAGAGAGGGGGAAATCCAAGTAATTTATGATAGATGGAAAAGAGAGTGCCGGTTTCGGTAGTGTTTGAGAAGAACTTTCGGGCTAAGACCAAGATCGTGGTCAATCAGGGAGGTAGCCGGTCGGGGAAGACCTATTCGATCCTTCAACTCCTGATCCTGGTGAAGGCGTTTGAAGAGCAGAATCAGGTATTTTCAATCGTGCGGAAGAGTATGCCGGCATTAAGGGCAACCGCCATGAGAGATTTCTTTGACATACTTCGGACCCATGAACTGTATGACCAGAAGAACCACAATAAGACTGAGAATACCTACATGCTTAATGACAACCTGGTTGAGTTTATGAGTCTGGATCAACCGCAGAAGAAACGCGGCGCCAAACGGACCTTCCTCTTTTTGAACGAAGCCAACGAACTCTCCCTGGAAGACTGGATCCAATTATCGATGCGGACCGAAAAGCAAATCTTCATAGACTACAACCCCTCCATGGATGAACACTGGCTCTACGAAACAGTTATTCCCAGGGAAGACTGCACCTTCATTCACTCCACCTACCTGGACAACATTCAGTTCCTGCCAGCTGAGGTGATCAAAGAAATTGAGAACCTGAAAGCCGTTGATGAAAACTATTGGCGTATTTATGGAATGGGCGAGATCGGGCAGATCAAAGGATTGGTCCTGACGAATTGGGAACCTACAGAAGAATTTCCGGAACACTGTGACTGGATCTCATACGGCATGGACTTCGGATTTACCAACGATCCTACCGTGATTGTGAAAGTCGGGATGAGCGGTGGAGAAATATGGGCAGATGAGCTTGTATATAGCCGGGGCCTAACCAACCTGGATATCGTAACAACCATGATCAAGCTCTCCATCAGCAAAGGTGACGACATTATAGCTGACAACCAGCCACAGAGCATCTATGAGATCCGGCGGGAAGGATTCAACATCCGCCCAACATTCAAAGGCGCCAACAGCATCATCACCGGAATCGATATATTAAAACGCTTTCGGATTAAGGTGACCAAACGCTCCATCAACCTGATCAGGGAGCTCAAGAACTACAAGTGGAAAGAGGATTCCATGGGCAACGCCATGAACCAGCCCGTGGATAAATTCAATCATGCAATTGATGCGCTGCGGTATGTTGCCATGGACCGGAAATTGGCTGAACGAAGGGTTGTGAGGGTGAGGCGGGTTTAAGCTAACGATTGATTCAAAAAGAATCTTTTTTACGTTCCTTAATCAACCTAAAGATATCAGGGAAACGTCTATGAAAATAATTTGGGAGTTTATCCTGCATCAGGATAATTTTGGGGCCTTCCATTTGGACAATATTGGAGTAAATTTTGCCATGTTCTGAGTTATCGACAATAAGGATCTGATCAAAAAACGAATAATACTTATTAAAGTTTTTATAGCCTTCCTTCCACTTGTAATCAATTGTTTCATTATCAACAAAATGCTCCCGATTTTCAGCCCGAACCAGAATCCGATGCCTGGCAATTGACTGATTAGCCAGGCAAAAGAAAATTATATTGAGGTTGAACCCCTTTGTTCTGAACATTTCGGCCCAATG
Source organism: uncultured Prolixibacteraceae bacterium (assembly GCA_964642545.1). Taxonomy (GTDB): domain Bacteria; phylum Bacteroidota; class Bacteroidia; order Bacteroidales; family FEN-979; genus QYOJ01. The sequence goes on along the minus strand of CAZXQU010000112.1, from coordinate 1,449 downwards.
CAGAGGATCATTATCGAAATTTGTTTCGTAGCAGAAATCTGTTTTGTTCTCTAGTGAAAAATCGACAGCACGCTCGAAATCATTGGCCGTTCGGTCTCTGGCAAATTTGTCTCTGAATTCACTATCTGCTAAGCTGAAATAGTGATCCAGGTACCTTTTATCAAAATCGAACGATGAAACGTGTGGTGGTAATAATGATGGGGCGAACGTTGACTTGCCAGACCCATTACATCCGGCAATAATGGTAAGGTCAGGCATTTGATTTCACTGCGTGGATGTAGTTCTTTCCAGAGAAACTATGCTTTTTGCTTTTCTGAAATCGTTGCTCTTTAGGGATCACCTGTGATTTAAGAATCTTTACTGCTATTTTCATTTGATGAGCAACTGTAACACCGGTAATTAACACATGCTTTGTCATAGTGCAAAGATACATCAATTTTAGCTAAAATGTTGACCAGAATGACATAAAATGGAAGAATGCAGAAAATCGTGGGGGTGGGTGAGTAGCGCCGGAGGCGCTGCGAAGCGGCCCCCGTAGTGGTTGGGATTTTGTCGGAGGTTTGCAAGCCAACCGGTGGTGCAAGCACGGGTTGGCGGTGGTGGATGCTGATGGAACCGGTCGAGGTTTTGGGATTGGGCTGGCTGGATTGCCTGATTGCTTGTGATTTGCTGAGGCTCCGGGATAGGGCTGCCGGAGGATTGTTTATGCTGTTGTTGTTCCAGGAAATGTTGCTGGAGGCTTGGGGGTATAGCCGGAGTGGCGAAACGAATCCGGGGATATTTAACATAGTGCCTTTTATAAGACAAACAGGGTTCAAAGTTGGGATTAGATAGGGGTCGGATGGGGTGCGCCAGATGGGGTTTCTGGTAGCTACCAGTTGTTGCAGCCCTTTGTTTTATAAAATGCATTATGTTACTTAGACCCGGGGACAGGGTTGGCGGGATGGAGCTCTGAGTGACAGACGGTGGCGGCTTGAGGTGGAATGGTTGCTTGCCTGGGACTGAATGATAGATAACGGGAGCCGGATGCCGGATAATGGCTTAATAACCACCGGGGGAAGGGTAACGGAAAGTGGTCGGTCACTCCTGCAGCTGCGAAGGATGAGCAGCAAGGGTGTGGCCGGAACTTGGTTTGAGTACTAAAATATTTTGCAAGCCAACCGGTACCGGAGGCAGGGTTCAAACAGGGAGATTGTGTGGGATTTTGACTTTGCCCTGCCGGAGGGAGGGGTTGGCGGTGGGGAAAGCGGGATGCGGGATGCCGGATACCAGATGCCGGATGAAAGTAGGCAGTAGGCAGTGGGCAATAGGTAGTAGGCCATAGACAGTGGGCAGTTGGCAGGCCTCCAAAGGTTTCGATAGATTAGATTTTTATGGGATTCGGTCGGTGAATTGATCGTAGGGGGTGATTTTGGTGAGGGATTCGTTGTGCTGGAATTTTACTTCGCC
>CAZXQU010000111.1:0-5265 GCA_964642545.1 uncultured Prolixibacteraceae bacterium | reverse complement strand
GACACAAGGAAGATCAGCATCACTGCCAGAATGAAGAATATGCTGTACCGGAATGCAAGGCTTCTGAATCCAAAGCGGATTCGCTCATTCTTATTCTTTTTTTGTTTCTCTTTTCGCGCCACGATTCGAAATCCTAATTTTTGGTAAAGGTAAAAAAAACTATATTTGTACCTGCTACAAACTTAATATAACTGGAATGGACAACTTGCTGCATTCACTCAAACCAACTCGCCTCTGGCACTACTTTGCCGACATTTGTGAAATTCCCAGACCTTCAAAGAGAGAAGAAAAAATCGCAAAATACCTGCTTGACTTTGCAATCAGCCATAAGCTGGAGGGAATCCTTGATGAGACCGGAAATGTGGTGATTCTTAAACCTGCCACTCCTGGCTACGAAGACAGGAAGACTGTCATCCTCCAAAGCCATATGGATATGGTTGGCGAAAAGAATTCAGATTCGAATCACGACTTTGCCAACGACCCTATCCAACCCCGGATCGAAGGAGAGTGGGTGAAAGCAACAGGGACTACCCTGGGCGCCGATTGCGGAATTGGCATTGCTGCCTCTCTTGCAGTTCTGGAAGCCAACGACATCCCCCACCCTCCCCTGGAAGCGCTCTTTACGATGGATGAAGAGACCGGTTTGACAGGGGCCTTCGGGTTGAAACACGACCTGCTTCATGGGAAAATCCTGATCAACCTCGACTCAGAAGACGAAGGACAACTCTTCATCGGATGTGCCGGAGGGAAAGATACTGTAGCTGCATTCCTGAAAGAGACTGAAGCACTGCCTTCCAATCAGGTCGCTTTTGATGTTAGTATCACCGGCCTTGTTGGAGGTCATTCGGGTGACGATATCAATAAAGGTCGGGGTAACGCTGTGAAAATCGTCGGCCGCTTTCTGTGGAATTCATATCATACGTTCGATGCCCGTCTCAGCTCCCTTGATGCCGGCAACCTGAGGAATGCACTGGCCCGTGAAGGATTTGCCTGCGTGGTAATCCCGGAAGGGTCAGCCAATGACTTTGAGACCTATGCAAAGACATTTCATGAAAATATTGTCGGGGAACTACATGTCACCGAACCCGATTTGAAGTTTCATGTTTCGCGGACTGACCTGCCTTCATCAGTGCTGGCAACCGGTTTGCAGGAACGCCTGCTCAATGCAATCTATGCCTGTCCGCATGGCGTTATAGCTATGTCAAAGGAGATTGACAATTTTGTGGAGACCTCCACCAACCTGGCATCGGTTAAGATGAAAGGAGACATGATTGTTGTCACAACCAGCCAGCGAAGCTCTGTTGAGTCTTCAAAAAAGGATATTGGCGACATGGTAGCGAGCCTGTTTCATCTTGCAGGTGCACAGGTGGAACAAACAGGTGGGTATCCCGGATGGAATCCTAATCCCGATTCAGAGATTCTTCGCCTCACGGTGGCTTCCTATAAAAAACTTTTCGGCAAAGAACCTGAAGTACTGGCAATTCATGCGGGGTTGGAGTGTGGCCTGATTGGAGCTATCTACCCGGGAATGGACATGGTTTCGTTTGGGCCTACCATCAAGGGGGCCCACTCTCCTGATGAACGGCTCAACATTGCTACTACGGTGAAGTTCTGGGATCTGCTGGTCGAGGTATTGAAAAACACACCTGCGAAATAGCCCCCGTGCGCAACTTTCGACTTCCATGGCTAATTGGGCTGTTTTACCTGGCCTTCCTAAACACGGGATTGCTGTACTGCCAGGAAAAAGCTTTCTCTTTTTCCGATTCTGCAATCCTTCAACGACTGAAAACCGATATTTTCATTCTGGCTTCCGACTCCCTGGAAGGCAGAGAAGCAGGCACACATGGCGACACCATGGCTTCAGCTTACATTATTGACAGTTTCCGGAAAATCGGACTGGAGCCGGCAGGCAGCGACAGTGGATCCTATATTCAACTGGTTGCCAATGAATACAATAATTTTCCAAGAGACGAGAACTTTCTTCATACCGATTACAGGGAGTATAGCTACCGCAAGGATTTTGGACTGACCTCCTTTTCTGCGAACGACAAAATTACCGGTGAACTTCTCGATGTTGGTCATGGAATATGCGACTCCATTCTTGTATTTAATGACTATTCAGGGAAAGAAAGTCCTTCCGAAAGGGTACTTCTGATGGAATTTCCTCTTCCCGGAAATCTCCCCAACGATTCAACTACCCTAGCGCGATTATCCATACGGGAGCGGCTTGAAGAAGCATTCAGGCGAGGTGCTCTTGGTGTTATTCTTTGGAATCCAGACTCCCCGGAATATCCTGAACTGTTCGATTTCAAACACCCATCAATAGTACAGGGCGCAGTTTTATTTGTCGTCGAAGATGTTGCCAAAGAGTTGAAAAAATCAGAAGGTCAGTCCGTCTACCTGATGACGACCAGGTTAAAGAGTAAAATGAATTATACTAATGTGATCGGATTCCTGAACAACCGGGCAAGCCAAACAGTCATTGTGGGCGCTCATTACGATCATGTTGGTCTTAACAAGCGGGGAAATCCCCGTTGTGGTGCCGACGACAACGCAAGTGGCGTAGCTATGATGCTTGAACTTGCCCGATTTTTAACACAGCGTGACAATAGTTCTTTTAACTACCTGTTTATTGCTTTCGGAGCAGAAGAGTTGGGCATGATTGGTTCCAGTTACTTTTGCGAACATCCGGTTATCCCAATGGATGAAGTCGCTTACATGTGTAATTTCGACATGGTGGGGCGTTTGGGGGCTGAGGGCAACAGGATTACGGCACTGGCGACTGAGACATCGCCTCAATGGAACCTTATTTACAGGGATATGCCGAAGTTTCCTTTCCGGATAAAACCGTACAAGGGGCCTTCCAGCTTTTCCGACCAGGAGTGTTTTTACAAAAAGAAGATCCCTATTTTCTATATCACTACCGGACTTCACGCCGATTATCACACCTACCGCGACAGACCCGAACGAATCAACTATACGGGAATGATTCCAATCACGAAGTTTGCAGAGGAGTTTATCATTCGTACAGAAAAGATTGGACACATCGGCTTTCAGAAGGTTTCAGGAAAAGCCACATTTTTATCCGACCTCAATTACTACATCAAGCAGATCGGGCACCTGTTTGATATGCCACTACAGGACTGGCCGTGAGACGTGAGACGTGAGACGTGAGACGTATCTAGTAATCCAGCAACGGATCCTGGTCAAACACATCATTGAGAATGAGCTCCATCTCCGATCCGGCCATTCCCATAACCTTACCAATAGTGCCTTTCATAAACATGGAAAGCATCCCTGAGTTGATACGGGAGATGTATGTTTTGCCGTCGGATTTGCAGTAAACAGATATGCGACACGGCATCAGGGCTGAGGCAAATTTGCTCTGATCTTCTTTCATCAAAGCGCCGGAGAATTCGGGTTTGCACAACTCGATCACCTTCACCTCCTGAACGTCTATCTGATTCTTTCTCAGGGTCTCTTGCAGGTCATGAACCGTTGGGATCTTCCATCCCCGCAGTTCAGCGCTTTGCTGGATCTTTGAGATTGTCTCATCAAAACCAAAGCGGCTTTCGTTTTCAATTATTACATTATCAATCTCCATCGTCTTCTTAATAATTTTCTTTATAATTTTCACAATTTCGCTATTTCGCTATTTGACTGGCAAAGATAACGAATCCCTCAAACCGGTATACCGTCAATGTGCAGATTGGATTGTTAAAGGCCAACCCCAACCCCCAGTCTGAAAACCGGGTTTGTATAGGGAGATGAGGGGCTGTCGTTCAGGTTAAACATGATCAGCAAGTCGATGAACACCCTGTTTGAGATTGGCTGGCTGTAGCCTCCTCCTACAAATGCACTGTGAATATCCATTACATCCCTTCCTTTGGAATAACGGTAAACAGGGTTATAAATATCCACATACTGACCATTGGGATCATATACAAAGGGGACTACATAATGTAGGTATTCGTATTCGACATGGGCAAAAAAGTTTCCGGCCCAACCCTCAAACAGGCTTCTCAGGTAATAGCGCAAGTAGATCTTGCCTCCGTAGGTATTGGAGGTATAGCTGATATAATCCAGGTTTGCTGTATCATAAAAGGAGTCTTTGAACCGGAAGTACTGATAGATAAACCCTACACCAACATAGAGTTGGTCGACTGCACGAACTCTGGCTTCAGGCGAAACATTAAAACCAGTGACTGTTCCAAACTGGAAGCCGAGGTTACCCCCGAGTGAAACCCTGCGCCAGAAACTATCGGGGTTTGGAATCCGTTTTAGTTTTTCTGTCAGTTTAACCGGTTGTGAATCATCGGTTCCTGCAGTTGACATAGGGATTACAGTAATGGAGTCGGTATTCTGGCAAAAAGCAGAACAGGAGAGTACAAAGATAAAGAGTACGATAAAGGTATTTCGAGACATAATTGTTTACAAGTGGGTTCAATCCTGGTACAAATGTAATCAGAAATGAGAATTTTATCGCATTGGGCAATATTATTTTTCGAGTTAAGGCTCATTTTCAACTGAATAGCAGAAATCAAAAATATATTTTCATTTTGTGTGTTGTTTGAATGAAAAGATTGTGTACTTTTGCACTCCGATTTACACACAATGTGTAACGTTCTTAGGAAAGCTGCAGAAAACCAGAGGGATGCAAGAAATTGCGTCGAAGTGAAGTTGGAAAGCAAATTATTTTTATTGATTTTTAAAAAAATATTTTGCAGAGTTAAAAAATGGTTGTACTTTTGCAGACCGAATTTAGAAATCTATTCCGGTTTATCGGACAATATAGATCAAGTTCTTTGAAAGTCTGAAGTAAAGAATAAGTAGCAAATATCCCAGAAATACTATTAATTTCTTTGGAATAATTAACCTGAATACAAGATCAATAATTTCCTTTTACTATGGAGAGTTTGATCCTGGCTCAGGATTAACGCTAGCGGCAGGCCTAATACATGCAAGTCGAACGGCAGCACGGGTAGCAATACCTGGTGGCGAGTGGCGCACGGGTGCGTAACGCGTATGCAACCTACCTTTAACTGGAGAATAGCCCCGAGAAATCGGGATTAATACTTCATAACATTATGATGCGGCATCGCATTATAATTAAAGCTCCGGCGGTTTTAGATGGGCATGCGTGACATTAGTTTGTTGGTGAGGTAACGGCTCACCAAGACTACGATGTCTAGGGGTTCTGAGAGGATTTTCCCCCACACTGGTACTGAGACACGGACCAGACTCCTACGGGAGGCAGCAGTAAGG
>CAZXQU010000110.1:0-5519 GCA_964642545.1 uncultured Prolixibacteraceae bacterium | reverse complement strand
CGCACTTTTCATGCATTTCTCCGACGTAAAAATGAGGACGCAAATAGCGCTAATTACGGGCACGATCGGGTGCCGGATCGGGGTGTAATATGCCGGAAGAGAATAAAGGCCTGTTTTGGGGGTAAGATCAAAGTTTTCGTCTGACGGGTACTAACGTAAATTCAGCAAATACAGAGGGGAAGTATTACGGAATTGAGTGGGTTATTAATCCCGGGCAGTTGGACAAAATTTTCTAAATTTCCGGAATCTTTTTCTGTATAAATTTCTCTTAGGACTTTCCGGAAAACCTGTACTTTTTGTCCAAGTGCCCGGAAACCTGAGAGCACTTGGGGCACTTTGAGGGTCATTTCCGGAATCTTTTTCCTGCACATTCTTCTCATGGGACTTTCCGGAAAACGGGATACATCTACTCTATGTGCTCCCCAATATCCACCGGGTTTCCTTACGACGTTGCAAACTTCAACTGAAGTATTTTTTAAATTTTTTATACATGATTTTAATACGAAAAATAACAATATGGAATCATGTGGCACGGAAAAAATTTACAAAACGAGACGCTGCTCTTCTCGCCGGCCTGATCGCTGCAATCATTGCCATAATTGTCTTTATTTTTTCGTTAATAGGTAAACTGATAACCGCATTACTATCAAAAAAGAAAAAATCAGATAAATCAGTCACGCAGAAATTCCAATATCCGGCCGGTTCAGAACATGGCAAATCCTCAACTGCTGTTGGCCAGCGCCCTGCCCCCGATATAACTTTGAGAGCAACCCGGACCAATACCCCATATTGGGCCGGTATCGGTCAATCAATAACAGTGAAAGGATACACGATAAAAAACCCAATGACATACTGGTCAGATGGGACGTGTTCACCATCGGAGGCCTCTGGTATTGATCGATCGTTACCCGTTGGAAATCCGGATGATGAGGATATGCAGGCCCTGCCGTACTGGCCAAGATACTCGACGCTTACCCTTGGCCAGCGGGGAAAATATCTAACCTGGATCTCAAAGGGGCGAATTACCGATCTCGATGAAATCGGATATGCATTCATCTTCTTTTACGGTCTCGAACGCCGGGCTATCATTGAGAGAAAAGACATTGATAGTATTTTAGAAGAAACAAGGCGACTCCTGTCACGATATCCTTCCTCAAGCTCGTTTAATTCATATCTGAATTATTTTATCGCATATGTTGTTGGTTTGAAACTCAATGAAATGGATGAGGCGGGTATCCAGAAAAACTTTCCAAAATTAGATGCTCTCGATGAAACTGCGACGAAAGTTGTCCTGTCATTTTACTACAGAAAAAATAAATCAATCCCATGGGATCTGGGATATTCGATTGCAAGAAATTCTTTAAAATCTGCAAAGAGTAATATCACCAGGAAGTCTCCAGACTTACTAAAACAGCTTTTCAAGAAAAAATATCATGCACACTTTCCGGAAGGCATACAGTTAGATCCCAATGATACTCAGATCAAAATACCGTATCGTCCAGCGAGTCCAACGTTAATTTATTATTTTAGATATCCTAACGCATCGAATCCTCCCGAATCTTTGTCCTTAACCATTCCCCGGACGGCTACAAACCAGTTTGATACTCTCCTTAAGATTTGGACCGAATCTATCGAAGAGCTCAGATCCGTGAGTGCCAAACTATCCAGAACTGAGGGGAAGATAACGCGAGAGGTCTACAGTGCTCTACCAAGCGCCTTAAAAGAAGAGATCAAGCATCCAGATAAGGAACTGTGGCAACAGTTTCTGTCATCCAAAACTCCCGTGAAGGGATCGATCATCGTAAAAATTTCCGAGCTGGCTCCATTATTGGAATTCGAGAAGCGGGGAACGCTGACAGCGACACAGAGCCGCGACCTCACGCAGGCCGCACGTGATATAGGATATGTCCTCGTCCCCGATCACAAATTATCCGGTGCATCCTATCGATGGAAAGATTCCGTTGCGGTCATCCCAATGCGGGATAAAAAGTTACAACCATCAGAAAATTTCCAGAAAGTTGCACTCATCTTTGAAATGGCATATGCAATTGCCGCATCCGACGAAAACGTATCTGAACTCGAAGAAAAGTTTCTCTATGAATTCATTTCAAAACGGTCTACCCTGAATGACTTTGACCTTGAATGTATCCAGGCCCTTCATGGGATCCTCGAAATTCAGCCTCCATCGCTATTGAAAATAGGTAAGCGGGTAAGTAAATACCTGAACCCGGAACAAAAAGTGAAAATCGCAAATTTCCTTGGCGATATTGTCCTTCTTGATAATAAATTTGAAAAACAAGAGCAAAAATCCCTGAAATCAGTTTTCAAGGCACTGGAGATCGATCCTTCAATATCCGATGAATTGATCGGAAAACTTCTCATTGGACAAGCAGCCGAAGAACCGACAACAGTCGTAAAAGCGAGGAGATCCCGAATTGGTGAAGCAATACCAGCTCCCCAAGAAACCGATGTCTTCAGGATCGACGAAGAAAAATTAAAACAAAGGATGATAGAAACTCAGGCTGTTCAGGAAATCCTGAGCAATGTCTTTGATCAGGAACAAGAGGAAGAAGAATCCAGAATTGAACGTGAACCGGTTGTGCCGGTTCCTGTTGTTGCCGATACAGAAAATATTGCATTGAAGGGTCTCAATCTTCCCTTCCCGCAAGGATCGTTAGTATCACTTGATGTGAAATACCTCTCGGTTCTGAACGATATCGTGATGTCGAAAGATCTGAGTAAAGACGATTTTACCGGTCTGGTGCGGAAATATAACCTGATGCCCCAGGCTGCGTTTGACGATATCAATTCATGGGCTGATGAAGAACTGGGAGATTTTCTGCTTGAAGACCTTGAAGATCGTATCATAATTAATTTCATCCAGTGACCCGGAATGGGATAGGAGGAGGTAATAATGGGGAAAATAAAAACGAGGGAACGAAACGCAATCATCCAGTCGCTCAGTGCAGGTGTCGTGCCGAGGATTGGGCTGGAGCACATCCAGGTCGGAAGAAAAAATGAGATAAACGCAATCCTTACCGATCTGGACCGGATCCAGAATGATGGGGCGGCTATCCGGTTTATCATCGGACGGTATGGATCGGGAAAAAGTTTTTTCCTCAACCTCTGCAGGATCGTTGCCCTCGAAAAAAAATTCGTCGTCGCCCAAGCGGATATTACTCTTGAGAAACGACTGTATTCCTCTGATAACCAGGCCCGGGCCCTGTACTCAGAACTGGTTCATAATTTTGCAGTCCGTTCAAAACCAGAAGGTGGCGCCCTTCGTGGGATCGTTGAACATTGGATCTCCGATCTTGATTATCGTCTCCGTAAAGAAGGCAAGGGCACCGATGAAATTCTTCAACAGATCCCCAAGGAGTTAAACTGTCTCCAGGATTTCGTGAGCGGATATGATTTTGCGACAGTTTTAGGTAAATATTTTGAAGGACACCTGAAGGGCAACGATCTTCAGATAGCATCAGCAATCCGCTGGCTTTCAGGAGAGTACTCGACAAAAACTGAAGCCAGACAGGACTTAGGAGTCCGGACAATTATCGCCGATGAAAATATCTATGACTACCTGAAATTATGGGCCCGGTTTGTCCGGATGGCCGGATATTCGGGACTCCTTGTGAATATCGATGAAATGGGTGTTATTTCCCATCGTCTGAATAACACCCAAGCAAGAAATTCGAATTATGAAAAGATTTTGTGGATCTTAAATGATTGCACTCAAGGGGGTACTGTTTCCGCACTGGGATTTGTATTTGCCGGAACTGATGAATTTCTTAAAGATCCACGAAGGGGACTTGTAAGTTACGAAGCCCTTGCAGGCAGATTATCTGTAAAAAGTTCGTTTAATGTGAAAGGGCTGAAAGATTTCAGTGGACCGGTGATCGAACTGGAAAATCTTTCGAGGGAGGATACCGTTATTCTTCTCCGCAACATCAGGAATGTATTTGCTTACGGAGATCCTGCGAAATACCTTATACCAGATGAAGGTATTCAGGGATTCCTTATCCATTGTGCAAAAACGCTTGGAGCGGAATTTTACCTGACACCCCGGGATATTGTAAAAAGTTTCACTCAATTGCTTTCCATCCTCGAACAAAATCCGGGTACGTCATGGGAAGTCCTGCTCAGTAGCTGCCAGGTACAAAAATCACAGGATCCTGTTGAGACACCTCCACCTGATGAAAAACGTTCACAAATGTCACCAGAACCAAAATCAGGTGATGATCTGGTCTCTTTCAAATTATGATACTATAGGGCAAAGAGAATGGAAAAATCCGCATTTTCATTCCTGCATCCAAAACTTCAGGAAATGCTGTACAAGATGCGCTGGACGGAATTGCGACCGATCCAAATTGACGCAATTCAGGAATTGTTCACCACCGATCATAACCTGATCATCTCTGCAAAAACGGCATCAGGGAAAACAGAGGCAGCATTTCTCCCGATTCTTTCCCAGATCGTTGATCGGAAAGGAGAAGGTGTTTCAGCGATCTATGTCGGCCCGTTGAAAGCCCTGATCAACGATCAGTTTGAGCGCCTCGAAAGATTGTGCGAACTGGCAGAAATCCCGGTCTTCAAATGGCATGGTGATGTCGGGAGCAGCGGGAAGAAAAAATTCCTGAAAAATCCTTCTGGTGTGCTCCTCATTACCCCGGAATCAATCGAGTCCCTTTTCATCAATCATCCCCACGAACTTTCCCGCCTTTTCAAATCACTCTCGTTCATTGTCATCGACGAGATGCATTCATTTATCGGTAATGAACGCGGGGCCCATCTTAAGAGCCTGTTATCCCGTGTAATCCATAAGTGTCCGGCAAATGTCCGTCTCATCGGTCTCTCTGCAACATTTGGTGATCCGGATCTGGCAAAAAAATGGCTCATCCCAAGAAACCCGGAGTACATCGTGATAATTTCGGATCCGAACGAGCAGAAAGAGATCAGATATCTTGTGCGGAGTTATGTTCTCGAAAAACCATCGAAGGATAAAAAGCCAAAAGAGGAACTGGCAGTCTCTCCTGTTATTGAGGATATCGTCCGGTATTTCTATGGAAAGACAGCCCTGATCTTTGTGAACAGCCGGGAACTTCTTGAATTTTATACAGACAGTACGCGGGAATACCTCAGGAGAAAGAAGTTGCCGGATTATTTCCGGATTCACCATGGTTCCCTCTCAAAAAGCGAACGCGAGGAGACGGAAGACGCCCTCAAATCGAACCGGCCAACCGCTACATTCTGTTCGAGCACCCTTGAAATGGGAATCGATGTGGGGAATGTATCACGCATCGGGCAGATCGGCGCACCGTGGTCTGTCAACTCGTTGGCCCAGCGCCTCGGGAGAAGCGGGCGCAAGGACGACGAAGCATCTGAGCTTATCATGTTCATCCCGGAGAACGAATCAAAAGAGGATTCTATCATTGACAGGCTGCATCCCGAGCTTCTTCGTGCTGTTGCGATGTCGGAGCTGATGATCGAAAAGTGGAACGAGCCCCCGCAAATTGATTTCT
>CAZXQU010000109.1:0-5573 GCA_964642545.1 uncultured Prolixibacteraceae bacterium | reverse complement strand
AATTAAAAATTATGAATTACGAATTATATATATTCTCCATCTCACGTCTCACGTCTTACGTCTTACGTCTTACGTCTCACGTTTCACCGTGCAAAAGTATGATATTATTAGAAGGTGCCAAACCTCAATCCAGCTGTAAATGTGATGGAATGACGGTTATCGGAAAGCATACTATTAAATATGTTATTGCCTTTATCTGCTGAAAGATAACTGTATTCGGCGCGAAGATATGAGTATTTAACAGGTTTGAACTCCACCCCAACCGTACCCCCATATGTGAGCAATCCTCTAAGTTTTCCATCATAAACGTAAAGTGGGGTGACAGAACCATCGGGATCGTTCATATATTCACCGCGAACAGAGACCGCAAACCATTTTGTAAACTGGTAGGTTGCCTGGAGAAACCCTGAAATCCCCGATGCGACATTCGTTGTGTCAGGCGGTTTCTGCGAATTTCCATACACACCAAAATCAGCTTGTCCAACCAACAGTAGGTTTTTTACGGGTGTCGCCGTAAGAATGAGATTGTTATAGATGTAAAAGTGGTTAATTTCCGATGTGACAATAGATGCATTCCCTAGCATATTATTATAATTCACCGAAAAAATATCTTTATAATTATACAGTAGAGTCATCCCGCCGTAAATTCGCTTATTCTTACCATACGCAATTGTATATTGATTCCCAATGTAAATTCCGGCAGAGAAAGATGGGGTTAGCTGTCCGGAAATCTTAACACCAAGAAAATTTCCCGTCTCAAAATATCCTCCAACTGTCACAGTACTAATCTGATTCAGAATAGGAAGAGAGGATTCATATCCAATAGGGTTTGGAAGATAGCCGATGTCAACCCATATCGTCTTATACATTCGAAGTCCAAAATGAGCCTCTTTCATGTATTTGATAAACTGTTCCTCCGGTGAAGCCCTAAGATTGGGAATATCACCAAACTGAGCTATAAATTTCCCTCGGATATTTTTCGAATTATACTCCAGCCAGATGCTGGCCACATTGAGTCTGAATTCATCCGCAAATGGGCTATTCGCAGCGAACTCCATAAGGTTGGAGGTATCGCCCGCTGGATCATTCAGCACAAATGTATAATAGGCGTCTATATAAACACTCGCATCAAAGTTCCGTATGAAGCGTTGAAATTTACTCAGATCAGCCGGAGTCAGGGTGTCACCTTGCGCCTGTGAAGTGCCGACTAAACACGTTATCCCAAGGAAGACAACAATGGAGCTCAAAATCAAGCCGTAACATGTTTTGGAATGATTCCTATTCATAGCTTACTGTTTTGGAGAATTAGTAATAGGTGCTGAGGTTGGCGCTTCATTTGAAGATGCCAACATGGGTTCAAGATCTGGTAATACGTTGCTGATACGCTGAAATGCCTTCAACCCAAAATCGGGTAATGTATCATAAATGTGTTCAAAGAAATCTGCCTGAAAATTCTCAAAAGGAACCCATTCAGGAGAGGTGAAAAATGCGTAGACTTCAACCGGCAAGCCATTTTCAGTAGGTTGTAGCAGGCGTATCATCAACGTTGCTTCCTGATTGATGGCAGACTGACTGTGTAAATAATAGGCCAGATATCGCCGAAACACCCCCAGATTGGTCAAGCCTGTTTCTGCTGGGAACCATGAATCAACTGCGAAACCTTTCGCTCGAAGCTCCTCGCTAAACCCGGGTCCGATTGCCTCAATCGTACGTACATCCACCAAAAAAGAACGTTTCAGCCGGCGTCCGCCAGCTTCACCAAAACTGCGCCAATTGGTGAAAGAATCTGTAATCAATGAATAGGTTGGAAGGAGGCTGACAGAGTTATCAAAATTCCTGACCTTGACCGTGACCAGGGAGATGTCGAAGACAGTTCCATCGGCATTGAATTTTGGCGCTGCGATCCAGTCACCTATCTGAATTGCCTTGTTGCTGGAAAGTTGTATCCCGGCAATAAATCCCAGAATACTATCCTTGAAAATAAACATCAGAACCGCCGACATTGTTCCAAGTCCAACCAGCATGCTTATGGGAGATCTGCCAACCAGGATGGAGATTATAATAATTCCACCAACAACAAAAACAATGATTTTTATAAATTGCAGATATCCTTTGATCGGCTTGGCGTCAGAAACTTCAAATTCCTGATATATTTTTCCGACAGCGTTCAGGAAAGATACGATAACCAGGATAAAGATAAATGTGATGTAGAGCGTAATTCCCAGTTGAATATATTTCACTGCCAGAGGATGTGACGTAAGTACCAATTCAATTGTCACATTCAACAAAAATGCGGGTATCAGCAGGGCAAGTCTGGTAAAGACTTTCTGTTCATACAGATGATCGTCCCATTTGCTTACCGAACGCTGAATCAACCGTTTTAATATCCGGTTAATGACATACTTCGCGATATAATAAACGATCACCGAGATAATGAAGATAATAATAAGCGCCGAAAAATCAACTATATAACCAGCCCATGTTTCGTTCAACCCCCAATTTAACAGCAGATCCTTGAATTTATCACCATACGTATTTGCAATCTCAACGGTTTCATTCATAATTTTATCATTAAGGAACAATTACTTGCAAAGATAATGGATGGACTTTAACAGCAAAAGATCTTCCCTCTTTTACAGGATCCCCATCCAGGTGAATATACTTCCCCTTCTTTCTGGTTACGGTGACCTCCTTCCCCTGAATAATCTCCAGATAGGGGGTCTTGTCAAATTGTTTGGTAAATACAAGTGGCGAAAGAAGGGTAATCTTCCAGAAAGGAAGTTTCCGTAAAATGCAAACGTCAATCAGTCCGTCATCGAGAGTAGCTTTGGGAGCAATCGTTGTATTGTTCCCAAACTGACTCGAATTGGCAAAGCTGACCATCAGGGCTCGCCGAATAAATACGTTACCATCGACTGTAATGGTATACTTTTTCGGTCGGTACCTTGTGTAGGCCGATGTCGAGATGGAAAAATAGGATAAAAAACCACGTTGGGTTGTTTTTTCAAATTTGCGGGCAACATGCGCATCGAATCCCACTCCTGCAACGTTGACAAAAAAGGAGCCATTCAATGTTGCCGTATCAATCGTATACCGCTTCCCCTGGTTGATAATTCCGAGCGCCTTTCTGAAGTTCCTGGGAATCTTCAGGTGACGTGCCAACCCATTTCCCGATCCGGTTGGAATGATAGCAAGCGCGGTCTTACTTCCAACGAGACCCTGCCCTACTTCATTCACAGTCCCGTCACCGCCAACTGCTACAACCACAGTCACTCCTTCAGCTACAGCCGCTTTCGCAAGCTCAATCGCATGACCTTTCCTTTCCGTGAAATGAATTCTGGACTGATACCTGGATTTGTCAAGGTAGCGCTCAATCAATCCCCCGATTCTCTTCTGTCGCCCCGATCCTGAGACAGGATTCACGATGAAAAGAATTTTTTCATCAGGATATGTTGATGAACCCGTCATTGGACTGACAATCTGTTTTCAATCATCCGGTTATTATATTGCTGGATATATGCCTTGAGAAACTCTTCCATCTTACTACCTACCTCAAGTAATGATTTTAAAAGATTCTGTTTGCTTGTTCCATCAGCAAAAACTTCGCACAGGGAGAGGCTTTGGGAGCCGTTAAACTCCAGCACGTAGCCCCCCTTTATTAATGTATAGATCCCTGAGACATAATGAACCGAAAAATGCTGCGATGAACGATCCATCATATCCGAACCGAAAGCGATGTAGTCTTTATCGTAACCCATGTAACTTAAAAGAGTGGGGACAATATCCGTCTGTTGTGCAATTTCACGGTAGATCCCACGACGACTCTCATCAGGGAAAAGTATCAGGATAGGAATGGCATATTGTCCAACGGGGCCGCGGTAATAGGCGAAGTATCCCTCTGAAGTATGATCAGCCGTAATTACGATAATCGTATTCCGGTACCACGGCATGCATTGGATCGTATTCATAAATCGGCCTAGCGCATAATCTGAATACATGATACTCTGCTGGATCGGAAGTTTACCTTCACGAAAAACATGCTTGTACTTCCCTGGGACATAGTATGGATGGTGCGCCGAAAGTGAAAATACGGAAGCTACGAAGGGCTGCTTCAACTCCTTGATCCGTTGCGCAGTAAACTGGAAAAACTCCTCATCTCTGATCCCCCATTTACCATCATAATCTCGCTCGTTATTGTATTCCGACCGGCCAAAATAATGATCGAACCCTGTCGCGCTGGTATATACATCATACCCCATGGTTCCATTACTCCCTCCATGAAAAAATGCAGAACTATAGCCTTTGGGTTTTAGCAACCCGGCAATACTGGTATACCGATTACCGGCATACGATGATTGGGTAAAGGCATCATCCATCAAACTTGGAATTGATGAAAGGATCGCCGGAATAGCCGTAATAGATGTCTTTTCATTCGCGAATCCCTCAAAATAGGTTCCCCTCTGGATCAGAGAGTCAAACACCGGAGTAAAACCACGATATTTCCCTCCATCCAAATGCTTATTCAAAAAACCGATGTGCTCCCTCGAGAAACTCTCCATCACGATGATCAACACATTGTAATTTTTGAACCCACTTCTCTTCCCTGGATGAACTGGTGTATAAATCGTTGCCAGATCCGATTCCGATGAAAAATAAGTTTTGCTCTCCAGGCTTTTATGCGTAAAGGTTTTAATAATTGTAAATGGAGTGTTCAATAATAGCGGAATATTTTTGGCAGAAACATATTTTCCGGCTGTGACCAAACTGATTGGACGTAACTGAAATCCTCCCCTGAATCCGATGACCATAAGGAAGAGGATAACAGCAAAAATAATGCTATGCATGGCGTAATAGCGAAACCCCTTGGTTTTAGGGGGGGATTTAGATATCCGGATGCGTCTGCAAATCAGTATCATCAGCACGACAAATCCGATCCAGAGAAGTTGAATATACCAGAAATCTATGATAAACTGCGGAATGAGTTTGTCAAAATCACCACCCACCCCAATATAACTGAAAATGTCGGAGGTCATCCGCTTCAAGGTAAATCTGTAATAGACAATATCCATGAAATTAATCATCAACCCCAGAGTATTTATTATATAGAAATACCCGTTGGCAAATCCCTGGTAAACTTTTTTATATCGGATTTTAAAGGGGATGGAATTCATCAGGATGAAGGGAAGGTTCAGTAAGAGGATAGCTGAGAGATCAAATCGCATACCCGCAATGAACACCTTGATCAATTCGAAAAATGTAAGAGACTGAAAATGAGGAATATTAAAGAGATAGAACAGAAAACGTGAAAGGAACATCAATAGCAGGACTACGAGTAGTTTCACCATCATCACAACATAGATGTTCCCTGCGAAACGCTTCAGCTTGGAACCCTTCCCAGCGGAGGCCCGCCTGGTTCCTTTTTTTTGAACTCTTTTACCCATATACCCAGCGTTAATACGTACAAATTTACTACTTTTGACCATCTTTTCAACTACGAAAAAAACCATGATGGGAGAACTTGTATCTGCAGGGAACAAAGGGAAAGGAGTGCGTTCCGATTGTTTCGTTTCACT
>CAZXQU010000108.1:0-5873 GCA_964642545.1 uncultured Prolixibacteraceae bacterium | reverse complement strand
TAGTGGATGGCATCAGACTAGCCGGCATCAGGGAAATTACTGCCATGAAAATGGATGTGATCATGAGGAATGGCCGGAAGAAAGATTTCTGGGATCTGCACGACCTTCTTGACGAGTTCTCCCCTGAAGATATGGTCGATCTCCACAGGCAACGCTATCCATATTCACACGACCGCTCCCTCCTGTTCAAAAAACTGACCGACTTCACCCTCGCCGACGACGATTTTGAGCCAATTTGCCTCAAAGGGAAACATTGGGAACTGATCAAACTGGATCTGGTCGAGGCCGTTGAGCAGCAGAGCTGCTGATCTGCGATACGGGATACGGGATACGGGATACGGGATACGCGATGCGCGATACGGGATACGGGATATGAGATAAATTCTTTCGCAGGAAGAAAATTTGGCATTCGGAAAATCGCCGTCTCGGAGTGGAAATGAGACAGGCGTTAAAAAACAAACGGTGTTTGAGGGGCGCAGATGGCGCCCCGAGTTCGTTTGTTTTAGCCTGTCGATTGGACACTCAGGCGATTTTTCGTAAGCCTAGATTTTTTCTTTGGTTCTTTCTTTCGCAGAAAGAAAAATTAATACATCAGCAACTGCCGGAAAAACCTGTTCAGTTGGCAGTGGGCAGTAATTCTTAACACTTAAAACTTAATCACTTAAAACTTAACTGTTCCAGTTGTGGAGGCGGTTGCGAAAAAAAAAGCGTTCCAGTTCCGGTGGAGCGGCACGAAAAAAACTTGTTATTATGTTTGATAAACATTATCTTTGTCGAACATAACATATAAGCTATGTTCATAAACAGACAAGAAGAAATTGATCGCCTGACATCAGTAGTAAAAGATACAACTGCGAGACTGATCATACTTTACGGTCGCAGGCGTTGCGGAAAAACCGCCCTGTTACGCCAGGTTCTGCCGGAGCAATCGGTCTATTTTACAGCCGACCTTCGTGAAAAACCACTACAAATAATTTCCCTTGCTCAACAAATCAGCATGCTGTTACCCGGTTTCAGCGATGTAATCTATCCCGATTGGGAGACAATCCTGTTGTCGTTTAATCGTTCGGTTAAAAATCATACAATCCTTTGTATGGACGAATTTCCTTATCTTGTAAAAAACAGTCCGGAATTGCCTTCCGTAATTCAGAAGATCCTTGACACCCGTGAGAAACTTCACTTCACGCTCATCATATGTGGTTCGGCTCAACAAATGATGCAGGGAATAGCCATCGACAGCCATTCACCCTTGTATGGAAGGTCGGATGAAATTCTGCGGATCAGACCGATGGACTTGCCGGTACTCAGGGAATACCTGCAAACGAATGAGGTTGAAGCCGTCGAAGAGTATAGCGTTTGGGGAGGCATTCCCCGCTATTGGGAGATACGAAAAAAATCAGGATCATTGTCACAAGCCATCCGAAGAAACGTGCTGGACCGGAATGGTATCTTGTATGATGAACCCGAACGGTTGTTTTCTGATGAGATGAGAACGGCGGTCCAGTCCTTTTCCGTCATCAGTCTGGTTGCCGGCGGAAGCAACCGGATATCAGAGATCGCCGGGAGATTAGGCAAACCCGCTACGCAACTCTCCCGGCTTCTCAGCTTCCTGATTGATATCGGATACATCCGAAGAGAAGTTCCCTATGGAGAACATCCGCGGTCATCTAAAAGGGGCCTATACAAAATCAACGACCCATTCCTTAGCTTCTGGTTCACCTTTGTTATTCCCAATAAGAGCAGGCTTGAATCAGGTTTGGCAGATGACGTGTGGAAAGAGATCAAGCCCCGTTTCAGGCGCTATGTTTCGGGCGAATGGGAAACACAATGCCGGCATCATACAGCATTTCTGGAGGTAGCCGGAAAGAGGTTTCTGCCTGCTTCCCGCTGGTGGGGTACCGGAAATGATAAAAAGGAGATGGAAATAGATTTGGTGGCCGATTCGGTTGACGGTTCGTCGCTCCTTATCGGCGAGGTTAAATGGTCGGAAAAGCCTGATCCGTTGTCGGTTGAACATTCCCTTTCCGAAAAAATCAGGAGATTCCCTTATGCCCGGAATAAAAAAATAATCAAAGTCCTTTTTTTTCCGGTAAAACCACCTTCCTTTCCAGGTGAATCAACGATCTTCGATGCATCGGATGTCTGTCATTCGTAATTGAATAAAGCGTTGCAGTTGCAGAGGCATTAACGAGACACGTCCGGAGAGGACATCCTTAACACTTAAAACTTAATCACTTAAAACTTAATCGTTGCAGTTGTGGAGGCGGTTGCGAAAAAAAAAGCGTTCCAGTTCCGTTGCAGAAGCACGAAAAACCAGTACGTTTCTAAAATTTGTTTTTAATCTGGTCATAGAGGCTTTGGGCCTCATCAGGGTTGATTCCTGCTTGATGTGCAAGCGCTATGAGGTCAGGCTGCGTGCCTGCATTGATATAAGGAAGCAGCAGATTCATAAAGCGATTGATGTTGTCGAGATCTTTCTGCGGTATCGGATGATCTATTTTTTCCGGAAACCAGGCTTCGTATTCATTGAGCTTGATTTTCCTGTTCAGGATCTCCTGCATGGTCACTACCATACTCATGCCAACCGAATAATCTTCCTCCCCGCCAATGTGCAGCCCCGATTGGATAAGCATCCGGGTGAACGCATCGAAGCCCTCTCTGGTCATGGCAAAACGGGATAGTTCACCGCTCTTTTCATTATAATAGGCCGAGGCAAAACAAGGTGGCCCGCGCCACGCCTCATGACTGATCCGGTCGATATCTTTGTTCCACTCTACCGAAAAATGTTTTTTAAGATTTTCTGTATCGATGCCGTCGATCTCGTCGGTAGCTACCAATTGACGCAGCGCCTGGTTGCCACTCATGATGACCGGATATTCCATGCCGTTTACCAGCATCAGGTAAGGCATGGGATCTTTATACACCGATGCCATCAGGGATGCATCTGAATCTACTTCAGGAAAGACCTCGGTACCATAGAAATAGATATCATCAGGGCCAAATGACCGCATGGGCACAATGATACCGTAGCTTTGCCAGCATTGCCCGTTGAAGCCTATCAGCAGAAAATAAAGATCCTGTTTGCGGCCCTCGGCCCAATAGGCCTCTATCCCCGGCGAATACAGCAAAATTTCATCCTCAAAAAAAGCATCGTGAAGGAGGAAGAACTCCTTTGCCGGCCGGTCAGCAATATAGGCAAAGCAATACCTCCAGGGATTGCTGGCCTGAAACTCCAGGAATGTACGTTCGGTTGGGGCCATCGACCTGATCTGAGCGTTGTTCAGGTATTTGTTAAGCAGTCCGTCAGGGGTCAAGGCCTTCCCAATAATGTATTCGCCCATGGCCGATGGAAAAAATCCGTTGGTCATGATGAGCTGGTTAAATTACCTCCCGATCCGGATCCTGTGTACCACATCTTCACTGTGCCTGCGGCCGTCCGCGCTGTTTCGGTTGGATCTTTCGGGGAGTGGCTTTCAGGAACCTCGGTTTAGTCGTCATCGGGAAAAGATTTTCGGGAAAATTACAAAACCTCCTCCTGTGAGTTCATTCAAATTCCCGGAAATTTTCATTGTTTATTCACAAATTTGCCGCTGATAGAGTGGCTCCGCCGCTGATGAAGTCTTTTGAATATCAGACAAGTACTTTTTGCTTTGCTCCGTCATAAATCAATATTTCAGTAGAATCAATACTTTTTCGTAAGTATGGATTGTGAATCGATGTTTCAATAAGCAAATCAACTTTTCATTTAAAGAAATTCTCAAATGTATCTTCCCGTAACGTCTGAATGACCTCCCGGGTAAAACGCGGTATCTTTTCCATGATCCAAATTTACAAAAGGAAACGATTTCCCCCTCCCCGTTTGGTATGAGAGTATGAGAGTGAAAAAGTGTAGGGAAGTAGGGTAGTAGGGAAGTCAATTCTTTCGCAGAATGAAAACTCGTAACACTTTTGTTAGTAACTTTCTTGTTAGAGGAACTCTCACGCCTGAGAAGCAATTTCCTTGCCGGGGTCAACAGCATTGTGATCTCTCCCCGCCGCTGGGGAAAATCGTCGTTGGTTGAAAAAGCAGCAAGAAAAGTGGGTGATGAAAACGGAAAGATCAAACTGGTCTTTATTGATCTTTTCAACATCCGTACAGAAGAGGATTTTTACCGGGTTCTGGCCGAACAAACCATCAGGACCACAACAACCAAAGTGGGGGAAGTTTTAAGCGTTGCCAAAACATTCTTCAACCAATGGATTCCGCGGGTCACCTTTTCTCCCGATCATTTGCAGGAATTCTCGCTTGGACTCAACTGGAGCGATGTTGCAAAGGATCCCGACGAAATGCTGGACCTTCCGCAGCGGATAGCTGCATCCAAAGGATATAAACTCATCATCTGCATTGATGAATTTCAGAATATCGGATTTTATCCGGATCCGCTGGGATTTCAGAAACGTTTGCGTTCACATTGGCAACGGCAGCAGGATGTTTCCTACTGCCTGTATGGAAGTAAACGCCATATGCTGCTGCAGGTATTTACCTTACCTTCCAATCCGTTTTACAAATTCGGAGACCTGATGTTTCTCGATAAGATCCATACCGATGAATGGGAGAAATTCATTATCCAGCGCTTCCGTACGACCGGGAAGAAGATTATGCCCGACTTGGCCTGCCAGATTGCGCAATCTGTTGAGAATCACCCCTACTATGTGCAGCAACTGAGTCAGTTATGCTGGTTAAGGTCTCCCAGCGACATGACCTCTGAGATCCTGGATCAGGCACTCGAATCCCTCATCCTGCAACTAAGTCTGTTGTTTCAGAATCTAACAGAAGAGCTGAGCACGTCACAGGTCAATTATCTTCGGGCTTTGATCAACAATGAAAAGAGGTTAAGCTCAAAAGAGGTCATCCTCCGTTATCAGCTCGGTACATCGGCCAATGTAGCTCGTATTAAACAAGCGCTGATCAACAAAGAGATCATTGATCAGATCGGTCAGCAACCTGATATCCTGGATCCGGTGTACAAGTTATGGCTGCGAAGGTATTATTTTATATAATGAAGCGCCAAAGAGCCAGTGCGGGATGCGGGATACGGGTATGAGGGTGTGAGAGTATGAGGGTATGAGAGTAAAAGGGTGTAGGAAAGTAGGAAAGTAGGGAAGTAGGGAGATTATAGCGTATTACAATGTATCAAACCGCCCCTCAATGATCCCCGATACTGAAAGATCTTCATCAAGATCTGGCCAATGAAGTCCGGTACCATTGCAGATTATTTCAACATTTTTCAATTGATCAATTGATGCATTCCGAAGTTTTCTATTTAAATCAACCGGGAACCTAATCTCTTTTCTATCTGAAAGCAATAAACAAACTAAGCCATTTTCATACCAGGCTTTTGTCACTTTAAAAAGAAGTTCAGCTACCATGTACTTCATTCCACTTCTAATTTTCTGAATACTTCTGGCATCTCATTACAAAATTAATAAAATAAGATTATAGTTACAAATTATCAATCAGCATACCTGCCATTATTCCAGGCCTCCGGCCTTGATAAACCACCCCGGCCTTCGGCCACCCCTCCTCAAAATCAGGAGGGGAAATTCATGAAGCGGCTTCGCCGCTGATGCGCGATTCGGGATACGCGATAGAATTTCCTGCGAAGCAGAGTAAGTCCCCTTGCGAGCCGAAGCTGCGAACGAAGTGAAGCAGATGCGAAGCAAACACGGATTTAGGGGTATCCCGAAAAGCGGGAGTAAGTCCCCTTTAGGGGATTTAGGGGTAACTGCGAAGCAGTATGATAAATAATGTTCTACATTGAATCGCGGCAACATCAGCACTAGAAGTAGGTTCTTACTGCGAATTCAAATTGTTCGATAAATATTTTTTTGAA
>CAZXQU010000107.1:0-5960 GCA_964642545.1 uncultured Prolixibacteraceae bacterium | reverse complement strand
CAAAGATTCAAAATCCCGGCGTCAATTCCATTCGCTGATCCATGCAGGGTATTCCTCCGATCAAATGATCAAAGCCCTGCAAAACTTCATGAGAGACCAGTACCATATCGATACTGGCTTTAAACACCTCACACCCGAATTCATTACCCGCTCTGATAAGATCGAAAAAGGCCTCAATATGGCATGTGGCTCGACAAATGGAACCGTCGCCTTTTTTTAACCTTAACATCGTACAGCCGCAATTCATTGCGGCTCACCCGAAACCCAAAACCCGAAACCCGAAACCTGAAACATGAAACACACGAAACAGGAAACATCGCTCGAACTGGGTCGGGTCCCTCCCCAAGCCCTCGACCTGGAAGAAGCAGTATTGGGTGCGCTGATGTTGTTTGGGGATATCGTGGATGGTGTGCTTACCAGGTTGAAACCAGAGGTATTCTACAAAAAAGCGCACCAGCTGATCTTCAAAGCAATCATTACGTTGAATTTTCGGGGCGAAAATATTGATGAACTCACGGTGGTCTCTGAACTACGAAAATCCGGCGAACTCGACCTGGCAGGAGGGGTGTACGGCATCAGCCTCTTATCGAACAAGGTTACGAATCTGGT
Organism: uncultured Prolixibacteraceae bacterium; assembly: GCA_964642545.1. GTDB lineage: Bacteria > Bacteroidota > Bacteroidia > Bacteroidales > FEN-979 > QYOJ01. The sequence goes on along the minus strand of CAZXQU010000107.1, from coordinate 5,351 downwards.
CATGATTGATCAGTATTGCCTGATCCTCATCCAGCAGTATATCAAGCGTGAAATCATCTTCTCCAGCAACCATGCGATCAAAGAAGCCTACGAAGACACCACGGATGTGTTTGATATGATAGATGCCTTTGAGTCAAGGTGGGAGAAGACTCGTGAGATAGTCACTTCAGGTTCCCAGGTCAAAACAATGGATTTCCTGGTCAATCAGGCGATGGTGAGATGCAAGGAACGTGAGAACCTGTATAAACAAGGTCGGTGTGTCGGGATCCGGACCGGTCTCCTGGATCTTGATAAAAAAACCGGGGGATGGCGAAATAGTGATCTCATCATCATGGCCGGAAGACCAGGGATAGGCAAGACTGCGATGATGCTCTTCTTTGCGCTGTCTGCAGCGGAGTCAGGAGTGCCGGTATGTATCTATTCGTTGGAAATGGCGGGAGTGAATTTAATCGATCGGTTGGTCATGGCGGTGTGCAATATTGACCAGAAACGTTTTAAATCCGGAGCCATGAGGGAGGAAGACTGGCTGGAGATCAGCAAAGCTGAAAGGATCTTAAAAGACCTACCAATCTATGTCGATGATAACCCGGTGGTATCAATCAGGTATATCCGGAGTCATGCAAAAGGCATGAAGAGAAAAGGGAAGTGCGGGTTGATCCTGGCCGATTACCTTCAACTGGCCGACGTCTCATCAGGAGAAAAGAACCGCAACCGCGAGTGGGAGATCAGCCAGGCATCCCGGATGGCAAAGATAACTGCCAAAGATCTCGATGTTCCCTTTATTTTGTTAAGCCAGCTCAACCGCGAATGCGAGAAACGCAACGACAAAAAACCCATGCTATCCGATCTCCGCGAATCCGGCGCCATAGAGCAGGACGCAGACCAGGTCATCCTCGTCTACCGCCCCGCCTTCTATAAACTAACCGGAATAAACGGAGAAGACCTAACCGGCCTCGGACAACTCCTCATCGAAAAGAACCGGGAAGGAAGCACCGGCGAAGTAAAGTTTCAGCACAACGAATCCCTCACCAAAATCTCCCCCTACGATCAATTCTCCGAACAAATCCCCTGAAAATCTAATCCATCAAAACCTTTGGAGACCTGCCAACTGCCCACTACCAACTGCCCACTGCCCACTGCACACTGCACACTGCCTACTGCCTACTGCCCACTTTCATCCGGCATCTGGCATCCGGCATCCCGCATCTGGCATCAAGCATCCGGCATCCATTATCCGGAATCCGACAACCAGCATCCAGGATCTAGCATGCAGTATCCCGTATCCAGAATCATGTCCTCTCCTGCAAGTAAACTTACTATTCCATGCCATTTTCATCAGATACAAGATAGTTGTCTTCATATGCCCGAGATACTTATCCATATACTCATTCCTGGTTGCATGTCCCTGTGTTTCAGATTATTTTCGCTCATTCTAAAATCCAATGCCATGTCAAAGCAAAAAATTTTTTCAGGAGTCATCGGGATTATTTTTATTTCCTTTTTCGGTCTCTCATCTTGCCGTAAGGACTTCCATGTTATTGAACCCCAAAACTCCAATGAAATAGGGATACTCTCTGAAAAGTTTACATGGAATACGACTCATCAGATTCCTTTTAAAATCGGATTAGCGGATGCTTCGCTCGGAGATGTTAAATGCCGGTTAAATATTAACCGCATCGATCCTGAAGCAGGTATGGTAGTAATATATTCAGGTACGATCGAGAATGGGAAGGCGGTCAATATTAATATCTCTATGCCAACAGCTGCCAAGCAAGTGATTTTGCAGATTATCAGACCTGACGGAAGTATCTCTTCAAAGGAGATGGAAGTTGCCAATTTTGTGGAATATACTTTTACTGACCCCGGAGGAAAATCCGGGTTAAGTATCGATGATGCAGATGATGATGGCGTGGCAGATATATTGGATGATTTCCCTTCAAACCCGGATTATGCATATAGTTATTCTTATCCTAAACCTTCTGGATTTGGGGATGGCCCGTTGACTGCGATCTCCTGGGCTACTTATTGTTTTGAAGATTTGTGGCCATCTAAAGGAGATTTTGACATGAATGACCTCGTAATCAATTACAACTGGAAAATTATTACGGATGCAAACCATTTTGTTAAACGGATTGATGGACACTTCAAGGTTAAGGCTTCCGGAGCTTGCTCCCAATATAAACACGGCTTTGGAGTAGCCCTTACCGGTTTGCCTTCCACAGAGGTTCAAAATGTAACTGGTTTTGATATCACCGGAAGTTATATCACCTTGGCCGGAAGTGGCTTGGAAAAAGATAAATACGGCAATATGCCTGACCCTGCAGTAATTATTCCGTTCGACAACTTCGACAACGTGATCCATAATCCGGCTCCAAACTTCTTCAACACCCTTCCTGAGCTTGAGTGTGGCACCTCAGATCAGATCGACATGGTAATAACCCTCAAAGAATCAACTTCGATTACCGACGCCGATATAGACATCGGTAACTTCAATGCCTTCCTGATCCGAAACCGTGATCGCGCTTATGAAATTCACAAAGTCGATTTCCCTCCAACATCCTTTGCTGACCCCTCCTTATTTGGTCGTGCTGATGACGCTTCCAATCCCGGTGAAAACACATGGTACCGCAGCCACGACAACCTCCCCTGGGCGCTTGATCTCCCCATCGACTTCAATTATCCTAGTGAATATGTGAGCATCCTCCACGCTTACCCCCAATTCAAAGACTGGGCGCAAAGCTCAGGGACCGCCAATCAAACCTGGTACCTCCATCCTACACCTGCTGCTCATAAAATTTTTAGTTGTGAAGGAACTCAACCCCCATCACTTCAAACAGGTCTGGTGGCTTATTATCCCTTTAATGGAAACGCAAACGATGAAAGCGGCAATGGAAATAACGGTGTTGCAACGGGTGCAACATTAACCACAGACCGGTTTGAAACTACCAGCAAAGCCTATTATTTTTCAAGTTCTGGATGTTCAACCCGAATTGATGCAGATATCAATACCACTTCAATTACGACCGGAATGTCACTTTCCTTTTGGATTATGAGGATGGGATCCGGGTGTATTTCTCCTCGAATAATAGAGTTTTGGCCCGGTAGTGATTCACCCTCGAAATTTACAGTTAAGGATGAGATTCTCTGGCATAATTACTCTTTTGGCTTTTCGCATCTTGTTTCTACAGGTGATACGGTCTCTCTTCAATCTAATATTTTCCCTGATAATCAATGGGTACATTTCACTTACACAAACGATGGAATTTCAGGGAACTTATATGAAAACGGTCAATTAATTATGAGTAAACCATCTCCTGGGTTACCAATTTTAGCTGGAGATGTTGCATTTGGCAGAATGAACCATTCTGCATGGGATGCTTTCGACGGCAAACTTGATGAAATCCGAATCTACAATAGAGCAATTACACCTGCTGAAGTCGAACAATTGTTTTCTGAAGGTGGATGGGTCAACAATCAACCTCCCGTGGCCAGCAATGTAGGCCAATCTGGAACAGCCCAGGTAGGAGAAGCCCTGATTGGAAACTACGAATATTCCGATCCTGAAAACGACCTACAGGGAACCTCCACTTACAAATGGTACCACGCTGATGATGCAACAGGTACAAATGAAGCAGCAATCGCCGGCGCAACTGCACTCACATATACTCTTGACCCGTCCGATGAGGGTAAATACATCCGATTCGCAATCACCCCAGTGGCCCAAACCGGTGCATCGCCTGGAACTGAAGTGAAATCGACCTCTTACACCGGCCCGATAATCCCCACATTATCAATTGGTCAAAGTTATCAGGGAGGGATTATTTTCTATATTGACAATACAGGTCAGCATGGATTAATAGCTGCCACATCTGACCAAGGGAATGGTCAGTGGGGCTGTTCTGGTACGCACATTGGTACATCCCACGATCTTGGATCAGGTCATTCAAATACAATCGCTATTGTTACTGGTTGTTCCCAGGCAGGCATTGCTGCCCGTATATGTAATGATCTCGTTTTAAATGGTTATGACGATTGGTTTTTACCATCACATGTCGAACTGAATATGATGTACACCCAAAAGAATGTCATAGGTGGCTTAGCCGGATTATATTGGAGTTCAACTGAGCATCTCGATGCAACCGTTGCATTTTGTAAAAACTTTTCTAATTTTGACCCTTCATCACCAGCGGATAAGACTAATAATTATAGCGTGAGAGCCATTCGGGCTTTTTAATTTATCATTCATCGGTGTGGCATTTAAACGTTTATGAGGGGACCATACTCCCATTTTTTGAACATTGACCCCACCCTGCACTATAGGTAGACATCTTTGCAAAAAGTTTAAGCTGCTAATAAGGTCAAGCTTCTAAATTCTCGCATTCTTTATTATGATAACGTGCATATTGCTCAATTTTATAATTGTTGCGTTGATGATTAGAATTAACAATCAAAGTAATCCTAAACAAAGCACTTATCAATCTGTTACAATACTAAACAAATGCTAAATCGCACTAGCAATTTCACTTTATCTATTTCGATTTCTATCATATAATTCATCTTCCATCTAGTATCCGGCTTCCGGCATCGGGTATCGGTCAACAAGTCCCAGGAAACCACCCATTCCACCTCCAGCCGCCTCCGTCTGTCACTCAGAACTCCATCCCGCCAACCCCTCCCTCCGGCAGGGCACTCACCAAATCCAACATCATTTCCCTGTTCGAACCCTGCCTCCGGTACCGGTTGGCTTGCTAGTCAATTTGTTAATCAAAACAGGATCTGGGCACACCCTTGCTGCTCATCCTTCGCAGCTGCAGGAGTGACCGTATTGTTACTGCAACACGACTCTGGCACCAGTATTTTTGGCCCTGATCTAAACTGATACCAGTAAACATCAAAAAACGATTCCACCCCGGGGCGATTGTCCACATACCATGATGTTATGAGACTGCCATTGCTAACATTTTTTTGCCAGGGGTACAACAACTAATGGTCAGTAACTACAATTGGAAGATACCAATAATAGCCGCAATTCATTTACATTCCCACTGTGGCTTGTTAGACATCGTCATGAATCTAGCATCCTTCATTCGGGATCCGGGATCCGGGTACCTGTCAGCCTGCACCAAGCAACCAACCATTCCACCTCAAGCCGCCACCGTCTGTCACTCAGAGCTCCATCCCGCCAGCCCTGTCCCCTGGTCTATGTTAACATAATGCATTTTATAAAACAAAGGGCTGCGACAACTGGTAGCTACTTTGAATCCCTGCTGGCGCACCTCTTCCGTCTCTTATCTACTCCCAGCCTTGAACCCCGTTTGTCTTATAAAGGCATTATGTTAAATGTCCCCGGA
>CAZXQU010000106.1:0-6897 GCA_964642545.1 uncultured Prolixibacteraceae bacterium | reverse complement strand
TGAGAAAGCTGGTGAAGGCAACCCATCAGATAGGCCAGGGAGATTTCGACCTGGAACTCCCCCGTGTAAAACGGCGGGATGAAATCGGGGTGCTGGCCAAATCTTTCTCGGTGATGCTTGACCAGTTGAAAGAGCATCTGCGTACATTGGAACAAACGATCTCGGAAAAAGAGAAGATCGAAAGTGAACTTAATATTGCGCATACGATCCAGATGGGAATGCTCCCCAGGGAGTTCCCGCTTCGGACAGAGTTCGAACTTTTTGCTGTTTTGGATTCGGCCCGGGCTGTTGGTGGTGACCTCTACGACTTCTTTTTCCTGGATAAAGACCACCTCTTTATATCGGTTGGCGATGTCTCCGGCAAAGGAGTCCCCGCTTCACTTTTTATGACGGTGGTGCGAACCCTCTTCCGTTCCAGAACCATGGATGGTCAGCCACTCCATCAAATCATGTCGTTGATTAACAAGGAGTTGTGTAAGGATAATCCGAATATGATGTTTGTGACAATGGTGTCGGGCATCATCAACCTGAAGACCGGGACAATCGAGTTGTCAAATGCCGGGCACAATCCACCACTGATCATGGACCGGGAGGGCAAGGTGAGGAGGATGAGTCTTTTTTCAGCAATCCCGCTTGGCATCCAGGATTATCATGAATTCAGGACAGAGAAAGTCCAACTCAATCCGGGAGATCGGCTGGTTCTTTATACCGATGGCATCACGGAGGCATTGAATGCAAAAGGAGAGTTTTACAACGAAGCCTTGCTATCCGGCGTGCTGCATGAACATTGCAGAGCTGATGTGCCCACACTGGTAAAGCAGGTTGTTGCTGCGATTCATAAATTTGCGACAGGGGTGGAGCAGGCCGACGACATTACCCTGTTAATCCTGGGTTACCAGAAGAGCAGTGAAAGTGGTGAAACAGCTTTGGAGACCAAGGCGATCCGGATCCCGAATCAACTGGAGCAACTCCATTTCATTGTTGAAACGATTGATGAAATCTCCCGTGACTGGAACATATCTTCCAAAGCATCGATGGAGTTGAACCTTGTGTTGGAGGAGTTATATACGAATATCGTCTTTTATGCCTTCCCGGATAAAAAAGAGCATTTGATCGACATCAAATTCAGCCTCTCCTCTTCCGGCATCCTTGAGGTTGTAATTATTGATGATGGGAAATACTTTGATCTGATAGATGCATCAGAGGAGGTGAAGCTTGATGCAGCCCTCGAAGAGCGCAAAGTGGGCGGACTTGGTATCCACTTTGTGAAGCAGATGATGGATGAGATGCATTATGAACGAAAAGGAGGAAAGAATGTGGTTACATTGAGAAAATATATTAAATAACATCGATACACTTATGGAAATTACAGAGAAAAAGGAACAAAATTGCACGGTAGTCAGCATTAACGGACGTTTGGATACAACAAACTATTCCATTCTGGAGAAGAATCTAATGGGATTGATTGATGCCGGAGATATCAGGTTGCTGGTCAATCTTTCCAAGATGGACTATGTTAGCAGTAGTGGTTTGCGTATCCTGCTGATGGCACTGAAACGGATAACTATGGCGAAAGGAAAGTTCGTTCTTTGCAGCCTCCAGGAGAATATCAAAGAGATCTTTGAGATATCAGGGTTTACGAATATTTTTGAGATCTGCGATAACGAGGAAGCGGGACTTAAAGTATTCTGATGCCAGATGCCAGATACCAGATGCCTGATAAATTCAACCGGTATCCGGTATCCGGCATCCGGGATCTTATATCCTGCAGCATGGCCTACTACATTCATTTCACCGACCCCAACTCTACCGAAATGGAGGAGTTCCTTGAGAGTATCCCTACCTGTCCGGGTACCTGTTTCTTTATTGACATCAACAAGTCGACCGATCTGAAATATACAGGAGGGTTGCCTGATTGGGGTAGGAAGCTGAACAATACCTTCAATTTCATCTCCCTTTTAAATGATTTTCCGGATAGTATTGTCAAGGGGATCGGGGATGAGATCATGTTGTTTATCACAGACGAGAATCTAAGGAAGAAGAAGACAATCAACACCTATTACCAATTGCTGGAAGAGATCTATTCGACCGTTTATAACATTAAAAGTTTTCCAGTTCCCGAGATGTTTCTACCGTGTAAAGTTTCCATCCATTACTGTACCGAGGTTTATAATGTGACCTTTTTCAAGGATGCCAATGACTATTATGGAAGGGATATTGATTTGACAGCCAGGCTCATGACAAAGGCACAGGAGAACAGGATCGTGTTGAGTGAGAAGTTTTTTGTGAAAGTACAGAACGATCTGGTAGACCTTGGACTTCCTGCAAACTACGGATGCCTGTCAGACGTTTCAGGGAAGTTTTTGGAGACATTTCGAGGCGTACCAGAGAGTACGGAGTACAGGGTATTGGATGCTTGATAGTAGAGAAACTGGAAATTAAGAAATTAGGAAATTAAGAAATTAGGAAATTAAGAAATTAGGAAATTAGGAAATGATCTGGACCTATATTCTTATCGTTGTCACTGTTCTTCTCTCGGGATCGGTGGTGTTTCTGTTCAAACATGAGAACAGACTGATTCTTAAACTGCTGCTAGCCTTCAGCGGGGCCTTTTTAATTGGCATCACCTTTTTGAACCTCATTCCGGAGGTATATGAAGATCATATTGAGTATATCGGTCTGTTTGTCCTGTTGGGATTTTTGTTACAATTGTTGTTGGAACTCCTGACACGGGGAGCCGAGCACGGGCATGAACACGATTGTGAGAACTGCCACAAGGAGGATCATATCTCACCTGCGCTGTTGATGCTGGGATTATGTATACACGCATTTCTGGAAGGGATGCCTATTGTACCCTCCTTTGATCCCGAAACCAGGAATATTCTGATCACTGGCATCATCATCCACAACATCCCTATTTCCCTAACACTGGTCACTCTCTTTTTGCATTACGGTATGAAGAGAGGGAAAGCGATTGGTTTGCTTCTTTTATTTGCCCTGATGACGCCTCTGGGATCGATGGTCAGTCAGTTCATCCAGGAAGCCACCCTGCAAGACATCTCGCATTACTTCAACTACGCGATGGCACTGGTAATCGGGATCTTTTTACATGTCTCCACCTCCATCCTTTTTGAGACTGAGGAGAACCATCAATACAACCTGCGAAAGTTCCTTACCGTCATCCTGGGTCTTGCTGTTGCTTTTGCCATAACGTTTTTCGGTCACGGTCATTAAAAAATCCTTTGCCGGAGAATAAAAACTTATTACTTTTGCAACCCCAATCGCAAAGATGAAGGACGAAAGACGAAGGACGAAAAGATAGTTATCAACTCGTAATTCATAATTCGTAATTCATACTTGGAACCGCCCAGGTGGTGAAATTGGTAGACACGCTACTTTGAGGGGGTAGTGCCCTTACGGGTGTGCAAGTTCGAGTCTTGTCCTGGGCACCCAGAATTGAAAGAAAAACGCTGTAGATTAAACACTTACAGCGTTTTTGCTTTTTGCCAGGTATATGCAGGGGTATATCCTCGAATCCTCTGACCCTTCATCACTTATTCATGATATTCAAGTATCTCAAAGGAGTCTTCGCCATATTCCTTTTTCATTTTCTGCCAATATGAGATGTTTACTCGTTCAACTTTCTGACTTTTTTTATGCTTCACTGTAATCTCCTTTGCAACAACTTCTTTCAATTCCGGTATTGTTGATTCTTGGATTGAATCCTTTAACTCACTTCTCTTTAACTTGATAAGGGTTTTTAATAATTCATTTTGTTCTTCCATTAATGCAGTACGTTTATTAATCTTCCAATACCAACAGAATAACTCTCTCGCAATGAAGAAGATAATTATAATTACTACTATTATCCCAATGATTGTGATGGTTGCTTGATCCATTTTATTTGATTTTTGATTATCTACTTGGTTGGTTATTTCACTAAACCTTGGTTTTTTGTGGGGAATGATCTCCCCATTCAACTTCCGGAATGTAATGTTTACAGAGGTTGGGATGTTTAATTACATAAATCCCTTATTGCTTTATAAGCCAATTCGAATCCTAACTCTCCTGCTTTACTTAAATCCAAACATCCGCTATCTAATTGTCTTAACATTATCTTTGCCATTCCTCGGTCGTAATAAGCTTTTGCATAATTCGGCTCCATTTCAATAGCTTTATTGCAGTCAGCAATTGACCCGCGATAGTCTTCGAGTAAACCCTTTGCCAATCCTCGGGTGTTATAAGCTTTTGCATAATTCGGCTTAATTTCAATTGCTTTATTACAGTCAACAATTACCCCCTGATAGTCTCCGACGTTAAGCTTTGCTAATCCACTGTTGTAATAAGTGTTTGCATTCTCTGGATCAAGCTCTATAGATTTAGTAAAGTCAGCAATTGCCCCCTTGTAGTCTTCGCGGGAAAACTTTGCATTTCCTCTGATGAAATACTCCTCAGCTCCTTGGCTGTATCCTGTGTAGGATATTATTAAAACAGCTACTAAACAAAATATACTTTTCATAACTCTTTTAGCAGATTTTTAGGTTTTGGCACTTTTTCACATTTTTTCCTGTTACATCTCTGCGGCCCCTAACACCAGGACTGCATTGAGATAGTATTTTTATATTCTATAATTAGTTGGTTTAAAATGTTGATTAAGAGAACTTCTTATCTGTTTTAAACAAGTTTAAATTTTTCGGGTCATTTCGTTTAAAGGCACTGGTTAAGTTGCCACGGCTTGTTGAATCATACGATAAAACAGTTTGCCTCTGTAGGTTGATAGCTTTCTATTACAGATTTTGATTGGACATGCAAGCAGCAAGACCACTGAGATTTACACTCATATCACCACCAAAGGATTCAATCAGATTGTGAATCCAATGGACAATTGGACGTATGTACTAGATTTATATTATTTTGATATGACAGAATAACACATTACATTTGTTTATAGAAATATATTCATCAGAAGGCATAAAATGGGGTAGAACTAAGGCAGAAGTATCATCAATTATATGGATACCCACACGTTCATTGGAAAAAAGACACAGCAGACAGACAAGGGAACGACCGAAGAAATTTTCTTTAGACAGTTCTTTACTGTTTGAAAAATTATTAAATAAAAAAGGATAATAGTTATGAAAAAGAAAATTACACTCACAACAGTTTTAGTTGCCCTATTTATATTGTGCCAATACACATTATTTGCACAGGATACATGGGAACAAATTACACCAACCGGCGACATCCCATCCGCCCGTGAAGGCCACAGCATGGTGACCATTGATAGTTTGGTGTATTTGTTCGGTGGACAGGATAACAGTAAATCCATTTTTAATCACATAACAGTTTATGACCCTGCTATACAAGAGTGGATGAATGAAGAACCCATTACCCAACTTCCGCCAGCTCGCACGGGACATAAAGCAATAGCGTACAACGGTAAAATGTATGTTTTTTTTGGCATGGGAAGCGGTGGTGCCCTGGACGATGTGTGGGAGTACAATCCGCAAACCAAAGAATGGACGCATATCACTCCGGGAGGACAACAACCCGTAGCAAGATACGACCACAGCGCCAAGCTGATGGGCAATATGGTATGGCTTTTTGGCGGACAAGACAATAATGGCGATGCTCTGTCAGATTTATGGGCTTACAATTTTTCTAATAATCAATGGGAACAATACCCAAGTATTACGGGAGGTGGCATATACGGGCATATCGCAGTAGAACATGTTGGCAGTCTTTATATAATGGGCGGTTTTCGCAATGATCTATTAGACAATGCGATATATAAATTCTTTACCGGGAATAATAGCTGGTCAACTCAAAGCCCGCAAGGCAATTATCCCAATCCGTTTGCTTATGCCGGTTTTAAACAGTTTGACTCAGAAGTATTTATTTTTGGCGGATTGACCGATGCGGGCACAACAGGGAACTGTTATAAATGGGACATTACCACACACCAATTCATTCAATTAGCCACAGGACCCGAAGTCGCTGCTGCCGGAGCAACAATAATTCCTCACAGTTATGATAAGACGAATTATCAGAAATTTATCCTTTTTGGTGGATCAAATGAAGGATTGTTAAATAACAACACATGGATTTACACTTCATATATAGAAATTACAGGGATTGAATCCGTGCCTATCCAACAAATCGACATCAATATTTTCCCCAATCCGGCTACTGACTATATTACAATTGAAATAAACGAATATGACTTACAGGGGAACAACTTGTATTATCAACTGTGCGACCTCAATGGAAGGGTGTTGACCACGAAAAATATTACGACTTCTAAAACAACTATCAATGTTGAAAACCAAAAATCTTCCGTGTTTTTTATAAGAATTTTAAAAGAAAATAGTGTTGTGAGTGTATTTAAAAGAATGAAGCATTAAAGGAAAGCCAACGAAGCGCTAACAGGCGGTATATTTTATATATCTCCAACAATCATCCTCTGTCCTAAACTGAACAAGAAACTCTTGGAAATCCTTTGGATATCGTTCTTTCCTGACCATGTTCAAATCTTAGTAAAATTCCCAACTTGACCGAAGCAGATAAGCAGTTTAAGAGATTGGACCCACCAATTTCAATCCATAAGAAAAGAATCCCAAATAGCCCTGAAATAGGCTCATAGAGGCACTTTCATTCTTGGAGGGGATAACCCACGCTGAATTGAAATAAAGGCAATGGTGAAGAAGAGGTTGAGTGATTTTGGGATTTCTCCCTGCCAACATGTAATCAGTTATGCATGCTGTATTGTAACTCCTGAAAGCCAGGACAGGACGAGGTCCAACGGGCTAGCTTGTGGTTCCAGATCCAGAATCCCAAACAGCAACCGGAAATACAACTCCTGTCTGGGATTGCGTTCCACTTTCCGTTTGATGACAC
>CAZXQU010000105.1:0-6925 GCA_964642545.1 uncultured Prolixibacteraceae bacterium | reverse complement strand
TATGGGATTGAACTCACATTTATTCAACAGGTTATTGTGGTGATCACCGCTCTCCTGGCTTCAATCGGGGCAGCTGGTATCCCGATGGCTGGATTGGTTATGATCTCCATTATCCTTACAGCAGTAGGCTTGCCCCTTGAAGGCCTTGGGCTGATTCTGGCTGTAGACAGGATCCTGGATATGTTCCGTACTGCAACGAATGTTTGGAGCGACACCTGCGGCGCCGTCGTTATTGCAAAATCAGAAGGGGAAACCCTCAAGGTGTGATCCAGGGGTGTGGTCCTATCCATCCTGACATATTATGGAGCAGGTGGTGAAGGTTGTTCTTGGGCACTCTTGCGTTTTATTGGATCTAAAAATTTCACCGAATGGGCCCGTCCATAAACAATCAACAAGTCATTTTCCAGAAGGACTGTATCAGGAGTAACAGCACCAACATATGTCCCATCAGGTTTCTCAATCCCCAGAATAATGATTCCCTCCTGTTGAAGTCGTTCATCAGAAGCCTTCTTCCCTTCGAGCCATCCTCCTGACCTGACATAAAAGTCATAAATATGATAGTCATCTGCCAGTTTGTAAAGTGATCCAAAGTTATACGTAGAAAATATCTTGTATTTCCCCAGAAACCTGTTTACCGCCTTCGTAAGTGCATTGTCTACCTTGTTGCTGTTGGCCACAATTGTAAGAATGACAGTGGCGACGACCAGGATGCCTACACCATAATACCACGACATCCCCTGCTCATCTTTGTGGACAAATGTCAGCAAGAGGGAAGCCATCACCGTAACAATCCCGGCATTCCCGAGGAGCATGAGGGAGGAGACTATTTTCCTACGTGTAGGATGGGTTGTGATTTGTTCCGACTCTGAAGTTGTAAATCCAACTCCTGTAAAAGCAGAACGGGACTGAAACTTCGCCGAATGCATTGATAAACCTGTATTGGCCAGCATCGCAGCTGCTATCTTAGTGACAAGCAGCGAGATGGTTACAATGCAGATTACAGTAATAATAGGGACAAGGCTCATAGTATAAAGTTTAAAATTTACATAGCATATGTATCGTTGTGTCTGACAGCACTATCCAATGCATCCAGAATCTCACGTGTATACCCAGGAGGAGGATTCAATGGCAACTCCTCATCCTCCTCCCGGTCGCCTCCTGCGATTTGCCCGATGATCCGGTCGCATGAAAGGCATATTTTTGCTTTCTCGTGTTCGTCAATAGTGTTAAACGTCTTTCCAAACCGATCACTATAATCAAGAATAGATGCTACAACAGTTTGGTAAACGAGTTCTTTATTGAAAATCCTTTCCCGGATATGGTGATAGGCAATGGCAAAAAGTTCTGATGCATTCGTCCTGATTTTTTCAGGAATGGGAATAAATGAAGATTCAATCAAGATTTTATCCGGATTCTCCTTCTCCCATTTCACATAATCGCGGGCAACCTGAATGTCGTGCAACGATCTTTTGTAGTCCATGAGATAACTCGTGTAGAGGTAGATAATCTTTGGCATCAGGAAGCTCATCTTGCTTTTCGCTGTTCGTAACAGGGTAAAAAACACCTTACGATGCTCTTTCTCGACATCAAAAATAAAAAATGTGAACACCCGGATAAGCATTTTTCTGAGCTTCCATAGCGCTTTGAAGCCAGGTGCTCTGACATCAGGTTTTTTTCTGATGCCTGAAATAAAAGCAACTGCTCTTTCCATAAACACCTGTGGATCATAAATCTGCTCCCAATAGTTGGCCAATCCCTCAAAAAGTTCAATCCGGGTCATCTGTTTTGGAACGATATTGGAGATGATATCAAGTTTATCCCTGATCTCATCATTATTCAATGAGACGATTCTTCCCTGGCGCTTCAAATCATACCACATCTTGGTTCCAGGAGGTGCCGAAAGCGGATGGCAGAGATGTTGGATAATGTTTGCTTCCTTAACAAAATCTGCGGTTTTCTGAAAAACCGATTGATCATCTGAATCAGCCCCGATGATCATATGAGCCAGAACAACAATCCCATACGACTGAATATTCTGAACTGCATCAGGAATCGATAGTTTTAGATTCTGCTGCTTGTTAAAATCCTTCAGCGACTCTTTATTCACCGATTCAATTCCAATCATCACAGCCAGGAAGTTGCAGTTGGCAAGCAGCGTGAGCAACTCTTCATCCTGCGCGATGGTTATATCTAATTGGGTGATAAAGCCAATAGGATTGGTAAATGAATTATTTAGTTCGGAAAGTTTTTTCAGCAAATCTTTTGCATACTTTCTGTTGCCTGCAAAATTATCATCCGCAATAAAGACCATCTGCACATTCATTTCATACAGCTTCCTGATCTCCTGCAGCACCTGGTCGATTGTTTTGCTCCTTGGGATTCTCCCATATGTGTATATCACATCACAGAAGCTACAATCAAACGGACATCCCCTTGTAGTTTGAACCGAAACGGCATTGTACAACGGGATATCTTCCCTGATCAACTCCCAGGCCGGAGGTGGCACTTTCGTCATATCAGGCTTCGAAACGTGTTTGTATCCACGTTGATAGGAGCCCTTTTTGAAATCCTTCAGAAATTTGGGCCAGGTCTCTTCAGCTTCTCCATAAAAAACAACATCGATATGATCCTGGTCCTGATGAATAAGGTTCTCAACACCAATTCCTCCCACGGCTACCACAGCATTTGGAATACGTTTCTTACAGTAACCCGCAATAGCGAGACAGTGTTTTAACTGATTGGAAGTGATGGAGATGCCAATGATATCATACGATTTATCCTTCAGTACCAAATCAACTGGTCCGCGAATGTACTCATCATGAATTTCAACTTCGTGTTCGGGAGGGGTTAACGCTGCCACAGATGCAATGGCATGCGGTGAGAAGATCGCCTTCGCGAATAGGTAGGGAATAGATCGCGTAATCTGGCTGTCAATATCGTCATATGAACCCGGGCTGATCAAAAGGATCTTCATATTGAATAACTATCAATAAACTATATTTACGTGTGTTTCTTTGAGACAATGAATCCGAAGTTCATCAACCAAAAATAAGAAAGATGAAACAATTATCATGGATTAATGAATAACTAAGGTAAAACTAACCGAAAGACGAAGGAAAGACGAAGCGAAGATAAACCTAATAGATTTTATGCTTATTTTTAACCTGTGGAATTTTTAGGAAGGTTACTATTTAAACTTGAAAATTATGCATCGGCATAGAAATATCCTGGCTGTTTTGGGCATGGCAATGCTCTTCTCCTGCATCAAACCTTTTGATCCGGTTATTGACAGCAATGTCGAGAACAAATATGTAGTTACCGGCCGGGTTACCAATACGGAAGGCTGGCAGGTGGTAGAAGTTTCCCTATCCTCTCCCATTGAGTCTCCCGAGTACATTCCGGTATCGTCTTGCCAGGTAAAGATTCTTGACGACAAGGGGAATATATTTACCATGGAGGAATATGTTCCCGGACATTACCGTGTGTGGATGGGACAGCAAAATTTGGCACCCGGAACCTCATACCAGGTGAAGGTTACAACAACCGATGGTGAAGAGTTAGAGTCGGGATTTGACCAGATGCTGGAAGGACCCCCGATCGATTCTGTCTATTACCATATTGAAGATATTCCAACACCCAATCCGAATGTTTTCCTCACAGTCATGCAGTTTTATGTGGACCTGAATGCTGTTGGGAACTATAGCCATTATTACCAATGGGAGGTTGTAGAGACCTGGGAATACGAAGCTCTCCATCCGGTGGAATATTACTACGATGGTACCTTTCATGAGGTGAAACCACCCGATTACATGAATAAGGTTTGCTGGATCACGCAATTGGTGAAGAATGTCTATACCGTCTCCACAAAGAACCTCTCCCAGAACATTTACACGATGTACCCGTTGCAAACTGTCGATGGGAGTAGCTCATCCCGCCTTGGAATCATGTACAGCACTCTGGTACGCCAGCTTGCCCTGAGCGAGGGAGCTTACAAATACTGGGACGAATTGCGCATCAACAGTAACGAACAGGGGGGCCTCTATGAGAAACAGCCCTTTGCCATCAAAGGCAACCTGGTGAATATAAACAATCCGGATAAAGTTGTGCTGGGATATTTTTATGCAGCGTTCGAGACTACCCGTAGGTATTTTTACCATGATATTGAAGGGATTGTCCTCAATTTCAACAGTGAGTGCTACGAATCAGGGTTGGTGCCATTCTTTTGGAGAGACGTTTCCCCCAGGGAATATCCCGTTTACTACTATTACAACGAAACAGGGGCATTGAGAATCCTGAACCGTTATTGTGTAGACTGCCGGCTTCAGGGTGGAACCACAGTAAAACCCGATTTTTGGCCTAATTAGCATGAAAAGAACCATTTCAAGGATTGCAATCTATAAAGTGCCAAAAATCAAACCTGCAATAGTTGAAAGAATTACAACTAATAATACATACACGGCAGTCTTTTGCGTTCCAATTACTCCACGGATAACCAGCATATTAGGTAATGACAGAGCTGGACCGGCAAGAAGCAAGGCCAATGCAGGGCCTTTCCCCATTCCTGACGCGATTAGTCCCTGGAGGATTGGAACCTCAGTAAGGGTGGCAAAATACATGAAGGCCCCGATGACAGAAGCAAACAGGTTTGCCCAGATGGAGTTACCTCCAACCAGGTAGGATATCCAGGTATCGGGAATCACACCTGGAATACTGGTATTATCGTGTGTTGATCCCAGTAAGAAACCGGCTATCAAGACCCCAATCGCCAGTAATGGTAGAATCTGTTTTGTAAATCCCCAGCTTGACAAAATCCATTCCCTGTTCTCTCCATCATCGGTTTTATCAATTAAACTGATGATACTCACGGCTCCGATTCCAACCACCATTGAGATCATGGGATTTTTAAAAAGAAGGGCAGTCAACCCGGTAATCGCAACAGCAACAATCACCTGCCAGTTTTTCAGTTTGAGAATGGTCATCATTACTATGGCAAGTAACAGTCCGAAAAGACCGGTAACCCACCACTTGTATGCCCATATATAGTACCACAAACTGCTTGAATCATCCGCAGCAGGTTTGCCCCAGTTTGCAAAGACCAGGATGATAACAAGGGTAAAGAAGAAAGTAGCCGTTTGCCAGAGGGGGCGCTTCTCCGGAACATCCGGGAAGTTCATCTGTTCTTCTGCCTTCACCTTCTCCTCTTTCCTGTAGATAAAGGCCATGATCAGTCCTATCAATACACTAAACAAGACCGCCCCTACTACCCGTGCAATACCCAGTTCAAAGCCTAAAATTCGGGCTGTGAGAATAATTGCAAGGATGTTGATGGCGGGACCTGAATATAAAAAAGCGATAGCAGGACCGAGGCCTGCACCCCGCTTATGAATGCTAGAAAACAGGGGTAGAACCGTACAAGAACATACGGCCAGAATAGTCCCTGAAACCGATGCAACACTGTAAGCTACCCATTTTCTTGCATTCGCTCCAAAATATTTCAACACCGAAGCCTGGCTCACAAAAACGGAAATGACTCCGGCAATTAGAAATGCAGGGAGTAAACATAAGATTACATGCTCGCGCGCATACCATTTCGAAAGATCTAATGTTGCATCGATTGCCGTGTTAAAAACAGGATTATTGATAGGTAAATAAAAAACAACCAGAAAAATGATCGCGATCCATCCCAGGATTTTCAGTTCTTTTCTTGTTTCCATATCAGATAAAAAAGAGGAGGATATAATAGATTCCAACCAGGATAAAAAGAATGGCAACAATCCGGCGGAACCAAATTTCAAACACTTTGATGCGATCATAGAGTTTCCCCACATTCCCTACCGCATATGCCAGAAGCCATGCAAAAATAATGACAGGTAATCCTGTGGCAATCGCAAAAATCAGTGGGAGGAACAAGCCGTCAGGACTGGCAATTGTTATGGGGATCAACAGAACAAAGTAAAGCACCCCGCTATAAGGACAAAATGCCATGGCAAAAATGATTCCCAGAACCAAAGAGCCCCATAAGCTCCTTCTGCTTTTCTCTCCCATCTTTTCTGCCAGTGCAGTGAAGCCCGGAAGTCGTATCTTTATGAAATCCAGCATAAAGAGGCCTATCAGGATCATGACAGGTCCCAGCAATCGCTCACCCCATCCCTGGAACAGCAAGGAAATATTCATTTTACTGGCTCCAAAATAGATGATCAACCCGATCCCAGTATAGGTGATCGCCCGTCCAAGGGTATAAATCAAACCTTTGACGAATACTTGCCTCCGGTCCTCAATATCGCGGCTGATAAATCCGATGGCAGAAATATTTGTTGCCAGCGGACACGGACTGATCGCCGTCATTAATCCCAGAATGAATGCCGTTAATGCGGCATATTGAGAGTTTTCCAAAATGGTTTGTAGCCACTGCATAATTTCTCTATTTCATCAACTTCATTTCTGAAAATAAAAATCAAAGAGTTCCTTTGCCTTTTGCCAGTTTTCCTGGTTGATGCAATACTTAATAAATGGAGGATTGATCTCTCCCTGGATCAAACCGGATTTCTTCAATTCCTTTAAATGCTCCGAAAGCGTGGATCGTGCAATTGGCAAATCGTCAATCATGTCGCCACTATAACAACACTTTTTTTGTGCAAGAAAATCAAGGATAAACACCCGAACGGGATGCGACATTGCTTTGGCATACCGAACGATCTGCTCCTGCTCTTCCGTATAGTATTTCTTTTTTACTTCCATCCTGTTTTGTATTTCGTCGAATAACGAAACAAAAGTATTAAAAATTTTATCAGAATAGACAAGTCTAAATTTATTTAAATCAGATATATACGGTGGTAACAAAAAAAGCCTCACATTTTCATGTAAGGCTTTGATTTTCAACTGTCGGGGTAGCAGGATTCGAACCTGCGACCCCCTGCTCCCAAAG
>CAZXQU010000104.1:0-7261 GCA_964642545.1 uncultured Prolixibacteraceae bacterium | reverse complement strand
CTTTGACCAGATATTACTTTCATATTGTGTTGCCCTACGGGCTACAAAAAAGGCTATAAATCAAAAATTTACAGCCTTTTTTGATATACGAAGTAATTTCGCTTTTCGCTGCTCGCGTATCGCGTATCGCATATCCCGCATCGCGTATCCCGCATCAGGGTATTTTCACAAACCTTGTCGTCACCGCTATCTCCTCTCCCTTGACTGATAGGATGTACACGCCTGATGGAATGGCGCCTGTATCAACGATGTTTTTTCCAGGAAGGAGATTGAAGGTAAGTAGTTTGATCCCCAGGGGATCAAAGATGGCGCCTGTCAGGTTTGGGGTCAGACAGTCCCACTCAACAGTGAGCGTGGTGGAGACGGGGTTGGGATAAACAATCAGGCATCCGGCATCCGGCATCCGGGAATCAATACCTGTGCAGGCTTTGAAATGGACGATGGTGGTATCGAAGCCGGGGCAGCCGTTTTTGGTGACAATGAGCGTGATGTGGCTGGTGCTGTCTATCATACCGGTGGCGTTCACCTCTGTGTAAGAAGAGGTTGAACCGGTTGACCAGAGGTAGGTGTCGTAACCCACACCGGCATCGAGGATGATGGTTTGCCAGTGGCAGATGGTGCTGTCGGGTGGCAGAAAGAGTTGGGGAATGGGATAAATGGTGACAACCAGCGTGTCTTCCCCTTCGCAGCCGCTGGGATCGGTCGCCGTATAGCGCAGGGTATTGGGGCCGACAGACGCCAGTGTGGGGTAAAAGTAGTCGTCAACGACACCGTTGCCCGAAAAAATCCCGCCGGCAGGAGTTCCATGAAGCTGCACAGGCCCTGCATTAGCGCAATAGGCAGGCAACGGGCCGGAGAGGATGACGTTTTCGACCAGGTGGACGTAAACGGTCAGATTTTCGGTATAGGGCTGACCGGTAGCGTTCACAGTGACGCTGTAATAGGTGGTTTGAGCAGGCGATACGGTTGGGTTGGCGGCGGTTGGCTCAACCAGCGACGGATCGGGAGGAGTAGCTGTCCACAGGAAGGTGGATCCTGCCGGCGGATTGAGCAGGTGGAGGGTGATCGTCTGACCTTTACAGATGTCAACTATGGTAGCCGTGAACTTCAGCCAGGCGCTTCCCACACCTCCTTCGGGGTTGATGGCAGTAAGCTTCAGGCTGTCGCTGCCTGTCCAGAAGGAGGATGGCTTGAACACCCACAGGATTCCGGCAACTGTATCCAGATCATAATCAAGCACGCCAGGATTGGTTATACTTAAGGTCAATTGCTGCAGAGAATAATTTGGGTCGTAGATAAGGGTATCCAGCGAGATGGGCTGTAATTGTTCATTAGTCATCAACGAAATCGATACCGACGCTACAACAGGGCCAGCAACAATATGCAGGTCCATCCCACTAATCCGGGTATCGGCTGATGAATCGGGTTGGGCTTTCATTTCGATGTTGATTACGGATACATTTTCGGGGATGTCAACAGGCGCTGAATGATAGGTCCATTCGGCCGAATCGGCAGGAAAAGAAAGGGTTTCGGTTAGACCGGTCTCAGGGTAGGTGAGGAACAGCCATACTAAAGTGCCGGGCGATCCTTTGGAATAAAATGAGAATTTGTTTACACCCTTCGCCAACCCACCCAGTGTTTTGATCTTAAAAAAGCTGGCCCACGAATCGGTTGTGACCTGAATGGATTTATTTCCGCTTTGAGGAACTCCATCGTCTTGGATCATGATCCCATCGGTCAGTTCATACCCATCGGGATTAAGGTCGCTGTTGATGTCGGTTTGCAACAGCGGGAAGATGTTTATAAAGGGATTGGTCAGACTGTCGAAAAGAAGCGATTTCCATTGTGTTTGTGTAAATACCGGGATGTTATTGGTTTGAAGCCAGGTGAGCAGCGAATCGACTTGTTGCAGGTATTGGTGCCAGGTGGCCGCATTCGGGAAAAAATGGTTTTCACTGATCAGCAGCAGGTGTTTCGCAATACCATCGGCAATGATCTGTTTATTCTTTTCAAGGGATAATCCGGTGGATGAGAAGTTGCCGAAAATCATCGCAAACTGCTTATCATTATCGGGATTATACTCACCATAGGTCTTGTAGGACTCGTCGGCATCGGTGGCGCCTCCGGTATATCCCAGTTCGGCTCCAAAAGTTTGTGCTACCGTATTATTGTGGCACTGAGGAAAATCTCCAAAGGGATGAATCCAATCCCAAGGGCGGTCTATGGTATACATGTTGCACAATTGGAGGGTTCGTTCCCCCAGTAAAACATACACGTCCCAGGGCATTACCACATCGTAGGAGGTGAGCTTATGCAGAGGAATATGGGTTTGCTGGCCCAGATCAACATACTCTTCCCACATGGAGAGGATGGTCAACGAATCGGGATCATTCGGATTACTGTTTCGGAGATTTGTCCAGGTATAGACTTGATTGGTGAGCGGAATAAATAACATCGGAATATAAACCGGATAATATAAATCCTGAAATCCTCCGGGTGAATCGCTGACCACCAGGTTATTGTAAATGCTCACCAACCCTTCCCCCTGCACAGTGGTAGTATCAACACTCTCCCATTTAAAGCAAATGCTGTCGTAATTGATATGATCCACAAAGGGGTTCCCATGGTAGATGGAGGTATCATTGATTTTTGTAAGGATGATGGAGCAGGTGCTGTGGCTTGGTGTATGGTCCATGAATTCGTGCCCTTTGGCCCAGTATTGTTTCATCTTCTCAAGATATCCGACTTCCCAGCTAGCTGATTCGAGGCACATGGCTGTACAAAACTTATAGTTGTAGATAGTGAAGAGGCTGTCAAAGCTTTTGTATTTCCATAGGGCGTTATTGTCGTCGATGCGGAAGCAAACGCCGCCTTGTTTGTTCCAGGCTGTCTGGCCTGATGCCTGGGAAAATGCCAGAGTGAAGAAAAGTAACAAGAAAGATATGCGTATCCCGTATCGTTTCATTTCGTTGGTATTGCTGGTGGTGCCGAAAAGTAATCCTTTACCTGGGGGGTGATCACTTTCGACCGGCCGATCTTATATCCTAACGTAATTTCGTGGGTTCCGGTATGCACGCCGGGTTTGCTTCCGGCAAAGAATTCGTAGCCGTAGCTGATCACCAGCTGCTTCCAGAGCTCTCCGCCAACGGTGAGTCCCATCATCATGTTGCTGCGATAGAGTGCCGATAACCAAAACTGGTCGAGCTTTCCGGCGAGGAGGCTCAGTTCGAAGAGGGAGGGGATGCCGGTGAGGATGTTGACCCGGAAGGTGGGTTTCAACAGCCACTTTCGGTCGATGATGAAGTCGTTGGAGATGTAGACCAGCATGTTCTGCGGCAGGGAGAGCGAGCCTTCAACCATGGGGTCGTAGGCCGACAGGTTGTTCAGCAGCATAGGGGCGTAGAAGCTGAGGATAAAGGTCTTGAAGCGGTATGCGAGTCCGGCCCCGATGTTGGCTTTCGACTGGGTGATGCGATCCATCCCCCGGAGGAGCGGGTCATTTGGATCGAGTATGGTGGCGGCCGAGAGGTCGAGGATGTTCTGGTAGAAGACTCCGTTGATGCCAAGGGTGAAGTACTGGTCATCCTGGATGCGTATCTGGTAGGCGTATTTGAGGGTAAGGTAGAATGACCGGAAGACAGATGCCGTTTGGTAGCGGATCTCTCCGCCGAGGTACATCTTGTTTTTGATGCTTCCCGAGATGTCGAGCAGCGCTACCGATGGTTTTCCCTGGAAGCCGGTCCATTCGCTGCGGTAGGTGAGGAATCCCGAGAAGTTGGTGTTGTTGTCGAAGAGGGTAGGAGCGAGGACGGAGGGATTGATGAGGTATTGGAGTTGGTTGGAACTTGTTTGAGAGAGGGAATGTAATGGAAGGAGGGATAATAGAATGAGGGATGAATTAAGAATTAAGAACCGGAGCGAAGCGGAGCTCGGCGGAGCCAATTTAGAATTACGAATTTTTAAAAACGAAAAGCGAGAAGCGAGAATTGAAATAACGAAATTTTTAAACCGCGAAGGAACACGAAGGACTTTATAAAGGATGCAAAGAACTTCACTAAGAAGACGAAAAGCTTCAGAGAGTCCTTTGTGATATCCTTTATGGTGAACTTCTGTATTCCTCATTCCTAATTCTTAATTCCTAATTCTTAATTCTTAATTCATCTTAGGATGTTTACAGTTCCTTTGTAGATGGCGCCATCGGCAAACTGCACCACGTAGTAGTAGGGTCCGGAGGGGAGTTCGCCATTGTCGGAGCGGCCGTCCCATGTGTTCTGGTAGTCGGCATTTTCGTAGACCTGGGTGCCCCAGCTGTCGAACACGCGCACCGAACACGCACCCAGTATCTCCATGTTTTTGATCACCCAGAAGTCGTTGAAGCCATCTCCGTTGGGGGTGAAGAGGGTCATGATGCCTGCCTGTGCCAACGGGTGGTCGCGGATAACGAACGACTGTCTGGTGAAACAGCCGTCGAGGTAAACCGACACATAATAGGAGCCGGCATAGGTGATGACGAAGAGATCTCCGGTAAAGGTGCTATTCCACACGGCGCTATCATAAGTGCCTGCAACCTCAGCAAAAATAGTATCGTTGTTAAACGTGGCTGTATCGCCCGAAAAGATCAGGTCGAACAGGGGTGGCGGTTGCATCACGATCTCGCTTTCAAGGCTGTCGTGGCATCCCAGGTTGGAGATGAGCCAGAGGGAGACGATGAAGGTACCTGTTTCGGTGAAGGTGTGTTGGGGGTTTTTCGCCTCCACAGATGGGGAGCCATCGCCGAAGTTCCAGGTTCGCAGGATGATTGAATCGGCGAAGGCGGTTGAAAGGTCGGTAAATAGAACTGGTTGGCCCATACATCCTGCGCTGAAGGAGAAGGAGGCCTGCACCCCCGACACCGGTACATCTTTGTAGATTGCCCTGATGTCGCCATTTAGCGCTATCACCTGAAGCCCAACCGGGTGGTTTCCGATGGAGTAGAAGGTAGTGGTGATGGTTACTCCCGATCCGTCGTTGAAGAGCCCGTCGGCATCGAGGTCCCACAGCAGGGTGAGGATGCTGTCGGGGGGTGTGGTGATGCTGGTGATGGTGGTAGGAGTTCCGAGGCATCCGGAGGAGAAAGAGAAATCGGGTGTAATGGCAGAGGTCTGAAACGCCAATAAAAAGACTATTCCCGGGAGGAGGAAGGATTTCAGAAATCGGTTCATTCTGGTATCAGATCGGTCAGGGGTTAAAGATACGGCAAGCGGGTCTGATTTTGAGAGGTTGGGGGGAGAAGATGTCAGGAGTTTTTAACAGGTGAACCCCTAAATCCCCTAAAGGGGACTTACTCTGCTACGCAGGTTAATTCTATCCCGTATCCCGTATCCCGTATCGCAGATCAGCGGCTCTGCCGCCCCAGGGCGGCTTCCACTTCTCCAATGATCTCGTTAGCTCGTTTTACCGGGAAGCTTGTCGTACGTGCCACTTCCAGGCAATCGGCGAGGGTGGGGTTTCCGTTTCCGTTGACCGTAGTGGTATGCTGGCCCCCAAACCCGCTTGAAGGAAGCAGATCGTAGGCGGGTGATAGTTTCCAGGAACCGTTTTCGCAGATGAAGGAGAAGTTCTTTGCATGGTCGTCTTTGTTGCCAATATGCACATTGAACACCATCAGCCGGAACATCCGGGCCACCTCATTGATGTCGCGGGTGAGGGCCATGGTAGCTTTCAGCAGTTCTGCGTAGTCGAGGGAAGGCATCCGGTGACTGGCGTACAAAAGTCCGGCTGCGGAGTGCACATGGATCCTCGAATCGCCTATCCGGTCGAACCGGCGTGTTCCGAAATATTTTCCTTCAAACAATGTCGTTTCGGGCATCATGATGCCGCATTTTTTTGCCAGCTGAGAATAGTGATATTCGATTTCACCCACCTTCCCGGGGTCAACGGAGGCACGGAATTTCACCAGCCACTCCACTCCGTCGATCTTTACCAGCACCTTGGGTCGGGCTCCTCCCGATGAACCCGCTAGTTTCAGCAGCTCCTCCAGCGAACCGGCATTGTAAGAACCGGGATCTTCTTCCCCGAGGAGTTGTTCTACCTGCCTGGCATAATAGTGGAGTGGATGAGAAGTTACCTCTGTGCCAGGGCTTTGGCTTGGGGTATAGGATAATGCCCCCATACCCTCCTTCCCCACCAGCGATAACCTGTCGAGCACCGACAAGCCATTCGGGTCAACGCCCTGGTTCACCAACCATCGATCCACCAGGAGTCGTCCCCACCCATCGGGCAGGCTGTCGTTGAATACGCCGAACAATCCGTCGAATGGCGTAGGCCTGGCAAGCATCACTCCCGGCTTCAACGGAAGGTGGAAGGGTGAAATAGAAAATCCGTTGCCGATCCAATCCCGGTTGTACTCAAATGCGCAGGTGCGATCGGGAGCCAGGGCGAGTTTGCCCACAGGTTGGTTCTGGTAACTCACTTCGATCATTGATATTGGCTTAACCATTTCGTTTTCCCCTTTTTCGCCTGGTTGATGCCGTGGCTTCCAATACCTCTTTAATACTCCCAAATTGCTGATGTGAGAACAAGGCCGCGAAGTCTTCGGTGGCATTGAGCACGACAGCCAGCATCAGCAGGTGTTTCAGCGAGATCTCATAGGAGAGTTCGAACCGTTTGAGGGAGCCAAGGCTTACGCCCGACATTCGGGCAAGTTCCTGTTGTGTAAGCCGGAGTTCTAAGCGCCGTTGTTTCATCCGGGAAGCGATCTCCCAGGCAATGGCGTGCGGATTGAATGCATCCAGTATGTATTCCATAACAGATAATATATTAGCGGTTAATTGCAATTTTTCAGAGGCCAAAGATCTCTTTCTGTGAAAGAAATAACTTCCTCACCTCCCTACTTTCCTACACCCTTTTACTCTCATACTCTCATACCCTCATACCAAAAGGAGAGGGGTGGCATGAGCGAAGCGAATGACGGGGTGGTAATATCAAAGGCCGCAGGCCTCTGTCAGATCAAGTTTAATTAATTCCCAATGTTTTCCTTTGAGGCAGATCGGTTCAAAATCGTCATCCGCCAACTGAAAATCCGTTAATTTCCGGATGATTAATTTTCTGTCATGTGAATAGGTATACCGCTTTTCATGCAGGTCAAGCATCTCTTCGAGTGAATAATCTTCCATCAATTCATGGATATCCCAAAAATCCTTTTTGCGTCCATTCCTCATGATCAAATCCATTTTCATGGCAATAATTTCCCTGATGCCGGCTAGTCTGATGCCATCCACTA
>CAZXQU010000103.1:0-7274 GCA_964642545.1 uncultured Prolixibacteraceae bacterium | reverse complement strand
TTCGAACCCTGGGACCCCCTTACGAGGGTCAACGGTTTTCGAGACCGCCCCATTCGACCGCTCTGGCATCTCTCCGAGGCGGGTTTGGGTGACACCCAAACATACACCCACTTCGCGGAGAGAGAGGGATTCGAACCCCCGGACCCTTGCAGGTCAACGGTTTTCAAGACCGCCGCATTCGACCGCTCTGCCATCTCTCCGGGGGCAAAATTACAAACTCTTTCGTTGATAAAAAAATGTAATCAGAACATGCATCAGATGCTCCAATCGATCTGTTGTATCATTCTTTTTTGTATCTTTATCAAAGTTGATTGTGGTAAACAAATCAAGGTGTCGAATAATGAAGAAGAATAAACCTGACGTATCTCAGCACGAGATTGACCTTTCAATAGCAGGCATCAGTCGCAAAACCATTGATAAGATTGTTACCGCATGGAAGGAATCAGGAAATCCTCCCCCGAAGATCCATCCCGACATGCTTCCGGAAGATGAAAAAAACCTGATGAATCTTATGACAGAGTGTATTCTGGAAGAGGGGGGAGACATTTCAAGACAGGCTAAAATAGTGCATCTTGGCATGATCTATATCAACCTGTCGCAAAAGGGGAAGGGAAAATTCCTCCGGATTCTCGCTCGCAATTTTGATGTGGATACGGACCTTCTCGATGAAAGGATAAGGAAATTAAAAACAGCCAGAAACCAAACAGAACGTATAGAAGCTGAACTTTTACTCAGGGATGCCTTGATTCCACCACGTGTAAAACTGTTGCGACAATTGATCAAACTCCCCAATGGATTTATCTTCCTTAAAGACATGCGAAGCGATCTGCTACCCATGATTAAATCAATACCCCGTTTAAAAAAACTAGATACAGATATTGAAAACCTCCTAAGCGCCTATTTTGATGTAAACCTGCTCGACTTACAGGAGATTAGCTGGAACTCCCCGGCATCACTGCTAGAAAAGCTAATGGAATATGAGAAAGTACATAAGATCCTCTCGTGGGAGGATCTTAAACACCGTCTTTATACGGATCACAGGGTGTTTGCATTTTTTCACTTCCGCATGCCAAACGATCCACTGATCTTTGTGGAGGTCGCACTTGTCAATGGGATGCCCGGGAATATTCAGAAATTGCTGGATATAAATGCACCCGCTAATGATCCTGCTGAATCTGATACGGCTATATTCTATTCAATTTCAAATACCCAAAAAGGACTCACCGGGATTAGCTATGGTAATTTCCTGATTAAACGGGTCGTACAACATCTTTCAGAAGAATTGCCCAATCTTAAAACATTTGCCACCCTCTCCCCTATTCCCGGATTTTGCCAATGGTTATACCCTTATCTTCATGAAGGGGGAGATCCCCTATTCACGGCAAATGAATCAACTAAGATCTGTAAATTATCAGGAAAGAAGAATTCACGTGAAGGACTGTTGGAGATACTAAAGGATGAATACTGGTACAGAAATGCAGAAAAAGAAAAGATCCTTAAAAAACCCCTGATGCGTTTGTGCGCCCATTACCTGATTAATATTAAACGAGGAAACAAGGCCTTCGACCCTGTTGCACATTTTCATCTTTCCAATGGAGCAAAGATCCAGCATATACATTGGATGGCAGATATCTCAAAGAAAGGAATAAGTAAGAGTTGTGGCATAATGCTCAATTATCACTACCGGTTAAATAAAATTGAGCTGAATCATGAATCATACCTTGCCACCGGAAATGTGTATGCTTCAAAAGATACCAGATTCTGGCTAAAGTAAATTGATTTCAATTATGAAAAAAACAAGAAATTTCTTCTTCATTGGACTGGCTTGCTTACTATGTATTTTCATAAACGCATGTACCAATAATGAGGGGAGCAGGATTCACGACAATGATGTGAACCATGCCCAAAAATTGATCGGAATGGAATTCAGCCCCGCTGAAACCGACAGCATGATGGCTATGCTGAAGGAACAGCTGAGAAACTACGAGAACTTGCGGAAGGTGGATCTGCCAAACTACGTTCCCCCTGCTTTTGAGTTCAATCCGGTCCCGGTTGGCAAACACTTTGAAATGACTAAAACACCGATGGTTATTTCAGATTACAGTCATGCAATGCTGCCTGACGATCCACAAGAACTTGCCTATTATTCGATCGGGCAGTTGTCTTGCCTGATCCATTCGAAACAGATCTCATCGGAACAGCTGACACAATTCTTCTTAGAGCGGCTGAAAAAGTATAGCCCGAAATTGCATTGCGTGGTAACTTTCACTGACTCGCTTGCCATTGCTCAGGCAAAACAGGCCGACCGGGAACTGGCATCCGGCCTTGACCGCGGACTGCTGCACGGGATCCCATACGGAATCAAGGATATGTTTTATACTGTAAATTACCGGACTACTTTTGGCTCTCCGCCATTTGAAACCCAGCTGATAAATGAAGATGCCACTGTGGTTGAGAAACTGCGCGAGGCGGGAGCCGTTCTTGTCGCGAAACTTTCACTGGGTGAGTTAGCCATGGATGATGTATGGTTTGGCGGAAAGACCCGTAACCCCTGGGACACGACTAAAGGATCAAGCGGAAGTTCAGCCGGTCCCGCCAGTGCCGTTTCGGCCGGACTGGTGCCCTTCGCCATCGGGTCGGAAACCTGGGGTTCCATCGTCTCCCCTTCCACTGTGTGCGGGGTCACCGGACTTCGTCCCACCTATGGAAGGATTAGCCGGAACGGAGCGATGGCGCTAAGTTGGACGATGGATAAGATCGGGCCTCTCTGTCGGAATGCCGAAGATTGCGCCATTGTCCTCGATGCCATCTACGGTCCCGACGGGAAAGACCAGACGGTTTTTGACATCCCGTTTAACTATTCGTACGACGTAGATTTCAAGACGTTACGAATTGGAGTACTGACCGATGATTTTGATCAGGACACTTCCATTCACAAACCTTTCAATGATGCCGCCCTTCAGAAACTGAAGGAAATGGGCGCTACCCTTGTTCCTGTCAAACTCCCTGAATTCCCCTACTATGATATGTCGATCCTGCTTATGTGCGAAGCCGCTTCGGCGTTTGACGACCTTACACTGTCCAATCGTGATGACCTGATGGTTCAGCAGAATCAGGACCGCTGGCCAAACCTCTTTCGCGCTGCCCACTTCATCCCGGCAACGGAATATATCCGGGCAAATCGTTTGCGGTATCTCATGGTCCAGCAAATGGATGAACTGATCAGCCAATACGATGTAATCGTAGCTCCCTCCCATGCCGGCGACAACTTGCTGGCTACGAATCTGACAGGCCATCCTTCGGTTGTCCTGCCAAACGGCTTCATTGACGAAACCACTCCGGTAAGCATCGTATTCACCGGGCAACTTTTCGGAGAAGGGAAGTTGCTCGCAATTGTTAAAAAATACCAGGATGCCACTGGTTTTCAGAAAAAGCATCCGCCAATGTTCTGAATGATCCTTTCTCTATGATATTTACGCATAAAAAGAACTTTACCATGATGGGAATTAGTATGCTTAGGATAATTGCCGTAGCGACAATACTGATATACTATTCCGGATCCCTGGCCTCACAGGATATTCGTCCCGTCTACATCGGGAACAATTATGAGACAATCCTTCCTGATGAACCGTTGAACGAAGTTATTGAGAAGGCCGCCAAAGTCACTCCATCAGCTAACCAACTGGAATGGCAGCGGTGCGAGTTTATCGGATTTTTTCATTTCGGGATCAACACGTTCACCGACAGGGAGTGGGGAGAGGGGAACGAAGACCCGGCCCTCTTTAATCCTGTAAGGTTGAATACCAGGCAATGGGTCAGGGTGATGAAGGATGCCGGGATGAGGATGGTGATCCTCACTGCCAAACACCACGACGGCTTCTGCCTCTGGCCATCGGAATATACGGATCATTCAGTTGCCGCAAGTTCCTGGAAGAACGGAAAAGGGGATGTCGTTGGAGAGGTGGCTTCAGCCTGCAGGGAATATGGATTGAAATTTGGCTTTTACCTTTCTCCCTGGGATAAACATGAATCCTCATATGGTGACTCAGAAAAGTACAATAAATTCTTCCGGAATCAGCTCAGGGAGTTGCTCACACGGTATGGGGAGATCTCGGAAGTGTGGTTTGACGGCGCCTGCGGGGAGGGACCCAACGGGAAAAAGCAGGTATACGACTGGCCGTCGTATTATGCATTGGTAAGGGAACTGCAACCCGGTGCGGTAATCGCCATCCGCGGGCCAGATGTTCGCTGGGTGGGGACAGAAACGGGGTACGGACGGGAAACTGAATGGAGTGTCATTCCGGATGTTGTCAAGCCGCTCGACCATCTGGCGGCTGCCTCTCAGCAATTCCCACTGGATAGCTCTTTTATCCCTGTTGACCTTACCGCTGCAGACCTTGGCAGCCGCGACAAGCTGGAGCATGCCCATACCCTTGTGTGGTATCCGGCCGAAACGGATGTTTCCATCAGGCCTGGCTGGTTCTACCACACAAAAGACGATGATCAGGTGAAGTCCCCGGAGAAGCTGACCGACATCTATTTCCATTCTGTCGGGATGAACTCAGTCCTGCTGCTGAACATCCCGCCCGACAAACGCGGACGCATTCATCATGCTGACATCCGAAGCCTGAAAGGGATGAAAAAAATCCTGGATCAGACCTTCAGGACCAACCTTCTGGAAGGAGCCGTAGTTACAATATACAACGGCTTAATCGAGTATGCCTTACCGAAGCCTGTTGTGTTCGACATCGTCATGGTGCAGGAAGATATCAAAGTGGGACAACGAATTGAGCGGTTTTACCTGGATGCCTTCGACGGAACCAAATGGAGAACCATTGTCAGCGGCACCACGGTTGGCTACAAACGGATTCTCCAGTTTCCTGCAGTCACTGCCCAAAAGATACGATTTGTCACCGAAAGTTCGAGATCTGAGCCTGCGATCCTGAACATCAGTCTACATAAAACCCCGTAAATGGTCACTTTCTTTTATGTGCTGCCATTCCAGCTTCCGTCTTTGATTGACGGAGACCAGCAGCTAATCCACAATCCATTACCGGTAAAGGATGACAAGGCCGGACAACTGCATATCATGATCAACAAAGGATGGCAGATGTTTGAATACAAAACGAAATTCGACACGGCAAAGGAACTCGTCGAAATTGCCTTCAACTTTGCTAAAACAAACCACCTCAAGATACCTTATCAGTTAATCTGGCTAAATGCAGAGGTGGCATTCAGGGAAGGGAATATATATAAGGCTTCTGTTTCCATGGAGAAAGCATTGCCAGAATTAGAACCGGCCGGTAATATAAAGGAGATCATTACTGCCAGAAACTTCAGGTGGTCGGAACAGCAGGCAATGCGTTGGAAGGAGCTGAAGCTATCAGGGAGAAGAATCCGGAGAAGAGATTCGATGTCATCTTCATTACGGCATTCAATCATTATGCGATCCAGGCGATTAAGTTCAGTGCAGTGGATTATATCCTGAAGCCGATCAATATTACAGAATTCATCCAGGCAGTAGATAAAGTTTTTGAGAAGCGAAACGAGAATATTGACAGAAACGCCAGGTATAAAACGCTCCTTGAAAACCTCCGGAAGAGCCCTCCTACCCGGCTGGCGATTCCTACGTCTGATGGGATGGAATTCCTGAATACCGAAGAGATCATCCGCATTGAAGCCGACCGGAGCTATTGCTGGTTCTTTCTCACGGATGGACGAAAGATATTGGTTTCGAAAAACCTCAAAGAGTTCCAGGAGCTACTGAATAACCGGAATTTCTTCCGGCCACACAACTCCCATCTAATTAACCTTGAACACGTCAAGAAATACATCCGCCACGAAGGGAATTCAGCCATCATGGCCGACGGGTCTCAAATCCCGATCTCCAGAAATAACAGGGATCTTTTTCTGGCAATGATGGGGAAGCTCAGCCGTTAGTCCTCAATGCCCGTTGTAAAGTAATACTGGGCATTGGTTTATTCATGAGAAACAATTTCACCTGATAATAGTAAGTTTGAGGAATGTTAATTTAACCTTCCAAAAGATGCAAAGAATTACATTTTTTTCAGCCTTGTTGCTTCCCTGTCTCCTCTCCATTAGTAGTTACGAACAGCATCAAAATGTCGTCATCGGCTCTACCCAGGGTTATGGAATCCCCGGTGAACCAGCCGTTTGCATGAACCCCGCCAATCCCGATGAGATCATGGTGGGAGCCATGGTCAACAATTATTACGCGACCATTGATGGAGGGTATACATGGCAGCATGGGACCCTTAACTCTACCTGGGGAGTACAGGCCAACCCAGTAATCTTATGTGATGATGCCGGCCGGTTCTATTACCTCCACCTGCCGGATGTGATCCAACGGGTTGTTTGCCACAAAAAAGATGATATCAACGCCCCCTGGTCGCAGGAGACCAGTGTAGCCTTCAACGGGACTCATGATGTCGACAAGGAGTGGGCTTGTTACGACCCCCGTCAACGACAGGATCTACCTCTCATGGACCTACTTCGACACCTGGGGTAGCAGTAACCCTAATGATTCTTCCTGCATTTATCTCTCCTGGACGGAGGATGCAGGTGCAACCTGGGTTGATCCAGTAAGAATTAGCGATGAAAAAGGGAATGCACAGGGAGGAAGCTACTCCATGCATGGCTCCTATCCTACTACCGGTCCGAGCGGAGAGGTGTATATCGCCTGGTGGAGCCCCGACGGTTTAATGTTTGACCGATCTCTCGACCAAGGAGTTACATGGCTTCCGGTGTGGATGCGAATGGATGACGGCTTCATCTCTCTCATCGGAACGATCGTCAATCCACAGATCATCGGATATGAGGAGGTCCAATCATCCCCAGTAGCTATCCTGGGAAACAGTCCGAACCCATTTGATGAGAGCACGTTCATCTCATTCAAACTTAGAGAACCCACAACTGTTTTACTCCTTTTATACGATATAACAGGAAAACGAATAGCAACAATAATTGACAACATGGAATTTTCTATTGAGAAGCACACAGAAAAGATTGACGCCAATGCACTGGGGCTGCAGTCGGGAGTTTATTTTGCCAAGCTCCTGACCAAATCCGGGACAATTTCCAAACGACTTGTCTTTGTGGATTGAATTACCTGCCAGGACGGATGCCCCTACGAACCCGAATAAACTTTGTCTTTGTTAGATGAAGTATCGGAACATCCTCTTTGTCAGTCTTTTAACTTAGAGCGGTAAATGGGATTCGAACCCACGACCCTCAGCTTGGGAAGCTGATGCTCT
>CAZXQU010000102.1:0-7281 GCA_964642545.1 uncultured Prolixibacteraceae bacterium | reverse complement strand
CTTCTCCATGAAGGATTATAGGGATGGAAAGCAAAAGATCATCCAACTTCAATCCGCCGAGTTTATCCGACGGTTCTTATTGCACGTTCTTCCAAAAAGCTTTTGTAAGATCCGGTATTATGGCTTGTTCGCTACACGTAATCGCAGTACAACGCTTTTACGCTGCAGAAAAGCTATGGGTAAATCACTGAGTGTGCCCAGGTTTATCGGTCTTGCGTGGCAGAAGCAACTTCTGTTAATAACGGGTCATGACATTACCGTTTGTCCTGCTTGTAAGAAAGGCAATATGCTTGTTACTGATACTTTTAAACGTATTGGATCGCTGGCCTGAGAGAGCCATAATCGTTCTTTGACGTAATCTTTAACTGGGTTAGTTGCCGCATCATAAGTGGCTGGAAATCACTATGCCTGGATTTAAGGTAAACTCCCGCAAATAAAGTAGAATCAGTGCTTCTGGGAATAAAAAAACCACACAACAACCCAATATAACTCCTAAATGCTCTCAATTAAAAGACGAATCAAGATTGCTTTCACATAGGTTATGGCACTGATTTACAGGCGGCTTCGTTCAACTCAGATTTATCTGCATAAAAAACATCGATTTTCCATCAATGTTTATTTTTTTCGTAATTTGCAGATGAAATCCTTAATAGTTAGCGGTTATACTGAAGCAATAAATTCAAACATAAAACAAAAAGAAGCTTTTATGGAAAAAACAATGATGTCTTTAATAGTAATTGCCTTACTTATTTCATGCAATACTGAAACTAAGAATTTAGACCAATTAATTCAGGATGGTAAATTTTCTAAGGCAATTGAGTTAATCGACTTAAAACTAGAAAACGAATCTAAATTATCAAGTGGAGAGATTGCAGTCTTACAGAAAAAATTATACGATATTAAGTCAGTAATGAATGAATACACATTATCTTATGATGATGTGTACAAGAAACTGAAAACTCAAATTCCTAATTTATCAGCACAAGACATGAAAGATTGGGAAGATGATTATAGCCTTGAATATTACCTGTTTGAAGGCGAAAAAAAATATTATTACAATTGTATTTTTGACCTTTTTCAGGTAAATAAAGAAGCATCAAAGCGTGCAGAAATAATGCAAGATGAAGGCTCTAATGCTTCGGAATCCGAGCTTCCATTAGAAACAATTCTATCTTTTGAAAACGATTCGATATTATCAAAAAGAATAGGTATCGTACTAAGATACTTTCAAGACGTTAAAGATTTGCCTGATAAATCTGTATTACGAGCATGGATACCCTATGCCCGTGAGAATAAATTTCAATCAAATATTAAAATAATTAATTCAAGTATCAATAAAATAGAACTTCCGAAAACAAATAATTTAACATCAATGATATATTTTGAACATATTATTGACAAAACCTATAATTCAAATTCCGATTGGATAAATTATTTTACAAATCCATATAAAGATTGGATTAAACCGATGAAAAAACCACCATTCGTAAATGACTCCACTTTTGTATTTCAATTTATTTATGAATATGAATCCAAAGCTTATTATAAGCATATTGACCCGGGAAAAATTGAGGCTTATAAAAAATCGGACATAGATTACCAACCATACACAAAGGAAACGGTAAATAATCAATTTACTCCATATCTAAAAAACTTATCACAAGAAATAGTTGGGAAGGAGACAAACGAGTATTTAAAAGCAAAAAAAATCTACGAATGGATTTGTGAAAACATAATTTGGACTGATCCCAAACCAGTTTTGGGAGATTATGCTGAATATACAGCAAGATATAAACGTGGAGATTGTAGTGCAAAGTCAAATTTGTTTATTTCGCTTTGTCGCATCAATAAAATACCAGCGCGAGAACAAGGTGGGTGGTTAGTAAGACCCAATAAAAAACATGCTCAACATTCGTGGGCACAAGTATACTTTAAACCTTATGGGTGGTTACCAGTAGATGTAACGATGGGTGAGTCTCTTATTAATCATCAAGATAAAAGGCTCAAGTATTTCTATTTTGGGAATTGTACTCCATATCATTTGATTATTTATGATGATAATCCGGAACTTTTTCCTGCAAAAACTTTTAACTGTATTTACGGTGGAGGTTCACAATTAGGTGCATTTGAATGGAAAAATGGAGATATAGAACCTTACATACTATTTGATTCACATGTTGAATAAGTAATAATGAAAAAGCACAACCGCTAATAAATAGGACTTCGTGTGGCACGTAGTGCCCAGCATGAAGTCCATGTTGAACAAAATCCCAATGGTGCAGGTTTCTCTATGCACTTTACACCAGAAGTTTCGGTTTAATTGCATCCGGATGGGTTCCGGGAGATGTGTCTTTTCAGTGGTTTTTCTCTTTGAAGTGGCTCCTCTTACGGCAGCAACGATTCTATTTCGGGGTTTCGACACATTTTAGGGCAAGAACGGGCAATACAATACTAATCCTTCATTTGAGGACATTCTGTCAATTTACCAAGATGCAGATATTGTTTCGCTTCTTTGAAAACCTTATGTAAAGCTTTGCATACTTTTTTCGTGACATGAAGAGTATCCTGGACACCCGTCCCATTTATCACCAACTCGATGAAACAATTAAAGGCCATGTATTTTGTAGCTTTCTGGCACTTGTTTTGCGAAAAGAACTCGATAAGCGACTTGAATCAATGGGACTGGATCTTGAGTGGAATGATGTGAAACGAGATCTGTTAGCGCTACAGGAAAAAGCATCTATCCGAACTGCTCCTCAAGGGAGCTGTGCAAGCATATGCAGGGCCGTTGGGGTAGCGCTTCCACAAACAATCAGAGAAATCGCATAAACCAAGAAAAATCCTTGTTGATTATATTCTGAAAAACGTACCTTGTAGTGCCAACAAAATAATTACCGGGTTTATACTATTGTGTATCAGGAATATAGAAAACCGAAGTGTCAAAGATCAGTCAAGGTAATAATAAAATCCTAAACCCTGTATGTTATAGAGGAGTTTATGTTATCATTACGAAAGGCCTTCTATTTATTAACCAGAATCCTCCTGATAATTCGGTTGTCAGCTGTTCTCAGCACCACGGTATAGACTCCGTTCGGCATCGGCCTAAGGTCGATGGATTGCTCCGTGTTCCCCTGGATCGGCTGAACCCGGATGTCGTAGATCCGCACGCCGAGGTAGTTGTAAACCTCGAGTGTCAGCGACTCAACCGTCATCCCGCTGAATGTTACGGTGAACCTCCCGTCGTTTGGTACAGGATAGACATTGAAAGTAGTCCCGCCGAGATGGTTGATCCCGGTCATGACTACGTTTATGGTGTTCGATGGTTGAGAGCTGCAACCGTTGAGGGTTACGACCACGTAGTAATCTCCGCTCTCAGTTACTTCATAGGTCTGGTCAGTGGCTCCGGATATTGCAGTTCCATTGAGATACCATTGATTCCCCGATGGTGCACTGCTGGAAAGGGTAGTCCCATTTGCGGTAATCACCGGTGATAGAGGGATTGGGTTGACTGTCACGTTTAAATCGGGGGATGGGGCACCATTCCCGCAGGAATTGGTTCCTAAAACACTGATAATACCCGATACAGCAGAATCAGTGAAGTCGACAATAATCGTATTAGTACTACTGCCGCTTACAATGATTACTCCGGCAGGTAAGGTCCAGGTGTATCCTGTAGCATTTGTAATGGAAGGAACCGAGTAGACGACTCCAGTTTGTTCCTGGCAAACAGTACTTGGTCCTGTTATCGTGCCAGCTGAAGAGGGAAGTGGATTCAACGTGATGGAATAATTTGCCGAAACCGACCCGTTACCACACGAGTTAGACCCGAAAACAGTAAGGTTACCTGAAGTGGCAGTAGATGAAAAAGAGATGGAAATATTTTCTGTTGTCCCAGTAATTGTTGCTCCTGTGCCGGAATATGCCCAGGTATAACCAGTTGCATTTGTTATTGTTGGCACAGAATATGATACTGCAGATTGCCCTTGGCAAACAGTGCTTGTTCCTGTTATTAAGCCAGCCGGAGATGGGAGGGAACTAACATCAATGGAAAAATTCGCTGAAATTGTTCCAGACCCACAAGAATTTGTCCCGAGCACAGTTAAGTAGCCTGCTGTTGCAGTTGAAGAGAATGCAATTGTAACAGAATTTGTTGTACCGGTAATAGTGGCTCCTGTTCCGGAATAGACCCAGTTATAACTTGTTGCATTTGCTATTTCTGGCACTGTATAGGATATACCCGACTGCCCCTGACAAACAGTACTTGTTCCTGTTATCGTGCCAGCTGAAGAGGGAAGTGGATTCAACGTGATGGAATAATTTGCCGAAACCGACCCGTTACCACACGAGTTAGACCCGAAAACAGTAAGGTTACCTGAAGTGGCAGTAGATGAAAAAGAGATGGAAATATTTTCTGTTGTCCCAGTAATTGTTGCTCCTGTGCCGGAATATGCCCAGGTATATCCTGTTGCATTTGTGATGACAGGGACAGAATATGATACTGCAGATTGCCCTTGGCAAACAGTGCTTGTCCCTGTTATTAAGCCAGCCGGAGATGGGAGGGAACTAACATCAATGGCAAAATTCGCTGAAATTGTTCCAGACCCACAAGAATTTGTCCCGAGCACAGTTAAGTAGCCTGCTGTTGCAGTTGAAGAGAATGCAATTGTAACAGAATTTGTTGTACCGGTAATAGTGGCTCCTGTTCCGGAATAGACCCAGTTATAACTTGTTGCATTTGCTATTTCTGGCACTGTATAGGATATACCCGACTGCCCCTGACAAACAGTACTTGTTCCTGTTATCGTGCCAGCTGAAGAGGGAAGTGGATTCAACGTGATGGAATAATTTGCCGAAACCGACCCGTTACCACACGAGTTAGACCCGAAAACAGTAAGGTTACCTGAAGTGGCAGTAGATGAAAAAGAGATGGAAATATTTTCTGTTGTCCCAGTAATTGTTGCTCCTGTGCCGGAATATGCCCAGGTATAACCAGTTGCATTTGTTATTGTTGGCACAGAATATGATACTGCAGATTGCCCTTGGCAAACTGTTGCTGTCCCTGCAATGGTTCCGGCGGCAGAGGGAAGTTGATTGACAGTCACCCCAAAGGCAGCAGAGGCCGTTCCATTCCCGCAGCTGTTGCTCCCGTAAACGGATACATCCCCACTGGACGCACTGGCTGAATAAGAGACTGTAATAATGTTTGTGTTGGCTCCGGCAGTAATTGTTGCTCCTGTCGGTACTGTCCAGGTATATCCAGTTGCGTTTGTGATAGCACCTATACCATAGGATACACCCGATTGTCCCTGGCAAACAGTGGATATCCCGGAAATTGTTCCGGCAGCTCCCGGAAGAGAACAATTGATTTGTATTATCCCAACACCATAATGCTGCATCCCAGAATATGATCCACCCCAACTCATACTATGGATGGAATAATCCCAGGTGTCGTGTAAATATACTGTACTGCCGACATCATCATAACCATATCCCACCATAGAATGTCCTGATACTTGTATCAGGACCGGTCGACCTGCGTCAATTTGTTGCTTGTATTGCGTAAAAGTGAAACCGATTGTATTGCCGTTATAGCCATATATGTATTGATTATAAAAATTCACAACTGTATATCCTCTTGATTGGAAAAATTGTTTCAGTCCGTACAATCCATCGCTATCACTACCTGTTCCTGTGTAAGGGCTGCCGTTTAGATAATAATAAAAAGTAGTCGATCCATCCGTATTTCCCAATGCCGACTGGTTTGTATACATATAGTCACCAGTACAATCTTCATAGGCATGCTGTGTCCATCCATTTGTAATATATGGATCGGGACTTGAACTTCCATAAACTACCCAGTAATCATCAACATGCCCACGGGTAATTCTCCCGTCCACTCCATTTCGAGTAGCGCTGATAGGACACTGTTTCCTTGTTTCTCCGTTTATAACCACTGAACCCCATGAACTGTTATCCATCGGAGCAACTCCACCGTTAGTAGGCCCAGTATACATATTTGAATATCCTGTACGATCGTAATACCCTGCCATCATCGCTGCGGAAGTAGCAGAACAGCCAAAAGACCAGTCGTATCCTGGAACGTCTGAAAGAGTTGTAGCGGTCAGAGGAGCATCAATTTCAGGCATTCGGAAAGAATCAGGAGGTTTCCCGGGAACTTTTATTACTACTACTTCTCTGCCAGTAGAATCTATAAATCGCCTGGTTATCAGGCTATCAAGATCATATGACAACTGGCCATACATACTTGTCCCAAAAAGAGACAAGAGTACTAAAAGAGTAATGTTTTTCATTGGAATATGGGATAAATAAATGATTGGGAATTCCTCAAAT
This sequence comes from uncultured Prolixibacteraceae bacterium, assembly GCA_964642545.1. GTDB lineage: Bacteria > Bacteroidota > Bacteroidia > Bacteroidales > FEN-979 > QYOJ01. Next base: position 930 of record CAZXQU010000102.1, on the reverse strand, counting down.
AATAAAAATTAAAGCACTTTGTTCTACATATTTTATAACATAATCATAATTAAATGGTAAATTTATCTATTCTATATATAAAAACAAATAATATTTGGCGTATTTTAATATATCATTCTCTTGTTCAATAATGGATTAGTTAATCAAGACTATATTACCCTCCTCATAGGACAAGAAACGCCTAAAATCAGTCGGTTAATTTTCGACATATCTTCTCTATCACCCCTATTCATAAGGCTTTGAACGTTTCTTGACAATGAAAATACCCTCGAAAAACGAATATCTCAGGCAAGCTGTTTTCAGGTGACATATTATACCAGTCGGAAGAGATCGTGCTCTCACACCTGGCTATACCCACTTGTAGACGTATTTCTATTGATTAGGTCATGTAGGCTATCCATGCAGTCAATAATCTGGATGCACTATTTCATAAACTTGTAATTATTGCCTGTTCTTTATACCTTTAGCTATCCGGCAATGGATTTCTGCCAGGATATTTTCTCTTAACCCTTATTTTCATTCTTGGTATGAATCGATTTTTGAAAAAGAACTGGTCATGACAATTGAACAGGGAAAGGTTACTGACCGGAAGATCGTTGAAAACAATCCGGAATATCGGGAGTGTTATACCGATACTGAATGAGAATGCAACATGATTAACACCCTCCTGTTCAAAAATAATGTTGGTTTGAATATGTTATTGCAACTTTTGCATTTTTCTTTGCAATGGATGTCTGCTTTCCTCTCACCGGCCCAAGTTCTCGAATTGCGACAACTACATCGCAAAACACATCCCAAGAAAAAAGACAGGATAAAAGCGATCTTGATGCTGAATAATGGATACAAGTAAACTTACTGAGATTCAGCAGCAGGCCTTGATTGAACACTTGGAGAATACGATGTATCTCACAGCAAAACAGATCTGTTCTT
>CAZXQU010000101.1:0-7288 GCA_964642545.1 uncultured Prolixibacteraceae bacterium | reverse complement strand
GCCAGGGTCACCAGGTCGCGGAGGTTTTTCAGGATCAGTTTTTCCAGCGCTTCCCCTTCGATGCCAGTAATCCGCTGCTTATGCTTACCGGTCAACGGCAGTCCCATCATGGTGGCGATGAATGGGAAGATCTCCTCCGATTGCTCCCGGGCAACACGTTTTATCGCTTCGTAGAGCTTTTCGGCTGATTTGCCAGGTGAGTCCTCTTCCCGGATGCCGGCCCACGATCGGATCAGCTGGCTGATGGGGTGGAAGCTGAGGTTGTAGCCCATCGACTGCGCCCTGCCTTCCAGCACAGCTGCATGATCCAGCCAATCCTGGGCTTTGAGTTCGGCGATCAGGCGGGATTTCCCGATACCAGCCTTGCCTACCACATTCACCACCGACCCCTTCCCGGAGAGGAGTTTTTTTACCGCTCCTTCAATGAGCTCCATTTCATACCCGCGCCCTACCATCTCCGAACCGATTTTTCGTTCAGAGCTGGTCTCCTGGATCACCTTCTTTAGTTTTCTGCCCATTAGTTCGTAAACGGACAAATTCTCTTTCGATCCTCGGAGAGGGAGGGGTTCCAGCTTGTTGAAGTCAAACCGCTCTTTTGTGGCTTCAAAAAGAGACCCGTTTGCCAGCGTCTGACCTGGTTCTGCAAATTCCCCTAACCGACTGGCGAAATTCACTGCCAGTCCCATGACAGAGATCAACTTTTCTCCATGAGCATCAATTTCACCAATTGTTGCTTCGCCTGAGGCAATACCTGCTTTGAACCTGACATTGATGGGTAACTTTTTTTCTGAAAGAGTTGTCTCCAATCGCTCCCGGAACTCAAAGAGGGTTTCCAGCCCCTGTTGTGCCTGTTGAGCCGTTGACTTTTCATTAGAAAACACTGCCTGGAACGTATCCCCTGAAAAATGAGTAAGCACTCCATGGTACAGCCGGATTGTGGCATCAGCTATCTCATGGATTTCGGAAAGCAGCACATTGAAATCTTTGGCAGGAAGTGTGCCGGATAATTCAGCGAAACCAGGCAGTTCAGCAGATAAAACAGTGACGGTCTTTAACTCCATCAGGAAGCTTTGTATAGAATCAGTTCACTAAGATAAGAATAATTTCTGAGCTCTGAGCTCTGAGCCCTGAGCCCTGAGCCCTGAGCCAAAGTTATTCCGCTACCTCGCTTTTTCCAATAGAACGCGGATCACACAACCACCTCTTCCACCGTCCCATCCATCCGGCTTTTCTCCGCCATGAATCCCATGATGTGGCTTTCGATGGACTGGTCGATTGTGGATGTGAGCAGATCAGGATCCCGCTGGTAGATGGCCTGGAGCCAGTCGGCAACCAATCTCCAGTCGCCACCGCCGTGGCCTGAGTTTTTGTACTTTTTGGTGTTGAGTTCACTCGCTTCCATGGTTTTGGATTCGTTGGTGCGAAAATCGTAGATGGTGAATTTCGACATATCACCTTCGATAAACCCCATACTTCCCATCACCCGGGTACGACGTCCTCCCCATGGCGTGAAAGCCTCCATACTGAATGCAGCTGTAACATTATCGTCAAACTGAATATTTGAGATATAGTGATCGCACTGGTCGTTGTCCATGTCGTAGACACACCGGCCATAATTGGTTGTCTCCAAGGCATGACGGATAGCTTTCGGTACTTCATTCGGGTCGTCCGGCAAATCAAACACATAGTTCCAGCCACTTTTCGGGTTATATATCTTGGTAGCTTCGTAAGGGCAGTCCCGTTTCGCTTTGCATCCATCAGCACACCTGGGGGTCCACCCTTTTGGGGCATTCTCATTGACAAACCATTTCAGGTCGCCAAAGGCCTGGATCTTTTGAGAGGGTTTACCAACCATCCAGCGAAGAATATCAAGATCGTGGCACGACTTTGCCAGGATGATCGGGGTACACTCCTTAGAGTTGTGCCAGTTCCCGCGAACATAGGAGTGACTCATATGGATATGCTGGATCGGTTCCATATGCTGGATGCTGATCACCTCGCCAATATCACCCTCCTGCATCAACTCCCTAAGCTTGATAAAGTATGGAGCGTAGCGGAGAACGTGGCAGACTGCAACAATCCTACCTGTCTCTTTTGTCAGTTCAAGAATATCCCGGCATTCCTGCTCCGAAGGGGAGATCGGCTTTTCCAGGAGAACATCATAACCCAGTTTCAGGGCCTCCATGCATGGGCCGTAATGCAAGGCATCGGGGGTGGTTACGATGATGGCATCAGCAAATTTTGGACGTTCAAACACATGCTCCCAGGTAACGAACTGGTTCTCCTTCAGGATATTATGCTTTGTTGAGTACCGATCAATCCGTAACGGGATCGGTTCTGCAACCCCAACAATATCAAGTTGATCAGGATATTCAATGGCATAGTTTCCATAGACGTTGCCCCTGGCGCCAGCTCCACATGTGATAGCTGTGATGGGTTTTTTTAGCTTGACGTGTTTCTTGTTATCAGGCAGGATAATGGGATAGCCCATTTCATCTGTTGCCCAGGAAGAAAAAGGGAAGAAGCTTGCCCCGATGGCAACACCCATCCATTTCAGGGCATCGCGGCGGGAGAGGGAGGAGGGAGGAGGTTTTGGGTCCATTGTTTACGTTTTGGAACCCAAATGTAAGAAATTATTCAATCCACAGTCCACAGTCCACAGTCTCCAGTCTCCAGTTGGCAGAAAGAATCCAAAGGACAAGTGAACAGGTGACCAAGTGAACAAGTCATCCAGTCATCCAGCATCCAGTCATCCAGTCATCCAGCATCTACCTGTTCTCAAACACCAACTCCCCATCCTTCACATCAACCATGATCTCAGAATCCTTATCCACTTTCCCCTGCAGGATCATCTTGGAGAGCTCGTTGAGAACCTGTTTCTGGAGGACACGCTTGATCGGCCGGGCACCGTATTGAGGATCAAATCCGATATTCCCAATATATTCAATCGCTTTGTCCGTTGCAGATAAGCGGATATTGTTCTTCTCGAGCATCTTTTCCACGATGCCCAATTGTAGTTTCACCACATCCATGATCTCTTCTTTGGTGAGTGGCTGGAACATGATGATCTCATCCACACGGTTCAGGAACTCTGGACGAATGCTCTTTTTCAACAGGTCGAATACCTGTTTGCGGGTATCATTCAGGACTTCCTCACGGTTGTTCCTGTTCATCTTCTCCAGATTTTCCTGGATGATGTGTGACCCGATGTTGGAGGTCATGATGATGATCGTATTCTTGAAATCGACCGTCCGTCCCTTGTTGTCGGTGAGCCTGCCATCGTCAAGCACCTGCAGCAGGATGTTGAATACATCGGGATGCGCTTTCTCGATCTCATCCAGAAGAACAACTGAGTAGGGTTTTCTTCTGACGGCTTCCGTGAGTTGGCCGCTTTCATCGTATCCCACATACCCCGGAGGCGCTCCTATCAATCGGCTCACCGTATGGCGCTCCTGGTATTCCGACATGTCGATCCTTACCATACTGTTTTCGTTGTTGAAAAGAAATTCAGCCAGCGCTTTGGCAAGCTCGGTCTTTCCAACGCCGGTAGTTCCCAGGAAGATGAATGATCCGATGGGGCGGCGGGCATCCTGTAATCCTGCACGGCTACGGCGGATAGCATCGGAAATGGCTCCAATAGCCTCTTCCTGGCCAACTACGCGCATATGGAGTTCTGTCTCCAGGTCCATCAATTTCTCGCGCTCGCTCTGCAACATTCGGGTAACCGGGATGCCTGTCCAACGCGAGACTACATCAGCGATCTCTTCGGCCCCAACTTCCTCGTTTACCATAGGAGAATCCTTCTGTATCTCAGACAACTTTGATTTAGACTCCTCAATGGCCTTATCTGCAGCAGGAATTTTGCCGTATCTGATCTCTGCTACAAGCCCCAGCTCTCCGTTCCGATCAGCCTGGTCGGCCTCCAGCTTCATAGTTTCAATCTCTTTTTTCGTAGTCTGGATCTGCTCGACCAGCTCTTTTTCGGCCTGCCATTTTGCTTTCATCTCATTTCGCTCATCACTCAGGTTGGCGATCTCTTCATTCAGCTCCTTCAGTTTATCCTTGTCGTTCTCCCTTTTGATCGCTTCCCGCTCGATCTCCAGCTGGCGGATCTTCCGTTCGATCTTCTCTAACTCTTCAGGGAGTGAATTTATCTCGAGCCTCAGTTTGGAAGCGGCTTCATCGATCAGGTCGATGGCTTTATCGGGGAGGAAACGGTCGGAAATGTAACGTTGGGAGAGTTCAACTGCTGCAATGATGGCGTCATCTTTGATCCGCACATGGTGATGGGTTTCATACCGCTCCTTAAGTCCCCTCAGGATGCTGATTGCATCCATCGTATCGGGTTCGTTCACCAACACCGGTTGGAAACGGCGCTCAAGGGCTTTGTCTTTTTCAAAGTATTTTTGGTACTCTTTAAGGGTGGTGGCTCCGATTGCTCTTAGTTCTCCTCTAGCAAGAGCAGGTTTCAGAATGTTTGCGGCGTCCATGGCACCTTCGGTTGCTCCGGCGCCCACCAGGGTATGGATCTCGTCAATAAACAGGACGATCTCTCCGTCGGAACCGATCACCTCTTTGACAACACTTTTCAGTCGCTCTTCGAATTCGCCACGGTATTTGGCCCCGGCCATAAGCGAACCCATATCCAGGGAGTATATTTGTTTACTCTTCAGATTTTCGGGTACATCCCCGTCGATGATCCTGTGAGCGAGTCCTTCTGCGATAGCGGTTTTCCCAACGCCAGGTTCCCCAATTAAAATAGGGTTATTTTTCGTACGGCGGCTCAGTATCTGCAGTACCCGGCGAAACTCTTCATCACGCCCGATAACCGGGTCAAGTTTCCCTTCCCTGGCCATCTCATTGAGATTTCGGGCATATCGGTTCAGGGCGTTGTAGTTCTCTTCGGCCGATTGGCTCTTGACATTGCTACCCTGCCGCAGCTGTTTGATAGAGGCCATCAGGTCTTTCTCCGTGATGCCATTGTCCTTCATAAGGCGTGAAGCGGCATCATTTACTGCGAGGATTCCCAGCAGCATATGTTCGATAGAGACGAAGTCATCCTTCATCTCCTGGCTTAGTGCAACGGCTTTTTGAAGCGCCTGATTTGCCTCACGGCTGAGGAAAGGTTCACCTCCGGAGACTTTTGGGTAGGATTCAATGATCTTGTCGAGTGCCTTGGTGAAGATCGGCACATTGACATTCAGTTTTTTCAACAGGTAGGGGATGACATTCTCATCTACCGTAAGCATTCCTTTCAACAGATGCGAAGTCTCAATGGACTGGTTCTGAAAAGCCTGAGCAATCTCCCCGGCCTTCTGAACAGCCTCCTGTGATTTGATTGTGAAATTGTTGAAGTTCATAATAGTATGTTTCAAATTTCGTATTTCGTATTTCGCTCTTGTCAAATATCTTGCCCTTCGTTTTCGGGATTGAAATTAAGGAACTTTTGACAGATAGCGTGTTAAATATAAGCCTTTTTGTCTTGAATCCCGACCTTTTTTGCTACTTTCGCGTGAATGAATTCACAATGAATAAGCCTACTCTTGTCATAGGAGCTTCCACCAATCCCGATCGCTATTCCTATATGGCAATCCGGTCACTGCTAATCCATCATTACAAGGTTTTTGCCTTGGGTTTACGTGAAGGAAATGCTCATGGAGTGACCATCTCAAGACCGTTTCCCGAGATCAGGGACGTTCATACTGTCACTATATATGTGGGTAAGAAGAACCAACCTTTTTATTATGACTACATTTTGAGCTTAAATCCCAAGCGTGCCATTTTTAATCCGGGAAGTGAAAACGCGGAATTTGAAGTGATGCTGGAGGAGAAGGGGATAGAGGTGTTACATGCATGCACACTGGTGATGCTGGCACAAGGGAGTTATTAGTGAAATATCTTTCCTCCTCTCTCGTTATAGATTTATTCGTATTTTTACCCCTTCAATCGAAACGATCCGGATGAAACGAATTTTGCTTCTTTTTTCGCTTATTCTCCCTCTTTTTGCAGTAAGTCAAATCACCTGCGTAGTATCTCCATCCGATACCCTGATGTGTGCACGCGATAGTATGGCTTTTATTGCCACTGTACAAGGATCGGGGCCCACTACATTTCAATGGTTGAAAAATGGGACCATTATTCCCGATGCCATCAACGATACATTTGCTTTTCCACGTGTATTGGATAGTGATACGGGTGTATACCATTGCATTGCCACCCGCGGGATAGAGATTGATACCAGCAATAGTGCGCATCTTCGGGTTCATTCTGTAATGAATATCAGTGAATTAACAAGAATCAATGAGGTCTCCTGCCGGATGTCACGGAATGATGACGGCTCCTATTCACCCAATTGCAAAGCACAATATGGGGTTAGTGTTGCCGGTGGTGACCGGCCACTGATCTATTATTGGGGAGGAGGATTTATGCAGGATTCGCTCGTGCTTGGATTATGTCCCAACCGGGATTACACGGCAAGGATTACCGACAACAATGGTTGTGAGGTTGACTCCACTTTTTTTGTGGATTACCTTGAAACCCCGAATGTCCCATTTAAGAAGTACCTGCTTGATTACAACTCGCCGCGGGATACATTTTATCTTACAAATCCCAATGTCACGGTTCGATTTCCAGATGAGTACCTCGATTCAGTTGTAAGTTGGGTTTGGCGTTTCGGAGATGGAGATACGATTCCAAACCTCAATCCGGCAACTCATGCATATCAAAAGAACGGAGAGTTCTTGATCACCCTTAAAGTTACCGACCTGAATGATTGCGACACCACGATGCAGGATTCTGTTACCATCCGCACGGCTCTGCTGAAGATCCCTTACGCATTTACGCCCAACGGAGATGGGAAGAATGATAAATTTGAGATCAAGATTTTATTGGACAATGATCCGGCCAGCACGAACTATGATAACTTGTCATTTGAGGAAGCCTACCTGAGTAATGAATTTCTTGTCTTTGACAGGGCGGGGAAAAAGGTTTACAATGCGACAAATTACAAAAGTGGTGACTGGGATGGAAAGAATCTGCCAGACGGGGTCTATTTCTACATTCTGAAGTGCCAGGGGCAATATGCGGAGGAAGTGTACCGTGGTGCGATCCATATTATGGGAAAAGGTTTCTGATAATTAACCTCCCAATAGCATTCTCAGGTAAAACAATGGGTTCGCCAATTTAGTTCTGACTTTTTCATTAGTAAAAGCTGAAGCCAGCAGTTCCTGGAATGCCTTGCTATTATTAGCTTTTCTGACCACCATATTAAAAAGCCACGGATATCTTG
>CAZXQU010000100.1:0-7634 GCA_964642545.1 uncultured Prolixibacteraceae bacterium | reverse complement strand
CCCTCTCTTCGTCCGAATCCATAACCTCTTCCACCTCCCCGGAAATCACCTCCTTCGAATCTGAGCGAACCCAGGGGAGTATCTCCGGTATCAGTTTTGTCATTGCCTGTGCAGAGTCCTAAACGTCTGCCTGTTAATGGGCCTGCTCCTGTAGGCCCAGTGTGATCATGTCCTGGCATAATTACCTCCATGTTTTTGATTAATATGAATTGATTTGTGATGGGTGTTGCAACATTTGCCATGACCAAACCTACCTGCAAGATTCACCAGATTGTTAGAATGACAGGAAGGACATTCCTTAATAAAATCAATAAAATCTGATTTGAATGTATGGCCGCAATGTTGACAACGAATGATGTTGTTCCTGAAATGAATATTTCCCCCTCCAATCGTAAGAAGCTTACCCTGAATGATAAAATCAGCAATTTTTTTTCTGGCTTTTTCAATCAATCGTGTAAAGGTAGAACGTGAGATCTCCATTTCCTCTGCGGCTTCAGCATGAGATAAGCCTAATTGATCTGCAAGACGGAAGGATTCAAATTCATCCAGGGTTAATAGAACCTGCTCAAGATTAAGCTTTCTTAATCCAACGGGTCCAAACTCTGAAAAAAGGGGTGGTTCATGAATTATTCTTTTATTTTGTGGTCGTGTCATCAATCTATTTTTCTGCAAATATAATGCACATATGTGCAAAATGCAACTTTTTGGTCTGTATTTACGATAAACAAATCAGGACCTGAAACCAATTATTTCTTTTGTAGCTTTGTATAAAATTTTTTATGGACTCTTTTTTTATTGATACGTTGCAATTGTTTTTGCAAATCCTGTTTCTGCTGGCAGCGATTCTGATAGCCATTTGGTTCTATTTCAGGATCCGCCCGAAGTCTAAGGAATCCGAATTGAGGAATCTACAGGAGTCTTCAAGTGAGAAGGAGGTCGTTAGTACATTACGGCTACAGGCTTGTGAACGGCTGGTCCTCTTTCTCGAACGCATCGCTCCCAACAACCTGATCCTTCGGGTTAACTCACCTGATATGACTGCATCACAATTGCAGGCCACCCTGATTCGCACGGTGCGTGAAGAGTTTGAATACAATCTTTCCCAACAGCTATACCTGTCAACCCAAACATGGGAGTTGATCCGCAATGCCAAGGAGGAGACTATCCGGCAGATCAATGTTGCGGCCTCTGACCTGAAAGAGGGAGGTTCGGCCCGCGACCTGGCAGGAGCTGTCCTGAATCTGTCTCTAAGCCAGGAACGTGCTCCGGTAACTATTGCAATTGAGGCGATAAAAGGGGAGATCCGGTAAGGAAAGAATTCTTATTTTTGCATGGATAAAAACTCACCGGGATGAAAAAATACATTTCCAAATTTCTTACAGCACTCTTTGCCGTCGGGTTTATCGTCTCTATTTCTTCTTGTGAGAAATGTCGCGAGTGTACTGTTTATGAACAGGATACTAACCTTGTTTATTATTATGAACGCCATTGTGAAACGGGTTCAGGTTCATCTAGTAGAATAGACGAGTGGGAGGTTGAACTCAGGACAAAATATCCTGGCTATTACATTTACTGCGCCGTGACAAACTAATCATCGCCAACGAGTTATTGCACAATCTTCCTGGCTTGTTCCAGCAACGAAGGAATTCCTGCCGGATATTTGCCTCCTGCGGTAGCGATGTTTGGCTGACCACCTCCGCCACCCTGGATTTCCCTGGCTAGTTCACGGATGATCAAACCGGCGTTGAGGTTTTTCCCTTTCACCAGGGAATCGGAGATCGCAATTACCAGATTGGCTTTCCCTCCGGCTTCAGAAGCGAGGACCAGGAAAAGATCGGGGATTTCACTCCTTAGTTCGGAAGCAATTCCTTTTATGGTTTCCATATCAAGATCTACTTGCGTTCCGAGGTAGTTCAACCCATTGATTTGTTCAATTTTATTCTTAAGTTCAAGTTTGAACTGGGCCTGTTTCAACTTCGCATATTCACCAGCTATCTTCTTCAATTCCTGGTTCTCCTCCTGTAGGTGATGGATCCCGCGCATCAGCTCTTTGGGGTGTTTCAACGCCTCGCTCACCTGGTTGAGGAGTTGCTCTTTTTCATACATATATTGCTCGGCTGCTGCACCGGTAATGGCCTCTATTCTGCGAATTCCTGCTGCGATCGCTCCTTCGGAAATGATCCGGAAAAGCCCGATCTGTCCGGTAAAAGCCACATGTGTGCCGCCACATAATTCGATTGAGAAGTCATCCCTAAACTGTATCACTCTCACATCAGAGCCATATTTCTCCCCAAAGAGGGCAATCGCCCCCATATCTGTTGCTTCTGCCATGGGAACAGCACGCTTCTCAACTTGAGGGATATTTTCACGGATCCTGGCATTAACAAGGTTCTCCACCTGTTCGATCTCATCCTGGGTCATTTTCGAAAAGTGTGTGAAGTCGAAACGTAGCCGGGTTTCATCCACAAGAGATCCTTTTTGTTCTACATGTGTTCCAAGAACCTTTCGTAACGCCGCATGCATCAGGTGGGTAGCGGTATGGTTGTTGGTGATCAGCAATCGCTTGGAGGCATCTACCAGCGCGATGACATCACCTATAGGATCGGAAAATATCCTGGATGCGATATGAATCGTTTGCTCATGCTCCTTGATAGTATCCAGAATATCAATCAGCTCGTCGCCCTTTTTTAGCCAACCTTTATCACCACATTGTCCGCCCGACTCAGCATAAAATGGGGTTGTCTCCAATACAATCTGAAAAAATTCACCTGTTTTCCCTTTTACCTTCCGGTATCGGCTGATCGTTGTAGCGGATTCCAGTGTATCGTACCCGACAAACTCCGACATGCCGGCATCCTCCTTCACGATAATCCAATCGGAGGTATCGAACGTAGCAGCCTGGCGTGATCTCTCTTTCTGTTTCTCCATCCCTTTCCTGAATCCATCCATGTCAACACTCCAACCTATTTCCCTGGCCATCAGTTCCGTCAAGTCAATAGGGAAGCCATAGGTGTCGTAGAGTTCGAAGGCGAAAGTACCGTCGATGATGTTGGATGCCGGATGCCGGATGCCGGATAATTGATCCTCTTTACTTGTATCTGGCATCTGGGATCTGGCATCTATATATTGTTGAAATTTCTGGATCCCTTGTTCCAACGTCCGGAGGAACGAGTTCTCCTCTTCCCTGATGACATTCACGATAAGTTGTTGCTGGGAGATTAACTCGGGGAAGAACTTTCCCATCTGGTCTGCCAGAACCGGTACAAGACTGCATATAAAGGGTTCCCGGAATTTTAGAAAGACATAGCCATACCGAACTGCACGGCGCAGGATACGGCGAATCACATAACCTGCTTTAACATTGGAAGGCAACTGCCCATCGGCGATTGCAAAGGAGATGGCACGAAGATGATCAGCTACAACCCGCATAGCGATATCGGCCTTAGGATCGGAGCCATAAGTAACCCCTGCCAGATCTGCAAGCGCTTTGATCAAGGGTTGAAATACATCGGTATCGTAATTGGAAACCTTCCCCTGAAGGATCATGCACAGCCGTTCAAACCCCATCCCGGTATCGACATGTCGGGCAGGCAGTGGGATAAGTTTGCCATTGGATTGTCTGTTATATTCAATAAATACCAGGTTCCAGATCTCAATCACTAGCGGATTCCCTGTATTAACCAGGTCACGGCCCGAACTTGATTCTCTATCGGCATCAGGCCTCAGGTCGATATGAATCTCTGAACAGGGACCACAGGGGCCCGAATCACCCATCTCCCAGAAGTTGTCTTTTTTAGTCCCGAAAAGGATCTGCTCTTCAGGAATCAGATCTTTCCAAATAGCGAGAGACTCGGAATCTATCGCCAGCCCATCACTCTTGTCCCCCTCAAAAACAGTGACATACAACCTCTCTTTCTCGATGTGAAACACATCTGTGAGAAGTTCCCATGCCCAATCAATCACCTCTTTCTTGAAATAGTCTCCAAACGACCAGTTCCCCAACATCTCAAACATGGTATGGTGGTAGGTATCATGGCCCACCTCTTCCAGATCGTTGTGCTTGCCCGAAACACGCAAACATTTCTGGGTGTCGGCAATCCGGTTGCTTTCAGCATCCCTGTTCCCCAGGAAAATATCCTTGAATTGATTCATGCCGGCGTTGGTGAACATCAGGGTTGGGTCATCCTTGATCACCATGGGAGCACTGGGAACAATATGGTGTTGCCTGGATTTGAAAAAATCAAGAAAAGTTTGTCGTACGTTGGAGGAGTCCATTCAACTATAAGATTAACAAAGATTTAACACAAGTTTACAAAACTCGAGCGGGAAACCGGCCACAAAGTTAATTATTTACTTAATTTTGCACATGTTAGCCCCTCTGTTTTGATTGATTCTTCACACGTTTGCCAATGAGCAAGGTTAAATACCGATTCAATAAGCACTCTCTAACATTTGATAAGGTTCAGACCACCCTTAAAAAGCGTTTGTTGGTCTTCCTGTCACATATCAGTACCGGTGTTGTTTTTGCTGTAGTGATTCTTGTGATTGTCTATAATTTTGTTGATTCCCCAAAGGAGAAAGCGCAGAAACGTGAATTGGCCCAGTTGCAGTTACAGTACGACATTCTTAACGACCAACTTGCCAAGTTTACTATGGTGCTCATGGATCTTCAGGATCGGGACGATAATATTTACCGGGTAATCTTTGAATCCGAGCCTATTCCTTCAACCATCAGGGAAGCTGGCATCGGGGGAATCGACCGGTATGAAAAGCTGAAAGGATACTCCAACTCTGACATCATCATCGAGACCTATAAAAAGATGGACAAGATAAAAGGTCAATTGTATGTTCAGTCTAAGTCTCTGGACGAGGTCTTTTCCATGGCAAAGAATAAGGAGAATATGCTGGCCAGTATTCCTGCTATCCAGCCTGTTAGCAATAAGGACCTCACCCGGATCGGATCCTATTTCGGCCCTCGGATGGACCCATTCTACAAGGTAAAGAAATTTCATGAGGGCGTTGATTTTACAGCTCCTACCGGAACCGAGATTTATGCTGCAGGCAATGGAGTTGTTGTCACAGCAAAGAGGAATTTCGGCGGGTATGGGAACGAGGTGATCATTGACCACGGATATTCCTATTCAACCCTCTATGCCCACATGTCGAAGATTCTGATAAGGTCGGGCGAGAGGGTTAAGCGTGGTCAGGTAATTGGGCTTGTGGGGAATACCGGAAAATCGACAGCACCTCACCTGCATTACGAAGTCCGAAAAAATGGCCGCGCCGTGAACCCAATCTATTTCTTCTACAACGACATTACGCCTGAACAATTTGAGAAGATGTTGGAATTGTCGGCAAATCCATCACAATCAATGGATTAATCAACTTTTAATCCAATGCTAAACACCCGCAAGCGAATCGAAAAACTCTATTACTCTATCGGAGAGGTAGCGGAACTTTTTGAGGTAAACGCATCATTGATCCGTTTTTGGGAAAAGGAGTTCGATATCCTGAAGCCACGGAAAAACAAGAAGGGGAATCGGATTTATACCAAAGAGGATCTGGACAATTTGCGTGTTATTTATCACCTTGTGAAAGAACGCGGATATACGTTGCAGGGAGCCAAGGATAAGATCCACCAGAATCCCGATGATGTAGCCAGGAGTGTTGAAATTACTGATACCCTTTACCGGTTCAAAGAGTTTTTGCTTGAACTGAAGAAAGATTTGTAACTGTTTTGAGCCATTCATTTTTTCAATCCGTATATGAAGTAGTCAGGCTGATTCCCTTCGGCCGGGTAACCTCTTATGGGGCTATTGCCGAGTATCTTGGCACCCGTGGGTCGGCACGCATGGTTGGATGGGCAATGAATGCTTCACACACCGAAGTGATCAACCTCCCGGCCCACCGTGTCTTAAACCGGAATGGATTGCTTACCGGTAAACGACATTTTGGCGCACCCGGCATCATGGAACAGTTATTGAAAAGCGAAGGAATAGAGGTGAAAGAGGATCAGATTGTCAATTTTGACAAACACTTCTGGAACCCGGTAATAGAATTACGAATGAAGAATGACGAATGACCCCCCAACTTAATGACCTATTTTCCTAATTTCCTAATTTCCAATTAACAACTAATGAAAATCACAAAAGAAAATATACTAGCCGCTTTGCAGCATGTCATGGACCCCGATCTCGGGAAAGACCTTGTGACATTGAATATGATTGACGACATAAAAATCGAAGGGAAGAAAGTCTCTTTCCAGTTGGTACTCACAACACCAGCATGCCCACTTAAAAATGAAATGAGACAGGCCTGTATCGATGAAATTCATCGCCATGTTGGGAAGGATGTGGAGGTTGTGGTCGAATTCACTTCCATTGTTACGAGCCGGCGAAAGGAGAGCGATGCAATGCTGAAAGATGTAAAGAACATCATCGCTGTTGGATCAGGGAAAGGCGGTGTGGGAAAATCGACCGTGGCTGTCAATCTGGCGGTAGCCCTGGCACGAACAGGAGCCCGGGTTGGCTTAGTTGATGCCGATATCTATGGACCTTCCATCCCTATGATGGTTGGCCTGGTAAATCACCACCCTCAAGGCGATGAGAAGGATGGGAAGATGATTATCCAGCCGGTTGAAAAATATGGACTGAAACTTATCTCCATTGGTTTCTTTGTTGACCAGTCGAAGGCTTTAATATGGAGGGGCCCGATGGCTTCCACCGCCCTCCGCCAGCTCTTTACCGACGTTGCCTGGGGCGAACTGGATTACATGGTGATCGATCTTCCTCCGGGAACAGGAGACATCCCATTAACACTGGTCCAGGACTTCCCTCTTACCGGTGCAATTATTGTCACTACACCCCAACAACTTGCCCTGGCAGATGTGAGAAAAGCAGCCGATATGTTCCGCAACGACAAGATTTCAATCCCGATTCTTGGGGTGGTAGAGAACATGTCCTACTTTATCCCCCCGGATGACCCAACAAAAAAATATTATATTTTCGGAGAGGGTGGTGGAAAGAAATTTTCCAAAGAGTTATCCATTACCATGCTGGGAGAGATCCCAATTGTTCCCGGGATCACCCAGTCGGGAGACTCGGGCATCCCGGTAGCTTCCGACCCTTCACTGCCTGTGACTGCTGTGTTCGATCAACTTGCGCAAAGCGTCGCTCAGCAGATAGCAATCAGTAATGCGATCAGAGAAACCTTTTTGAAATAGCGAGAAGCGAAAAGCGAAAAGCGAAAAGCAATTCATGAGAATCCCTTTTTTAGTATTTTTGTCGCCTTATTTAACTTAACAACGATGTCAGAAAATCAAGAACTTGAGCTGAAAGTAAAGAATGTCCTCGAACAGATACGCCCCTATTTACAAGCGGATGGAGGCGATGTTGAATTTGTGGAACTCTCCGACGATTATATTGTAAGTGTTCGGTTGACGGGGATGTGTGGCAGCTGTCCGCACAGTCAGATGACACTGAAAAATGGAATTGAAACGGCGATGATTCGCGCCCTTCCCGAAATAAAATCGGTTGAATCAGTGATGATGTAGTAAGGGCGACCTGTCAGGTCGCCCCTACAAATATTTCCCAACGATCGGCATCCTGCGACCTACACCAAATGCCTTGGGAGAA
>CAZXQU010000099.1:0-7826 GCA_964642545.1 uncultured Prolixibacteraceae bacterium | reverse complement strand
GATACTGTCGTTGATCGTTTTAGCGCCTCCGCTTCCTCCCATCACCAAGAGGGTTTTTTTTGCAGGGTCGAGCCCAAAATGGGAATAGGCTTCCGGGAGGTGATTGATCAAATCAACCAGGTCGCTGCGTACCGGGTTGCCTGTGAGGATGACTTTATCGGATGGGAAATACCGGTCCATTCCCGGATAGGCTACACAAATCCTGCTCACACGCTTCCCCAGCAATCGGTTGGTTACACCCGGAAACGAGTTTTGCTCCTGGATCAGGGTTGGGATGCCAAACGAGGTCGCCACCCGCAACGTTGGACCGCTTGCATAACCTCCTACGCCAATCGCTACATCAGGATTGAACTGTTTGATCATCTTTTTCGCCAGGCGAAGGCTTTTCATCAGCTTAAAGGGGAAGGTCAGATTTTTCCAGGTCATCCGCCGGATAAATCCGGCAACCGGCAATCCTTCGATCCGGAATCCTGCGGCCGGCACTTTCTCCATCTCCAGTTTTCCCAGTGCACCAATGAAAAGAATTTCCGCATCGGGTTGGCGGCGTTTGATCCCCTGGGCAATCGCAATCGCCGGGTAAACATGCCCGCCAGTTCCTCCTCCGCTGATGATAAATGTACTCATATCCTTATGCCACGGCTGGTTGGTTCTCCCGTAGCACATCTACCTCTGTGCCGTTTTGTGTCTCAATCTCTATCCGCCTGCTTACACTCAGGATAATCCCGATGGAGATGCAGGTAAACCAGATGGAAGTTCCACCCATACTAATCAATGGCAATGTTTGTCCGGTCACAGGAAACAAGTTAACAGCCACAGCCATATTGATCAATGCCTGAAATACAAGGCTGAAGCCAATTCCCACACTCAGCAGGGCCCCAAAGTTGCCCGGACATTTATTTGCAATCCGGATCACCCGGAAGAAGAGAATCAGGTATAGTAACATGACTACCACACCGCCCACGATGCCATATTCCTCAATGATAATCGCGAAGATAAAATCGGAATAGGGATGTGGAAGAAAATTCCGTTGTGTGCTTTTCCCTGGAGATTTTCCAAAAACGCCACCTGAAACGATCGCTATTTTTGCCTGGTCAACCTGATAATTTTCATCAACAGATGCCTTATCTTTATTAATGAAGTTTTCGATCCTGTTTTTCCAGGTGGTGCTTCGCGGAAGGAGGTTTGGCGCCGTCATGGCGATGCCCAGCAGCAGGATGATCCCTGCAAACCCAACACCGGCCAGTGCCATGATGTATTTCAGGTTTACCCTTCCAATGAACATCAGTACGATACACGTGACAAAGAGGATCGCTGCTGTGGAGAAGTTGGCAGGAAGGATCAGCATGCAAATGATTATCACAGGGAGAATAGCCGGCAGGAAGCCCCGCTTGAACTCCTTGATCTTCTCCTGGTTTTTACTGAGCACCCTGGCCACATACATGATGAGAAAAAGCTTGGCAACATCGGAGCTTTGAAAGGTGATGTTGATAATGGGCACGGTAAGCCATCTGTTCGCTTCATTGAGGTTGGTTCCCGATATCAGGGTGACAAGTAACAACGGGATAGTCAGGATCAATCCAACCTGTGCAAGGCGTGAGTAATAGGTATATTTTATAAGGTGCATCAGATACATCAGGATGAAACCGAGTGCAAGAATAAAAAACTGACGCATCAGGTAATGCTCCGTATCCCCTCCCTGCTTCTTATAGGCCAGTAATCCGGTTGAACTGTATACTGCCAGCAATGAAAAGATTGAAAGGATGATTACAATGATCCAGATCACCTTGTCGCCTTTGATATTTTTTACAAACTCTAACATTCGTTCTATAGATTCTTTACGGCATTTTTATAAGCGATACCCCGTGCCTCAAAATTTTCAAACATTTCGAAACTGGGACAGGCAGGGGAGAGGAGTACACAATCACCCGTTTTGGCCAGGTAGTATGCGGCCTCAACAGCTTCCGGCATCTCTTTAACCCGGATAATGGGTATTTCAGTGCCATTGAATACTTCTGGGATATTTTTCGAGTCTCCCATAAGAACAATCGCCTTGACCTTTTGCTCCACCAGTTCCCTGATGCTGGCATAATCATTTCGTTTGTCGGCACCTCCTGCAATCCAGATTACGGGCCGGTTCAAACTCTCCAGGGCAAACCAGGTGGCATTCAGATTACAGGCATGGGAATCGTTTATAAACTCAACCCCATGAATGTTGGCAACAAATTCCATTTGGTGTTCAGGAGATTGTGAACTGCCGAGCGACTCTTTGATCAACTCCTTCCTCAGTTCTAAAATCCTGGAAGTCACTGATGCAGCCAGTGTTGAGTAGGTCTTGGGTCGTCCTTGTAAAGCCAATGCTTCTAGCGTCATGGTTATCGGAGTTTAAGTGTTACAATGGATAAAACTGCCAGCATGATGCCGACAATGAAAAAGCGGAGCACGATCTTCGACTCGTGATATCCAAGAAGTTGAAAATGATGGTGTAGGGGCGACATCCGGAAAATTCTTCTTCCCGTCCCAAATTTTCGTTTGGTATATTTGAACCAGCTGACCTGCAGAACAACCGACAGGTTTTCGGCCAGAAAGATCCCGCAAAAGATGGGGATCATGATCTCTTTGCGGATCATGATAGCGAACACCGCAATCACTCCGCCCAATGCCAGGCTTCCGGTATCGCCCATAAAAACCTGGGCCGGATATGAGTTGTACCAGAGGAATCCGATACAGGCTCCCACAAATGCACTGATGTAAATTGCCAGCTCCCCTGTATTTGGTATATACATAATATTCAGGTAGTTGGCAAATATGATATTGCCTGAAACATAGGCCAGGACCCCCAGGGTGACACCGATGATCGCCGAAGTTCCAGTTGCCAGCCCATCCAACCCGTCGGTGAGGTTGGCACCGTTGGAAACGGCAATGATGATGAAGATCACCAGCGGGATGAAGATCAGCCAGGTCCAGTATTTTGCATTGTCGCCCAACCAGGAGATCAGGGAGGAGTAGTCGAACTCGTTGTTTTTAATAAAGGGGATGGTGGTTTTGGTTGATTTTACTGCTGTTTTATTAAAAATTACGGTTTGTTCTGTTGCTGTCTCAACACCGAACACCTGGTTTGACTTCACTACCGCTTGAGGATCTACCCTTTCCCTGATCACTATGTCGTTGCTGAAATACATGGTAAACCCAATGATCAAACCCAATCCAATCTGTCCCAATACTTTAAATCTACCTGCCAGCCCCTTTTTGTCTTTCCGGAACACTTTGATATAGTCATCGAGAAATCCGATCATACCCAGCCATACTGTGGCAATCAGGATCAACAGGATGTAGATATTATGTAGTTTGGCAAACAGAAGCGTAGGTACCAGGATTGCTGCCAGGATAATCAGCCCCCCCATCGTAGGTGTCCCCTTTTTCTCCTGCTCTCCTTCCAGTCCCAAGTCGCGGATATCTTCACCCACCTGTTTCTTCCGAAGAAATCCGATCAGTCGTTTTCCAATGATCAAGGAGATGAAGAGGGATGTGATCAGCGCTGCACCTGCCCTGAAGGAGATATATTGAAATACCCCGGCGCCGGGAAAGTTGAAGGTTGTGTCCAGATATTGAAAAAGATAATAGAGCATACCTTTAAGAATTGGTGACATGTTGGTTTATTCCGAAGATCTCGCGAACAATGACTTGGTCATCGAAAGGGTATCTGATTCCTTTAATTTCCTGGTACTGTTCATGTCCTTTTCCTGCCACCAGGATATAGTCGCCAGGACGGGCAAGAGCACAGGCGGTCCGTATTGCCTCCCTCCGGTCGGTGATCACCAGCAGATTCCTCTCATATGTCAATGGAATCCCGGTTTTCATCTCCTGCAAAATGGCTTCCGGCTCCTCAAAACGCGGATTATCGGAGGTGAGAATTACTCTATTGCTGAACTGGCATGCGATGGCAGCCATCACCGGCCGCTTGGTGGCATCCCGGTTTCCCCCTGCTCCAACAACTGTGATCAACTCTCCCGATCCTTCACGGATGTCGTTAATCGTCTCCAGTACGTTCTGCAATGCATCGGGTGTATGGGCATAATCCACGATGGCTGTAATATGCGCCGGGGAGATGATATAATTGAAACGTCCTTCAACAGGCTGAAGACGGCTCAGGGTTGTCAGGATCTCTATATTGTCCAAGCCCAGCATGATGGCTGTCGCATAGGCGGATAGCAGGTTGTATGCATTGAACCGGCCGATAAGCCTGAACCAGACCTCATGCCCGTCAAGTAGCAAGTGAAGCCCATGAACACTATTTTCAAGCACTTTGCAACGGAAATCGGCCATGGTAGTGAGCCCGAAACTCATTTTTTTTGCCACGCAATTTTGCAACATCACCATACCATGCTTGTCGTCTCTGTTTACCAGCGCAAAGGCTTCCTGGGTCAACCGGTCAAAAAAGCTCTTTTTCGCCCTGATATAGCGATCGAACGTTTGATGGTAGTCGAGATGGTCGTGGGTGATATTGGTGAAGATCCCTCCGGTAAACCGTAAACCCGATATGCGCTGCTGGTCGATCGCATGGGAACTCACCTCCATGAAGCAATATGTACATCCTGCATCCACTATCCTCCGAAGCAACTGGTTTAACTGAATGGCATCCGGAGTTGTATGGGTGGAATTGACAACCTCCCCATGGATGATATTCCGGATGGTTGAGATCAGTCCTGCCTTGTGCCCAAGTGCTTCAACGAGTTGATAGAGCAGGGTGGCGGTAGTGGTCTTTCCGTTGGTGCCAGTTATTCCGATCAGTTTCAGTGCATGGGAGGGATTCCCATAGAACCGGGAGGCGATCAGGCCAAGAGCCTCAGCCGAGTCAGCCACCTCAACGTAAGTAACCCCTTCATGGAGCTGTTTGGGAAGGCATTCACACAGGATTACATTGGCACCCTGTGCCACGGCCTGGTGGATATAATCGTGTCCATCACTCACTGTTCCCGGGATAGCTGCGAAGAGGGTGCCGGCATCTGCCTTACGGGAATCAAGGTGCAGGGAGGTCACATTCACCTCGGGCGTACCTGTCACCCGGCGCACGATAATTCCATATAATAACTCCTCCAGCCTCTTCATGCTTCAGGTTTCTCCTCTATGGGTTTTGGTTTTGGTTTAAGATTGAGTTCAATCAGGACCTCGATTCCTCGAGAAACTACAGCGCCTGGAGCAATTGACTGGGTTACGACACTTCCTTTTCCATTGACAACCACGAGAAGCCCATTTTTCTCAAGGAGGTAAACGGCATCTTTCATCCCCATCCCGGTCACATCCGGCATAATCCCCTGGGTCACCGATTCAGACATCAGCGAAACACTCTCCTGGATCAATTGAGGCCGTGCCCACAGTGCATTTGGATTGGTTGAAATCGCATTCATGCCCAGGTCTCCATAAAGCAGTTCAATATCCTTACGCTTTCCTGCTTTGGCAGAAGGCATCAGGGGATAAATGGTGTCTTTTGAAGCCGTGAACTGGATCTCCGGATGCCGGGCATAGAGTTGATCGGAAACCTCTTTGAAAACAGGTCCGGCGATAGAGGCCCCGTAGTATTTTCCCTTTTTTGGATTGTTGATCACAACGATCATCGAATATTTCGGATCTTCGGCAGGAAAGAACCCGACAAACGATCCTTTGTACTGCACTGATCCTCCTTTGTTCCCATATCCCTTATTGTTCATGGCAACCTGGGCAGTTCCCGTTTTTCCGGCAATCTTATAGACAGGATTCTTGATATTGGTGGCTGTCCCTTTTTCAACCACCCCCAGTAGCATCTTCCTCGCTTTGGCAATGGTTGCGGGTGAGCAGATGGCCGGATTGATCACCTCTGTCTCAAACTGTGTCACCACCTGTCCGTTCCGATGGATCTCCTTTACCAGCAGTGGTTTTACCATGGTCCCGTTATTGGCAACCGCATTGTATAAGGTGAGCAGCTGAAGAGGTGTCATTGCCACTTCGTAGCCGATAGATATCCAGGGTAATGATAACTTCGACCAGAATTTGTCTTTGGTGTCTTTGATGTTGGGCTGACCCTCTCCGCTAATCTGGAGCCCAAGCAAATTCTGAATGCCCAGTTTGTAGATTCCGTCGATATATTTCTGGGGTTCGGAACTGTAAGCATTGAAGATGATCTGCGATGTGCCAACATTACTTGATTTCTCAAAAACCTCCTGGGCTGTGATGGTTCCGTACCCTCCCCGGTGCGAATCGGACATCTTACGCCTGCTGTAAATTACCTCCCCGTTGCCTGTCGCAACCGGTGTATTCAGGTCCACTTTTCCATCTTCCAGTGCCACGAGGAACGATACAAGCTTAAAGGTAGAGCCCGGTTCGGTACTCTCACCAATGGCATAATTATAACCCTCTTCGTAGCTGTTCCGGCCAACCCGTTTCAGGTTGGCAATGGCCTTGATATAACCGGTGGCAACCTCCATCACTACCATGCATCCGTGATCGGCACTATCGGCAATCAACTCTTTCAGGAGTGCCCGTTGTGCCAGGTCCTGGATGTTGATATCGATCGTTGTGATGATGTCATCCCCATTTTGAGGTTCCAGCTCATTGTCCAGGTCCAGGGGAACCCAGGTGCTGTTTCCCACTTTCCGCATCAGCCGTTTTCCTATCATCCCTTGCAGATCCTCGCTGAAAAAACCTTCCAACCCTACAAATACGCGATTCGATTCATCTGTGCTTTCATAGCCGATCGTCCGTTTGGCCAACTCTTTGTAGGGCAATTCCCGCTGGTAATGGGGAATTACAATCAACCCACCCTTGTATTTCCCTCGTTTGAAGATCGGGAAGGTTCGGAGCGCCTTCAGTTCGGGATAAGTGATCTTGCGCTTGATCAGGTAATACCGTTCCTTATCTCTTCTGGCTTCCCAGAGTTCATCGCGGTATTGGGAAGCAGTCCTGTCATGGAAAAGGGCCGAAAGCCGGTAGGCAAGCGAGTCGACATTCTTCCGGAAGATCTCATCTGTTAATGAATCCGTACACATATCCATTCGGATATCGAAAATGGGGATAGAGGTGGCCAGAAGAGTTCCATCATCTGAGCAAATATTCCCCCTGATGGCTTCCACATCAACCCAGCTGAGCTCCTGCTTGTTAGCTTGCTCCATCAGTTCGGCACTCTCGAATGACTGAATATAAATCGCCCGTCCCATGATGGCAATGGCAAAGAGGAGAATACCCAGATAAACCAGGTAAACACGCAACAGGATCGATTTCTTTGCCTCTTCCATTTCCTATTTCCCTTTTGCAGATGATTGTGCTAATCCGGCGTGGAAAATTTTATACGGAGGCACGGTTGTTTCATTAAGCCCCAACAGTTTCGCCCGTCGCGAGATTTCCGACTGCTTGCTGAGATACATCAGGTTCGACTTGGTTGTGATATACTGGTAGCGCAACTCCTTTAATTCCACTTTTGTAGCTTCGATATCCTTGAAGGTTTTTTCTGCGTAGTATGTATTGGCGATATAAATAATGGCGATGATAGCGAGGAAGGCCAGGAAAGGGAGGTTATTCACCACCCCTTCGCGTGAGAGGAAATCCCCTTCAAGCAAACTCTGAATCGGTTTCGTAATCCGTTTTTTCTTTTTTTCGGGATGCACCTCTTCCTGAAGTTCATCCGGAAATACCGTGGCTGTTGTCTCCTTCATTTCAGATTTTTTTTGCAATGCGTAACCGGGCACTCCGGGCCCTGGGGTTTTCGTTGATCTCCGACTCTCCCGACACTATTGGTTTGCGCGTGATTACCTGAAGGGGAACCAACGCATTCCCGTAAAAGTCTTTTTCCACCTCTC
>CAZXQU010000098.1:0-7980 GCA_964642545.1 uncultured Prolixibacteraceae bacterium | reverse complement strand
GCAATCGTATTCACAGCCATGACATCCTTTGCAGCTGACTGAATCGTACAACATACCGCGGTACTCAATTTCCGTGCCTCCTGATGGAGAGGCGTGAAGTTCCCGCCCCAATGCCATTACAGCACCGGAAGCGGCAACTACTTTAAAGAATCCTCGTCGGGAAATACTCATACATTTTAATTTTATAATGTGAATAATGGGTTGGATCGTGCTTTTTACCTACCGTGCCTGAGGAAATTAATTTGGAAATCTTCCCAAACCTCGGGTTCCATTTTTGACAGTATATGGTCACTGAGCTGGCCTCCTTCCTGAAGAACAACCTGTGCAGGAAATGGTGTATTCTTCAGTGCAAGTGAAGCCAGGAAATCCTTCAGCCGGGCAAACTCTTCCCTTAACCAGATCTGGTATTTATCGGCCATGGCAAGGAACCCAATCTCCCTTACCCAGTTACTGGGTTCTAAGGTATAAATCCATCCATAGGTATAAGGTGAGTGGTTGAAAGCCGACAAATCGGTAAGTAACATCTCGTTTTGTCCATTGATCCTGCCCGAGACCGGTGCATAAATCGCCAACTGCTTCCCTTTTTGAATCAGGGTGCAGAGTAAATCTCCTTTTTGGATCATGTCCCCGGGGTTTTTCATTTCAATCCGGGTTACCGGCCCGACCACGTGCTGTAAGAAATCGTCAATCCCGATTTTAACCATCCCGGTCTGCTCCATAAATGCCCAGGTATGGGTTTTATCAAAATAGAGCCCACCGGGAACGATGACGCTCTGTTCGTCAAATTTCCCGGATGAGTCTGTTGTTGACCTCAGCGACACCAGATGTCCTTTCCTGATTCGACGGGAGAATAAGGCTATAATAAACCCAACTACGACCAATCCAAACACAACAATCAGAACAATACTGCCGGCAGAATAGGCCTCCGCCGTTGAGGGAGTGATCATTGGAGGTGGAACCAGTTTGTTCAACTGTGTCTGTTGTTCATTGCTCGTCATATCAGAATAACCAGTTACAGGGAGGTAGGCTTGGCCTGATGTAAGCACCCAGTTTAAAAAAGCCAGATTAGCCTCTTCCTGCGGGCGTGAATTTGCTACACAATAGAGATTGCGGATCAATGCTTTGGGATATTTTCCAATCCAAACTCCCCTGGAAAATTCCTGCGCATTCCCATAAATCTGTTCCATGTATTCCATCTTTCCGCTTCCATTCTTATCAATCGGCATCAGGCGAACAGATTCAGGAAAACTCAGATTGGATGGCTGTAGGATATCAGCAAGCCTGCAGAAACCTATCGCATAGGGGTCTTTCTGCAGAGCCGCGATCAATGCATCCCTGTCCAGGCTGATCATGCTACCCATTTCACGGTTGTTACTCCCGATGAAACCGGCTACACCTGATTGTACAGTCTCCTCATTCAGGATGTAATAGGTGACCGGATGGGTCATATCGTTATTCAACAATGATCCCCAGGATTTTTTTCCGGGAGATTGCAAACTCCCGGCCAGCGCCTCGCGGGAGATCCCCTGCTGGTCGATTTTATCCAGGAATGGGTTTTTCGGACTGATCAAGGGAACAATAATCTCCCGGCCAACTACAACCTGAAACATAGCTTCCTGTTTCTCGTCAGGGAATTGTCCGGAAGATGTGAAGCAAATGTTCTCTCCAGTTTGAAACTGTGCCGACATCTCCGGATCCGTAATATTTCTAACCTGAATATCCTGAAGAGGGTTGGCACTCCGGTATTCATCCACCCATTTCATGGTCAGATTATAGAAGTCGGGAGTAGTGTACACATAAATGGTTTCCTGAAGAGGGGAATTACTTTTACCGGCCGATACTAAACTGCCTGTGATACAGAAGCAACCAAGCAGGAGGAAACAGATGATGGGAATGATTTTCGTTTTCATGGCGTTAAATTTTCTAATTCGTGTGAAAATCTACATTCAATAATGATGCCAAACGAAAATATTTAATCTAAGTCACTGTAAATCTGTTTATTACATATGGTGATGTTTAAATATTTTACACTGATGAGTGTTGAAAATATCAACACTACATTTGGTATTTCAACATAAAGCACTGATTACCTGCATACATATAAGGTCTGTATAATTATTCAACACGTGTTTATTTTTTCAACACTACGGTTTGTGAAATCGGACCGAATCACTTGATATTCAGGCGAATATCGAATCTTTGTTCCGGTCAGTAAAAATTCCCCAGATAGACTTGCCAGACCTTCAGGGTGTCGGTTCCGGATATTTTGCTTTCTTTTATGGCCAGAATCTCCACTTCTTTCGAGAAACTGGCGCCGGAGATCGTATCTTCTGTGGATTTCTTTATGACCACCTCCCTGAAGCCAAGTCTTCCTTTGTAGAAATCCTCACCGGCCATATGAAGAGGCACAACCAACCAAACCGAGTCGATATCGGTTTCCACGCCCGGTGCTGGTTCAGCAGGCGCCGAACCTTTGAATAACAGCTCTTTTGACATGGTCAGTGCCTGAGAGCGGAATACAGAATCAACGGCGGTGTCGTTTGCAATATTCGTATAGTCCGAATAATCTTTCAGTTTCTGTTTTGCTTTCCGGGCAAACACAAATAGAGATTCTTCATCCAGGTATTCGGCGCCGAATTCAGCCTTTACACTATCCATCACCTCCTGCATTGTCTCTTCAGCCTGGTGCCTGGTAACTGCCGGATCCTCATCGCAGCTTTTGGCACTGAAGAGGATGAACGCTAAAAGCGCACCGGGTATGATGAGAAATTTTCTCATGGCTTCGCCTCCTTTTGCCTAAACCGGAGCATCATGATCCGATCGTTCAGGTATTTCGTATCCAGGATCTCGATCTGGTCCAGACTGCTTGCAGGCATGGTAAGTTTGTTGATAAACTCCCACTTGGTAAAGAGCTCCATTCCAACAGTTCCGGCTCCATAAACCTGGTAAATCAGGGCACTGTCGGATATCATATCATTGAGCTGATTCCTTCGCTGTTGCCAGTCTTTAACATTCATCCTGGAGAAGTAGTGGATCATCAGGGCATAGTTATTCGGCCGGAGTCGTATCATCTCCTCCCGTTTAAATCGGTCCAGCAACCTGATCACTGTGTCGGTATGATAATAGGGAGTCTTAACAACCATGGTAACACTGGCAAGATCCGTTTTCAGCTCCAGGCAACCATCCTGACCACACAGGTAGTTTACAGGCGATTCATCAGGAAGCAACAAACTAACTTCGATGATATTATTGGTAATGGGTTCACGGGTATCGGAATCATAAAAACAAAACCGGTACTCATGAGTATTGTATAATTTAAACACCACGAATAAAATAGCCAGGACCGTAACAACAAGCAGGGGGACAATTATAAAGACACGGTTAGCTTTCCTTAAAGGAGAAGAAGGGGAGAGAGCATTTCTGTTCCGGTATTTAAAATCATCCCATCCCTGAAAGCCGGCATACCTGCTCAATAGGTTCAGTACATCGATCCGGGGCAATGATCCTCCATCTGATTTCATGTGGGTGTAGAACCATTTCTCGCTGATTTGTCCGTTAACACGTGAAGCAAGTTCTTCCTGGAAATCGGTAATCTCCTGTCCTCTCCACTCAGTAATATCTATACTGATGGAGGGATAGGTTCGTTGCATAATCTCAACGATCTGCTTTTTCAATAACCTGAAAAGGTCATTTTCCGATGGTTGTCCACTCATGGATGAAAACTCCGGATCATTTCACCAAACTTCTTGTAAAACAATCTACAGCCAATTTACAAAGGTATTTCAAAAGAATCACCGTTCTGAAGAATAATTTTACCGTTGATTATTCATTCAATGTCATCAAACCAAAAACCAAAACCATGAAAAAGTTACCTATTTTACTCCTGCTGGTTTTACTGATCACCGGAAGCTGTTCTTCACAGAAAGAGTCATCCAATAAAGATGTGATGAAAGCTTACGATCTCCGGATGCAGGGGAAGTGTGACCAGGCTCTCGCCCTTCTTGACTCCATCCTTGTAAAAGATTCCACCAATGCCATGGCCTGGTATGAGCGTTCGCGTGTGGAAAGATACATGCTAACAGGAGGTGGGAATATCACAATGGATGAGATCCTGCGATCTGCAGATAATGCAACGCTATACGACTCTGGAAATGTGATTTATGCCTATGCTAAAGCCATGGATCTTTTTCTGAGTTCCTACATGGCCATGCAACGTGAACCGGATCAAGTGAAAGAAAAAATCTCGTTCACCTGTATCCAGTTTAAAAAAGTTTTAACATTGAAACCCGATTACCCAGAGGCCATGCTTTACCTGGTAGAGATCTATGGTATGTTGCCTCCCGAGATGGGAGGGGATAGTTTAAAAGCGACAACCTATGCAGCAAAACTCATGGAAATGGATCCCTATTTCGGAGCCAAAGCAACCCTCGATCTGGCCCCTGAGGAGACGGATCAGGTAACCTTCTGGAAGGAATATCAAGACATTCATGGAGAAACGCCTGATGTCTTAAAGGAAATCGGGATTGCCTACCTGTATCAAGATGATCCGGAAAACGCAAGACACTATTTTTCCAAAGCTATCGGGATGGACTCCTCCGAACAGATCCTACTCTTGGATCTGGCCAGATATTATATGATGGGGGTAATGCAAAATATGGAGCTGGCTGATTCTTTGTTGCCTATTTCAGCAACTTATGTAAACCAATATCTGGTCAATGATCCTGCACCCATAATCCCCCTGCAGGCCTATGCTACCGGGATGCTTGTGAAGACCGCTATGTTTACAGGTCACAAAGAAGAGGCAGAAGCGTTGATGGAGAAGGCGAAATCGCTTGACCCCTACTTTTCCAGGGCCTTCGGGATCCCACCACTTTCGCTCTTTGATCCCCCTGATTCTGTCACCTATTATTTTTCTTCCTTTTTCCGTCCATTTTAAGTACCTTTAATCCATTCAAATACGAACCAACATGATTAGACAAAAAGAGGCAATAAAACAGAAACCGTCAACAAATTAATTGGTAACAATTTAACCTGGGAGGAAATAAATTATGATTGAGTATGTTCATAACCACATTACATCGGAATTGCAGCAGAACACCAAAACCGATACTATCTTTATCCTGGCTGCCATCTTCCTGAACCTGATCACCCTGGCCATCAATTCAAGCATCGTGGAGAAATCCCGAACCGATGGCACGATGCTATTGGTGATGTTTATTTTTGTTGGATTACTGGTGCTGGTCAACATTGTTGTGATCTTCGGGTTACTGAAAGGGAAGCAAACCCGTATCAAATTGCTAAATGGCATCCTTTCAATGTACCGCGATCAGAAAGTAGAGAAATATTATGATGAAACCTTGCTCAGCAGTTACAGTGTTCGTTACAATCTATTCATCATGGTGGTGGTTTGCACCGGCGTGATTGCTGTTGTTGTACCGTTCGTGATGAGGTAGCCACCACTATGATCACCTCATCACCCATCACCTCATCACTCCATGACCACATGACTTCATGACTTAACCCAATACTCCCTCACCACGCAGGGTTCGGATAGAGGTATCAAGACCTGATCCGGTACATTGTTTTTATCATGGCAGCAGTAACATTGAGGGTGATAAAAATAGGGATTTTCCGGAATGAGTTGGTTACTTTTGCACCTTTCGCCTCCTTAACTCGTCTACATGATGCCCGAAAATGATCTTTCCCATCGACCGAATATACTAGTAACCGGCGGATCTGGGTTCCTTGGAAAGGCAATCCTCGCTGAACTACTTGATAGCGACTCTCCATTACAACCTGATGTTATCTGCAGTCTCGATCTCTCTATCCCTTTCGACTCTTCACATCCCCGAGTAAAATATTGTAATGGCGACATCCGCGATTATGAAACGGTGCTGAACGCATGTCAGGGTAAGGATATCGTGATTCATGCTGCTGCAATCGTAGACTGGGGTTCGAAATCGGAAAAAGAGGTCTATTCAGTCAATGTAACCGGCACCGAAAATGTAGTCAGGGCATGCCTCGAGCAGGGGGTATCCTGCCTTGTTTACACAAGTTCACTGGATGCCATTTTTGCTGGAAAACCCTTGGTAGATATTGATGAGTCGCAACCCTATCCTAAGAAGCATCCAAACATGTACTGCCGGAGCAAGTTTCTGGCGGAGGGGATGGTAAAAACACCCCACCCCTTGATCCCCTCCCCGGAACAGGGAGGGGAAATATCCGGCATCCGGCATCCGGCCTCATCCCCACTGCCAACTGCCAACTGCCAACTGCGCACTGTCATCATACGTCCTTCCGACATCTGGGGCCCGGGGGATCCGTTTCATGTGGGATCGCTGATCAATATGGCAAAAGGAGGATTCTACGTTAGGCTTGGGGATGGTCGTTCAAAATGCCAGCATACCTATGTCAACAATGTAGCTTACGCACATCTGCTGGCGGCACAGGCATTGTGGGAAGAAAAGCCTGATATAGCAGGAAACACCTACTTCATCACCGATGGCCCTGGCACGAACTTTTTTACCTTTTTCGACAGGATTGTTGAGGGTGCCGGTTACCGGATATGGCCGAAGAACTTTTGGCTCCCACGATGGCTAGCCTATGCTATCGGAACAATGAATGAGGCGATTGCCTGGCTGATCCGACCCATCTATAACTATACGCCTAAATTCAGTCGGTTCGCCGTGATCTACACCTGCAGCGATTTTACCTTCACTTCCGAAAAGGCTCTTCGGGAATTGGGATATCGGCCTAAATACAACGAAAAAGAGGCTATGGGAAAAACCATAACCTCTTTCAAACATCCCGGAAAACCAGGGTAAATCATTCTTACTTAAGCGTACGCATGTAAGCTACAAGTGCCCAGCGGTCTGCCGCAGCGGGTACCTTCTTTTCGTAAGCAGGCATTTCACCATAACCGTATGTAGTCTTGTAGTAAAGTTCTCCATCAGTTTGTGCCTGAAATTTGGCATCTGTAAAATTACCGGGATCGGTTTTCAGCATAGCACCTTTTGGTCCATCACCAAGTCCTTTGGCTCCATGGCAGGCTTTACATTGCTTTGCCCACTGCTCTTTGCCATCAGCAATCACTGAAGCATCTTTCAGGTTTACACTTGATTTCATTGCTTTGTCCTTAGCCGGTACTTCCCAGCCTTTTGTCTGTGCTCCTGCGGTTACTGAAACCAGAAGAACAACGGCAAACATTAAAATAATCTTTTTCATTGTGATATAGTTTTTATGCCACAAAGATACAGATAAATCAACATATCTATATGTTTTAACATTTCTTTTACATTTGGAGCATTGAGCCTACTTTGCACTCTCCCTTGTAACCTCTTCATAATCTGGAAGTTTTATCTCGGGATAGAGTACCTGTCGGATCTCTCCAAGCCTGAATTCAATTCTGGCCAATTCCTCCAGTTCCGCATCCTTTGAATCCTGAGATTTTAATAAAGCCCGGTAACGCAGGTTCAATACCGATTCCTCTTCCAGTATCGGGGTTATATAATCAATGTAATCTGAATAAAGGGAGTCGTAGTATACCTGCCAGCGCTCCCGCAGTTTTTCCGACGGAGTAACAGTTGAAAAGTAGAGGGCCAGCTGCCTCTTCTGGACTGGGCTCGGGTTGAGCACCACAAGGTTGGTAACATACCGGTCGTAAAATTTAAGTTCAGCAAGTCCGGCTTCCCTGTCGCGAAAGCCCCAGTCGATAATGGTGGTGACCACCACCAGGGCAACACTAACGATGAACCATTTCATGAAATCGATCCAGAATTTCAACCGTTGCATGGATTGTGCAGCAAGTTTAGCGGGATCAGATTTTGGGGTTGATGTAGGTTTCTTTTCTTCCATATGTTTTTATTCATTTTACATTATTATTCTTTAATCTTTTTTATTTGTTTATCCTGAAACCGTGACATAAGAATAATCATGCAAACCGCCCCAATCATTGCGTATAACATATCCGACTGAGTGTCC
>CAZXQU010000097.1:0-8058 GCA_964642545.1 uncultured Prolixibacteraceae bacterium | reverse complement strand
AGGCTGACGGGAATCTTGATAAAAAGGAACCGTTGCATCCGTTGTGGATCCGCTACGAGGAAGGTGGAGCCAGAAAAGAGCTCACCTACATACAGAAAAGGGTTTACGGGCTGAATGTGAAGCAACTGGATAAAGATACCTGGCTGATACATTTCAGATCATACAGTAAGCGGGTCATCTACCTGAGGTGGAACGAAAAGAACAATACCTTCAGGGTAATGATCAATATCAATGGAAAAATGGCAAACCTGACCAATCTCTTTATCTGCTCGGTGACCAACACCATAGGGATTCCGTCATCAGCCAAATACATTGATATCAGCGGAACTGATCCGGCTACAGGAGCAGTTATGCTGGAAAGGGTAATTCCATAATTCGGGTACGATGAAAAATCAAATTATGCTGCTACCGAGGAACCTGCCTGGAGGTGCCGCCGCACTGACACTTGCATCGGCCAGCTACCTGCTCATCATGGTTTTTTTAACCGGCCTGAGACCCGAACATTGGGCGATCATTCTGATCTTTAACATCCTTTTCTATTCGGGGAAAGGAACGCGCAAGTTTGTCCTTGGCTTTGCCATTTTCATTCTTTTCGCCATGCTTTATGATGTGATGCGGGCCTTCCCAAATTACTTATACCATACGGTTGATATTGCCCCATTGTACCACCTTGAAAAACAACTTTTTGGAATAGATACGCAATTTGCCAGGTTAACGCCCAATGAATTTTTCGCGGCCAATCACAATGTACTGGCCGATTTAATGAGCGGTTTTTTCTATATCAACTGGATGCCCGTTCCACTTGGATTTGCTGTTTACCTCTACTTTACCAACCGTAAGTTATTTTTACATTTCTCGCTCACCTTCCTGCTTGTAAACCTGTTAGGATTCACCATTTACTACATTTATCCGGCCGCACCACCCTGGTATGTAAGCCAATATGGCTTTATTCTGAACCTTCATGCTCCGGGCAGTGCGGCCGGACTCGCCCGGTTTGACCAGCTTATCCATCTGAATGTTTTTGGATCAATCTATATGAAGAATTCAAATGTTTTTGCTGCGATCCCCTCTCTGCACTGTGCCTACCCTGTTATCGTGCTTTACTTCGGAATAAAGGCTGGCTGCAGACGCGCCAAATGGCTCTTTGGTCTGTTTATGATTGGTATCTGGTTTTCGGCCATATATTCAGGACATCATTATACCATAGATGTGATCCTTGGAATTTTTTGCGCCATGACAGGGATCTTTTTCTACGAAGTGGTTTTCATGAAGCAAAGGATATATAAGAACTTTATTAACAGGTACCTTAGAATAATTGACCGATGATTAAACCCCCAAAGTGATGCACGTAGAAAATCAATTTGAACAGCAATTTTACATTGAAATTGAAAAAAGCAAACGGATCAGGGCTGCCATCCTGATAGGACTGCTTGCATTTGAAGGCATTTCCCTTCTATTGATTTACCTGTCATTCAGTGATCAGTACCGGAGCTTGTTTCAAACAAATCTATCAATTTTTGCAATTTTAATCTTTGTTGTCATCATCATTGCCCATGAAACAATCACCCATTTTTTAATCAGAAAACACACGAAATATCCCGAACCCTTGATGAAGATTTCAGCCTACGTTAAAGTTTTTTCAGAGGTTACGCTGTTATCACTCCTTCTCGTCTTTATCATCATTAGTTCAAAACAGACGATTATTCTACATTCACCAGCGGTTTTGACCTATTTTATCTTTATCATCCTATCAACCCTCAGGATCGATTATAGGTTGCCGATATTCACAGGTGTTGTGGCAGCTACAGAATATCTGCTGATATCCATACTTTGTTCGATGAAATTAGATAACACCGGCAACCTTTTGTTGTCGGTGACTCCAATCCAGTATCTGGGCCAGGGCTTAATCATGATTATCGCTGGCATTGCTGCAGGATTTGTAGCTGATCTGACAAAAAAGAAGATGAGAATTTCCTTTAATT
Source organism: uncultured Prolixibacteraceae bacterium (assembly GCA_964642545.1). Taxonomy (GTDB): domain Bacteria; phylum Bacteroidota; class Bacteroidia; order Bacteroidales; family FEN-979; genus QYOJ01. Next base: position 6,076 of record CAZXQU010000097.1, on the reverse strand, counting down.
ACTTAGCAGAAAAAAATGAGGTCATTGATTTATTTGGTCAGCAAATCTCGCAGCAAATCGCAAATGAGATCCTGAAAAACCCGACTGAATTAAAAGGAACGAGAAAAAAAGTATGTGTGATGTTTCTTGATATCCGGAATTTCACCCCTTTTGTCGAACACAAAGAGCCTGAAGCGGTGGTAGCCTATTTGAATTCCCTTTTTGGTTTTATGATTGAAATTGTTCAATCTCATCATGGCATCATCAACCAATTTCTTGGCGATGGGTTTATGGCCACCTTCGGAGCGCCAATATCACACGGAAATATCTGTATGAATGCCGTTCAGTCAGCTATTGAGATTATTAATAAAACTGATTTCGATTCCCAAAATGGCCACATTGATCCATCACGCATCGGGATCGGACTGCATTACGGAGTAGCCGTTACCGGTAATATTGGATCCACGATGCGGAAACAATATTCCATCACGGGGAGTGTGGTAATCCTTGCATCGAGGATTGAGCAGTTAACGAAACAATACAAATCTGACTTGCTCATGTCAGAAGAAGTATTTTTTCAATTAGATGATAAAACACGGAAACAGTTATCTCCAATTGGCCCGGTAATGGTCAAGGGCAGGGAACTTCCTATTTCAATATACGGACTTGCATAAAAAAGTAATTTAAGTTTAAGCCAAGGTTTAACAATGAAAAAGATAGACTCAGCAACAATCAGAGAAGTGAAGCAACATGTTAGCAAACTTCTGACAAAAGAACTACCGGCAGGTTTGGTTTACCATACGATCGACCATACCAGTGAGGTCGTATTAAATGCCGAAAAGATAGGCAGAAAAGAAAGCTTCAGCGAGGATGAGCTGAGCATTTTGATAATAGCAGCCTGGTTCCACGATGTGGGATATATAAGTCAATACAAAGGGCATGAAGAAATCAGCGCTCAAATGGCCAACGATTTCCTGAATGCCAAAAAAATTGATCAGGAAAGCATCCGTCTTATACAGGATGCCATCAGGGCAACGGAAATTGCTCATAAGCCTGCCAATAAGATCGGAGCGGCTCTTTGCGATGCCGACTTCATGCACCTCGCTGATCGCAGGTATTTTGAGATAAGTGAACTATTAAGACAGGAATGGAAAAAGACCGGAGTCAATCCTTTAAAGAAACAGGAATATGCAGAAGTTTCACTGGATATTTTCCAGAAACACGCCTATCATACAACCTATTGTCAGGAGCATTGTGCTGTACTGAAAGAGAAGAATCTCGAATTATTGAGGAAGGGTATTCTTCGCCGGCAAAAAAAGAAAAAACCGGGTTCTTATCAGAATGCGACCAAAAGTGAAAAAGCTACAGGTTATTCCCGGGGAGTTGATTCGATGTTCAGGATGACTGCACGGAACCAGATAAACCTGAGTTCTATTGCAGATAACAAGTCCAATATCCTGATCTCCCTGAATGGGATAATCATCTCTCTGGGGATTGCTTTTTTAATCAGAAAATTCGAAGAAACACCCGAGATCATTTTCCCAACAATTGTATTTCTTGTTTTCAGTCTGACCACCATTGTTCTTGCTATCCTTTCTACCAGGCCTCATATTTCCGGCGGAAAATTCACGAAGGAGGATATTGAACAGATGAAGGTAAATCTGCTGTTTTTCGGAAGTTTCTACAACATGGAGGTTGAAGATTATGAGTGGGCCATCAAAGAGATGATCAACAACGATAAATACCTCTATTCCACTATGATAAAGGACCAGTTTTTTCTTGGTAAGGTACTTGCCCGAAAATACAAGCTGCTGCGTGCCGCATATAATGTGTTTATGTTCGGGTTAATTATTTCAGTCGGAATATTTATCCTGGTTTTCATTCATTTATAGTCGGGATAGCCATATGATCACTGTAATATCCTTTGATTAGATATATAACTATTTATAGTTCAACCAAATGGAAGAGTTTAGGCTAAACGGCAAGGCAATACTCAGATCGTTGGTTTTGTTCCTGATGGTCATTTCCTGCACTAATCAGGAACGTGACACAGGAACAACCGGTAATTCCTTTTCCCCTGGGGCCGTAACAGATGCAAGCCTTGACATGGCCGGCCTTATTCCATATGATCTTGGGGCGCCCTCAGCCAAATATATATTACCGGGATGCCTGACCGAAATTTCCGGAATTTCTTATTACAGTCCCGACAAAATAGCATGCATTCAGGATGAAAAAGGTTTTATCTATCTCTATGATGTGAAAAGCAAAAAGATTGCTTCAACGTGTAAATTTGGCAACAGCGGAGACTATGAAGATATTGCTGTTGTTGGAGATACAGCATATGTGCTTCGTTCCGATGGGGTAATTTTCAGGGTTGAAGATTTCACCAACCCTTACAGGAGAGTGAGGAAAATATCTACATCCCTTTCTTATAGAAACGATGCAGAAGGATTAGTCTTTGACAGCTCAACATACTCTTTGTGGATTGTCTGTAAAGGTTCATCATCCCTTAGCACGGATGCCAATAACAACGGATATAAGGCGGTCTACCGGTTTGATCTGTCCGGGGAAAAACTTTCGAACAACCCTCTATTCCTGGTTGATCCGGACAGACTCTCTGTCATGGAAAAATCCAGCTGGATTCGAATGCAATCGGTCAAACTGGGCAAAGGATTAAAGCTGCTGGGAGAAGACTGGAGTTTCCAACCATCCGGCATTGCCATTCACCCTGTTGTGAACGACATCTATATCATATCTCACATTGGGAAACTTCTTCTGGTTCTTGATCGAAACGGGAAAATACGTTCGGTCAGTCAATTGGATCCCAAGATATTCAGACAACCTGAAGGAATCTGTTTTTCTCCGGAGGGCGATCTCTATATTTCCAATGAGGGCGATGGAGGAAGGGGAAATATTTTAAAATTTAAATATATTCACTGATGAGCCCAACGGTTCTTTTCGCACTGTTGCTTTCAGGGATTGTCTCCTCCGGCACAAGTTATGAGCCGTTGTACCACAATTCCAGCCACCAGGACGATGGAATCATTCCACAAGATACTTCATTATTATTGTATTCAGACTTCCAGATCGGAGACACTAAAAAATCTTGTTTTGTACGACTCAATTTTTTAAAAAATGGCGATGACTTTCTCGGGACAGATTGGGTTGACAGTTTGGTGACCGTGCATCTTGATGGAGAAGTATTTCAGGCAGGCAAGGTTAAAAAGGCTCTATTTGGCAAAAATTACCGACAGGAATGGATAACACCTGTAACTGTATCCGTGTTTGATCTCGCGAATGAAAAAGGAGGTCTCAAGGTATTAAAACGAGGCGGCGGCGATCAAACAGCATCTCTCCGGTTACAAGACCGGAATGGAAAAGAGTGGGTGCTTCGTTCATTGGAGAAAGATGTTTCAAATGTAATTCCTGAAAGTATCCGGATGGGAATGGCTGAAGATGTGGTGAATGACCAGATGTCAGCCTCTTTGCCATGGGCTGCTATTGCCGTACCCGGGATTGCCGATGCTGCAGGGATTTTTCATACAAATCCCAGGGTTGTCTATCTTCCAAAGGACCCACTCCTGGGCGAATACCTTGATTATGTAAAGGAGGGACTTTATCTGTTTGAAGAGAGACCTGAAGGAAACAGAGATGATGTATTAAGCTTCGGACAGTCAAAAAAAATTGTTAGCACTGATGAAATGATGGATAAAATTAAGCAAGATCCTGATCATGTCATGGACCAGGAGCATTTCCTCAGATCCCGGTTGGTTGATATGCTGATCAGCGACTGGGATAGGCATGAAGATCAATGGCGGTGGGCCACATTTAAGGAAAATGGAAAAACGATCTACAGGGCAATTCCCAGGGACAGGGATATGGCATTTTATGTAAGCGAAGGTTTTTTGATTCGGTTATCGTCTAAACCTCCATTTTTGAGAAAGATGCAGGGATTGGACTATCATGTAAAAGATTTGAAAGGCTTGAATTATCAGGCAAGGCATCTTGACAGGAGATTATTGAACGAAATGTCTTTGGAAGAATGGGTAAAGACTGCTGATTATCTGAGGAGTAAAATTTCAGATAGTGTCATTGTGAATGCAATTCATGATATGCCTGAACAGATTGCAGCAATAAACGGGAATCAAATCATTGCTAAATTAAAATCCAGACGGGATGATTTAACACAATCGGCGGTATCCTATTTTAACATTATAAACAGCAAAGTTGACATTATCGGAACAGATGAACCCGATATTTTTTTGGTAGAAAGAATTAACGATAATCAAACAAAAGTCACAGTTTTCAGCAAAGCTAAAAACGGCAGCCTTTCCGCTCCCTGTTATCAACGAACATTTGATCACGAACGAACCCATGAAATCCGGCTTTATGGACGAAAAGGGAACGATGAGTTCCGGATTACCGGGCTGGTCAATAAGGGATTGAAGGTGAGAATTATTGGAGAAAATGGAGAAGATCAGATTCTGGACAGCTCACATGTGAAGGGAATATCCCGTAAGACAATCATTTACGATGTGAAAAATGGTTATACATCCATTTCAGGAAAAGAAACGCGATCAATTACAACCAACGATCCCGCGAAATTCGTATATCGTTACGGCGCTTTTGATTATAATAAATTCTTCCCGCTGCTGCTTGCAGGTTACAACACCGACGATGGCATCTTTATGGGCGCAGGCGCCTTGTGGAAAACTCACGGGTTTATGAAAGAACCTTTTGCCAGTCAGCATAAAGTGGTATTTAACTATTCCTTCGCGACAAAAGCGTTGGAATTTAAGTATACCGGAACTTTCACTGATGTGTATAAAGATCTGAATTTCAAAATGTATTTTGACTTCAGGGATCCGAAATATTCGCAAAACTACTTCGGAATGGGCAATGAAACAGTCAGGGATACCGTCGATAAGGATTATAATCGTGTGAGGATAGGGCAGGTTTTTATAAATCCGCAACTGGTTAAAGCGTTCGGCCGCCATGGAGAACTGTCTGCGGGATTGTTTTATCAGAATATTCAGGTTGAGAATACAGAAGGAAGATATATTTCCGATTTTACAATCAACGGGTTGGATTCAGGTATCTGTCAACGCATGGAATTCACAGGCATTAACACTGGTTTTACATGGGATAGCAGGGATAACGAAATCTTTCCCACCCGTGGCTTTCATTGGGGCACCGAATTGAAATCGTTCTTTAAAATGCATGATCCCCAACACTCTTTTGTTCACCTTTCATCAGAATCTTCATTCTTTTTGAGTTTCAGACAACCATTCAATTTTGTTGTTGGGTTGAGGGCAGGTGGAGGTGTAAATGTTGGCAGTTATGAATTTTTTCAGGCAAACAGCCTTGGCGGTAAAGATAACCTGCGGGGTTTCCGTGATACCCGTTTTTCAGGGGATGCTTCTTTTTACCAGAATACAGAAATCAGAATCAAGTTGCTGCAAATCAAGAGTTATGTTTCGAAAGGACATTTCGGAATTCTTCTGTTCAATGATGTTGGCAGAGTTTGGTATCAAAATGAAAAATCCAGAAGATGGCATCACGGTTACGGCGGAGGTATTTGGTTTTCGCCGTTTGGAATGGGGATTTTGAATTTTTTATACGAAAGATCTCAGGATGAAAAAAACGGACTCATTTCCGTACGGTTTGGTTTCTTATTTTGACTTGTTGGGTGCTACTTTCTGGAAAGTAGCTGATTGAAAATCGTGCTGGGTAAGACCACCGCGTCGCTCCGCCTGGGCTTGAATCAAAAACGGACTGGCATGGGTCAACATCGGCTGACTACTGTCATCACTTATACTGATGGTTTATCTGGTTCCATCGGTATTTCGTGCAGTAGATAATATGAAAGAAAAATTCAATAAAATAAATAAAATAAAATGAAACCATTAATAAGAATCTTTTTCTACGAAGTGGTTTTCATGAAGCAACGGATATATAATATCTTTATTAGCCGGTATCTGCGAATTATAAGCCGTTGATAACGATCTTACTTTAGTTTTTTTATTGTGATATACATGCAGGTTATGACAACAGAGGAAAAAATTCTTGATGCCAGCAATTTCATATTTCTTCAATA
>CAZXQU010000096.1:0-8138 GCA_964642545.1 uncultured Prolixibacteraceae bacterium | reverse complement strand
AGGCCGAGTCCAACATTGAAATAGGATTCGGAGATGGTTGCTCTGCCAGCAAGCACGGGATCATTGGGATCGGCAAGCACAGCATCACTCAGATCAAGTACATTCTGGTAATAGGCTCCGTTTATACCGAAACTAAGCATATGGTCTGTTGCCAGTTTCAGGTGGTATGCATAATTGAAATTGATGGTGATGTTCTCGAGAGGACCCGCAACATTATACATAATGTTACCACCCAGACCCATACTTTTGGGTAGAGCCGCTGCCAAATTCAGAGATCCGATAAAGGGATGGCTTGTAATGTTTGTCCATTCGATCCTGCTTGTGAGAAAAACCTCCAACGGAGAACTCTTTCCAACAAATGCAGGTGAAATACTTGAAGGAGAAACCAGGTACTGGTCCATAATTGGAAACTGCTGTGCTGGAGCATATCCTGCAAGGGAAATTAATAAGATTAAAGTCGGTATTCCCGTTTTTCCCATCCGGTTCATATCTGATATCACCTCACAATATTTATCGTTCCTGTTTGCAGATTTCCATCTTTACAACGCAGGAAATAGTAGTAGGTATCGGTTGACAGAGTTTTCCCATTATTGGTCCCATCCCAGTTATTGTTGTATGGAGAGGCTGAGAAAACCTTCTCCCCCCATCGGTTATAAATCTCAACATTACAGGGGTCAATCTCAACAATGTTAATAATTTCCCATAAATCATTGAATCCATCGGCATTTGGAGTGATCACGCTCATGATTCTAACTTCATGGTCGACTACAGAGGTGGCAGAAAAATACTTCTCTCCATAGCAGCCATTCAGGAATCCCTGGACGAAATAATATCCAGATTCATGGATAATTATCGAATTCGTTCGTTCTCCGGTACTCCAAAAAACGCTGTCATACACGCCAACAATTGTAACAATAACACTATCTCCCTGGGGAAAAACAGTGTCTCCTGAAAAGGAGACATCCACAATGGGAGGATTTTGAATTACAATTGAATTCCAGGCAGTATCAATACATCCTGATGTTGAGATTAAGGTCAGGCTTACTAAATATTCTGCCGCAAGATTGTAATTGTGCGTCGGATTTTTCTGGTAGCTGTTTGGAGATCCATCTCCAAAATCCCAGATATATTGGAATGGGGTATCTTGAATGATAATCGATTCATCGAAGAAGTGAACAGGCATGTTTCGGCAAGAGAAATCCTGGGAAAACGCAACCTGGAGGGAGGCAACCGGTACCGATTTGTAGATTGCATCCATTGCTCCTTCTTTAGAGATGACTTTGATTCCTATCGAATAAATTCCCGGGTAATCAAACCTGATGTTGACAATCCTTGCCGTATCATCACCAAACGATCCATTTCCATCAAGATCCCACGACACTTGAAATATGCTGTCAAGTGGAGTACAATCGCTTACAAGTATTGTCTCAGATCCAACACAAACCTTGGTAAACTGAAAGTCTGCTTTGATTGCCAATAAGGATAATGGCAGTAAATTAAGTGAAATTAGTATGACAACTGTGGTTATTTTCACCGGCAAACCTGTTTCTATTCTACTTCGATTAATTCCACATCAAAATGGAGAGTACTGTAGGGTTTGATAACACCCATATCACGATCTTCATAGGCAATAGAAGATGGGACAAGCAGTGTTGCTTTACCACCTACATTCATCAATCCAATACCCTCATCCCAACCTCTGATCACCTGGCCTTGTCCCAGTGTAAATGAGAACGGCTCACCACGGTCGAGGGAAGAATCGAACTTTGTACCATCAAGCAATGTTCCGGTATAATGTACTTTCACTTTCTTCCCCGGCTCTGCTTTGGCACCTGTGCCCTTGACAGTTTCAATATAATAAAGACCACTGGCTGTTGGTTTTACTGTGATGTTATTAGCCTTGAGGTATTGCTGCAATTTTCCAATTTCCTGACCTTTCGCCATCGATTTTTCCATTTCCTGTTGCTTTTTCTGAGTTTCCTGCATCTTGTCAAATTCACTTTTTGTCATGACATCCTTAACCTCCACGTCATAAATGAGTGTAGAATATGGAGGGATAATAGCCCCTCTTCCACTCTGTCCGAAAGCAATACTACTTGGAACAATAAATTTCGATTTGCCACCTTTTTTCATCAAGCTAATCCCCTGATCAAAACCAGGTGTATCAAATGGCTTTCCAAATGTGAGTTGCATAGGTTCTCCCTTGTCATAAGAGGAGAATACCTGCGTTCCATCAGAGAGTTGCAGATTGAAATGAAAGGTCACCACATCTCCCGAATCGATCGCTCTGCCAGTGCCATGGAAAGTCTCAACATAGTAAAGTCCAGACTCCAGCGGTTCAACTGTAAGACCATTTGTAAGGAGATACTGTTCCAATAACTCTGTCTCTTTCACTTGCATGGCTTCAAGTGATTCAGCCGAGTGAAGTGTCACGAAAAACTTCAGGTACGAATTGCTATCAATGAATTCAGGACGTTTAGGCATTTTAAATGTGACCGTAAACAACGAATCGGCATTGATCAGGAACTCTGCACTATCACCTGGTGAAAGCATACGAATCCCTTCATAAAGATCGCCTCCAAAATCAGAAGGAGGTAATTGAAAACGAATTGGTTGTCCACCCATTCCTGTTTTGCTGTCAAACAATACAGAGTCTCCTTCAGTGGCATATTTCATATCCAATGAGACAAAATCTCCGGTTTGAGCCTTTACTTCTCCTTCACTAACGCTATATATTTTGTAGTACAATCCTGTGTCTGTCTTATCAAAACCTGAAAATTTTGAAGAACAAGCAAACGATATTAACGCAACCATCACTAAAACGGTTACGGGGTTAATTAACATTTTTTTCATAATCGATTCGATTTCAATAGTGTTTATAATTATTTTACTTCTATAATTTTAACTTCATAAATAAATGGAGTGTAAGGTGGTATAAAACCCTCAACACCCTCTTCTCCGTACGCTAATGAAGAGGGAATGATCAATAATGCCCGCCCCCCCTGCTTCATGTAAGACAGCCCCTCATCCCAACCAGCAATTGTTAGTGAATCACCTTGCTGGTAGTGGAAAGGCTGGTACCTATTTGCGGAGTCAAATATATTATTTTTCATAGCGATATCCTGAATCGATGTTTCAAAGATTTCACCAGTTATAAACATTGCAGAATAATCTACTTTGATTGATTTTCCTGCCTCTACAGAAGGACCTCCACCCTTCTCCAACTCAACAAAATAAAGTCCTGATTCCGTTGGCGTTACATCTATGTTATTTTGCTCCAGATAGGCTTGAATATCTGTCATCTCCTTTTCCTTCATTTCGGACAAAACTCTATCAACCCTCCCCTTATATGATTCCTTCTCTTTTGCAAATTCATCCCGAGGCATGACATCCAGCAGTTTTATATCCATGAAGACATCCGTGTTTTCATTAATAAAGATTGGTAACTCCTGAATCTCAAAGTCGAGCACAAAAAGCGAGTCGCCATCAAGGATAAATGTAGCACTGTCGCCAACTGCCAGGAGCAGGAATGCCTCGTAGATATCTCCAGGAAACTTTGGTTCCAGTATTTCAAATTGGTAAGGAACTGTCAGATCTCTTGAACTGACAAAGAAAATGGTGTCATCGGTTCTGAAAACGACATCGGCCGTCACCATATCTCCTTGCAGGACACCCATGCCGACTTTGTTCTGGTGATGAAATTTGTATAAAAGTCCCCCCGGGGTCTCTTCAAAGTCACCCTGGGCAGACTGGCACCCCCACAACGAAATAATTACAAGACCAATAAGCAGATTATGCAAATTTGTCACGATTCGGTTGTAATTCATGGTGATCTATTTGTTCGTTTTAAATTCAAGTATTTCAATATCATATACCAGGGTTGCGCCGGGAGGGATCTTATCTTGATCTCCAAGTAATCCAAAAGCAAGGTATGAAGGGATAATGAATTTTGCCCTATCGCCCTCTCTCAGTAGCAACATCCCCTCTTCAAGTCCTGTCTCTACTCCTCCATGCCCCAAAATTAATGACTTAGGGCCCAGGAAATCAGAAGAGTAGGCAATTGTTCCGTTCAACAGTTTCACAGTATAACGAAAGCGCACCAGCATCCCTGAAGAGGATTTTCGACCGGTTCCCTTCCTGTAGATGAAATAGCGTAATCCGGTTGAAGTTTCTTTTACATTCCAACCATACCTCCGGAGGAAGTCATCAATCTCTTGATCTTCTATTTTGACAACACTCCGGTTGTAATCAATTAACTTTTCATCAGCGAGACGAATATGTGATGTTGATTCGACGGGTCGAACAGTTTCCCTGCAAGCGACCATTAACAATAGCGTAATGGCGAGACCTGCAAATAAAAACTCTCGTAATCTCCCGTTGTTGTTCCTTGTCATGTATACACCTTCGATAACGCTTCGCGGTACTGAGGAAGCAGATCTCGGAATTTCTTTACAGTCTCTTCCATTGAGAGATAACTAGTTGCACCTGAAGCATTTGCATGTCCACCACCTTCAAAATAATCACTCGCGATTCGCTCAACGGAGAAATTTCCTTTGGACCTGAAAGAGATCCGGATCGAGTTATCCCGTTCCGAGAAAAGAGCTGCCATGTTGATTCCTTCGATAGAGAGTGCGTAATTAACCACCCCTTCGGTATCTCCAACCTGGTAGTGAAAACGCTCCAGATCCTCTGCTTTGAGATAGATATAAGCAGTATGAAAAGCAGGCAACACAACCAGATTATCACTCAGTGAATATCCCAGTAACCGAAGACGGTGTTCTGAGTAAGTATCATAGATCAGTCTGTGAATATGTTCCCCATCAATCCCTCGCCGAAAAAGAGCCGCAATCACTTCGTAGGTCTTGACACGGTTGCAGGAGTAGCTGAATGATCCAGTATCAGTAACAATCCCAGTATACAAGGATTCTGCAATCTCCAAATCAATCAGTGTTTCATCCCCCATAGCTTGAATGAAATCATAAACCAGTTCAGCAGTTGAGGAGGTTTCTGTTTTAGAGATCTTCAGATTGTACTGATCAGAAGGATAGAGATGGTGATCGAGGACAATCTTTGTGGCTGAGGACCCTTTAACCGGACCGGAGGCATCGCCTAACCTATTCAGGTCGTTGTAATCCAGGGAAAAAATAATTGAAGCATCGGCAACGGCACGAAGAACGTGATCTTTTTGTAGTGAAAAAATGAAGATTCTACCAGAATCAGTCAACCAGGAAAGGAAAGAGGGAAATGGATCGGGAACCATCATCGTCACTGTATGACCTTTCTTTACAAGATACCTGAAAAAAGCAAGAGATGATCCGATAGCATCCCCATCGGGATTGGTATGTGTTGTCAACAAAATGTTTTGAGGTGTAGTGAGCAACTCCTGCACCTTCAAGAAATCTGTATTTTCCAAGAGAATGTATTTGGTGAGTTGAATGCAAAATTAAGATAATTTAAAATTATCCGTAATTTTGCCGCAAATCAATTAGATTATGACTGGAAATAAGACTTTTACGATGATAAAGCCTACTGCCGTGGCACAGAAGAAGGCAGGAAAGATCCTTGACAGGATCCTGGAAGAGGGGTATTTGATCATCTCTCTGAAGATGGTTCACCTTTGCAAACGTGATGCGGAAGAATTTTATTCTATCCATAAAGACCGGCCTTTTTTTGCGGAACTTACCAACTATATGTCCTCAGGACCAATCATTGCAGCTATTCTGCAGAAAGAGAATGCAGTTGAGGATTACCGTACTTTGATCGGAACTACTAATCCGGCTGACGCAGCCAAAGGCACTATTCGCAAGCTTTATGGAACCGAGCTTGGAAGAAATGCTGTTCATGGTTCTGACTCAGATGAGAACGCAGAGGTAGAGAGCCGCTTTTTTTTCTCAGGGATGGAGGAGATGAGTTGGCAGTAGGCAGTTATCAGTCGATTCTTTGGATAATCTTTGTTTCAAAGAGGGCAGGACCGTCCAGGTTGCATAATTTAAGGATGTAGATTCCTTGCTTCAGAAATGAAAGATCGCTGAAGCTGATCACATTATCGCCAGCTATGCAACGGATATCATTCCTGGTATAGATTTGCTTTCCTGTGATATCCACTACTTGAACCTGTAAGGTTTGTACAGCAGTTGTATTGATCTTAATATGGATCAATCCGGTTCCATTTGAAGGATTTGGGTAGACGACCACTGATCCTTTGTTAAACACAGGATCAATTCCAGTAAGTCGTTCATAGGCCTCGAAGAGATTGGGAATGCCATATCCCAGGTAGATAGTAGGAGTCATAAACAGTGAGGCTGATTCTTCAATTGCAGACTTTAATGTAGCATTGGAAAATTCGGGAAAAGCCTGCCATAGACAAGCTGCAGAGCCAGCCATAACCGGCGAAGAGAAAGAGGTTCCATTTCCCCTGGTGATGGTCCCATTGGACCCGGAGAGGACTGTTTGCTTTCCCATGGCAGCAATATTGGGTTTTACATACGATCCGTTAACAACCCCTGTGGAGCTGAAAGAGGCATATTGACCCATGGAGTCCACTGCTCCAACACCCAGAACATCAAATCCATCGGATGGGGCGCTAACACATAGCCAGCTGGGTTCACTCCCTTCATTACCGGCACTGTTAACAACCAGAATCCCTTTGCTGAAAGCGATGTTTGCCCCGCGGGTTACAGGAGTTGTATTTCCAGTCATATCTGCGCAGGTATGATTCATCGTGGTGTCGTCAAATACAGTATAGCCAAGTGAAGAATTAATAATATCGGCACCAACACTGTCGGCAAACTCCGCTGCACAAACCCAGTTATACTCTTCCACCAGATATTCTGAACCTCCATCTTCAGAACGCAACAGCCAATAATTGGCTTTGGGAGCAGTGCCAATTAGCTGGCCCGGAACATATCCCCCCATTATGGAGAGTACCGACATACCATGTGTATGGCCAATAAATACGTTATTGCCCGGATTTACGAAATCGCGCGTACCAAGGATCTGGTTGTTAGCCCAGAGACTGTCGAATGGCGCAAGCTGGTCTGCCAGGTTGAATCCTGCATCCAGAATAGCAATCACCATCCCATTACCCCTATAGCCCATATTATGAAGCAAATCGGTACGAATCATGTGAGACTGGGTGAATGAAAGTCCATAATCAGCTGAATCAGCTACTTTCAGCGGAATACCGGGAAGAGCGATCAGTGGGATCACTGATTTAAGTTCCATCGCAAATTTATCTTCTATCTGCGTTGATCCGGGTATTTTGACCCCGCTTTTTACGATCTTACTTACAAAGGGTAAGAGTTCAATCTCCTCGATTTTGGAAGGATCGGCATTGAAAATTGTGACACCATTAAACCATTTCGATCGTGTGATAACCTCAACACCAATCTGGCTAACAGCTGCCACATAATCAGGGTTCACAGGAAGATCATTTATCTCAATCGGGATCCCTGCGACAGCTCTCCGGTCGAGTGCCCGTTGTGAAAGGAACTCCCATGGCTTGTCTATTGTGTAAGGTGAATCGTTTTTGTCGGAAAATTCTACGAAGTATTTATCGGGAGCTACTTGTGCTGTTGCGGCGAGAAGCAGCAAAAAGAATACGATGGATGAGCTTACTCTTCTCATTTTTTCAGATATATTTGTGCAAGTAAAAGTACAAAAAATCCGCGTATGTTCACTGATAAGGATCTGAAACAGATCGAAGCAAAGGGGATTGAACTTCCCGTTATCCACAAGCAGATTGAGAACTTCAGAATCGGGTTCCCATATATAAACCTGATCAGGCCGGCGACATCCGGCGACGGGATATTCTCCTTCTGTGAAGATGAACTCTCCTATTTTACAAATTACTATTCCATCCATCAAAATGACCTTCAGGCTGTAAAATTCGTCCCTGCATCGGGTGCTGCAACACGGATGTTCAAACATCTTTTTGAGTTTCAGGAATCATTCAGCGGTGATCAGACTCAGCGTGAAACTTTTCTGAAGGATTCAGATTTCAATTCTGTCGCCTACCTGGTTTCACACATTTCAGAGATTGCATTTTACAACACTCTCCAACATATTATTTCTAAGCAGAGCCTTGACATAAAATACCTGATCGATTCGTGGAATCTCGACACGCTTATTGCATTCAT
>CAZXQU010000095.1:0-8142 GCA_964642545.1 uncultured Prolixibacteraceae bacterium | reverse complement strand
CCGAATCAATACGCTGCTGGCTTTCTTTCACAGCATTGTCGGGCAATCCCACCATAGAGAAGTTGATCCCGATATCGATACTCACTTCGATGGTGATGGTGATGGCATGGATTCCGTAGAGTGCACATCCGAATGTTTTTACAAGCATAACCTCTCTTTACCCATTAATCGGTTTCAGGGGTGAAAGGTTATACCCTAAATTAAAAATAGTTTATAAACGTGCAAATAGATACAACGTTTTCCTATATTTGATATGAATATTTAACTCCATCCATCATGAAAAAAATCATTTTTTTGGTAATTAGCGGTTTATTGTTGGTTGCCTGCAGTAAAAAGAGCGAAGATTCTGAATTTTCCAACAGTCTGGCCTTTGGAACAGGCCTGAACCCAAGCAATCTTTTTGAACTTGTCGGACAAGGAACAATTTTCCCCGCCTCATCCACAATCTATTTCCGGCTCGAAAGTCAGGAAGACATGGCTGGATCATCCGTCATGATCAAACTCAACCATTTGGATGGATCGTTGTATAATTCGTACACATTTCCCAGTATCCAGTCTTATGGTCACATCTACCTGACGGGTTTCAGCGTCCCTGATGCCGGGAGTTATACCGCTATCGGGATACTTGTTACCGGAAACAAAACTGTTGCCTCCCAGAGCCTGACAATACAATAGAAGCTGTTTTTCTGGAAGGTCTTCGAGTTTCCCCACTGCATTATTCTTATTGAAGCCGAATGCTTGATACCGGTTGCCGGAAAAAATAAAGGTCTCTCTAAACTGGTCAATACAATAAGACAAGTGATTATAAATCATCTTGAATTCGTTTTAGCGGAGGCTCTCTTTATACATTGATTTAATCCTCTTGCTATTTCTTGCCAGACAGAAACATCAGGACATTCTTGGCAAATGCTTCAGGATACTGGTACATCACCCCATGACCTCCTCCGGGGATCTGGATCAATGAAGCTCCGGGAATGGAATCTACCATGATAAGAGAATTTTTCCAGGGGGTACAAATATCCTGATCTCCTGTAATCAGAAGGGTCGGATTATTCAAATCCTTCAACTGGTTAGCTGTTCCACCGCCTGGAGCAAACCATTCTTCAATAGCTGCCCATTGACGCATTACAATCTCCGGATGTTTAGGTTCTTGCGGAACTGGAAAATAGCTCCAGATATCAGGCAGATGAGCCTGGAGCCAGTCGGGAGGAAACAAAACGGACAACAATCCTATCCCGGTCGTATCATTGGTCAGGATGTTTATTACAGAAGAGTCGGCTTGAATGGTAATACTGTCTCCGCAATCAGCTCCATAAAGGATGACTTTGTTTATCCGGTCAGGATGTTGGAGGGTGAGTAATTGTGCGACATAGGTTCCCATCGACCAACCCAGGACATGGGCTTTCGAAATATACAGAAAGTCCATTAACCTGCGTGTATCTTCGGCAAGAAGTTTCATGGAGAAGGCTGTGTCAGTCTGAATCGTGGATAATCCCATGCCCCGGTAATCAAACATGATTACCTTGTAGTGTTGGCTTAGCATTTCAATGACAGGAGGAGCCCATATGTCCATGGTACCGCTGTACCCCATACATAGAATAATCGGATCTCCCTTTCCGATGATACGGTATGCAATCCTAATATCCCAGAGGTTTGCATATAGGGTATCAGCTGGAGCAGGCTGAAGGGGCTGATAATCAACAGGCGATTTAGTGCATGAACCGCAAAGCATTAAAATTGCCATAATAAAACCAGTCAGAGGCGCAAACTTTTTCATATTCAATAGTTATATACATGTAAAAGTAATTAATATTCTTAACACCTTATTCCATTTTGTTATCTTGTTCAATGGCGTCCGGCATCGGGGATTTTTTTGTGCCAACCTGAAGCCTATCATGTACCAGGGAATGCAACCAGGAGGCCAATTGACCATTACGACTGAAGTCGAAAACTTTCCGGGTTACCCGGATGGCATCGACGGCCCGGAGATGATGGAACAGTTCGGGAAACAAGCCGCTTTGTTTTTCAATAAGTTATACTATTGATTTCACCACATCAAATATTATTACTATATCTAAAATGGATTGGGGAGGTTAGCATGTCTAGAAGAACTGAAGTAATTGCCACCATTGCCACTAAAGCCATAGTATTGCTAATTATTGCCATAGATTTCACATGATTACCTAACTGGCAGTTGATGGATTCATGATAATGATTAATCGAAAATCACTTTTTCAGTAGCAATATATTTGTTCAATTTATCCATAATTCGAACAATATAAACGCCGCTTGGAATATGGTTCCTTATTAGGATATATGGATTTGAATCAAATACGTCATGAAAAATTTCTCGTCCAAAGTAATCATATATGAATATATCGGCTTTAATATCAGGGGTGAACACATTAAGAAATATTTCAGCTTGGGTTTGAATAGGATTTGGTTTTATATTTAGTTCAACTATATCTTTGTGTCTTATATCCTCTGTTGAAGTTAAAGTCCAACAATCCGGAGCATGAGGTATACCCCAAATCTCATTTCCTTTGGAATAATAGACTAGGTTATCAATAATAACTACATACACCCAAATCCCACTTGTAATTTCGTACCAGTATCCTTTGCGATATGTTGTTCTTCCTAGTCCACTGGAATAATGATATGTTACATCATAGTCACTTTGTTTCCAACATGAATCCCAATAATATACGCTTGCTTCAAACCGTTTAGTTGATCTGGTATGATAGTTATTTGACCGCCGAATATACTTGTGACACTTTCCGATTTGTGGATAATATTCATAGGGTTGCTTCGTGAATACTGGGAAAAAGGAATTGGTCTGGGGAGAAATAGTTTCCCAAATTGTGTCATGTCCAATATAAGGTCCTCCCATCGTATTCTCTACGTAACATCGTTCCCATCTAAATGTTACTGTATCCCCGGTACTAGAGGTATACTTTTCTAAAAGTATTTTTATCGTTTTCGTGTAATGAAAATTAGAACTGTTGTCGTAATGGAATTCATCTCCAATATCGAAATCATAACATTCATGAAAAGAAAAATCTTGATATCCAATTGATGGAGAAGTCTTCCCTTCAAAATAATAGCATGCGGTGTCCTCTGGAAATTTCACAATTTGATAAACCTGGATAAAACCATACGATTTGGAAAGTTTGATTTGTTTTCCATTGAAATCGTGGGGAATAATTTGGCCGACAGAATCTTTCGCTTGAAGAGTGATTACTTTAATGGAGTCGGCAACCCCAATTATAGTATCTGATTGTATTCCCGTAATAGTAGCAAGAATATAATTTCCGCCTGAAAGATTAACACATTTCCAGGATTGATTTAATGTTGCTTGGGATTGGATCACAATAGAGTCTTCATTGAGATTAAAAAAAATAAAAGTCCCATCTGCTTTCTTTATTATTTTTCTTCCCAAAATGGAACCGAAATTAATATCGTAACAGGTAGGATTACCGGTCAAGTTCTGAATAGTCGGGAAAGACCAAATTATGGAGTCTCCAGCGGATCCTTGAATGTGTTCAATAGAATCATTCCTGAATGATAGAAGATAGTGGGTGTATTTCCCAAAATATGTTTCACCCTCAGAACAAATGTTCTGATAATTCTGTGCATTCATTGGGAATGATAGAAGACCTAATAATATCCAGGTAAAATATTTGCAAAACATTGCTTGAACTCTCATAATAAGTTGCAGT
The DNA here is from genome assembly GCA_964642545.1 of uncultured Prolixibacteraceae bacterium. Lineage (GTDB taxonomy): Bacteria > Bacteroidota > Bacteroidia > Bacteroidales > FEN-979 > QYOJ01. Next base: position 4,423 of record CAZXQU010000095.1, on the reverse strand, counting down.
TTCATGGTTGTATTGTAATGATGCGCAATACTTCAAAATCTTTCTTCCAGTGTATGTCTTGTTGCGGGAAGGGGATCACGATTTCCGCCCAAAATGGATTGTTGAATTTTTGTTTTCATTTTATTTGATTATAATAACATCATCAAGTTGGAAATAAGTGATTTCTTATTTTAGAGCAAGTCCTTTATTGATAGTTCCATATACTCCTATTATTCTTTCAAAGACATGAAACAAAGTTAGATAATTTTACAAACCTTCGAGACATAAACTAAACATCAGTCAATCAATAATATGAAACTTTATATCATCACTATTTAATGATTGATTTAGATTAGTAATTCACCACAACAAATATTATTATTACATTGGAAATCGTATGGTGTGGCGAGCGAAAAGGCCGTACTGATATGAGGGGACGATGAATCCCCATTTTTCCGGCTACCGAATGGATTTTGGTGGTCTCCAGTGCTTCCTCAAGCGTAAAAGGCGGAAGAATTGAGGGAAGTCGCTTCGCAAGCATGGTCTTGCCAGCGCCAGGCGGTCCGATCAGGATGAGGTTGTGCCCGCCTGCAGCTGCGATCTCAAGAGCCCTTTTGATATTCTCCTGCCCCTTCACTTCAGCAAAATCGTGTTCATAATCGGCCGGGCGATTGAGAAACTCCTCCCGGCAAGGCCCCTTTGATAGGCCTGATGGTTCCGTCGAGCGACAACTCTCCCATGATGATATACGAGCCTATTCGCTCGGAGCTGATATGCTCATTCGCCGCCAGAAGCGCCACAGCTATGGATAGGTCGTAGGAGGAGCCCTCCTTCCGGATATCAGCCGGAGCCATGTTGATCACGATCTTCTTCCCGGGAATCCGGAGCCCAATGCAGCGCAGAGCCGAATCAATACGCTGCTGGCTTTCTTTCACAGCATTGTCGGGCAATCCCACCATGGAAAAGTTGATTATTTGCTGGGTTTGTATTTCGATCTCGACAGTATCTTCTGCGAATCCATCTCCTCAGTCAGCTCCTGAAGCGTGACATCCGGATTCTCTTCCATGTATGCTTTTACAATTCTCCATCCAAGGTATTCACCCAGTCGCGGTGGTGATTCGGGAGAGAAGTCGGCGGTGAAAGGACCATCGGCAAGAAAGGCACGAATGGTGCTTCCCTGAGAGGAATAGAGCAATTGATTTTCAATGATTGCGGCCCACACCTGGGCTTCATTGACGGTAATCCAGTTTATCTGTTTTTCTGTGTATAAGATCTTAAACCTGAAAGGATAATCAGGAATCATGGCATCCACAAAGTAGAGTCTCTTGCCTGCATCAACCATCTGGTCGAGAAGTGTATTCCCCGCATACCTGACGGGGTAATAAGCCTCCTCCATCGCCCTGATACAACCGGGCAACAGGAAGTCGGGCTCCATGCGTACGATTTTATACAACGGCAAACCATCAGCACTATAGGGTTTGAACTCTGTGCCAAGATAGGCATCCAAAGCGATTAGCAGAACCGAGTCTAAGTATTGTATCGGATGGTCGTATTCGCCTCCCGAAATATAGGTGTAAACCCTGGGTATCGTGGCATCAGGGTAATAATAGATAAGATGACGAAAGGCTTCTGTGAGGTTACGTTCAAGATCGCTGAGATCAATGAAACGGTCGTGGACGGCCTGATAAAATTCTATCGTCCGAATATTGGTCAGATACTCCTTCAGATTGTTGATCTTCGCACTATCCCTGAGGTCAGTATTCAGAAAAAACGGGTAAAGGGGTTTGATCTGTTCAAGTCCATCTGTCAGCTTATCCAGGGGGATAGAAAACAGGGCATTGTCGTATCTGTGAATTTCAACTGCTTCCATTGGGATATTAGAGACATCCACGTGTACTCTCTGTGACGACCAGTTACAGGAGGCCATCATTATCAGGAGGATAACTATCAATGCCGGAAAACTGTTTGAAGTAAAACTCTTCATGCGTATTAAAACGTGAATAACTTTATTATATTTCATGAAAACCATGTGACAAATCTACAATCAAATGTTCTATTTTTGTTCGAAATAAGCGATAAAATCTGAAAAACATCAACTATGAAACAGGTCCTTATCCCTCTTTTCCTTCTCGTTTTAGGATGTTCACAATCTTCGTTCACCCAAACCCAGGAGAGTCCCATTAAACTTGGCCTGAAAGCTGCTCCAAACATAGGATGGATGGCCCCCGAGACAAAACATTACGATTACGATGGGATCACTGGAGGTGCAACAATCGGACTGGTAGCTGATTTTTATTTTGCGAAAAATTATGCATTCTCTACCGGATTCAACTTTGCCTTTCTGAATGGGAGGATAACATACGGAGATTCGCTATTAATCGACACCACTACGGTTTACGGTCAGTTGAACAGGAAATACAAATTCGTATACCTCGACATCCCTTACATGATCAAGCTACAGACCAATACCTTCGGAAGGTTCTCATTTTTCGGACAGATCGGCTTCTCGACCGGATTCAGAATAAATGCCAAAGTCAGGGATGAATATGACCTGGGAACCGGAGTTGCGCCCGACAAAGAAAACAGTAATGTCACATCAAATACTACCCTGATCCGTCAGGCAGTTATCTTTGGTGCCGGACTGGAATATCATTTAGATATAAATACCAGGATTTTTTTTGGTGTCAACTACAGCAACAGCCTAAATAACGTCTTAACCGGATACAATACAGCATCAGACCTCAACGAGAAGTCGCAGTTGAACTTCGTCGAATTAAACATTGGCGTTTTATTTTAAATCGGGATATGAAGATTGCACTGGCCCAGCAGAACTACGTGGTTGGCAATTTTGAGCACAACACAAACCTGATCAAGGGCGCAATCTCCCGTGCCTCTGATCTCGGGGCCGATCTGGTCATTTTTTCCGAGCTATCTGTATGCGGCTATCCTCCCCGTGATTTTCTCGAATTCACTGATTTTCTGGAATCCTGCAACAAAGCTGTCCACGAGATTGCGGATGCCTGCCGCAGGATCGCTGCCATTGTAGGAGCTCCTTCCCGAAATCCGGGTGAGAAAGGTAAACCGCTTTATAATACAGCCTATTTCCTTTCCGAAGGCGAGATCCTCGGGATGGCTCACAAGACGCTCCTGCCAACCTATGATGTTTTTGATGAATACCGTTACTTTGAGCCAAACCGGATGCCGTACCAGGTTATTGACTACCTGGGAAAACGGTTTGCCTTAACCATCTGCGAAGATCTCTGGAATATTGACAACTACCCGTTGTATGTCAGGAATCCCATGCAGGAACTTTCTCTGTTGAATCCCGACGTGATCCTCAACATTGCCGCTTCACCATTTCACCATAACCAGCCAGAGATACGGCAGGATATCCTCTCCCGCAATGCGAAACAGTACAACCTTCCCCTTTTCTATGTAAACCAGGTTGGCGGGCAAACCGAATTACTCTTCGACGGAGGCTCGATGGTTTTTGCAAGTGACGGAACCCTGCAGGATGAACTTTTACGGTTCGAAGAAGATCTGAGGGTGTATGAACTGGAAGAGATCGGGATACGAGATACGCGATACGCGATACGCGATCCGGCATCCAGCATCGGGCATCCGGCATCAGGCATCGAACTAACCCACTCCGCCCTGGTAATGGGCATCCGGGATTATTTTTCAAAGATGGGCTTTTCGAAAGCGATACTGGGGCTAAGTGGGGGGATTGACTCTGCAGTAACGTTAGTATTGGCTGCTGAAGCGCTCGGCAGTGAACATGTGAAAGCAATTCTCCTTCCTTCAACCTATTCATCGGACCACAGCATCACCGACGCCCGCCAGCTGGCTGAGAAGATTGGAGTTTCTTACGACATCATTCCTATCGACGGATCATTCACTGCCATTGAGAACACCATGTCCCCTTATTTTAACGAACTTCCGTTCAATGTCACCGAAGAGAATATCCAGGCCCGTTTGCGGGCGGTAATTCTGATGGCCATGGCCAATAAGTTTGGCTACATCCTGTTAAATACCAGCAACAAGAGTGAAGCCGCCGTGGGATATGGCACCCTGTATGGCGACATGTGTGGAGGCATCTCCGTTTTAGGGGATCTATACAAAACGGAGGTCTACAGTTTGGCCCGGCACATCAACCGTTCAGAAGAGATCATCCCCGTCAATACCATCAACAAGCCTCCTTCTGCCGAACTCCGTCCCAATCAAAAGGATGCCGATTCGTTACCCGACTATGCGGTTCTGGATCAGATCCTTTTTCAATACATTGAAGAGAGGAAGGGTCCCAATGAGATCACGGCCATGGGGTTTGACCCGGTTGTTGTGAAAAGGGTTCTTGGAATGGTAAACGGAAGTGAATGGAAAAGGCATCAAACCCCACCCATTTTACGTGTTTCTCCCAAGGCATTTGGTGTAGGTCGCAGGATGC
>CAZXQU010000094.1:0-8156 GCA_964642545.1 uncultured Prolixibacteraceae bacterium | reverse complement strand
TGTGACCGGACAGGTTATCAGCGTGTGCGGCGGGATGCATACTTAATCTTTTATCGTTTGGGACTCCTTACTGAATACCCTTTTTGGTTCATTCTTTTATGCATCCTCCTGGGAGCCGCTTATGTTTTTTTTCTCTATTTCAATTCAGGGAAGGGGAGTGTTAACCCATGGCTGCGCATCGTGATGGCAGCTCTCAGGTTTCTTGCTGTATTTTTAATCTCATTTCTTTTGCTCACTCCACTTATAAGGCAAAATCTCACAACAGTGGAGAAACCGGTTATCATAATCGGTCAGGACAACTCTCAATCGTTAATTCTTGGCCCCGACTCAGCCTATATTAAAGGGGAATACCTGAGGAGACTGAATCACTTGATTACTAGTCTGAAAGACAAATACGATGTTCGCACTTACTCCTTTGGTGATGATGTGACATCCCCCATGGAAATCAATTTTGATGAAAAGGCGACGGATATCTCCCACTTCTTCGCAGAAATTTCAACACGTTATGTGAATCGTAACGTTGGAGCAATTATCCTGGCTTCGGATGGGATCTATAATTTTGGAACAGATCCTTACTATACGGCAAGAGATTTACCGTACCCGGTTTATACAGTGGCACTTGGTGATACTAACGATCATCGCGATATTCTGGTAAATAAAGTACTTTATAACCCGCAGGTTTTTCGGGGAGATGATTTTCCTGTTGAGATACAGGTTGATGCCATCCATTGTGATGGGGAGAGGGTTAGGCTCACTGTGAACGAGAATAGCAAGGAAGTGGCCAGCTATGATATAGAAATAAGAGGTAATCATTTTTCGAGGCAAATCCCGATCCAACTGGAGGCCAAAGAGCCAGGATGGCACAGGTATTCAATAAAACTATCCCCGGTTTCCGGAGAACTGAGTGCGGATAATAACAGACAGGATTTCTTTGTTGAGGTGATAGATGTAAGGACAAAAGTTGTGATCGTCCATGATGCTCCTCACCCGGATATAGGGGCTATTCGACAGGCACTTGAAAGCAGTGAAAAATTTGAGGTGATTGAGCGATCTCCTGAAGAATTTCTGCTTACTGCCGATAGTGCCGCACTTGTAATATTCTATCAGGTCCCTTCAATACAGGGGGTCAGAATTTCTGAATCGGTGATTTCCAATCTCCCATCAGCTCTTTTTGTTCTTGGTTCGCAATCGGACATCCCTGCGTTCAATAAGTTGAATCCCGGAATGATCCTTTCCATGACACGACTATCGTATAGTGAATCTTATCCCATTCTCAATGAGGCTTTCCCATATTTTACTATCAGTCAGTCTCTTGTAAGACTTGTTTCTGAATTCCCGCCCCTACAGGTCCCATTTGGATCCTACCAGTATTCATCGCTTACAGAGGTTCTTGCACATCAACGGATCAATGGTGCTTCAACCCGTTTTCCTTTGATATCGTTTACCAACACAGCAGATCAGAAGCGCGGATTTATTATAGGTGAGAACTTCTGGCGATGGAGAATTTCATGTTATGTTCAAACGGGAGATTATCTGGTATTTGATGAATTGTTCCAGAAAGTTATTCAATACCTCGCTGTGAAGCAGGATAAGAGCTATTTCAGAATTAAAATGAAGTCTGAGTATCTTGAAAATGAGTCTGTTGAAATACAGGCTGAAGTTTACAATCAGAGTTATGAACTGATTAATGAGCCGGATGTTACCATTGTTATCAGCGATGAAGATAAAAACAATTACCCGTTTACATTCGGGCAAACCGGTTCGGCTTATTTCCTGAGAGCAGGAACATTCCCGCCGGGTGTATATACTTACAGGGCATCGGTGATGAACGGGCCGGACCGTTATGAAAAAAGGGGCTCATTTGTTGTTAAACCGGTAAATCTGGAGGCCGTCAACCTTACAGCCAATCATAACCTATTAAACCGGATTGCAAAAAGTCACCGGGGGAAAATGCTCCTCCCATCTGAATTGGAGAATCTTCATGAATTGTTAAAACAGAATGAGGAAATACATGCTGTCTCATACGTTCAGAGAATCTTTTCGGAGTTGATCAACGCTCCTTGGGTGTTCTTGCTTATCCTCGGGTTCCTTACCTGTGAGTGGGCACTTCGTAAATATTCAGGACTTTAATGAATCCGATCTCAACGTATCTATTTTATCTGATTCTGGCTATTTTAATAGTGGACTTCATCCTTGAAAGGGTATTGGAGTATCTCAATACAACCCGGTGGAGCGATACGTTGCCAGATGAATTGATGGGTCAAAACGCTCTTCAAAGGCAAACGCTTATTTTACCGGTCTGGGTATGAAAAAACGAATTGTCTTGTACGATACACTGATTCAAGACCACTCCACAGATGAACTGGTGGCGATTCTTGCCCATGAGATCGGGCATTACAAAATGAAACATACACGACAGGGGATGGTGATCGCCATCATACAGACAGGTCTGATGCTCTTTATATTATCTCTGTTCATCCGCAAGGAGAGCTGGCTGGCGGCCGATTTTTGTCAATCCATTTCAGGCTTCTCTGGAAATAAAGCAATGTCCGATTTTCAGCTTGGAATACTCGCTTTCGGAATTTTGTATACTCCATTATCCATGATATTGGGGCTGGTTGACAGTGCCTTGTCCAGGAGGAATGAGTATGCTGCAGATTGGTTCTCAGGGGAGAACTATCAAGCAAAGGCTTTGCAAGAAGCGTTGAAAAAATTATCTGTCAACCAACTCAGCAATCTTCGGCCCCATCCACTTTACGTTTTCTTTTACTATTCCCATCCTCCACTTCTCTCGAGGCTTCAGGCGCTTGACAATACAAATGTCAAGTAGTACCGGTTTTTCTTACCTCGTTATTCATCCTTTAATTCGTACTTCGTACCTCGTAATTCGTACTTCCCTTACAGGTCCCTCTTATTAAACGTCCAATATACAATCCCGATCATAACCACGGCGTAGATCATGGGAACAGAACAGGATAAAAGGGTAACCTGGTCCTGGAGCTGGAAGTTCATCAGCTTTTTGAGTGCAGGAATGGATGGATATTCCACAATACGGATAACCGAATTTACCGGCAGGTATGTGTAGACCGTATTCTCCCATATGAATGGGGCACGGAGAAGGAAATAGATAACCGGTTCAATGATAATAGTATATAAAGTAAAAAGAGCGATAGCCAATCCGGTGTTTCGAAGTATGAACGCAATAAAAAAAGCAAAGCAGAGGTAGGTCAGCATCTGGATAAAGAAGCCGATAACAAAGGAAAATCCGTTAAACATCAAAGACAAACTCTGGCTGTCGGAATGAATCAACCCCAATGTTAACATCACCAGCATAAGAATCACCGTGATAATAAGGGCAAGCATGAAAACAACCTGGAGTTTGGAAAAGATAAATTCGCTCCGCGACATTCCGTTGACAATGTTTTGTCGGACCGTTTTATTCGTGAACTCATTTGTTATCAGAATAATGACAACAATGGCCGGAAATATTAGCACAAACCTGATACTGGCAAAGAAGGTGAGGTTTTGCCAGATGTCGGGGAAATAGAACAGCACGGCATGGGGGAGAGGGATTGGTAAACGTTTGTTAATGTCGTCAACCATTGCGTTTACAATGTACTCCGCCATGATAATACCCAGGGCAAGAAACAGGAAATAGAGCCCGATAACTATCCAGAAAGTTTTATATGGCAGGATCTTCTTTAGTTCGATGGTGAGCAGCTTCATGATTCGTTGTCTTTCAAAAGTTCCAGAAAATGTTGTTCAAGCGTCCGTTTCCTTTCTGCCAGATGAGAAAGGGTGATATTCTTACGGTGCAGGTATTCACTGATGGCTGCCGGCCTAACATCTTCTGAAAATACAGCCAGCATGATCCCATCAGATTCAATAATAGAAAGAAACGCAGGATGTTCCTCAATAGCTGCTTTCAGTGCGGTGTTGTCACCTGATGAGAGTTCGATGCAGTCGGAGATAGCAAGAACCTCATGGACTGTGCCGGAAAAGAGGATATTTCCTTTGTTCAGTACGGCAACATAGTTACAGATTTTCTGTACTTCATCGAGTAGGTGGCTAGCGAGGATGATGGTTATCCCTTCACTGGCCACCTGAAGAATAAGCTGCCTGATTTGAGCAATTCCCTGAGGATCAAGGCCATTTGTTGGTTCGTCCAGAATCAGGATATCGGGTTTATTAAGCAGGGCAGAGGCCAGTGCAAGTCGCTGCTTCATGCCAAAGGAATATGTTTTGAATTTGTCATTCCTTCGATCAAACAAGCCGGTCGTATGCAATACTCTGTCAACGTCAGAGTAGTCGTAATCCTTAACTTTTGCTACAATCTCCAAGTTTCTGCGTGCACTGAGGTAGGGAAAGAAGTTGGGCGTTTCAATGACTGCACCAATGCGTTTCCTGCTCTCTTTGGTTGGCTCTTCTCCAAACCATTTAAAGCTGCCCGAATCGGGTCGGATCAGATCGAGAATCATACCCAGGGTAGTGGACTTCCCACTGCCGTTGGGGCCAAGAATTCCAAAGACTTGTCCCTTTACTACATCCAGCGATAGCTTATTCACCGCCTGGATACGGCCGTATCGTTTGGAGAGTTGATTGATAGAAAGAATTGTTTCCAATGGATTTGGTTGGTTATAGCGAAATTGTTAGACGATCAGAGTGTACGATTGTTACAAGATGGTTTGGATTATCGGTAAAGCAAAAAAACAGCCGGCTTCTTTGGTAAATGTTCATTTTTTCTCTTCCAATCTCCAATGGTTCGAACTTGGATTGATTCACTCTCTGTTGTGATTTCAAGAGCAATACAAAGCCTTGTTGCCGGGTTGCAGGTTTGGGTTAAGGCTTCAAAGATAGCTTTATTCCTATAGGGTGTTTCAATAAAAATCTGGGTTTGATCTTTCTCAACGATAGATCTCTCCATCTCCCTGATTTTTCGCTGACGCTCGTTGCGGTCTATCGGAATGTATCCGTGAAATACAAAGTTCTGCCCATTGAATCCTGAAGCCATCAGGGCCATCAGGATCGAGTTTGGTCCCGAAAGCGGAACAATAGGGATACCAGCCTCTCTGGCAATATCTACGATCTCTGCACCAGGATCTGCAATACAGGGTGTTCCTGCTTCAGAAAGCAGTCCGGTATCAACCCCTTCCAGCATCGGAGCGAGAAAAGTGGAGAGGTCCCCCCTGTTTGAATGTTCATTGAAGATCAGTAAGCCGGTTGTGTCAAAATCCCCTTTAAATCCGGCTCTTCTCAGGAAACGCCTGGCACTGCGAATCTCCTCTACGATAAAAGAGTTCAGAGATCGGATAACCTGAAGCGTTTTTTCAGGCAATACATCTTCAGGCCGTGTATCACCCAGCGTGGAAGGGATCAGGTACAGTGTGCCTCGTTTCATCATATCCAGGGTAATTGGTCAAGATCGGCATTTCCGCCTGAGAGGATGATTCCTATCTTTTGACCGTGAAATAACTCGGGTTTTTCCATCAGAGCAGCCAGAGGCACTGCTGCAGAAGGTTCAACAACCACCTTCATCCGTTCCCACAGTAGCCTCATCGCGGAAATGATTGATGCTTCACTCACGGTGACGATATTGTTTACATAAGCAAGAATAATGGGAAATGTGAGGCTGCCCAACGATGTCCGTAGCCCATCGGCAATGGTGTTTGGGTTGACTGACGGGATGAATATTTTTTGCGTGAACGATCTGAATGCATCATCGGCTTGAGCAGGTTCTGCAGCAATCACTCGAATTCCCGGAGCGATATAATGACAGGCAAGAGCTGTCCCACTAAGCAGACCTCCTCCTCCAACAGGTGCCATCACGATATCCAGCTCATGCACCTCATCCAGTAATTCAACTGTTGCTGTTGCCTGGCCGGCAATGATCTTCAGGTTGTTATAGGGATGTATCTCGGTGGCACCGGTTCGATCAATCACCTGTGCCAGTGTTGTTTCCCTTGCTTCCAGCGTAGGTTCACATAATGTGATATTTCCTCCATATGACCGAACAGCATCTACCTTTACCTTGCTTGAGTTGGAAGGCATCACGATGTGGGCATTGATTGCGGAAAGCCTGGCTGCCCATGAAAGTGCCTGTGCATGGTTGCCGGAAGAGTGGGTGGCAACACCTTGTATTAGCTGAGTAGGATGAAGAGAGCGTACAGCATTGGTTGCACCCCGTGCTTTGAAGGCGCCAACTTTCTGCATGTTCTCACATTTAAACCAGATCTGGGCATCCACAAGACGATTGATGCTATGGCACGTGAGTACAGGTGTTCGGTGAATAAAGGGTTTAATTCGTTGATGGGCCTCAACTATTTCCTGAAGTGAAGGTGCTGGTGGGGTAGGTTTCTTCATGAACCAGTATGTTGAGTAAGTGACTCAGCAAAACGCCCACATGCCTCATCCAATTGTTCAAATACCTCCTCAAATGCAGAAAAATTGTCGTAGTATGGATCCTTTACTGGTTTATTTTGATCAGGAAATACCACATTACGGATAAAATCAACTTTCCTCCGGTGTTTCTCATCATGTGCCAAGCGCATAACGGATTGGTAATGATAGGAGTCCATGACAAAGATTTTGTCAAATATCTCAAAGTCTTCCATACCAAATAATCTGGAGGTATGAGAGGAGATATCTATTCCATTGGATCTGGCTACCTTCTGCGCCCTGTGATCGGGACTATCTCCGATATGGAAGGATTCAAATCCACATGAGTCTATATTTCCCCGAATATTCAGTTCCGAATATTTTTGCCTCAATATTCCTTCAGCCAATGGTGACCGGCATATATTTCCGGTACAAACAAATAAAACGTTCATGAGAGATTGGGCGTGAGTTACAGTTTGATGCGCTTGTCAAGCTCCTCTACAAACTGTCGGAACTGTTTATCTGTTTCAACCAGGTTGTTCACAGTCCGACAGGCATGCAGCACGGTTGCATGGTCTTTGTTTCCGCAGTGAAGTCCGATACTGGCAAGGGAAGCTTTGGTGTGCTTCTTCGAAAAATACATGGAGAGTTGCCTGGCCTGAACGATCTCACGTTTCCTCGTTTTGGAGTGGATCATCTCAATGGGGATATTGAAATAGTCACACACAACTTTTTGAATATAATCGATAGAGATCTCCCTGGAGGTATTTTTAACAAATTTATCGATCATCTGTTTGGCCAACTCCAGCGTGATTACTTTTTTATTCAGGGAGGATTGCGCCAGCAGTGAGATCAATGCTCCCTCCAGCTCACGAATGTTTGTATTGATACTATATGCCAGATATTCAACAACTTCCTGAGGGACATCAATCCCGTCATTATAGAGTTTCTTATAAAGGATCGCAATGCGGGTCTCCAGGTCAGGGATCTGAAGGTCGGCAGAGAGGCCCCATTTGAAACGCGAGAGGAGTCTCGGCTCGAGTCCTTTCATCTCAACGGGTGGTTTGTCGGAGGTCAGGATGATCTGGTTGCTCTTTTGATGCAGATGGTTAAATATATGAAAGAACACATCCTGTGTCTTCTCTTTCCCGGCCAGATTATGAATGTCGTCGATGATCAGAACATCGATTATCTGGTAAAAATGGATGAAATCGTTCTGGTTGTTATTCTTGACTGAATCAATAAACTGATTGATAAATTGATCTGTCGTAACATACAACACAGTCTTCTCTGGAAAATTATTCTTTACCTGAAGCCCAATTGCATGAGAGAGATGGGTTTTGCCAAGTCCGGTCTGACTATACAACAGGAGTGGGTTAAAAGCAGTCTTCCCGGGATTCTCGGCAACAGCAAACCCGGCAGATCGTGCCAGCCTGTTGCAATCACCTTCAATAAAATTGTCAAAAGAGTAGGTTTCGATCAGCTGAGAATTGACCTTGATCTTTTTCAGGCCGGGAATGATAAATGGGTTTGGGATCTCTTTGGATACACCGCGGTTCAAATCAATAGGCATGGAAACGGAAGGGTTGGCAGTTGCTTTACGTTCAGTTGTCGGAACATTTATTGCAAACGGACCAGGCTCGTTATCAGAGTTATCCATGATGATACTGTACTCCAAACGGCCCTCTGTTCCCAGTTCTTTTTTAATCGTTTTCTTCAGCAAGCTAATGTAGTGTTCTTCGAGCCATTCGTAGAAGAATTGACTAGGTACCTGAATTGTA
>CAZXQU010000093.1:0-8726 GCA_964642545.1 uncultured Prolixibacteraceae bacterium | reverse complement strand
CAGAATGACCCGTCCTTTCTGGTCAAGCTTGCATTCGAATTCGCCGATAAGGTTGATTTCCGACACCTGGTTTTGGACTTTGAGGGTGTAAATATAGGGCAAAATTCCCCACATTCTCCCACTTTTCCCCACTAAATGAATAAATTGTTAATAACTTTTCGATACCTACCCCTAAATCCCCTAAAGGGGACTTACCCCACTTCGTGGATGACCCCTCCTTAATCTTCCCCTTGGAGGGGAGGAAATCCCGCAGCGCGGGAGCAAGTCCCCTTTAGGGGATTTAGGGGTGAAAAGCGGGATGGAGGAATGAGGAATGGATGCTGGATACTGCCAACTGCCGCCTGCTAACTGTCAACTAACTAGTGGCTGACAACCAGCTTCTGAGAGGCGTAAGTGGTTCTCCCGGTGGGATCGGTCAGGGTGACAAGATAGAGGCCATTGGGGAATTGGCTGGTGGAGATACGTTTTTCCGTGAAGGTTTCATCTCCGCTGATTTCCTTGCTGAGGAAAGTCTGCCCGAATAGGTTCACGATCTCAAGTCGAACAGCCCGCAAATGTTGGGAAGACGGGAAACTGATAGCGATGTAATCTCCCGATGGGTTGGGGTATATGGTGAACTGTGTGAGAGGAGGGTGAAGGATGGAATGGATTCCAAGTAAGACTTTAGGGGGATCATGCTGACTGAAATAATTCACTCCACCGGCCCAATTACCCAGCACCAGGTCAAACCAGGAAGTGTCGGTAATATTACCGATGCTAGGTGCTGTTCTCCAGCCGCAACGGATGGGGAATGACTGGGTTGTAATCTGGAAATATAGGTCCTGCGACTCAGGATAAACAGCTTGAGGATCAGTGGGAATATCGGCAAAATACCAGACTTTCCCCTCTTCACTCCCAACCAACAACCTCTCAATGCTGTTGTGATCCCTAAAGAAACAAGGTGTGGAATACCCATTGTAAGAGATCTGGTAATTGGTGACATTAACCTTCCCCAGGCTGTCGGTGACGAATGTAAAAATCGGATCATCAAGGCTTCCGGTATTTCTGTAATAATTTAGGTTCCCACTTTTCTCTCCTATGATTAGATCAGTCAGTCCGTCGAAATCAAGATCAAAAAGCTGTGGAGTACTGTTTTCTCCTACATCAATGCCCTGGTATTTCCACACAGGAGGTAGAAAGTCAGGAATAGAGGATCCGGAGGCGCTGTTTTGAAGGAATAGAAGGGTCCCGTCATCCTGACCTACTACCATGTCAGAAGCACCATCCCCGTTGAGATCCCCTGATGCCGGATAGAGACCTGTAAGTTCGAGGGAGGAGAGTCCGGCCAGGTCGTCGGTGATGATCGAAAAAGAGGGATTAAATGATTTTCCACTATTTCTGAAATAGGCAATCCTGCCGGTATTGACAGATTTTAGCAAGCCCTCCTGATAGTAAGATGAATCATACCTTCCCCAGCAGCCAACAAGCAGATCTGTCATGCCATCCTGATCCAGGTCTGTGAAAACCGGATAGCTGCCCGAACCCGCATCAATCATCTGATTCTGAAAGAGACTCTTCGACTGAAATGTGAATTTCGGAAGATAACTACTCCCAGTATTTCTATAGAACCACACCGATTGATAGTTGTTTGGAACGGCCGGTTGAGGGTCGAAGGAGGAAACAAGCAGATCTTTTAACCCGTCGTGGTCCACATCAACATACGATGGAACCGGGAAGTCGAACAGGTTGACTGGGTTGTTGCCGGAAGGGAAAAGAGTATCGAAAGCCACAATGAAAGCCGTGTCGGAGGTACCCCCATTATACAAAGCGATGAGATTTGGGAAGTCTACATCCCCAAGCACCAGGTCTTTGAGCCCGTTGCCGTTAAGGTCGATGGCGAGCATGGTGGAGCCTGTATGTTTCTGAAATGAAGAATTACGAATTAAGAATGACGAATTATTTCTTCCATTTGAACCGTTTTCGTTTTTTTGTGATGACTCAAGAATGTGTAGCGTGAGATTTGGACTTGGCGAAAATAACGGGATAAATTCGAAATTCGTCATTGGAAATTCCTCATTGGATGAAGGGCAATCGGCGTTGAGTGTTATTTCATTCGATCCTTCGCTCTCTTTGAACTTTCCCCAGCAGTTATCCTTAAGGCGGAAGTCGAGGCTGTCGCATGTGCCGTATTTCTCCATCGAGAGATTTTTATGATACTCCACAAAAGAACCAAGTCCGAAGAAGGTGAGAATATCCAGATCTCCGTCTCCGTCAATATCGGCAATGGCCGGATAATCCACAGGCGTGACCAAAATTCCAATATAGCCGGAGTAAAACCAGGATGTTAGCATACTCGTCACGAGTTCAAACCGGAGTTCATTCTCGGAGGTGTTTCGAAATACCCTGATCCCTCCTAATCCATAAGTGAACAGGTCCATTCGTCCGTCGCAGTTGTAGTCGGCTGTTAATACCCAGTCGTGCAGATCGGGCAGGTGACTGATATAGGTGGTGTCGGGAATGTAAAGGGCTGAACCCGACATCCCTTGATAAACCAGTGGAATAATCCTGTTTCCATGCCGGTCGAAAGCCAGCAGATCCATTATCCCATCGCGGTTCAGGTCCAACTCGCAAAACTGGATGGCGTTGATTCCGCCTGTCCAGGCAAGGGCGCTTGTTGAGAGGGGATTAACTTGTGCAGATACCAGATGCCAGATGCCAGATGCCAGGAAAATTAGCAGCACCTTAAGAAATACCCGATATTTACAATGTAATTTCAAATTCCTATCCGTTTCGTGTTTCGTATTTCGTATTTCACATATCACAAATTTACCGAATCTTTTCTATCTTTGAACCAAACTCCGTGAATATGGCACGAATACTTGTGATCGACGATGAAAAGAGCATCCGGAATACGTTAAGGGAGATCCTCGAATACGAGAAATTCATGGTGGAGGATGCTGCAGATGGACTTGAAGGAATTGCCAAGGTGAAGGAACAATACTTTGATGTCATTTTATGCGACATTAAGATGCCTAAGTTGGACGGCATGGAGGCACTGGACCAGTTGCTGGTTTTGAGTGATGCACCCGTGATCATGATCTCCGGGCATGGGACAATCGAAACGGCTGTACAGGCGATAAAAAAGGGCGCGTATGATTATATAGCCAAACCACTCGATCTGAACCGACTTCTTGTAACTATCCGCAATGCCCTGGACAAAGCCTCCCTGATGGACGAGACAAGAAGATTAAGACGAAAGGTAGAGCAGCGCTACCGGATGGTGGGAGAGTCACAATCAATACTGGCTGTAAGAGAGATGATTGGCAAGGTTGCGCCAACCGATGCACGGGTGTTAATTACAGGCTCCAACGGAACCGGCAAAGAGCTGGTGGCAAGATACATTCACGAATTCAGTAAACGCGCTGACGGACCATTCGTCGAGGTCAACTGTGCAGCTATTCCCTCTGAACTGATTGAAAGTCAGTTGTTCGGTCATGAGAAAGGATCATTCACTTCTGCAGTAAAACAACACAAAGGAGCCTTCGAGAGCGCCGATGGGGGCACCCTCTTCCTCGATGAGATCGGCGACATGAGCCTGGCTGCCCAGGCTAAAGTACTCCGGGCGCTACAGGAGAATAAGATTACCCGGGTAGGAGGCGAAAAGGAGATCCCGGTGGATGTAAGGGTAGTTGTCGCCACCAACAAAAACTTGAAAGAGGAAATCCAGCGAAAAAGTTTCCGCGAAGATCTCTACCACCGACTCAGCGTAATCATCATTGAGGTCCCAGCACTGAAAGATCGTCCGGATGACATCCCTCTACTTACTGGATACTTCATCGAGGAGTTCTGCGAATCGCAGGGAAAACCGGTTATGGAGATCACTCCAGAGGCCATCGAAGAACTCAAAAAGTTCAACTGGACAGGCAATATCCGTGAACTCAGAAATGTGGTGGAACGGTTAGTGATTTTGTGTCCTGACAGCATTCATGCGGAAGACATCCGACGGTATGCAGCGCCGTTGTTCTAGTTGGCAGTTGGCAGTCTGCAGTTGGCAACGATTGTTTTTTGCTTTTTCTGGCTGTGAATCTGTTAACAAATGAGAAATAATCATACATTTGCAGTCGCATATTTTTTATAGTTATCAGACCGTTGAAATTCATCAGATATTATGACAGAATTATTAGTAGAACCAATTGAAAATTACGGACTTAGCAAGGAATCGAGACCAAAAGTACTCTTTTCAACGATTGGTATTGTCGGCTGTGGCACTGTTGGACAGGATTTGACCATTACTGCTGCAAAGCACGGAATTGAGGTTATTTTTCTGGAACTCAGTCAGGAACTTATCGAAAAGGCTTTTTCAGAGATTGCCAGGGAGTTGGATCGGCAAATAAACCACTGGGGACTCACGCCAAGTGATAAAGCGGCGATTCTATCCCGAATCAAAGGAACTATTTCCTATGCCGACTTTAAGGATTGCGAACTGGTAATCGATGCCATCCGGTCGAAACAGCGAGAGTCCAGCCTGATCATGAGAAAACAGATTTTTCGGAATATTGAACAGTATGTTAGTCCTGATTGTATCATTGCAACCAACTCATCTACATTGGTGATTACCGAAATGTCGTCGGAACTTGAGCACAAAGAACGGTGCGTGAGTATGCATATTTCTACATCAGCTCCCGGGGCCAGTGTTGCCGAGGTAGCACGTGGACTGCATACCTCCGACGAATCATACGACAAGGTGATGAAATTTGTCGCATTGCTGGATAAAATCGCCATTCCGGTTATCGAATCACCCGGACTGATCAGTGTCAGGCTTTTTGTTGTGCTGCTCAATGAAGCGTGTGAAGTGTTGATGGAGGGGGTAGGGACAATGGAAAATATTGACCTCACGGCTCGAACGAGCTTTAACATGCCTTTGGGACCTTTTGAACTGGCTGACAAGATTGGCCTTGAAAAGGTGCTCCGCTGGATGGAAAACCTTTATGGTGAGTTTGGAAACCCGAGGTATATTGCCTCCCCGATTCTGAAGAAACTGGTTCGGGGAAACAAACTGGGCAGAAGTACCTGTTCGGGATTTTATGAATACAATTGCGAAGGTGAAAATATCTCTAAAAAAACAACTAAAGAATGAATATTCTCGTTTTAAATTGCGGAAGTTCCTCCATCAAATACCAGCTCTTCAACATTGAAAAAAAAACCATCCTTGGCAAAGGGATTGTAGAAAAAATTGGGTTGAAGGGTTCCTTCATGAAATTTGAAAAGCCTGATGGAACCAAAGTAAAGCTGGAAGGCGAGGTGATTGACCATAGTGTTGGGATTGAATATATACTGGGTGTATTGATCAGCAAGAAACACGGCTGTCTCGATTCACTCTCCGAAATCGATGCTGTTGGCCACCGGGTGGTTCATGGAGGCGAACGGTTCAGAGAGAGTGTATTGATTACCGATGAGACCATCAAGGATGTTAAAGCATGCATTCCATTGGCGCCCATTCATAACCCGGCAAATCTTAGTGGGATTCAGGCGATGCAGCTCTTGTTGCCTCTTGTGCCACAGGTTGCAGTTTTTGATACGGCGTTTCATCAGACCATGCCCGAGCATGCATACATGTATGCCATCCCGTATTCATTGTATACCAAATACGGAATCCGTCGTTATGGATTTCACGGAACAAGCCATTACTATGTAGCGCGTCGTGCCTGCGAAATCCTGAATGTGGATATGAATACAAAGAGGATCATCACCTGCCATCTCGGAAATGGTTCGTCAATGGCTGCCATTCTTAACGGCCACTCCATCGATACCTCTATGGGAGTTACGCCTGTTGAAGGATTAATCATGGGAACACGAGCCGGGGATACGGATCTGGGCATTATGACTTTTGTGGTTGAGCAAGAGGAGCTGAGTATCAAGGTGGCTGATACCCTTTTTAATAAACATAGCGGAATGCTCGGTATTACAGGGATATCATCCGACATGCGCGAAATTGAGAAGGCTGCGGAAGAGGGTCACGAGCGGGCAATTCTTGGACTTTCCATGTACCGTTACCGGATTAAGAAGTACATCGGTGCCTATATTGCTGCACTTGGCGGACTCGATATATTGATCTTCACAGGTGGCATCGGTGAGAACGACTGGAAAACACGTGAAGCCTGCTGCTCACACCTGGAATGCATGGGCATTGAGTTCGATAATGAGCTGAACCAGGGAGTTAGGGGACAGGAGAAGGTATTAAGTAAACAATCCTCCAAAGTTACCGTGATGACGGTCCCAACCAACGAGGAGTTGATCATCGCCGAGCATACACAACAGATCGTAACAAAAATGTAAAAACCACTGAAATACTGTACTTTCAGTGGTTTGCGTTTTTTTGCCTTTCAGGCCAGTGGAACCTTCTGGTCCAACCTCCAGGATGGGTATCTATTTTTTGAAGAGAATGGTGTGCCTCCCCGGGTGACAGTGGTGGGAGGAAGGTATTGCTTTTAGAACTCATCCAGGAGCATCACTCATTAAACACCTCCATCGGCTTATCTAACTCCTTATCAACAATTTTTGCATAGATTTGGGTTTCTTTTAGATCAGCGTGACCAAGGAGTTTTGATACATACTCGATCCGGATCCCTTTGCGGAGGGTTAGGGTGGCGAAGGTCCGGTTTGATAGGCAATAAGGTAGATGAGCATTTCGAAAATTTATTTGACAAAATGCTATACATTTTGAAAATATTTTTGCCGAAATGCATATATTTGTACTTGAAAATAGACTCTATATGATGCAACCCGGATTGATTGAGAACATCCTGAAGTTGGACAGGATAGCCAAAACCGATGGAAACAAATACCCAAGAAAACGATACGTATATCCGCATTTGGAATATTTGTTAACCAAAGCCAGACAGATTACCGGTATTGTTGGCCTGCGTGGTACGGGGAAGACCATTTTATTGAGGCAACTCCGAGCTGCACATCCAAACTCACTATACTTAAGTGCCGACACACTCCCGGCAGGTAACGACCTATTTGAGCTTGCAACGTTTCTTGCCGAAACCTATCAGATCAAATACCTTTTCATTGATGAGATCCATGCACTACCTGGATGGGAAGGGCAGCTGAAGAAGATCTATGATTTTTCCGAAATGCAAATCATCTTTACATCATCCTCAGCTCTGGAAATTACAGCAAGTAAATTTGACCTTTCCCGAAGACTCACCCTCCAGCACCTTCCTCTTTTCTCATTCCGCGAATATCTGGCATTCACCAACAAGGGGGAAGTCCCTCCAATAGCCCTGGATGATCTTCTTGAAAAGCCGAACGAATTGTACCAATCAATCTACCCGTTTGAAGCGGACTTCAAGGATTTTTCATTTCTCGGTGCACTCCCTGCCTGCCTGGTTTCACCCCTTCCCTCTGTGGTATCGGCCATCGTTGAAAAAGTAATTCAACGGGATATGCTTACTGCCGGAAAACTATCCCATGAAGACCTGTTGCAAATACGTTCTGTATTGCTGTTCCTTGCCAGATCGGGAATTGATGGATGCAGTTACTCCTCCATATCCAGAAACACCGGTATAACGAAATACAAAGCGCAGCAATATGTCGCACTAATGCAATCAGCTTCTCTTGTCAGCATCATCCTCCCTTATGGTGCTAATGTGATGCCGGAGCCCAAAATACTCCTTGTTCCAACCCTCCGGGCTAACTTGTCATATGGTGTGGATGAGAACCGGTTAATCGGCGCCACCCGGGAGGAGTTCTTCATCCATCATGTAACAGGAGCCAGTTTGACTGTGAACTACCTGAAGAGCTTACGCGGAGAGAAACTCCCGGATTACATACTGTTTCACAATAAAAGGAAACTAGTCTTCGAGATTGGCGGATCCGGAAAAGGAGCATCTCAGTTTAAAGGAACAAGCATCAGGGAAAAATTCATCCTCTCCCAGCCTGGCTCCACCCAAGGAATCCCATTGATTTTGTTCGGATTTTTATGGTAATTAGAAGAACGGTTCATCGACCACACGGGCGTACTTCTTGGTCATATTGATACTGGAATGGCCGAGCATTTTTGAAACCACCTCAATAGAAATCTGGTTAGCCAAGGTAACGGTTGTAGCAAAAGTATGGCGGGCAGTATGTGTGCTGAGGTTCTTTTTAATACCTGTCAGGTCGGCGATCTCTTTCAAATAAGCATTCACTCTTCTGGTTACTGAGGACAGGTAGCACACAATTTGTCTTCAGGCAATATGGATGTGAACTATACTTATCAATCAACTGCATAGCCGGAGGAAGCAACGGAATATGACACCAGTTTTTCGTTTTCTGCCGGCGTTTTTTTATCCAAATGGCATCACCTTTTGTTTCAATATCGGTGTAACGTAGGGTTTTCACGTCAATAAAGGCCAGTCCCGTAAAACAGCAAAAGAGATAAACATCTTTCACCTGCTGGATCCTTTCGATTTTGAACTCCATATATAATAAGGTATGCAGTTCATTCTCATCCAGGAAGTCCATATCCACATCATCCAGATGGTATGTTACATTGATAAAGGGATCGGTTTTCATCCAGCCGTTCGCCAGGGCAATGCGTACAATCTTTTTGAAATTCTTCAGGTACTTAACCGCGGAATTGTGGCGGCATTTCCGTGCTGTCTTCAGGTAGAACTCGAAATCGCTTACGAATTTTGGAGTTATTTCATAGAGCGGAAGATCTTTGCGTTTGAATTTGTGTTTGATAAAATTTTCGACAT
>CAZXQU010000092.1:6649-9108 GCA_964642545.1 uncultured Prolixibacteraceae bacterium | reverse complement strand
TACTCTGTTTGACCACGTCAATATTTTCGAGGTTATCCCCTACGGTAAACCATTCAATATCTCTCGGATAATAATAATGATAACTATCCAGATGCCTGGCAGGTGGAGTTGTGTAGGATTGTCCGTCGATATCCCGTACGGCGCCCTCACCTCTTGATAAATAGGCAGATGTGACCATGTAATCGCCTCCTTCATGCACTGTCAATCCGCTTCCTGAAGGCGGATCGATATCATCGTTGTTGTGCTGATTGAATCCATTCCACCAATCCAGGTGGTATTCAGCCAGGTTCGGTTCCCCCGTTTCACCGGCTGCAGTCCATGCTCCGGTCATCATCAGGTTCCCTTCAATAGCTGCCATCGCCCCATGGGTCCAGCACGTTCCGCCCTGTTGGTTTTTTACAGAGGTCACATAATTCTCCCCGTTGACATCGCGTAAATCAAAAGATGCCGGCGGATTTTGAGAAAAGAGAGAAATACTTAAAACCTGAAATACAAGAAAGAATAGATGTTTTTTCATGGTCTTAGATTTTGAAAAATTCATATACAAAGGTAAGAAAATATATGGACAATCGCGATTTTCATCACGGATACAAGATTAGGATATCCACTTACAAATATCAGCTTGATTCTTGGGGATTTACAGCTTACCTTTGTCTAAAATAAAAGAAGATGAAAAGGATTGGTTGGTTTGTCCTGATGACCATGGCATCATGGATAGTAATTACTGGCTGTAAGAAGAACTTACAGGAACCAGAAAATGTAGTGATAGGGATGGAAGACTTGACGATCTCCCCCAATTTTTCGTGGGAAACCAACCGGAAGGTTGAATTCGTCATCACCACAGAATTTTCAACAGTCATTTCCATTACTTCCGAAGACGGCCAGCAAATCCTCCACCGTGGATTTTGCAATCATCCCGATGTGGGATACCAGGCAACACTTCTTATCCCCTCTTTTGTTCACCGCGTTCTTGTGAATGGCCAATCCGTGGAGATCACCGGAAATACAATTCCTGTATCCTTATCGGGAAGCCTGATGAATACTTCCTCTTCTCCTCCCCATCATCTTAAAGAAATTCCGCTGGAAGGTTTGATTGCCGCCTGGCACTTTGACGAAAATTCAGGCGCCACAGCCAGCGATGCTCAGGGATCCCATAACGGAACCATCACCGGAGCTGAATGGGTCAGCGGGATCAGTAACAGCGCCCTCGAATTCAATGGAACCGGCGGGCAGGTTCTTGTCCCAAATGGAGGAACCTTCAATCCGGTGGGAGACAAGATCAGTTTTTCACTTTGGTTCAAGCTTAACGTGGTAGGCGACGATGGGGCATTCATTTTCCAAAATGTCAAGTATGTCGTCAGAATCGACAACCAGGGGAAGATCACATTTGCACTCTACACCCCAACCTGGCATGCTATTACCACCGATTGGGCAACCCGTATCCTGGATACTGACTGGCATCATGTGGCGGCTACCTATGACGGGGCACAGATGAACCTTTATCTCGACGGAACGCTCATGAAAACAGGGGATAACTCCGGATCATTGC
Organism: uncultured Prolixibacteraceae bacterium; assembly: GCA_964642545.1. GTDB lineage: Bacteria > Bacteroidota > Bacteroidia > Bacteroidales > FEN-979 > QYOJ01. The sequence continues at coordinate 7,559 of CAZXQU010000092.1, read as the reverse complement.
AATCTTCAGTTGCCGATGTAGTTATTGGCAACCAGAATAGTACGAACCATTTCGGTGGCATCATTGATGAGGTGCTGGTTTATGACAAGGCATTGAGTCTTTTGGAGGTCCAGCAGATCTATACAACTACACCAGATCCCGGGAGCGGCTCCGGGAATCTGATTTCGTCGTGGAGGTTGGATGAAAACACGGGGACCATCGCTTACGACGGTACAGATGGGAATAACGGGACCATCTCTGGCGCAACCTGGGCACAAGGCATGTCGGGAAGTTGTCTTCATTTCGAAGGAGCAACTGGTAATGTGGGGGTGCCCAATGCTGCCAACCTGAACCCGGTCAATGAAATCACCATGATGGCCTGGGCTCGGACGGAAGAGAATTTAACATGCAAGGTTTTTCAGAAAGGTGATTGGGACGGTCATGGTATTGGTCAGGGAAACTGGGATGGGTGGCAGGTCTATGTTCGGACCAGTGATAATGTATCGCATTCCATTCATTGGGGAAGCGGCTTGCCCATGATGCATGAGTGGTACCATATTGCCATGACTTACGACGGTTCGATCCTGAAGATGTATGTCAATGGTCAGCTGCAGAATAGCCTGGCTGTGACAGGTCCGTTAAAAGTAAATACAAGGAATGTTTCAATTGGTTCGGATAACGGCGCCCAGAAATTCTTTCATGGAGATATCGATGAATGCCTGTTTTTCGACCGGGCTTTAAGCCAGACTGAGATCCAGGCAAATTTCTATGAACAGGGAAATGCACCGGATCAGGATGGGGATGGCGTGGCAGATACCGAGGATGCCTATCCGGAAGATCCTGCCAGGGCATTCAATAACTACTTCCCTGCCATGGGATTCGGAACCCTGGCGTTTGAAGACCTCTGGCCTGCAACGGGAGATTATGATTT
>CAZXQU010000092.1:0-6549 GCA_964642545.1 uncultured Prolixibacteraceae bacterium | reverse complement strand
TGGGGGATCAATATCGCCGAGAGTTACAGCTATACGATCGAGTTGAGACAGATCACCAGCGCCTATCTGAAATTTGGATCCTGGGCCGAATCCTCCGGTGTACTCTTTTCTGATTGGTACAAGGATCTGGGAGGGTACAGGAACGAAAGCGATATCTACCAGGTACCCTGAGAGGATTCGGGCAAGGGAGTGATCCTGTCTATGCCGCTCCATAGTGGGGAATGTAAAATCTTACATCTTATTTTTTACATTTTACCATTTTTCCTGAACCAGGATATTGCCTCTGTGATGGCTGTTTCAATGGAGGTTTGTGGCAACGCTAGTGCCTCTATCGCTTTCTTCGCCGAATAGTAGTTCTCCAGACAAAGCATCCGGGCATTGACCAGGCTCAGGGGAGCAGGCTTCCGGAAAATTTTTTCGAACAATGTTCCGCCTGCACCCATCCCTTTCAGTAAGAAACCAGGTAATCCAAGAGAAACTGGATTCTCTCCTGTGACTTCGTTCAGCAAGGCAAAGAACTCCCGGTATGAGAGGTTCTCATTAGCCAGCAGATAACACTCCCCAGTGCGGCCCATCGTAAGGGCGTTGCACGTGCCAATGGCTGCATCACGCACATGAATAAAGTTTTTTCCTCCTGATGGTGTTGCCTGAATCCGTTTTCGCATTCCCATCAGAATGATCTTTCCGCTTGAGGGCTTGGAGTCGTAAGGTCCAATCATGAATGTGGGGTTGACTACGACAGCTGGAAGGTTGCTCTTCTCCACCTCTGATAAGACGAATTGCTGGGCCACGAACTTGCTGATCATGTATCCGGAACCTATTCGAATCCCATTGAACTCAGAAAGTTCCGTTCCTGGCTTCTCTTTGGTCCCGTTACCAAATGCATTGGCAGAACTGACAAAAATGAACCGTTTGATGTTATGCCTTTTCACTGCTTCAATGACATGCTGTGTGCCATGCACATTTACCGGTTCATAATACGCATAGGAGGTCGGCCACTGGCTGGTGTTGGCAGCGGAATGAATCACATGATCACACCCTTCTACCGCCATATTAACTGATCCTTGATCTAGGATATCGCCATTCACCTTTTCAAACGACACTTCAGCCAGGCCAGACAGATCACTGGTTTCCCTTGCAAGTATCCTAACATCATATCCCCGATGCATCAGTTCCCTGACGATGTTCGCCCCGAGGAGGCCGTTTGCACCAGTTACTAATACCTTCTCGCTATTTGCTTTTCGCTTTTCGCTTTTCGCCATTTCCTTTAAGCCGCTACCCTCCTGTTTCCATAATCTCCCTTGTCATCGCCTTTGCCAGGATCGGAACGATGATCGTCGCCGGGAGTGAGGTCATCAGCAACCGGTTCAGCTTATTGGCAAACCCTGGAACAATGACATGCTTGCCTTTTACCACTCCGTTAATAGCTTTCCGGGCCAGTATCCGGGCAGGAAGCAGTCCGCGCTTCCCGTTTTTCCCCTGACGGATGATTCTGATGGTGACATCCGGATTGGTCAAGATAGGTCCGGGATGTAACACACTTACCTTCACGGAAGTCTCTTTTAGCTCCTCCCCGAGGCTCCTGGAGAAACTGGCAATAAAAGCCTTGGATGCCGGATAGATGGTCTTGTAGGGAAAGGGACTAAACGCGGCCATGCTGGAGACGTTAATAATGTATGCTTCCGGGTGTCTTTTCAGTTCGGAAAGCAACAACCGCGAGAGTAACGATACGGCTGTAATATTTAATCGGATGATATTCTCCAGGAAATCGGGAGAGGACTCACCAAAAGGAGAGGTGCCACCGATCCCGGCGTTATTGATCAGGAAATTCACCTGATACTTCGAGAGGATATCCTCTACCATACGATAAATCTCCTCACAACAGGTGAGGTCCCGTTCATAATACCTGGCAATGATGCTATAATCCTTTTGCAGCAGATCACAAAACACATCGAGGTTTCTTCCCGGTAGTGCCACCAGAATCAGGTTTCTACCCTGCGCTGCACACTCGATTGCCATCTCCCTGCCCAACCCGCTGCTGGCGCCGGTGATGAGGGTGAAAGCTCCTTTTCCTGCCCCCAAACCCCCTAAAGGGGGCTTACTCCTCCCTTCGGAAGAAAAAGACTGCGAAGCAGTGTAAGTCCCCTTTAGGGGATTTAGGGGCAAGTGGGGATTTAGGGGCAAGTGGGGATTTAGGGGCACCACAGGAGCTTTCCCCCGCAGTATAAACATCGACAAATAATAAGCCCCCACTGCCATGGGAACACCTAGCACAATCCCTCCGATCAGCAGGCTGTAGAAAATCATCATGTTGCCTGTAAAGGCTTCCCAGAAAGCAGAAAAACTTAAGGTATCCGGAAATACAAACACTACATCTGTCTCCAACACCCACTTGCCAACGAAGAAGGCTAGTCCGTAAAACAGGGGAGCCGTAAATAAATTAATATGGTATACCCCGATAACAGAAGATACTCTGTTCCACTTGAAGATGGATGTCATGATCAGTGCGATAAACACTTTCGTGCCGATGAATGGGGTGGTGCCTAAAAAGACGCCCAGCGCATAACCCAGCGAGACTTTTCTCGGGTTTGCCTTGATCCGGATCAGCTTTTCACGAATCCTGAACCGTGCTTTGAATCCTGTAATTGTTAATGTTGTCATGATCTTACCGGTTTTGGGTTACACATTCGCGAAATGCCGTCATGGTTTTGATCATGTTGTTCTGGATGATCGGATCGGTAATCCATCGGGGAAAGGATGATGGCTGCTTCGAAAAGATCACATACTCCATCAGGGTGCGGTTTGGTCTGGCCGATACCAGTTTCCACATTCCCTCCATATGGGAGATACGTGTCACGCCATCAATGGCCGAGAGGTAATCAGGCTCTCCATTCAGTAAAATTTCGGTATAGGTTCCCGAATGTTTCAGTATCTCATAGTGTATGATGCAATCCTGGTCATTCAACGGCCAGGGGATCGAAAACTGGATATAGGAGTACCAATTTCCCGAATCAACCGTATGTACCCGGTGGTAATCGCTGGTCCCCTTCATCCAGGAGGTAAAGGAAGCATCGTTGAGAAGTACGGAGAGGGCTTCACTTGTTGGAGCATCCACCGCAAAGGTCACTTTCACCTGTCGTGCCGACCGCTTCTCATCAACCGGAAGCCACCGGGTGTAAATGCTGATATCATTTTCCTGTTTGACCAGGGAAAAAGGGGTGGTTTCCGTTGACACCCCGGGTTCGTTTTCCCGGATTGAGCCCATGGATGGAGTATCCGTTAGGGTTACTCCCCAGAGCAGGGCGAGGCAAATTACTGTTTTCATGACAATGTGGATTAATTAATAACTTGATTTTCTGTATAATAGTATAATTGTTCACCACATTCTTCCTTTCGTCTTTGTCATGATTTGTACTCTTTTTGATCTTCGTGCCTTGTGCCTTCGGGATGAAATTCTTCAACACAAAGACACGGAGACACAAAGAACACAATACTATAGCCTCTGGATATTTCCGCTGCCGGAGATGTGCGTGTTGATGATCGGATTTCCAAGGTAATAGACGTTCCCGCTACCGGAAATGGTCACCTCCAGCAGTTTTATGGCCTGCACATAGGTATCGCCTGATCCGCTGGTAACGGTATAGACATCATCTGCCTCCACATATTGCATCTCGATGTTGCCACTGCCGCTGATCTTGAGGTCTTCTCTGCCCGAAGTACCGCCAAATACTTTGATATTCCCCGAACCGCTGATATTGGCATTAAACCGGTCGGCCTCGATCATCGAAACATTTATACTTCCGCTTCCGCTGATATTGGTTGAGAGATCGCTGCCAATCCAGGGAGTATCCACGTAAATATCTCCCGATCCGCTGACATCAAGGGTATTGACTCCTGGAGCAGTGATGTATACCCTGATGGGGTCATGTGGTCCCAGGCTGATTCCATTTTTCAGTTTGATGACTAGCTTGTTTCCTTCAACCTGTGTAATAATCCTATCCAACACATTCTGTTGTCCTTGGATCTCGAGGGAATAGTCGGGACCACTGGAAAAATAAACCGATTCCGACATGGAGAGGCTGACTTCGGAATATCCTGAGGCACTTCTTGCTTCTGTTACTATGTCACCTTTTCCCTTAATCCTTTCGCAGGAGGTGAAGCTGATCCCGATAAATAAGGCCATTATAGCCATTAGCATTGTTTTTGTTTTCATTGTTCTCATTTTCAATTTATTGATTTATTGTTGGTCCTCTTTTTGATCTTTGTGCCTTAGTGTCTTTGTATTGATGATTTTCAACACGAAGACATGGAGACATGAAGCACACTAAAGTCTTATTCCGGCGGTGATGCCGGGGTACATTCTGATGTTGATATTATCAAAGGTTTCGTTATACACTGACCAGGGTGCAATATGCGGTATTACAGGATCGCCATATTCATCTGTGATATCCGAGACAGTTACATTCCACGATAGACCTCCAAAAATGCTTGCTGTCCTGGAAATTTTCCACGAAGCAGCTATCTGAAACTTGTTGAGCAGATTTAACCGGTTGGTGAACCATTCCCCTTCGTTCATCTGGTAGCACAGCCCTTCGATGGAGAGATCCCATTTTTCGGCAAGCGGGATCATGCCGCCTAAGCCGTAACCCCAGCCCCAGACAATCATGTTGTCTCTGTAGGAAACTCCAACTGAAAGAATGTTGTAAAACTTGCTAACGCCTGTTTTAAAGCTGAATACCCCATACATGGTCTCCGTTGCGGCAAACTCAACACCGATGTAGCCATTCCTAACAAAACTCAACACACCGATAGGAACTCCTTTCTCAAGAGAATCCACATAGTTGAACGGAGCAATCTGTACTCCGTTGAGCTTCCGGGCATAGTTAAAGAGTCCGGAGATCTGCATCCCTTTCAGATGGCCTCCATTGATATTGGTCGCCCCTGCAATCTGAGCACCCTTCATCTCTCTCGTATTGATATTCCCAAAACCGGTGATCTGCAACCCGGCATTATTCCCAACGGTGATGTTTGTAAATCCGCTCATCTGTGTGACTTTGCCTCCTTTGGCATAATTCCCGAAGCCGGAAGCCTGGAACCCTTTTACCCGCTGTGTTGCTATATTTCCAAAGCCGGAGATCTGAACGCCAGAGAGTGAATCGGTCACGATATTGGTAAATCCTGCACATTGCAGTCCCTTGGTCTCCAGGGTTACCATGTTAATGAATCCGGCGAATTGCCAGGCATGAGCCTGTTTGATGCCAACATTAAAAAGCCCGGAAAACTGAGCCCCTTTGGTCTCCCCCAGAACCACATGGCCGAGGCCTGCGAACTGGGCACCTCTCATGTTTCCCTTCAGGACGCTAACAAGGCCCGTGAACTCGGTTCCATTCAGTCCACCTGCATAACCGGTAAGGATGTTGAACGAAAATTTGTTTGTGATGTCCCAGGAGTTTAGTCCGTTGGTACCAAGTGGTGTAATAAAACTTAGTTGAAACGCCCTCGTTTTTGATTTGGTGGAGTCACCTTCAGCTTGTGTAGGCTCTTCTAGCGCCTCCTGTGCAGTGATTGAGCTACTAAAAAGGAATAAACTCAATATGGCGAGAGTCAACGTTGTGAATGGTACTCTTTTCATGCTACTTAGTTCTTAAGTTTTAGAATTGGGTTCGTTGTTGATTTAGTTGTTCTATACTCTGATGACAACCATATGTAGATGTACCCCTATCGGGGATAAAAAAAATTTAGGGAAGGTCTTACCTTTTGGTCCTTTTCCGGATTAATCGATGAGAAGTTCTCGCAGATTATTTCACGAAGGGCCACGAAGGAATCACGAAGTTACACAAACCCCAAAGGGGTGATGATCAATGACCTCGGGAGGTAGCCCGAGGGTTAGGGTAAGACTTATTACCCCGGGCTTAGGCCTGAGTAGGTGGAGCGAGTTAGACACATAAGCCCCAACGGGGCGTAATCTTTATAATCATGCCACAATCGTTAGTAAAAAACTACATCCACATCATCTTCAGCACAAAGCACCGACAACCTTTGATTACCCAGTCGCTAGAAGAAGAGTTGTTCAGTTACCTAGTTGGTATCTGCAAGAATCTGGAATGTAACTGTCAAAATGGGTATGCTAGCTTTTCGGTAAATCCAATCCAGGCAGACCGGTTAATACGTTACATCTCGACGCAGGCTGACCATCATGGGAAAAAATCTTTTAAGGTTGAATACCGTGCGTTTCTCGAAGAGAATGATATTAGCTATGATGAACGATACGTCTGGGATTGATGATTACGCCCCGTTGGGGCTGGTTTGGTATTGCATCCTCAAGCTCAGGTCGATGCTCAGAGCTTATGATTTTCGCACCTTTGGTGCTAAATCAGAACCTGACCCCCAACGTCCCCCCTACCCACATCTGCAACCTCTGATACCCCTTGATCTGGTCGAAGAAAGTATAGGGTGCAATGCCATTGGGTTTGAAGGTTCGGGTGTCGTCAAACACATATAAGTTATAGGTAGGGCCGCCGAAGATGGCGAGATGCTTCGCGAAACGGT
>CAZXQU010000091.1:0-9469 GCA_964642545.1 uncultured Prolixibacteraceae bacterium | reverse complement strand
TCAGGAATTTTTTTCCCGCCAAACAACAACAGCACGACGAGTACAATCAAAATGATCTCTGTGGTGCCAAGGCCGAAAATTAGAAACATATTATTGAACATAATCTCCTCCATGATTTGATTCGAAACAAAGGTAATAAAAAACATTTAATCTTTGTTACCGAAGGAACAAACAACTATCGCCATAGCTGAGAAACCTGAATCCGTTTGCCAGGCCATAGTGATAAATATCTTTCCATCTCTCACCGAGAAAAGCAGCGATCAGCATCAACAACGTGCTGTGTGGTTGATGAAAGTTCGTGACCATTCCATTGATAATCCGGAAGTGGTAACCGGGGATAATAAGCAACCTTGTCGTGGCACTTAACACTGAAAGTTTTCGGGACTTCATGCCCCGGAGCAATGCTGAAAGTGCTGCTTCAGCGGGTAGCAAAGGTTCACCGGTTTGAATGTAAGGATCCCACTGGCCGATATCAGTCAGGGCTGATTCGGGGTTATTAAATTGCTTGATGCCTAGCCAGTAGAGACTTTCCAGTGTTCGTACCGAGGTCGTTCCTACTGCAATAACCGGGTTTGGAAGATGATTTACAAGATGCCGGATTGTTTCAGCCGTAACGACAATCTGCTCTTCATGCATCACATGTTGCGAAAGATGAGAAACAGACACTGGTCTGAATGTGCCAAGACCAACGTGTAAGGTAACCTGTTCATGAAGGATATTCCGGTTTTTGAGAGAATCCAGCACCTTGGGTGTGAAGTGAAGTCCAGCGGTTGGCGCTGCAACAGATCCATCTTGGAGAGCATATATGGTCTGGTACCGAAGGATATCGTTCACATCATCTTCCCTGGAGATATAGGGTGGGAGAGGAATCCGGCCAGCTTGTTCCAGTATTTCTCCGAATGTCAGCCCTGCTTGATCCCACGAGAAAGTGACCAGGAATGTCCCCTCCTCTATAGCACGCTTCTTCTCAATTTGCAGGGTGACTACTGATCCGGAGATCTCAATGCGCTTTTCGAGAATTCCATGTTTCCAACGTTTCGCATTTCCTATTAAACATCTCCAAACGACTGGCCCCGGTTGCTGAAAGGCCTGGTTGATCTCGTTTGTGGGTTCCACTGGTTCAAGGCAGAAGATCTCAATATGCGTTCCGGTTGATTTATGAAAAATCAGGCGTGCTCTGATCACACGGGTATTGTTAAATACCATCATGCTCCCCGATGGAATATGTTCAGAGAGATTTCGGAAACTATCCTGTTTAATAGTGCCTTCAATCGAATAAAGTAATTTTGAACTATCCCTCTCAGGCAACGGATGCTGTGCAATCCGGTCGGGTGGCAGGTCGTAGGAGTAATCTTCTATATTAATTTCGGGAATAGACATTGGGTGGTAAAATTAGGGAAAATCGGGATGATGATCTGAAATTGTCTGTATCTTTACCTCACTAATCAACTCACTATGACCTGGAAACAACAAATCCCAAATACCCTCACTGCTTTTAACCTGATTGCCGGATTAGTTGCCATTATTCTGGTGATGGAGGGCGACCTGGTGACAGCTTCACTATTTATCTTCATTGCAGCTCTCTTTGACTTCCTCGATGGTACAGCAGCCCGGCTGCTGGATGCACGGTCGGAACTTGGCAAACAACTTGACTCACTTGCCGACCTGGTTTCTTTTGGAGTTGCCCCGGGACTGATAATGTTTCAACTCCTGTCGGCAGGTTGTGACGGAAGCTGTAATATTCTGGAACAATATTATATCACTCCCTGGTTTTCACTACTTATTCCGGTTTGTTCGGCCTTCAGGCTGGCTAAATTCAACATTGACCTCAACCAGGAGGATCATTTTATCGGGTTGCCGGTTCCGGCTAACGCCATCTTCTTTGCCTCTATTCCGGTTGTCCTTTATTACCAATCCGACCAGTTTTCTCTGATCACTCTCGATTTTTTTACCGATTTCTTTTCAAATACCAGGGTGCTGGCAATTCTCACCGTGCTCTTCTCCTACCTCCTCGTTTCAGATTTCCACCTCTTCTCCATGAAATTTAAAAAGATGAGCTGGAAAGGGAATGAAATGCGCTATATTTTCCTGATCCTGGCTGCAATCTACCTTGTGTTATTCTCTCTGAGCGCTATACCAATGATCATCCTGACCTATTTTATCATTTCGTTATTCTTTCAAAAGCGAATAGCGAATAGCGATTAGCGTCTTAATTCAAAGTTTTGTCCCAGGTAAACTTTGCGTACATGCTCATCCTGAGCTAGTTCGTCAGAAGAGCCGCTACGGAGGATGCTGCCTTCGAACAGAAGGTAAGAGCGGTCGGTAATTGTGAGAGTCTCATGCACGTTATGATCGGTGATGAGCACCCCGATATTTTTCTCTTTCAGCTTGATGACGATCTGCTGAATATCCTCTACTGCAATTGGGTCTATTCCGGCAAACGGCTCATCCAGCAGAATAAATTTCGGGTCAACTGCCAGGCACCTGGCGATCTCCGTCCGCCGACGTTCCCCACCTGATAATGTAATCCCGTAACTTTTTCTTATGTGCTGAAGCCCAAATTCATCCAGCAACCTCTCCAGTCTCTCTTTTTGCTGCTGCTTGTTAAGTTTGGTAAATTCCAGTATGGCCTTGATGTTATCTTCGACACTCAGTTTCCTGAAGATGGAGGCTTCCTGGGGGAGGTAACTGATTCCGCGCTGGGCTCTCCTATACATTGGTTCGGAGGTAATATCAATATCATCGAGAAAAACTTTCCCAACCAGGGGCTTGATCAACCCTACGATGATGTAAAACGAAGTGGTTTTTCCGGCGCCGTTTGGGCCAAGCAACCCTACAATCTCTCCTGGTTCCACCTGGATAGTCACCTCATTAACAACAGTTCGTTTCCGGTATTTTTTAATAATTTTTTCTGTGCGAAGGATCATGAGAACATATTATGATACAAAAGTAACGATTCCTCAGAATGAAAAGTATAATGAGACGAAAAGGCCGAAAGTAGCCGGATTTGGATTGAGCATGTCGTCGCGATGGTTGAGGCGCCAGATTGCATCTACCCGGATGATCCGAAAGATGTTTTCGATTCCTACACCGGCTTCCCAGTAGGGGATGTTCGCAAACGACCGCATCTGACCCGGGAACAATGAATACTCCTGGTTTTGCTCCTTAAGGGTTCCATATACACAACGAATATGGGCAACTTCCCGCCACTTCAGTTTTCTGATGAGAGGCAGATGGTTGAAGATCAATCCGTCGAAATGGTGTGAGTAGGTGACAGAAAAATACTGATCGCTTACAAACTCATAATAGTTCATCAGGTTTGAAGAGAACTCGTCATAGAGGAATGTCTGGTTCCCTTCATGGATCTTCAGCAGGGGATAGGGAAGGGTCCCCCAGATTTTTCCGGCCTCGATGGTGTATTTCGACCACCCGATAGTGGAGAAATTGAACCATTGCTGGAGGTTGACGGTTAAACGGTGGTATTCGTAATCACTTTGAAAAAGATTTGGAATCCCGTATCCGTAGCGAATCAGAATAATCGGGTAACTGGAGCTAATCGTGTACCGGTAGAACTCTCCGGAAACAAAGCGTTCACGGAAAGCGATCCGCGTATCGAATACAACTTCGGAGGTAAAGATATCCGGGATGAGAACAGGAGAGGTCCTCGATTCGGGAAAGATCACAAAGGAGGTCTCACCCAGCGGGAACATCTGCCGGTGAATAAAATGCACACGGTTGATCAATCCGTTAAACCACTCGTGCTCATACATGATCTTGAACTCCTGGACCCGCGTTAATTTGTTGTTCGGACCTCGGCTAAAGATAGAGGTGAGGATGTTGTCCGTCGAAAAAGCATTGGGACTCAGTCCGAGCTGCTCCAGATCGTTTTTGTATGAAGCAACCAGGTCACGCCTGGGGTTTTTGTCAAACATATACATGATCTCACCTCCGTATTTGAACCGCTGATCTTTGGTCCCATAGGCAAGATATGCCTCAAGCTGGATCTTTTTACTGAACGAATTGCTGGTTCGTCCCCCGATCCTGAATCTGGCCCCTTCAATGGAGTTGAACGAGAAGAGTTTTGTGTAGGGTCCCAGTTCTACTTTACCCCATGGCAGATACCCGTTCACAACAGTATAAACGAGATCAACATAGGTTTTGAAGATGGGGATTTTCTTCACGGAATCAACCATTTCATAGATTCCCTGTTCCGATTCCGACAGCTCTTCATGTCTGGCCATTTCCCAGTAGCTATCCTCTTTTTTATTCGCTTCAGGTTCGATGAAGACATTGGCCGGCATGGAGAGAAACCGCTTATTCTCGGGCGGGTCAAACTGAAAATTTCGGTAACTGGAAGTACGATGCCCAAAAAAACCGACCACTTTATCGGTGTTTTCGATGATATTGAAATCGGCGATCATCTCGTCACGGGTAATCATCCAAAACTCTTCCTCGGTCCACTCAAACTCCTGTTTAACTTCGAGATCATTGATAAAATTTATGTTGGCATCGGAAGCGATCCGGAGGTCAATCTTTTTAATGGCAAAAGAGGTGTCGGCCACCCAAAAACTTCCGGAAAACGTTAATTCCTGCTTTCGCCTGGGTTTGAACATCAGGTGGTAGCACCAGTTATTCCCGAGGAAGATACTGTCGACCAAGTAGTATTTATAGTAATCGAGACCGAATTCTGCGATCGGGCTCACGAAATTTTTATCGAAAATCGGGATATAATCTTTGTAAATTTCAATCTGTTCGGAAAGATTCCCGAGGAATTGTGCCACACTCTCATTTTCCAGTCCCGATAACCGGGAGGCTTTGATGATCTCTTTCCGAGCTTTTGGAGATTTCCGGAAATAGACATCTGACATGGTCTCCGTTATAAAAACGGGCAGGTAGGATTTGCCATTGATGGTGGATGTATCGACATAGGAAAATATGAAGTCAAAGGATTTAAAGAGTTTCCGTTGCTTCAGTTTGTCGGTGATGTTATTGGCATCCAGCTCAATTTTGGTATAGGCTTCATATTGATACGATGAGAAAGATTGCAGGGAGTTTCTGTCTTTGTTGGCAATCACCATAGCCAGGATCTTTTCGGCAGGGTTTCCGGTATACCTGATCGTGACCTCAGCCAGGTTATAGGTTGCCGGGGGAAGTTCAAAATTGATGGTCTGAAACTGATGTAACAGGATTTTGTGGCTCAGTGGAATATATCCTATCAACGATGCACGCAACGAATCAGCCTTCGTTGTAAATTCGATGGCATATTTTCCTTCAAAATCGGTTAAGGTTCCGAGCGTGGTTCCTGAAACTACGACATTGGTAAAGGGGAGTGGTTCTCCGGTTGATTTGTCCGTAATTTTTCCAATAATTTTTGTTACCTGAGCTGCAAGGGGCAGTACGAAAAGAAGAAGAAGCATCGCTAACGTGCTACGAGCGATGAACCGGTTATTTTTCATTGGATCAGAGTTCCGGGATTACTCCCCTGCAGTTTGTTCTGATACCAGGGCATCCCAAAATTCGACAGCTCTTCGCAGATGAGGAATCACAATCGCCCCTTCCATGTTAAATGATACCCTCTTTCAGGATGTCGTGCAGATGAATAATGCCCAGGTAAATACCGTTTTTTAATACGATCAATTGCGTAATATTATTATTCCGCATCACCTGCAATGCTTCGATAACCAGCATATCCGGCTCGATGGTTTTCGGATTCGGACTCATAATGTCCTCAGCTGTTATGGTTTCAAGGGCAATATTTCTCTCCAGCATCCGGCGAAGGTCTCCATCTGTGATCATCCCAATCAATTCATCCTGCTTCAAAACAGCTGTTGCCCCGAGTCGTTTGGAAGAGATTTCGAGGATAACGTTTTTAATATTATCAGAATATGTTACTTTTGGCACCGGATTGTTGACGTACAGATCTGCGACGGTTAAATAGAGTGTTTTCCCTAATACACCTCCCGGGTGAAATTTAGCAAAATCACTGGCTGTAAATCCACGGCTTTCGAGCAGGCATACAGCTAAGGCATCACCCATGACCAACTGGGCAGTTGTGCTGGAAGTAGGTGCCAGGTTGTTAGGGCAAGCCTCTTGGGGTACAGATGTATTTATCCAATAGGTTGCTGAGTTTGCAAGGTAGGAGGATGGGTTGCCAACCAAAGCAAGAAGTGGGTTTCCGTTCTTTTTTATCAGGGGGACAAGGATTTTAATCTCAGGTGTTTCCCCACTTTTGGAGAGACAGAGTACGACATCCTCTTTTTGGATTATCCCTAAATCCCCATGGATGGCATCGGCAGCGTGCATGAAAACAGCAGGTGTTCCAGTGGAGTTGAATGTGGCAACGATCTTTTGTCCGATGATTGCGCTTTTCCCAATCCCTGTTACGATTACGCGACCACCGGCATGAAGGATCACCTCAACACATCGGATGAAGTTTTCGTTGATGAAAGCAGTCAGGCCGCTAATGGCTTCCGTTTCCTGACGAATGGTTGTTAGGGCAGATTCTCGAATATCAGTTGTGATTTTCAAAGTATAATTTTTTTAAAAAATTTGGTTGATTCGGAATATTTGTGATTATATTTGTATATAAGAGGTTTAATTCTTTATAAATCAAGGAATCTAGAACAAAAGTAAACAATTAACCAGATAATAGCAATGGCGGGTAGCAAGGGAGATCTTAATCTACATGATGCGTTGAAGCGGGTATTTGGATTTGATACCTTTAAAGGCAATCAGGAAGCTATCATCAATAATGTTCTGGCACAGAAAGATACATTCGTAATTATGCCTACGGGCGGTGGAAAATCACTGTGTTATCAACTTCCTGCACTCATACAGGAGGGAACTGCAATCATTGTCTCCCCATTGATTGCTTTGATGAAAAATCAGGTGGATTCGATGCGTAGTTTTGGCACCGAAGAGGAGGTAGCTCATTTTATGAACTCTTCACTTTCGCGTCAGGAGATCCTGCAGGTGAAGAAGGATATTACTTCAGGCAAGACAAAACTCTTGTATGTGGCTCCTGAAACAATCACAAAGGAAGACAACATCGAATTCCTGAAGAATATCAAGATTTCGTTTTATGCCATCGATGAAGCACACTGTATTTCTGAATGGGGCCATGATTTCCGCCCCGAATACCGTCGTTTGCGGCCTATCATCGAGGCAATAGGACAGAAGGTGCCGGTAATTGCCCTTACGGCAACAGCCACTCCCAAAGTCCAGCAAGATATCCAGAAGAATCTTGGAATGATGGATGCCGCAGTTTTCAAGTCATCCTTCAACCGGCCAAACCTATACTATGAAGTGCGGCCAAAAAATAAAACAGTGGTGAAGGATGTGATAAAATACATCAAGAGCCATGCAGGGAAATCGGGCATCGTTTACTGCCTGAGCCGTAAAAAGGTTGAGGAGCTAGCCGAATCCCTTCTGCTCAACGGCATCAAGGCACTGCCTTATCATGCCGGACTCGACGCCGCAGTAAGAAGGGAGAACCAGGACAGGTTCTTAATGGAGAAGGTGGATGTGATTGTTGCCACCATCGCATTCGGAATGGGGATCGATAAGCCGGATGTACGATATGTGATCCATTTCGATATGCCGAAGAGCCTGGAAGGATACTATCAGGAGACAGGCCGATCGGGGCGCGATGATGGAGAAGGAAACTGCATTGCATTCTATAGCTATGATGACATCCTGAAGCTGGAGAAATTTCTCAAAGGGAAGACGGTCGCTGAACAGGAGATTGCCAAGCACCTCTTGTTTGAAACTGTAAGCTATAGCGAATCGTCGGTATGTCGCCGGAAGCAACTGCTTCATTATTTTGGCGAAATATTCAAAGAAGATAATTGTCAGAACTGCGATAATTGTCTCCATCCAAAGAAAAAATTTGAAGGCAAGCAATACATGCAGATTGCCCTTGAAGCGATTCTTGCGATGAAAGAACAGGTAAAGCACAAACATCTGATCAATGTGCTCAT
Organism: uncultured Prolixibacteraceae bacterium; assembly: GCA_964642545.1. Lineage (GTDB taxonomy): Bacteria > Bacteroidota > Bacteroidia > Bacteroidales > FEN-979 > QYOJ01. The sequence goes on along the minus strand of CAZXQU010000091.1, from coordinate 1,490 downwards.
CGGCAAACTCACTACTCCTGTTAAAAACTACAAACACAACAAGCTAGAGGTATTCGGGAAAGGGGCTGATAAAGATGAAAAATTCTGGAATGCTGTGATACGTCAGTGTTTGATCGAACGGCTTCTTACCAAGGATATAGAAAATTATGGCATCCTGAAGATGAATGCTGAAGGCCATAAGTTTCTGAAAAAGCCCTGGTCGGTCATGCTGGTCGACGACCACGACTATGAAAATCCGGAAGAGGAGGAGTTTCTCGAAGCCATGGGATCCAAGAGCAGCACCACGGACAAAACCCTGTTCAGCATGCTGAAGGACTTGCGCAAACAGATTGCCAGGAAAGAGAAGCTTCCGCCGTTTGTAATTTTCCAGGACCCGTCGCTGGAGGATATGGCGATACAATATCCGATTACCTCCGAAGAGTTGAAGCAGATTACCGGAGTTGGGTCGGGGAAAGCGCTCAAATATGGAAAGCCATTTCTAGACCTGATCAAGGAGTATGTGGAGGAGAATGAGATCATCAGGCCGATGGATATGGTTGTGAAATCGGTCATCAACAAATCGGGACTCAAAGTATATATCATCCAAAGTATCGACCGGAAGATCTCTCTGGCAGATCTTGCGATTGCCAAGAATCTGACATTTGAAGAGCTGCTCACCGAGATCGAACATATTGTTAGCGCCGGGACAAAGATCGATATCAACTATTACATTGATGAAATCGTTGATCCTTACCACCAGGAGGAAATTTTCGACTATTTTCGCACAGCAGAAACCGATTCGGTTGCCAAAGCACTTCAGGACCTTGGAGAAGATGAGTATGCCGAGGAAGAGATCCGGTTGATGCGTATCAAATTTATATCTGAACTTGGAAATTAATTTGTCAACTATGGAAAAAAAAGCAGCAAACCTGAACACGGTTTTATTACTAATAACCCTTGCCGGACTCGTTGTCCTTTATATTTTATTTCTCACTTCGCAAAAATCCAGTGGATCTATTCAAGCCTCCACCGACTCCACCCAGGTAGCTTTACCATCTGGCCCTACTATCGTTTATGTCAACATCGACACGTTAAATGAGCACTACGAGTTTGTGAAAGTTATGAAGCAGAACCTGGAGAGTACCGGCAACCGGCTTCAGCGCGAGGTTCTGAATGAACAGAGTGCCTTAGAGAAAGAGGCTGCCGAGTTTCAGCGGAAGATCCAAACGAATAGCATCACTGAAGCCCAGGCCAAGGTTGTTTATGAAGAGCTGATGATGAAGCAGCAGTTACTGATGGAGAAAAAAGAGCGCTTTACCCAGCAGGTGGCCGAACAGGAGTTCAATATGAACATCCAGTTACTTGATACTGTAAACAACTTCTTAGCAAGATACAACGAAGCGTACGGATATGATTACATCCTTGCTTACCGGATGGCAGGGGAGATCCTCACTGCAAACGGGAAGCTGGATATTACCCGGGAGGTGCTGGAACAGTTAAACAAAGAGTAC
>CAZXQU010000090.1:0-9488 GCA_964642545.1 uncultured Prolixibacteraceae bacterium | reverse complement strand
GGTATCAAGATGTTTTTGATCTTTTTTATCAGAAAGAAGTCTTTTGTCAGGATCGCAAAATCAGAAGGAGTAAATCCCCAATTTGTTTTTTCTTTTTCAAATATTTTTTCCCAGAAATTATTCATTTATAATATTGTATCAATTTATGTAGGCTATTACTCGAGCTTGCGCCTAACGTTCGGCCAACGTAATTATTTGTTTGAGTTCCATTTTCAGACAGATTTCTACACTATTTATTCATAATACATCTTACACTAAATCCTAGTTTTCTATCATCATATGGTTGAACCTGAAAAAATGATCCCTGATACCACAGTAACCCTGAATATGCATTTAAAGAGTCAAAATTACTTTGGGTTGATGCCCAAAAAAACGCATAACTACATCGATATGAGAAATAGCCTGAAGTATCCCTTTTACCATCAGGAAGAGCAGTAAAACCACTGCTGTCTGTTGCGCCAATATTTGGAGAGCACCAGTGACTATTGCCCTGCTCTTTCATTTTGCCGCCAGCTTCTCCATGGCCTCCAAGATATTCTTGCAAAACAAACATTTCTGAGGCAGCCGGAATATGCCATCCAACTGGACAAATACCCTGCGCTCCTTCTTTTTTAACATATTGCATCATTTCATCCCATTGATATAGACCCCATATCCGTCGCAGCTTGGAATTTCATCATACCAGCAATATTTTTCAATAGTGTCGTTATTGGTTTGATCTTTTGTGCCAAAAACAAATTTTCCAATATTAATATTTTCCCTGAACCAGCATTGATTTCCAATCTCAATAGTTTGATATGTCTGCCCTACCCAGCTAATAGATGTGGGACAAGGAATTTTTTCAGGTACTGTGTCTTTCCTACAGGATGAAAAAAACATCATTATCAGTAAAATAATAAACCGGAAGGATAAATTTTTCAACTGTATTGATAATGCTGATTTCATTTTTCAATTATGTTGCGTAACTTGTCGGTATCTTTATAATTGATGATACTTCTGCCTTAGTTCTATCCCAATTTATTCCTTCTGATGAATTTATCTCTGAAATTTACGAGATAGATCCAGTCCGATAGTTTACTGTAGTAATAAATATAATAATTTGTACGTCCAATTTGTCCATTGGAGTGTCAGAGCAATACCTTGACTAACAAAATTGATAAAAATTTTTTAATATGACCAGGCCAAAATGCCTCATTTTCACCTTTCACTCATTTTCTGTAAAAAAACGTAAAAAAGATCCTCTATCGGAACTTATCGATGGATATCGATGGAAATGTCTTTAGGCAGGGTACACTTTTATTCTCGGGTTTTTATTGCATTTCACGCAAAATCATCAAGAAGTACGAAGTTAAAAGTTAGAAGTACGAAGATAAGTATGAAGTTAGACGGTGGAAGTATCCAGTATCTAGTCTCCAGCATCCAGTTACTTCAATATCACCAGCTTTTTAACGATGAGTTCGGTTTCGGTTTTTAAAGCTACCTGGTAAAGTCCCGGAAAAACCGATCCAAGTTCGATCTGGTATTCAGTTTTACCCTCCAGAGTCTGACTGAGGATCACCACACCGTTGAGATCAGTAACGGACAATTCCATCCGCGCATCCTTCATCCCTGTGTGGACAATTGTAAATGAGCCGTTGTTTGGATTCGGATAGATACGCAGGCTGCTGCTTTGAGGTTCATTCAAACCAACCGGATAGGGCGCTTGTGTGACAGTAACGAGTTGTGGAGAAACTGCACTGCCTTCAATGGTGACTGTTGCAATCCGTTCAGCCATCGTCATATTCTCTGTATAGCTGGCAAAAATAGTATCATCATTGCTGCCAGATGCCGTGACTATACACCATGGCGAATCGCTTGATGCAGTCCAGTCAACGTTGGAGGTTACGTAAAACTCAGTTTCTCCAATAGGAGCGGTCACATCCTGGTTAACAGGAAGGACAACAAGAGATGGTGCAGCACCTGTCATGAAGTTGAGCGTAGAGCCAGCGTTTGTTCCTGACACATTTGAGGCAATCACTTTGAAATAGTACATCTGACCACTGGTGAGTCCGGTAATATCAGCACTCACATCTACCGGGTCGACACCGGATCCTGCAGATAATTCATCTGTAGAGTCGGTAAGAGCCATGAAATTATCTCCATATTTAAAGTAATAGGTTGTCTCTTCACCCTGAGGGTTCACGATTCCATTTAGGGTTGCCGTAGCATCCGTGACATTTGTTGCAGCCATGGTAATCACGGAAGGCCCGGTAACAAACTTGAATGAAGCGATGCGGGTTTTGCGGACTCCCCCGGCACCAGGATATTGAGTGGTAAACCAGAAAGTCTCATCATCAACCGGATCAACACACATCAGCGAGTAATCACCCCACCTGTTCACACCGTTCTGGGAGTTACTGCTGTTGAAGATTGTATCTTCAGGAATATCAAGAACTCCGGTAGCATTTGCATATTCTGCCGGGGATTGGCCAGCATAACGAATGCTCGGATTTAGTGTGGTACTGGAAATAGAATAGCCCAGAGCTATTGTTTCAATTCCATTCAGCATGATACTTCCCATCCATCGGCAATCGTCGTCAGGGGCATAGGTTCCCTGCTGGCGAACAGTCCAATCACCAGTTGTACGACGTAATTCATACCAACGGATACCGGCAAGGCCTGAAGCGTCAACTTTAACGGTATGGCATAACACCATGGTTTCGTAGGTTCCAAAATTCCGGTATTGAGGTACATTCATGACTACCTGAGGAATTCCATCCAGTTTCTGTCCGGTACCTGCCTGTGGGATGTTGTTCCATGTGGGTCCGAAATTTGCGTTAAAGGGATCTACATCAATCTGCTGAACGCGGCCGAATGTTGAGTTTGTTGGAGTAGTCCAGTCCGCTTCAAGTTCATAGACCCAGAGCTGGTCGGAACCTCCACCCAGTGCGTCATCGTTGAAGGCAATATAAAGTCCGGGGGATCCTGCAGGGGCAAAGGGGCCATCGTTGTCAAGCGGGGGTACGCACATGAACCCATCGGAAGATGCGGGACGGTAAGGATTGTTGAAGCCAACCATCTGGGCAATTCCGCCTGAGAGCATGGGAGTACGTTCCATCACGTAGATGTCGTTCCCCGAGTAATTGTTGTCTCCCATATAATATCCATCCTGCCATATCCCGAATTTTGGGTAATCAGGCATAGCAGCGACCTGGAAGGAATACTGGTGCCATGTACCAGTGGGATCATTCGTTGTGGAAACAGCCATAAGCATGTAGTTGGGTCCCGAATATGGGACAGAAAATTCCGTAACCAGCCACCGATCAGCCTCTTCGTCGTACAAAATGATTGGATCACCATCATTTCGGTTGGCACCGGGAACACTTCCGAATAGCTGGTTCAGGTTGGTTGGTCCTGCTACCAGATTTCCAGTTTTATCGTAAATTGCGTAAACGCAGTTGATGGTTTGCATATAATGGTTGGGTCCAGCTATTCCATTGGCATCAGGAGGGTAATAGGGAGAATTTTGTCCATTAAAATTGACAATTGGTGATCGGCTTACATGAGTATTGCGTCCCATCTCTTTCTGCCATGCAGGATCATCACCCTTTGGCAGAGCTGTCGATTCAAAAGGATAGTTCCTGTATCTCAGACTTTCATTAAACTGCTTCTCACATGCCTTCTTTTCGATCGCCTGAAACTCCTCCATCGACATCGGAGGAATATCACGCAATGCTGCGCTTACACCGTAGTAGGTGCCAGTAACTATTTCTGTAGGGTGAGCAGCCATATTCTGAGCATACACAGTGCTCATACATACGGCGAAAAACAGGGCGAATAAAAGGGTGATTGATTTGTTCATAAATAGCTGATTTTATAATGATTTAGTTGATGACGCAAAATTAGATATTTAATCAATACATCTTAATACTTCGATACAAAAGATGACGAAGAAATTCAAAAAGCTACTTCAGAGAGATCTCAGAGAACTCAGGACCGCATTATCCACTTCACTAATCTGTCTGATCAACCGCTGGATTTCCTGCCTGGAGAGTGATGGACAGGAGTTGATGCCCCGGGCAATGGTAAACGATTGCTGAACCAGAGATCCTGCAACTTCAAGCAGGGCCTTCTGCTGTGCCCTGTTCGGATTTTTCCTGTTCCGGATTTCCTGAAATTCGTTAAAACGATCTATCGCATCCCTAAGAGAGGTTGAAGATTCATTGTACCGCGTGATCTCAATATTACATCTAATATTGACTACATAATCGTAGTACTTCTTGTACATCTTATAAATCTCTTTACGGTTCGCATGGATAGCTTCTGCCCTTCTCAACGTGCCTTCCGCCCTCTCTTTTTCATCCTGAGAATAATAAAGAGCGAGGCTGTCGGAAAAGTTATAATAGATGGATCCATGGTTCCCTCCATTAATAAACTGATCGTGGCTGATGGGATATTCACGGAGTTGCCAGATGGGATCAAATGGCATATGAGATTCAAGCAGGCTATCAGGTGGGGTCATGAAATATAATGCATCAAAGCTTTTACGATACCTGCCATTATCAACATAACCACTGCCCCATGTTGGATCGAAAAGATACCATTTGTCATCAATTCTGGCTACATTCCAGGCATGGCCAATATCACTCTTCAGCCTCCCATCAATCCTGTTATAGCCATGAACAGTGATTGCCGGAACTCCCATACTATTGCATACTGCAGTAAAAACTTCCGCATACCCCTGACAAACCGCTTTTTCATTCTTCAAGGTATAGAGAACAAAGTCATCTATACTTTCAAACCGGTTGATGCTCTCAACCTGACTGAAATCGTAGATGATATGATGACCCAACCATGAAAAGAGCGCTTTTACCCTATCCGTTTTTTTGGGAAACCGTTCCTTCAGGTAACGGGCAAAATCTTCAGGTGAACCTATAACCCCCGCAGGGATTGAACGGGCAAGGGAGTCGGAATTCCACGATTGGGCAAGCGTGTCGGATAAAAAAAGGACTCCGATTATCCAGCAAATGAGCAATCGTCTGAACATAGTGTGAAATAAACTGTAAGATAAAAAGAAGTGAGTTCCCTGAAGATAACGCCGGTTACTCTTCAACATTTTGTTTCTGCTTCAGTTTTTTCACATAATAGATCGAGATCCCGATTGAAATCATGGCACTGAAATATTTAGAATATATCTAAATAATTTGGTCGCTGTGCATTGAATAGTTGTATTTTTGACAACAACAAAATTCATAATGATGTCTCAAAAATCAATCTTTCATCTCACCGGCAGATCATTCTTCTGGCTCCTTACAGGGATACTTATCATATTTTTCGCTGCCTGTTCCAAAAAGTTTATGGTGGTTGAAAATCCTCCTACTCAGCCGCCTGCACGAATTCTTGACAAGGCCCCTCGTGTTGCCCTGGTTCTTGGAGGAGGTGCTTTTCACGGGATGGCACACGTTGGTGTCCTGCAGGTACTCGAACATGAAAATATTCCTATCGACCTGATCGTTGGGACCAGTGCGGGGAGCATGGTTGGTGCCCTCTATGCCGATTATCCGCATATAGATTCTTTGGTACCGCTGGTTAATGCCACAACGGAGAAAGATGTATTTGATTTTTCATTATTTCGCTCATCTGAAGGGTTTGTTTCCGGTAAACGACTGCAATCATACCTGACGGAACACCTGCATCACGCGAATATTGAAGATCTTCCCATTCCTTATGTGGCAGTAACTACCGATATGAACCATGCGAAGAGTATTGCATTAGCAGCTGGGCCCATTGCACCCTCTGTGAATGCCTCTTGTGCTATCCCCTACATTTTTGAACCGGTAAAAATGTACGGTACTATCTTTTCAGACGGAGGTGTTCTGGACGCTGTTGCAACGGATGTTGCCGCTACCTACCAGCCTGATGTCATCATTGCTGTGGATGTAATGGCTGATTATGACACAGTTCCCGTTTTCAAGAATAAAAAACATGTTGTTCTGCGGGCCTATTCGGTTGCTGCCCATAAACTGAAAGAAGAGAGACTTCCCCTCGCGGATATCTTAATTTCCCCCGATCTGCAAGGGATGCCCCTGATGAGCAGCAAGGATAATGATAAGATGTTCAATGCAGGGATCAAAGCTGCAAAGGATGCGCTGCCAGCTATCCGTAAAATCCTGATCGAGAAGGGTATTATAAAATAAACTCTACAGCACCGACATCTTTTTCGTCACGGCAATAACTCCATTGGGTGGAGATGAGGTCATTCGGCAGATGATTCCTCCCACCACATCATTGTTGAACACCTCCCTAATCGGGATTTATGATTGTGATATTGAACTGAGCAACTGAGCCTGTTGTGATCATCAAGCCGGTCAGGAACAGGAGGGCCTTTTTTATAATTAAAGTTTTATAACGGAACCCGAGCCAGAGATATGCGTATTAATAACCGGGTCGCCTTTGTAACTGACATTTCCACTTCCGGAGATCGTAACATCCAAGAGTTTGGTTACCCAAGCTGTCACATTGCCTGCACCGCTGATGTGGACAAAAGTAGTATCAGACTCAACCCCAACAAGTTCCACGTTGCCGCTTCCACTAATCTTAAGCTCCTGGTAATTTACGCTCCCTGTTGTGGCCTGAACATTCCCTGCCCCACTGATATTCACTTGAAGTTCGTTTGCATCCAATTCGGAAATTGTAACGTTTCCACTACCACTGATCGAAACGGTCATATAGGAATTCAACCACGGGGTATCCACCAAAATATCGCCTGCTCCACTGATGGTTAAAGACTGAATCGCCGGTCCTGCGACAAAAATCTTAATCGGCTCATGATTCCCTATGACCACACCATCTTTATACTTAATAATTAAAGTATTGTTTGAACTGATGACCGTCTCGAGGATATCCAGCATGTTTTGCTGCGCAATGACCTCCAGGTAAAAGTTGGAATCAGGTGAAAAATAAACAGTTGCATCAATCGCCAGGCTTATACCAGTAAAACCTGTTATATTTCTGGTTTGAGATACAACATCTCCCTTGCCTTTGACTTTTTCGCAGGAGGAGAAGCCAGCCATGAAAGATATCAGAATTAAAAAACCAATTATTTTCTTCATAGGAGTGAGATGTTTGTTTGTTAAAGCAAATGTACATAAAAGAGGAAGTTTATGGAAATATTAATTAAAAATTGACTTTCAGCGAATTAAGTCTTATATTTAACCCGAAAAAATATATACCATGAAAAAACTTCTCGTATTTTTCGGGGTTGTCCTGATTCTCCCGTGGCAATTAATTAGTCAGGAAACTGAGTACGTTTCAAAAAAAGATCTGCAGGCTGAGAAATCCCAGCTCATGAGGTCCATTTACAGCTTGAATAAGAGCGACAAGGAGCTGAGAAGTATACTTCTGTTTGAGGTGCAGTCCAATGACAGCCTGGCGGAACTGGTTATCTTGCAATCGGCTGAGCTTCAGGCACAGAAAGAGTTTTTACAAAAGTTGGAAACCTCTCAAGCCGATCTTGACAGCCGTTTATTGACCCAGCGCAAATCGGGCACCCTGATGGTCATTCTGATTCCGGCCGGATTGTTTCTGTTTACTCTTCTGGTATTGATCTGGCTGATCATCTTCAGGCATCGGATGCTATCGATGTTCAACCACCTGGATGACCGGTTGAACGAACTCTCTAAAAAACTTGATAATCTTGAGAGTACATTCAAGAGAGAGCAGAATTCACTGAGATCGGAACTTCAGGCTTCCGTGAAAGATGCAGAACATACCTCTCAAAACCTATTCACCGAAACTGAAGAGAGAATTCAGAAGCTGGAGAAACTAATTCAGGATGAAAAAGACTCTCACAATGCCAAACAAGAGGAATACAACAAAGAATACAAGGCCCTCAAAGGAAGTCTGCAAAAGGGGTATGATACCCTCTCCAAAGATCTGATTGGATTGAAAGAAGAACTGTCGGGGACAGCAAAAGATCTCACAAACAGGTTGATGGAGCTTGTTAAAAAAAGTTCAGACTAACTCAGTCAGGGAGATTATCCTTCAGATTTCTTGTGTCTTAGAGGAACAATTCCTGCCATCTCGCCAAGTACATTCACCAGGTCAGAGCCTTCCGGGACGATGATCTTGGCATTCTCCTGCAGAGATGATTCAACCATTTGGATCTTCCTTAGTATTTGTGCATTCCCGACGAAATACTTTTCAGCCGCTTCATTGACAAGCTGGATTGCCTGCGCATCACCCTCAGCCCGTAAAATGGCGGCTATTTTGATCCCCTCTGCTTTGCGAATTTCGGCTCGTTTCAAACCATCGGCCTGAGTCTCCTGAGCAGTGGCAAAGTCGATTGCGGCAATTTTCTCATTCTCCGCTTTTACGATCTTATTCATTGTCTCCTGAACATCTTTTGGCGGATCAATCTCCTTCAATTCGGTACGAACGATCTCAATTCCCCAGTGGGCAGTCTCATCCAACAGCGTACCATGCAGTTCTTTATTGATTTTGCCCCGCTCGCTGTTAGCAGATTTCAGCGTCATCGTACCAATGATGTTCCTCAACGTTGTACGAGCAAGGTTAACAATCTGATATTCAATCCTGTTAACATTGTATTGCGACGCTTTCACACTCACTTCGTCATCTTTGATCTTGAAATAGACCTGGGCATCCACTTTTGCATTCAGGTTGTCATTAGTAATGATCTCTTGCGGTTCCGCATCAATCATCTTCTCTGTGATGTTGATCTGGTACATTTTGTCAATTCCCGGGATAATCCAGGAAAATCCAGGGCTTGCGAAATGATGGTACTTTCCGAAACGTTCCACCAAACCTCTGTGGGTTGGCCTGATAATCCGGATGCCGGCAAAAAACAGAAGGAGGATAACGGCAATAATAATTGCCCATGCAATTCCTGTCATAGGTACTTGGGTTTTGAAGGGTTTACATTAACTTTGCACTTATTTTCATCACAAACATACAACTATATATCAATACAAGCAACACATTCACTGAACCCATTTCAAAATTATTCCCAATGAAAAAGCTTATTACACATTTCGCCATTCTCGTGATGGCCATCGGATTCTTCACAAGTTGCAACCAGGAGACACGAACAGCCGAGCAGATTACCTTCGACTCCCTGATGCAGGCAAAAGTATCTGAGTATGCTGTCGTACAACTTAAAACAGACATCTCTGGTCTGACTGAGAACGAGAAAAAAATGATCCCCATGCTGATCGAAGCTGCACAGATCATGGACAACCTTTTCTGGCAGCAAGCCTTCGCCGAAAACAAGGTCACATTCCTCGACAGTCTGACCAATGCAGATGCCCGAAAATTTGCGATGATCAACTATGGTCCATGGGCACGGTTGGACGGGAATGAACCTTTTCTCCCTGATTACGGTGAAAAACCAGCCGGAGCAAATTTTTATCCCGAAGATATGACCAAAGAGGAGTTTGAGATGATGGATAATCGGGATAAAACAAGTCAGTATACCCTTATCTGGAGGAATG
>CAZXQU010000089.1:0-9575 GCA_964642545.1 uncultured Prolixibacteraceae bacterium | reverse complement strand
TTCGCTTGTTATGTTATTCACATTACAATATATTAAAGATAAGCCCTATTTTGGCAGATTATTTCATTGTTTTCAGATCAGTATTGATAAACGAAATTATGGCCGAAATCAAACGAGATGCACTATTGAAGGAGCTTTCACGTAAGCTTGAGGACCAGGTTATTCATCAATCCAGTGGAGTTTTTTGCACACCTCCCAACACTTCCGGGGTTATCAGGGCTGAGGCACGGCGAAAAAATCATATTCTCTTTGAACGGGCAGGGAAGTTGACAGAGACCCTTGTTCGAAATCCTGAGCAATAAACTTTAGTCCGCAGTCCGCAGTTTGCAGTTTGCAGTGGGGGTTTCCAGTTCTCCTCTCTACGTTCCTACATTCCTACGCTCTTACGTTCCTATGTCCCCTTGTGTTGGTCTAGTTATTATTGTATATTTGGTTGTTGGAAAGAAACCAATAACGGAAAGTCATGCACATTCATACGTCTGACCAGGCACAACTGGAGCTGGGATTCGGAAATTATTCCTGCAACTGGGGCATGCACATGTGCGGCCTCTATGAGAGCGAGAAGGAACGTGATGAGATCCTCTTCGGCTTTTTGAGGCAGGGATACCTTGATGGAGACCTGCAACTTTATTGTCCTACGGAAAGAACTGAAAAGGATTTCAAACAGAAATTTACCGACTTCTGTCCTGTTTGTGAGTCACGTCTTACAGATCCGGGATGCTTCCAGGTCATGTCAGCCAAAGAGCTCTATTATCCTGAGGGAGTTTTCGACCCGTTTTACATGGACAAAGGATTGAATGCATTTTACAAGTCAACACGTGAGCCAAAACCCATGAACATCAGGGCAACCGCAGAAATGGTGTGGGCGCTTGAAGCGATCCCCGGTATCGAACACCTGATGGCCTATGAAGCCCGGCTCAACTATTTTATTCCGGGTAAACCCTGGATCAGCATCTGCCTCTACAATGTTACAAAGTTCTCCGGCAGTACAATTATGAATGTACTGCAAACACACCCTTTTACCATCAACGGGGGGATCATTACCCAGAATCCCTGGTTCGTTCACCCTGACGAATGGCTGGCAAAAAATGCACCTCAGTTTCTCGATTAATCAAACTCCAATGCCCGATCTCGCCCACGATCTGTTGTTGCTGATAACGAACTTATCACAGCACAAGGATAAAAAGAACATCATCTCCCTCTTCACACAGGGGATCCAGTCCCTGTTCCCTGATTACTCCATTACCTGGCAGGATAAGCCAACAACGGATAACATCGTGTTTGAGGTTCAAACCCGGAATACCCTGTTTGGCTACCTCGTTGTCTCCACCGGACTTATAATCATCAAAGAGGAGATAGGGCTCATTCAGAACGCTGTTCAGATGGTAGCGATCATTATTGAACGGATTGAACACGAGAAAGAACTTGAGCGGTACCAATCAGACCTGGAACAACTGATTGAAGACAAAACTCATCATCTGTTGGTTCGTGAGGTGAGATACCAGAATCTGTTTAATTCCATGATACAGGGAGTTGTTTACCAGGACGAAGAGGGGAAGATTACCTCTGCCAACCCGGCTGCCGAGAGGATTCTCGGCCTCTCTCTTGACCAGATGCAGGGCCGCACCTCCACAGACCCCATGTGGCATGCAATCCATGAAGATGGATCCCCCTGGCCTGGCGATGAACATCCTTCAATGGTTGCTTTGCTTACCGGAGAAGAGGTGAAAAATGCACTGATGGGTGTGTTTAATCCGGTTACAGATGATTACACCTGGATCAAAATCCACGCTGTTCCTCTGTTCAGGCCCGGAGAAGAGAGGCCATATGAGGTTTTTACAACCTTTGAAGATGTCACACTTCAAAAGAAACATACCGAACAACTTTCTGAGATATCAACGCGCCAGGAGGCAATCCTGTCTGCTATTCCCGATATTATCACGGAGGTGGATAACAAGAAGGTTTATACATGGACGAATCAGGCCGGGTATGACTTTTTTGGCCAGGATGTCATTGGGAGATCTGCCAACACCTATTTTGAAGGAGAGCAGGATACGCTAAACCAGGTGAAACCCCTGTTCAACGGAGCCGAGAATGTGATCTATGTGGAGAGCTGGCAGCGACGGAAAGACGGCGAAAAGCGACTCCTAGCCTGGTGGTGCCGTGTGCTGAAAAATGCTTCCGGCGAAGTTCAGGGTGCACTCTCCACGGCCCGCGATATTACCGAGCGGAACATGGCGGAGGAGGAGATTCAAAAACTGAACAAAGAACTCGACCAGCGTGTGAAAGAGCGTACTGCCCAGCTGGAAACTGCCAATGCCGAGCTTGAGGCCTTTGCTTACTCCGTATCCCACGACCTCAGAGCGCCCTTACGGGGCATTGATGGCTATTCAAGGATCATCATGGAGCAATACGAAGATCTTCTGGATGAAGAGGGAAAACGGTACCTTGGAAATATTCGCTTCAGTGCAAAGAAAATGGACAGGCTGATCAATGATCTGCTACACCTCGCCCGGGTATCCCGTGCTGACTTTCAGGCAACCACTATCGATATGAATGCTCTCGTGAGATCAGTTTATGATGAGATTACCACCGAAGATGACCGGAAGACGGTAATCCTCCGGGTTAGTGGGATACCGCCCTCATATGGAGATCCTGTTCTTATCAGGCAAGTGTGGACAAACCTGATATCCAACTCCCTAAAGTACTCGAAGCCGAAACCCAACAGAAATATCATCATCGATTCCCAAACCGAAAATAACGAAATTATCTACAGGATCAACGATAACGGGGTGGGGTTCAACCAAAAGTATGTCCATAAACTTTTCGGCCTCTTCCAGCGATTGCATTCAGAGGCTGAATTTGAAGGAACCGGAGTGGGGTTGGCCATTGTACAACGCATTATCCACCGTCATGGTGGACGGGTTTGGGCGGAAGGAGTAGCGGGGAAGGGAGCGACATTTTATTTCACATTACCAATTTTATCATCATGAAGTCAATAGAAGAGATCGAAATCCTGATCGTGGAAGACAATGCCATGGACGCCGAACTGGCGCTCAGGGCCTTAAAGGAGAAAAAACTAACCAATAACATTCACATCGCATTAGATGGAGAAGAGGCTCTTGAATTTATTTTTGCTACTGGCCGATATACCAGCAGGAAAAACAGTAAACTCCCGAAGGTTATCCTCCTTGACCTGAAACTTCCTAAAGTAGATGGACTGGAAGTATTACAGGAATTAAAAAAGAACTCAGAAACCCAACATATTCCGGTAGTGATCCTCACCTCGTCAAGTCAGGAATCTGATGTAATTAAAAGCTATAAACTGGGCGCTAACAGTTACATAATCAAACCCGTCGATTTCGATAAATTCATGCAATCTGTTGGAGAACTTGGCTTATACTGGCTGCTGCTGAACAAACCTCCGGTGGAGTGACAAGGGTAAAAGATTCTCCAATATTTCTTATCTTCGTAGCATGTCTGAAAAAATGAAACCGGTTTTTAATAAGCGGATTTTCTGGGATGTCAATTATGAACGAATGGATCTGGATGCCCGGGCTGCATTTGTCATAGAACGTGTATTTGAACGGGGCGATGTTGACGATATCCGTCAGTGCCGCAGGTATTATGGCGATGAAAAAGTTACCCGGGTTTTATTGAATGCAAAATATCTACCTTTACATACTATCTATTTCGCAAGCGCGATAATTGATAAACCAATGAATGAATTTCGATGTTACATACTGAGACAGTTGAACCCGGAACTTTTTCCCTATTAAAAAAGCTCATGGCCTTGTCTTCGCTTCAACCATTTTCCCTGGTTGGAGGAACCGCTTTGTCTCTTCGGTTTGGCCATCGTAGTTCTGTTGATATTGACATGTTCTGTCACGAAAAGTTTAACCAGTTACAAATAGTCAGGGAGTTCGAAGCAGTTTTCGGAGATAAATTTGTTTATAAACAACAGCATACACAATTTGGTATTTTTTGTTTTATTGATAATATTAAAGTTGATTTTGTCCACTATCCCCATCGCCTGATAGGTATCGTTGAAACAATTGATGAAATTCGATTTTACAGCAACGCTGATATAGCAGCCATGAAAATCCAGGCAGTGCTTGGCAGGGCAAAAAAAAAGGACTTCTGGGATCTGTATGAATTGCTACAAAATTATTCGTTACAACAGGTAATAGATTGGCACAAGCAAAAATTCCCCAGCCAGATGCTTGCAATCAGTATTCCGCATGCCATTACATATTTTGTAGATGCAGAGGATACAGAAGAGCCGGTCAGTTTTAAAAACCAAACATGGGTTGGTGTAAAAAAAGAAATTCAGCAAGTGGTTCGCGACTACCTTAAATAGAGCATTTGCCCACTGCCCACTGCCAACTTTTTATCGTATATTTGTGTCTAATCACACGAACCAAATCTTGAGGTAAAAACAGAGCCTGGCGTCATGAAGAAAAAAACGCATCCCGAAAGGAGTAAGTCCCCTTGCGAGCAAAGCGAAGCAAACCGGGATTTAGGGGCAAAAGGGGATTTAGGGGCAGCCGCGAAGCGGAGCAAGCAATTCCCAGTTGTTGCCCTGGGCGCTTCGGCAGGAGGACTTGAGGCCTTTACCCAGTTTTTCAAGGCATGTCCTTCCAATACAGGTATGGACTTCATCGTGGTGGCACACCTCGATCCAACGCACATAAGCCTGCTGCCGGAGTTGTTGCAGAAACAGACTGCTATGCCGGTCATGCAGGTGAAAGATAACCAGAAGATACTTCCCGATAATGTCTATGTGATCCCACCCAACAAAGATCTTAGCATCCTGAACCGGGTCCTATACCTGCTTCCACTTCCTCATTCGCGGGGGATGAACCTCCCCATCAATAGTTTATTCCAGTCCCTGGCGCTGGATCAGGCGGAATGGGCTGCTGCCGTCATCCTTTCCGGAACCGGTACCGATGGGACCCTGGGCGTGAAAGCCATCAAAGAGGCAGGTGGGGTCATTCTTGTCCAGGATGAAACGTCAGCGATCTATAATGGGATGCCGAAGAGTGTTAGCGCAACAGGGTTAGCTGATTTTACGATGCCTCCCGGAAAGATGCCTGCACAACTGATGAGTTATTTCAACTTTGCACGACAAACTTCCGTAGAAGGATTTCCTGTTGAGCGTGTCAGATTTACTGACGAACTGCCGAAGATCATGATTATCCTGCGCAACAAGACCGGTCACGATTTTTCACTATACAAACACAATACCCTCCATCGCAGGATCGAACGTCGCCTCAATGTCCACCAGATTGAAAGCCTCTCCGACTATATCCAGTTTCTGCAGAAGAGCGAAACAGAGGCTTCCCTGTTATTCAAGGATCTGCTGATCGGGGTAACCTCATTTTTCAGGGATCCGGAGGCGTTTGAGATCCTGAAGCAAAAAATCATCCCCAAAATCCTGACTGATAAAGCAGATGGAGCTAATGTCAGGATCTGGGTGACCGGATGCAGTACCGGGGAGGAGGTTTACTCCCTGGCAATTCTGTTCGATGAAGTAATGGAGTCGATGAAACGAAATTTCAGCTTTCACTTCTTCGGAACGGATATTGATGAAGAGGCAGTTGCTTTTGCAAGAACCGGTTTATATCCTCCCGGAATCCTTTCGGAGGTAAGCAAAGAGCGTTTGGCGCGGTATTTTATCAAGGAGGAGAACGGTTTTTACCGGGTGAAAAAACTGATCCGCGAGAAGATCATTTTTGCCACTCAGGATGTGATCAAGGATCCATCATTTACAAAACTCGACCTGCTCTCCTGCCGAAATCTGCTGATCTATCTCAGTGCCGAGCTTCAGAAGAAACTGCTTCCAATCTTCAGGTACAGCCTGAATGCGAACGGGATTCTCTTCCTCGGAAGTTCCGAAACCATTGGAACCTCCAATGATCTGTTTTCTCCTATAGAGAGGAAATGGAAGATTTATCAACAACTACCCGACTCACTGGCCCAGCCGGCGATCGTTAAATTTCCAACGCTTATACCCATGGAACATAAGAAACCAACAATACAAACAAACCCTCCTCCCATACAGGATGAGATCAATGAACTGCGCATTGTAGAGACCATTCTCCATCAAAGTGACATCCCTTCGGGTGTGGTGATTGATGAAACCGGAAAGATTCTGTACATCCATGGCTCTACCGGAAAATTTCTTGAACCCTCTATCGGGCTGCCTCGCCTGAATATCTATGACATGGCCCGTGAGGGGTTGAAACAGGAACTCCCCCAGGCTGTGAAGAAAGCGATGTCGGAACTGGGTGAGGTGGTGAAGCGGGGAGTAAAGGTCAGGTTCAATGGCGATGAGGCCCTGATCAGCCTGATCGTCAGGCCACTGATCGTTCCAAAATCCACAGTCAGGTTAATACTCGTTTTGTTTGACCAGCGGGTAGCAAAAGATCAGACGGAATCAGGTAAAACCGAAGTAAAAACGAAGGGGAAAAATGTTGACTTATTGGAGCAGGAGTTAAATCGCACCCGGCATACGCTCTATACCACCATCGAAGAGCTGGAAACATCGAACGAAGAACTGAAGTCGACCAACGAAGAGCTTCAGTCAACCAACGAAGAGATGCAGAGCGCCAACGAAGAGTTGGAGACCTCCCGTGAGGAGCTGCAATCCATGAATGAAGAGGCGGCCACCATCAACGCGGAGTTGCAGTGCCGGATCGATGAACTCTCCAAAGCGAATGACGACATGAAGAATTTGCTGGACAGCACAGAAATAGCGATCATATTTCTGGACAAGAATTTAAACGTCAGGCGCTTTACACCACGCATAACCGATATGATCTCACTGACCCCTGCCGACGTTGGCAGGCCAATCCGCCATTTTACCTCTGCCTTGAAAAGCATTGATCTCGAGCTTCTTTCCAAAGAGGTGCTCCGCAATCTGGTAACGAAAGAGGCTAAGGCAGAGAGTTCACACGGACAAACATACAACCTGCGTATCCGGCCATACCGCACAATGAACAATGTGATCGATGGGGTAGTGATCACGCTGGAGAAGATGATGGAATCAGTAAAACCCGGGAAAGAAGAATAACCATGACAACTCAAAAAGAAACGACAAAATATCTGCAGGCATTGCGAAAACGAGCTGAAGCTGAATTGAAAAACAGAGAAGATCAACTGCCCGGGATGTCGGCTAAGGAGATTCAGGAAATCATGCATGAGCTGCGAACCCATCAGATTGAGCTGGAACTGCAGAATGAAGAGCTTCGGATAGCACAGGAGAGCCTGGCGGAAGAACATGCAAAATATGTGGCTCTTTATGATTTCGCCCCGGTCGGGTATTTTACACTCAATGACGAGGGAGTGATCATGGAGGCCAACCTCACTGGAGCCGAATTGCTGGGAGTGGCAAGGAGCTCCCTGAAAAAAAAGCCATTCACAAACTTCATCAGTCGTGACGATCAGGACATCTATTACCGCCATCGTCAGAAACTCCTGGATACCCGAGAACCTCAATCCTGTGAACTCTCCATAAAAAAGAGGAACGGCGCATTGTTTTGGGCTCTGATCGAATGTGTCATCGCTGAGTCTGACAATACAGCGGGCAGAATTCAGTTCAACATGACCATGACGGATATCTCTCAGAAAAAGAGAGACGAAGATACCCTGAAAAATACCGTTCACGAGTTAAACCGGTTCAATCAGTTCATGGTAAACCGCGAAAGCAGGATGATTGAATTGAAGAAACGTATCAATGAGCTGCTGGAAAGGCTGGGGGAGGAGAAGGAGTTTCCGGAGTGAGAGGTAAGAGGTAAGAGGTAAGATGTAAGACGTAAGACGTAAGACGTAAGATGTAAGACGTAAGATGTAAGATGATGAGAAATAATGGCAATGATGACTGATCCTATCCGAATACTGTTTGTCGAAGATACTGCCTCCGATATGGAGCTGGCCTGCATTGAACTGCAGAAAGCTGGAATCGCTGTTGTTTCCAAACGTGTGGATAAAGAGGAAGAGCTGGTTCCTGCCCTGGAATCATTCCTGCCCAACCTGGTCATCTGCGACTACTCCATGCCCCGGTTTAACGGGATGGAAGCGTTGACGATCATTCAGAAACAAGATACTTCCATCCCCGTGATTATGTTCACCGGCAGCCAGAATGAGATGGTGGCGGTGGAGTGCATGAAAGCTGGCGCTTCTGATTATATTCTTAAAGACACCATCACGCGATTGCCTTTTGCTGTCAAAGAAGTCCTGGAGAAAAGAGCCCTGATAGAGGCCAGGAACAGGCTGCACGAGGAAGAAAAGAGCAGAGCGAAAGAAATGGAGAGGCTGAATGCCGAACTTACTGAGGCTCGTTATGCATCTCTCAACATCATGGCAGATCTCAATGCAGAGATTGAACAAAAGGAAATTGCTCGTGGCAAACTGGCAGGGAGTGAAGAGAAATTCCGCGAACTCGTTGAGAACCTCAATGATGTTATTTACTTAATCAGCTTAGATGGTTTAATCACATATGTGAGCCCTGCAACCTGGCAAATTCTAGGCTATAAGCCTTCTGAACTAATCGGCACACATTTCGCACACCTCGTTATTCCCGAGGATGTTGAGCACATCCGTCAGGCATTCGGAAGTGTTCTCAAAGGGGATATCACACCCAGGGAATACCGGATGCTCACCAAGAGTGGAGATGTAAGATGGGTACGTACATCCAGCCGGCCTGTCAAAGCGGGAGAGAAAATTACAGGTCTTCAGGGTGTGCTAACCGATATCCATGAACGCAAACAGGCGGAAGAAGAGCTCATGCTTAAAATCGATGAACTCGAGCGTTTCAACGACCTGACGGTTGGACGGGAGTTTACAATGATCGAATTGAAAAAAGAGGTGAATGCACTACTGAAGAGGTTGGGAGAGTCTGACAAATATAAAATCGTTGGATAATGCAAAAGATTAAAATTCTGGCGATCGACGACAACAGCGATAACCTGACCTCTTTTAAGACGAGGGTTCAGAGTTTATTCCCTGAAGCAGTGATATTTACAGCGCTGAACGCCCGAAAGGGCATCGGGTTGGCATTAAAGGAGGACCCCGACATCATATTTCTCGATGTGGTGATGCCCGGGATAGATGGATTTGAACTCTGTGAGGAGTTGAAGAAGGATGACAGGTTGAAATTAATTCCTGTGGTATTGAATACGGCATATTCGATCGACCAGCAAATGCGGATCAAAGTGCTTGAAACGGGAGCAGAGGCTTTTCTGAAGAAGCCGTTTGATCAGGCTGAGCTGGCCACGATGATCCGTTCAATGATGAGGATTAAGTCAGCCAATATGCTGGCATTGCATCAGAAAGAGATTTTAGCCAACCGTGTCTCAGAACAGACCGAAAAGCTGACAAAGGAGCTGGAAAGGAGGGAGCAGGCAGAGATTATACAGAATGAGGTTCAGGCGAAACTGAAGAAAAGCCAGATTTCCCTGTTAAATATTCTTGAAGATCTGAAAGCGCAGAATATTGCCCGGCTCGAGAGTGAGAGAGCCTTGAAGGAGTCGCATGGGAAAATACGTGATCTTGCAGCGCATATTCAGGAGGTG
>CAZXQU010000088.1:0-9628 GCA_964642545.1 uncultured Prolixibacteraceae bacterium | reverse complement strand
TCTCTCCGCAAACCAATTCCAAAACCCGATAACATCGGGTTTTTTATTTTTGAGGGGCTGGGCCAAAATTAGTTTGGATCCAGCCCTGCGGAAAGAAAAAACTGAATCCAGAGGATACTGGTTTTGGAATTGGTTTGACGATTCCCCCTCAGGGATCACGACGAATAGGAGTAATCCCGTTTTTGCTCAATTCAGGCATGCGTAATCTGCCTTTTTCTTCCCAAAAACGCCAGTATAAGCAGTAAGGCGGTAATCGTCAGAAGATAATTGGCCACTCCTAGCTCCCGCGATCCTGGTATCGCTCCGGTGAAATCGATGTAAGGGATTCCGTCAAGGATGCCGTATACTATGATCGTGAAAATCACTTCAAAAAATTTACTGCCTCCTGTTAAAATACCTGAAGTTATGGCGAAGGAAGGAATAAAAACAGCGCCCCCGATGATGGCGTAAACACCGTATAAATCGCCGGTAAAAAGCACTTTTAGAAGGAGGGGTATGGCAAGCGTCAGCAAGATTAATACGGATGCCGACAGGGTTGCCGGGAGCTGCCTTCGGAGAGGAAAAGCAGAAGAAAAAATATACTCGTTGCACCGGTGTGTGACTTCCCTTGAACCTAGTTTGGAAAGAATTAAGATCTGCAGGAACCACAATAACGGTAAAGCGACTTTATAGGAAAACTCCATTGGAGTAAAAATTGAGGTAATGAACATTCCCAAAGTGAGAATCAGCCACAGATAGGAATTCCCCCTAAGCATAAGGAGAAGTTCGGCGTGCACCAGGTTTAAAAAACTGAACCTATGCTCTACTATGGGCAGATTTTTATAATGCATTTGTGCTGGTTTGTAATGATCCTCAACAGGACATTCCTTCCTCTTAAACAACCAGATTAGCCTTTGCTTCCTTTCTTTTGATTCTGTCGTGTCGAATCGTTTAAAAAAAAAGGAAGCCATCAATACCAGTCCAAAAGCAATGGAAACCCAGAATAGCCGTTGCAGAAAGATCGTTCTGGTCCAGTTCATCCCTTCCCAGATAAAAACTTTCCTGGGAGTGTGCGATTTTGTAATCAAAATTCCTGTCCCATGGTCTCCGTTCCAGTCGGAGTGTTGTGTGGAGATAGCATTTGATATATCTGCCATACCGGTTTGCATCCCTAATACGTCAGTGGACTGAGAGTTCCTGCTGTTTGCTATGATCAGAATCCAGAGAAAAAAATAGGCAATGTTGATTATTCCACGGTTACTGGCTGTAAGGGAATCAAAAAACAAGGCGAGGGCTGCGATAATGAACATGGAAGGGGCGGTAAGAAATAGGAAGGGTAGCAGAAGTTTTCCCAACTCAACGTGGCTGGTTTCACCGCGAACAAAGAACATGACGACGGTCATCATTGCGATTATGATCAGAATCGTCATAAGTACCGCGAAATTGCTCAACAGCTTTCCGGTGAGGTATTGCAGTTTGGTGATGCGGGTTGTGGCAATGATTTGTCCGACCCTGGTATCGGTATCCCTTTTTACTGCATTGTTGACCACATAAAAACCAATCAATGCGAAAAAGGGGACACACATAGCCACCATGCTGCCTATCCAGGCTGAATTATAGAATCCGCGGTAGTTGCCCAGGGAGACCATCGTATAATTGGCACCAATGGGTGGGACAAAGGAATAGATAATGAAAATGCACACTCCGAGTGCAATGAGGAAATAATAGCTTCGGGTCCGTTGCAGGAAATCAGCTTTGGCGATATGGTAAATGCTGAGAAAGGTATAATTAAGCGTCATGCTGCCCT
Source organism: uncultured Prolixibacteraceae bacterium (assembly GCA_964642545.1). Lineage (GTDB taxonomy): Bacteria > Bacteroidota > Bacteroidia > Bacteroidales > FEN-979 > QYOJ01. Next base: position 7,842 of record CAZXQU010000088.1, on the reverse strand, counting down.
CCTCGTTTCGCAGATATAATCTCATAAAGATAGGAATCTTCCAGAGTACCTTTCACTGACCGAACAGGGACAGTGGGTGCCTGATCACCCGGGTTTAATACAAACCGGGCCACCCATGCATCGGCTCTTTTCATGACACTGATTACCAGGTATTTGTTCCTGAAACCTTCTAGCTCTTCCTCAGATACAGTTGCTTCATAAACCTGGTTGACAACAGCGTTCAACATGGCATCCGGGAAATTGTGTTTCAGTACTCTCCCCTGGTAGATGATCGCAATATTATTGGCAATGGTCTCAATATCGGAAACGATATGGGAGGAGAGGATGACGATCCGTTCGCCCGACAGGTCAGTAAGCAGATTTCGGAAACGGACACGTTCTTCGGGATCAAGGCCTACTGTGGGTTCGTCAAGGATCAACAGCTTTGGGTCGCCGATCAGAACCTGTGCTATTCCGATTCGTTGCTTCATTCCGCCCGAATAAGTCCCGACAGGGCGATTTCTGACTGCTGTCAGGTTTAATTCTTCCAGAAGCGCTTCAATCCGGTTTTTCGTGCCTTTCCCTGTAAGTCCTTTGATGGCGGCGATGTATGTAAGAAACTCGATGGCAGTGAGATTCGGATAGATGTCAAAATCCTGGGGCAGGTAACCAAGCACTTTTCTTACGGCATCGGGCGACTTAACGATATCGGTTCCATTGAGCCTGACCTTTCCTTCAGAAGGTCTTGAGATGGTGGCAAGGATACGCATGAGGGTTGATTTTCCAGCTCCGTTTGGCCCGATAAGTCCCAGGATCCCGTTGTTCAGTTCCAGGGAGAAATCCTTCAACCCGAATTTGTTCCCTTTGTACTATTTTGACAAACCCTGTATCGACAGTTCCATAGAATGCCTGTTAATTAAACATGTCGAATTTGACGAAAAAGATCAAATCAGGTTACAGAACATGAAATCCAGGATGACAGAACAATATAATCCCTGAGGCATTTCAACAAGCTCCCTAGCTCCCAAAAACCTTCTTCAACAGTTCCGTAGTTCGGTCAACAGGATTCTGCCGGATCTTTAACTCCTCCTTCCCAATCATTTTAAACAGGCCGCTGATGGTTTTATCTGTGACGTAACCAGTTAAATCAGGGTTTTGCTTGGTGACAAAGGGGATTTGATTATAAACGGTGATCAATTCGGACCAGAGCCTTGTAGCATCGACCTTATCCAGTGATGCTTTTATCACCGGGCTGAATTTTGCCTTAAGTTCCGGTGTGGTTGTTTTTGCTAAGTATTTTGTTGCAGCATAATCACTTCCACTTACTATCTGCAACGCATCGGAAATGTTCATATCGGTAATCGCTGAAACAAATATGGGTTGCGCGCTTGCTGCTGCATCCTCTGCCGCCCGGTTGATGGCGAGGATAACGTCGTCCACCTGGTTGCCTAGCCCAATGGACCTTAGTTTTGATTCAATCGTCCGGGCATTTTCAGGGAACGGGATCTTAATCTCCGGGTTTGAGAAATAGCCGTTGAGTTTTGATACGATGGCAACACCTTCGTCTGTCCCCTTTATCAGGGCTTCTTTGATCCCATCAACCGCCTCTTGTTCTGTTACAACTCCGGTCAATGGTTTGACGATCTTCATTACATCCTGAACATTCTGGGCTTGAATTCCAAAGGAGAAGCTCAGAATGAGAATGGCCGGCAGAAAAAACTTTTTGTTACTCATAGAATAGAAGGTTTGCATGTGCCTGATGCAGACAAAGCTACTCAACATGACAGAATAATTCATTCTGTAAAGTTTTTACGTTCAGCTAAGTTTCTCTAATTCCCTGTAATCCTCTCTTACAGGTATAAAAAAATCAATCACTTTGCATTCGGTAAATGCTTTTCCAGAGTGAACCACGCCGGAGGGGATAAATGCCGTCATTCCCGGCTGCAAAACCATAGTTTCATCACCAACCGTAAATTCCAAATCTCCTTCTATCAGATGGGTCCACTGTTCATGAGGATGGCTGTGAGCCGGGAGATCTGTTCCAGAGATGTTTGAGCCTAGTGGCCTGCACCATATGGCAACGATGAATGATGCACATTGATTCGCAGCTTACCATCCTTATCCCTAACATAGCCAAATAAATACTCAACTTTTACTTCATCCCCTGTTTTGGCATCTGTAAAGTAGTAATTCCCCATGGCGGTAGCTGTATTTCTTTTTCATCATGTTTTGATTCCAGTTTAATTATTTATTACTACCCTGCTTCCATTCAGGCTTTTTAATGTATCCTATGACGATAGGAATAAGGACAAAAATCAGCACGCCGATTATCAGGAACCATACGTAAAAAGTTGGGCTTCCGATTGCGAGTTGAGAAGGAGGGAAGAAACCGATGATGAAAGCGAATAATACGGCGATAATTCCGATACCTGCAACCAGCCACATGCCAAATTTTCCTCCGGGAAGCTTATAGGCTCTTGGAACATCGGGCTTCGTATACCTTAACTTGATAGCTGCAGCATAAAGCAGGAAATACATGATCAGGTATGGGGCAACAGTTAAAATAGACAGGATAAAAAATGCACTGGATATGTTCGGCATAATAAGAAATACGAACGATACAACCGTGACAATGCAACCCTGAATGATCAAAATATTCTGCGGTACACCGTTTTTATTTGTCTTTGCCATAAATGGTGGCAGGTCGCCATCCATAGCGGTTGCCAGTAACCCTTTACTGGGTCCGGCTATCCAACCAAATACACCACCCACAGCCCCAAACGCTGCGAGTAATCCCATCACAGGAAGTAGCCAGCTAATTCCGAATTTATGAAGTAATTCTTTGAATCCCTGCATAATACCGGCATTCAGGTTAATATCCGAAGCAGGCATTACAACGGCAATAGCCAATGATCCAAAGGTAAAAATGATGATGATTATAAACATGGCGCTGAAAATCGCTTTTGGAAATTGTGTTGCAGGCTTTTCCAACTCTGTGACGTGAACAGCTCCAACTTCCATCCCTGCAAATAGAAGAACAATTCCAGCCAGAAATGCGATGCTGTTAAAATTGCTGAAATCCGGTATAAATGTGGAGGCATGAACACCTCCTGCAGATAAGAATTCAGCTTTATTTCCCAGAACAAGCCATAAAATCCCAAGTACAATAATGAAAACTCCGGGAATGAGTGTCCCAAATATGACACCATATGTGGTTAGTTTCCCGGATGTCTTTAACCCTTTGAACGAAGCCAGTGTAGCAGCCCAATAAACAATTAATATTACTGCTATGTTGAAAAATTTGTTGTTGGCAAGGGCTTCATCAAAAAACAGATAAGAGAGCGCTCCTGCCGCAAATGAGAGTACAATCGGGTACCAGATCACATTTTGAAGCCACTGAAGCCAGATAGCGACAAAACCGGTTCGTGCCCCAAAGGCCTCTTTGACCCATCGGTAAACCCCTCCCGACTGAGGCCAGCCAGTGGCCAATTCAGCAGAAACTAACGATACCGGGACAAGAAACAACAATGCAGAAAATATTAAGTAAAAGAACATGGTCAGCCCCTCTTTAGCCATCATAGGAAGGCCCCTGAGACTCATTACTACTGCAACACTCATCATTGTAAGCGCAAATACACTAAGATAGTGTTTAGAATTTCCGTTATTGTTTTCCATAATGTTTTATTATTGGGAATTGTTTATATCAAAGATCGTTACTTCGCATGACTAAATCCTTTATCAGCAATTTTCTGACTGTTTTGCAGTGCCAGGAAGGTTTCGGTAGGATTTTTTAATAGATCCAGCTCAGCCATATTACGCTTCATGCTGTCAATTAATAGATTAGCCAGGTCAATACCTGTCCCCTGGCGAACTACAATACGCATGACAACCACATCCTCCATGTTGGCTGAAAGAGTGTAGGCAGGAATTTGCCAACCATCGCTTTTCATCCGATCTGAGAGATCATAAAGCGTCCATTTGCGCTTGGCATCAGGTTTCATAACCCAGGCAAAAAGTGGATTTGGCAGGTCGTGCGACAATAATTTGAATCCCATCCTGGTTACCTCTTTACGGATATATTCGCACACATCGAGAATATTTTGCTGAATGCGTTTGTATCCGTCAAAACCGAGGCGGATAAACTGATAGTATTGAGCTAATACCTGATTTCCAGGACGAGAAAAGTTAATCGCAATCGTTCCCACTTCAGCGCCAAGATAATTCACATTGAAAATCATATCTTCAGGGAGATATTTTTTATCCTTCCAAACAATCCATCCAAGCCCTGGATACACCATCCCAAATTTATGGCCCGAAGTGCTGATGGAAAGCACCCATTTCAGCCGGAAGTCCCATTCAACTTCAGGGTTCACGAAAGGGAGGATAAAACCACCAGTGGCAGCATCAACGTGAATAGGAATATCCCATCCTGTCTTGCTATTCAGTATGTCCAATGCATCGTTGAGTTTTTTCACATCATCGTTCAGCCCGGTGAGGGTTACTCCCTCGATGGGTACAACCATGATTGTGTTTTCATCGCAAAGTTTTATTGCCGCTTCTGGATCCATTGTTATATTTTCAGCGGTTATTGGAAGTAGCCTCATTTCGACATCCCAGTAGTGTGAAAACTTCTCCCAAACCACCTGGAAGGCGGAGGAGATGATAAAATTGGGATTATCCGTAGGTTTATTGGCTGCTTTGCGTCGGATTTTCCAGCGTTTTAAAGCTGCCATGCCACCCAGCATGCACGCTTCAGAGGAACCGATCGTACTTGCTCCCGTGCAATAAGGAGCTTCGGGACTGTTCCACAATTTTGCCATGATGTTCACACAGCGCCGTTCGATCTCCGCAGTTTGGGGATATTCCGACTTGTCGATCATGTTTTTGTCCATCGTCTCCATCATCAGCTTACGGGCCGAATCATCCATGTAGGTTGTCACAAAGGTGGCCATGTTTAGTCTCGAATTGCCGTCGAGCATAGCCTCATCATGCACAATCTGGTATGCGATCTCTTCTGTTGTAGAATGTTGTGGAATTACTGTCTTAGGACATATCCGCATCTCTTCAGAGGAGCCAAAAACTGGGGTGGTAAAATTGTCGTGAAAACTTGTCATAAGAATTGTATTTAGGTGAATAATCGTGTTAACGGACCTATCTGGATTATAAAAATACAATAAATTTAAAGAATCTTTTAATTATTATATTCAATGTTGTATTTTTGTTTCGTAATTCGACGAAATGCAAAATGAAATGAAACAGGAACGGCGGTATTTCACAGAGGAGCAGGAACAGATTGCCTTGTATGCTAAGGCGATGTCGCATCCGGTGAGGATGTTTATTCTGGATTTTCTTTCAAAGAACAAATGTTGTTACAGCGGCGATATGGCAGAAGAGTTGCCAATTGCGCGCTCTACGCTGTCGGAACACCTGAAGGAACTCAAAAAATCAGGTCTCATCCAGGGGGAGATCAAACCTCCATATATCAAGTACTGCATCAATCAGGAAAACTGGGGAAAAGTTCAAACGCTTTTCAGTGATTTTTTTAAACAATAATGCTGGATATTGGATACTAGATACTAGATACTCGAAACGCAAACCCAAAACCCAAAACCCGAACTCGAAACTCGAAACCTTAAACCTGAAACAGATACGATGGAAATTAAAATCTTAGGGCCCGGATGCCCAAAATGTAAAACGCTCGACAAGATTACTCGTGAAGTCCTTGAGCAAAACGGAATTGATGCCACGGTCACAAAAGTGGAAGACATCATGGAGATTATGAAATATGGGGTGATGTCCACGCCTGCATTGGTAGTTGATGAGAAGGTTGTCATCAAAGGCAGGCTCCCGTCGCAGGAGGAGCTAAAAAAAATATTAACCAAGTAATCCCGATAGAAACCATGAAAAAGATTGTGATTATCTCAATGGCCATTCTTGTGATGTCATCCCTGATGGCTTTCATTTCACCGGAAGCAACATCGGTCGATATTTATTATTTTCACTTCTCACGTCGTTGTGCAACCTGCCTTAATGTTGAGAATGTTTCCAAAGAGTCAGTTGAATTCCTCTTCCCCGAGCAGGTTAAAAGCGGCGAGATGAAATTCCAGAGCGTAAATTTGGATGAAAAGGAGGGGGAGGCGCTCGGGAAAAAACTCAATATCGAGGGTCAAACCCTGATTGTAATCTGCGGCGGAAAGCGTGTAGACCTTACTGATAAGGCTTTTCTCTATGCCAACGGGAGCCCGGAGAAACTGAAGGCGGAGATCCGAAAAGCAATTGATGAGGTAAGAAAATAGCGAAAAACGAGAAGCGAAATGCAGTATTTACAGACAATTTTAGAGAATTCTCAGTACGGGGCATTAACGGCCTTCATCCTTGGATTGATAACTGCGATCAGTCCCTGTCCGCTGGCGATGAACATCAGTGTAATTGGCTTTATCAGCCGGGATATTGAAGACCGGCGGAAGGTTTTCCTGAAAGGGATGGCCTATACTCTGGGAAGGGCGATTACCTAAACCGGCATCGGAGTGATCATATACGTTGTCCTTAAATTTATTCAGGATCAGAAAGATAGCCTGTAATGAAAGGAAAATAAATCGCATAAATATCACCAATTCAATTTTTCTTTCTATCTTTGTGCTTTCAAATTTATCAAACATGGAAGCAACATTTATTATTCTTGGAGTCCTGGCTGTAGGGATGGGGTTCCTGGTTTTCCGCTCTTATTTGCGGATGAAGCATATCAAGTCGGTACCGGAGAGTAATCAAATCAAAATACTTACGGATCACAATTTTAAGAATCAGATCAAAAATGGGGTAGTGCTTGTTGATTTCTGGGCTGCCTGGTGCATGCCCTGCAAGTTGATGGCCCCTGCTCTGAATGAACTGGCTGAAGATCCGGATAACAAAGCTGAGATCGCGAAATTAAATGTTGATGAACAACGGGCTACTGCTTCTAAATTTGGAATCCGTAGCATACCCACCTCAATCCTGTTCAAAAATGGCAAAGAGGTTGACCGCTTAGTGGGAGTGAAGAGTGCGGATCAGTTGAGAAGGGCAATCGGGAAACATGTTAGACGTGAGACGTAAGACGTAGCACTGCCAACTGCCAACTTAGAGTACTTTCTCCTTCTCCAGGTATTCAAAAAACTCTTTCTTGTATTTATTGCCGATTGGGATCCTTTGACCATTTATCATGATGGTGTTTCGTTCAATCCGTTCGATTTTATCCAGTGACACAATATAGGATTTATGCACTCTCATGAATCGGTCGGGGGGGAGTACTTTTTCCATCTTCATGAAACTCATCAGGGTCATGATCCGTTCATTGGGCATGTGAAGCCTAAGGTAGTCTTTCATCCCTTCGATATAGAGGATGTTTTCCAACTTCACTTTATGCATGTGGTAATCGGCCTTGATGAAGATATAATCGGCTGGCGGTTTAACAGTTCCTTCCGATTCGGTTGATTGTCGGGATGACCTTTCGGAGCGGATATCCCCACCAACCTTGGTCACAGCCTTCAGAAACCGTTCGAAGGAGATCGGTTTAAGGAGATAGTCAGTAACATCGAGTTCATAGCCTTTGAGTGCATAATTGTCATAGGCTGAAGTGATGATAATTTTCGGGGGATTTCGCAGGATTTCAAGCAGCTGTATGCCGGTAAATTTATCCATCTGAATATCGAGAAACATGAGGTCAGTCTTTTTGTCCCTAAGGAATTCAAGCGCATCGATGGCATTATCGAACGAAGCCAGAAGTTCGAGGTAAGGAACTCGTTTGATGTACTCGGTAATTTTTTCAATAGCCAACGGCTCGTCGTCTACAACGATGCATTTGATATTCATATCATTTTGATTTTTAAT
>CAZXQU010000087.1:0-9973 GCA_964642545.1 uncultured Prolixibacteraceae bacterium | reverse complement strand
TTTCATAGACCGAATGCCACTTTTTGCCGTTGGAGGAGAGCGAGAATTCCACCATGGATGGGGCGAATATCCAGCTTCGGGTATTTTGTAGAAACGTTGTTGCGACCGACCTCACAGGCACTTCTTTCCCAAGGTCGATGATTACCTCAACATCGGCGCCAAGAAAGGCTTGCCAGCGCCCGTCGCGGTGATTGGTATTGCCGCGTATTCCGTCTGTAAGAGTGCTGGGGCCAGAGGCCGGGTACCGGCTTGAATAGGACTCCACGTACTCGACAGGCTTGCCTATTGCGTGATGGAAGATGACCGGTATTTCGCTGGCTTTCTCTTTCAACTTGCCGTCCACAAAAAGGCCGGCTTTGATGTAGGCGTTCGCCGAAATATCAAATGGTACTGTATACTGTGGCGATGCGGCTGTTGGTTCATTCCCGTTGGTGGTATAGCGGATCGGGATTCCAGGTTGTTCTGATGAGAGGCTAACATGGATCTTGTTGACTTTTGCATCGTACTGGGTTTGGATGTCGACAGCATATGAACCTTTGGAATAGTTCACCCCCATATATTCCAAACGTTTATATTGTCCTTCAAGCCTTTGTCTGAAGTCATCCCAGTTACGGAGTTTTGCTGGCGACCAGTCTATTTCTGCGATGGCGATCATCCGGGGGAGAGCCATATATTCAGCATGTTCCTGGGTTGAGATGTATTCGGTCCATACATTCCCCTGGGCTCCCAGAATGTGTTTACCCTCATCCGCGGTTAGCTCTTCCGGGATTGGCTCGAACGAGTAGACTTTCTTCAGTGTCGTAAACCCCCCGATGGCTTCCGGTTCAAAATCAGGATTGGCCTGGTAATAATCGAAATAACAATGTGATGTGGGGGTCATGATCACGTCGTGTCCCTGCCTGGCAGCGGCAATGCCGCCCTCTAAGCCACGCCACGACATTACCGTTGCTTCGGGAGCCAATCCGCCTTCGAGGATTTCATCCCAACCGATCATCTTTTTCCCTTTGGAGTTGATGAATCTCTCTATCCGTTTGATGAAGTAGCTTTGTAACTCTTTTTCATCATTCAACCCTTCATCTTTCATCCGTTGCTGACACTTCGGGCATGCTTCCCACCGTGTCTTGGTCGCTTCGTCGCCACCTACATGAATATACTCCGAAGGGAAAAGGTCCATCACCTCAGTCAGGACATCTTCAAGGAAAACAAAAACAGACTCACTACCTGCGCAGAAAATATCGCTGTTTGGCCAATAGCTGCCAGGCGGTACTGTGAATGGTCCCCCCGTGCATGAGAGGTCGGGGTAGGCAGCCAATACTTCCACTGAGTGTGCTGGCATTTCGATCTCCGGAATGATGGTGATATACCTCTGAGCAGCGTACTGCACGATCTCCCGGATGTCGCTTTGCGTGTAAAACCCGCCATATGTCGCTTCTTCACCAACCTCCTGTGGAGGTCGTTCGCGCCAGGGGAGATCCTCGTGGTCAACCCGCCAGGCGCTCACTTCGGTTAGTTCGGGGTACCTCAGGATTTCGATCCGCCAGCCATTGTCATCCGTGAGGTGCCAGTGAAAGATATTCATCTTGTACATAGCCAGCAGGTCAATGTAACGGAAGATAAATTCTTTCGGAAAGAAATGGCGGGAAACATCCAGATGCATTCCCCGGTAAGGGAACCGGGGCTCGTCCTTGATGTCGGTACAGGGCACTTCCCAGCTTTTTCCCTCTTCCGGCTTAGTGATTTTGCAAACTTCGGGTGGGAGTAATTGAAGCAGAGTCTGCATTCCATAGAAAAGTCCGGCGCCAGAGTTGCCTGTCAAAAGGATCCCGTTTTGAGATATGTTTAACCGGTAACCTTCGGTTGGGAGCTTCTCTCGATTCTTGTTATAAGCAAAAACGATCGCGTTGCCATCATTCATTTCATCCATCATCGACTCCACCCGAAGAAAGGGTCCACCCGCAAGGCGCAGCTGCTCAGCAAAAAGGATAGCAACATTTTTAAGGTCGATATCACGTTCGGCAACCAGGAGCATAGTTTGATTGGTGATGCGGAACTTTCCGGGCTTCATTTTAATGGAAGCTGGTTGAGGGACAATAGAAAATGAGGAATTCTGTTGCCCGAAAGCAACAAATATCGGGAAGAGGAAACTAGTAATAAGAAATGCGAAATTCCGGCCTGTTTTCATGGAAAAAAGTTTATATAGATTCCGCAAAGGTAAGGATTTCGCTATTTCGCTATTTCGCTATTTCACCATTTCGCTATTTCACCATTTTACTTAAAGGTATCAAACCACTCTTTCGCCTTCGTCAGCGCCGGGAGAAAACCGTCACCATGATTGTAGATATTTCCGGTATTTATGGTATCTACATTTCCACCCAGATCAAGCATGGTGGCATAAGATTTTTCTCCTATAGCAAAGGGAATTATTTCATCGGCCATGGAGTACACAAGGATGGTTGGAGCCTGCGGACTCCAGTTATAAGCCTGGTTAGCTTCCAGGGCAATGTTAAATGGATTTGTTCCGGCCGCGACCGTTTCCAGGAATTGCTGTTGAAAAATATTGACCGGAGGACTATTCAGGGATTGGATGACAACAGTCTCCGGATGGTTAAAATCTAGTAACACCGGCACCAGGGTATCATAGGGTGGTTGAAAGATCTCTATGGGGTCAGGGGCAAGGGTGTAGATCAAGCTGAATGTATTGGACATCAGTGATGTGAGGGTCGATGAGATCGCGTTTAGGGTTGTCACATGATGCTCAAACAGCATGGTAAGGTCAAGGGGAGCTGCCATGATGGCACTCGCGGTGATGTGAAATTCATCGGGATGGTCCTGCTCAAGAAGACGTTGAAGGGAAGCAGTGACATGTCCTCCCTGGGAATAGCCGGCCAGGAATAGTTTATCGTTTAGCAGGATTCCATTGTCTGCACAAAATGTTCGTGCTGCACGGATCATATCCCGCGTTGAAGTCGCTTCAGTCTGGGTGTGGAAATAGGGATGCAGGGTAGTCCCGGCTTTGCCGAGTCCGATGTAATCGGCCATCACAACCACATACCCTTTTGCAGCCACTTCCATCAGCCACGCCTGTGCCTCCATGCAACTATCCAGGTAGGAGGGGCCACATGGCGATCGAAGATGGTGCCGTGCTGGGCGGATAGTAATGGAAATGGTCCGTTTCCGGTTGGAGGTACCATAACGATGCCGGATGCCGTCAGCATCGATCCGTCGACGCCGGGAGTCTGGTAGGTAAGTTCATAGACTCTTACATCGGTCGGGGTTGGTGTAGGAACGTCCTTTTTCTTCTTGCAAGAGGTTATTACTGCAATAAGAATCATGAGAGTCGTCAGAAACACTAGCTTCTTTTTCATGGCATGGAAAATTTGGTTGATACTTGGTTTTCAATAAATGTCAGATCCACCCCGTCAAGATGAACTCTGGCCCGATAATCTTTAATGCTTTCATGCTCGACTCATTTTACCTAACGGGGAACCAAATATAATTTTTTCTTACCATATATAACATGGGTGTTTATTTTATATTTTTGTTAGAAAAATGCATTCCAAATTTATGTTTAATCTAATCATCACGTCCAATGAGAAAGTTTTCATTCTGGTTATTAATCATCCTCTTTGTTGTGCCTTTTGCAGCCTGCAAACATGACAAAGTAGATCCGGCCCCTGTACCGGTAGCCAATTCACACTTCTGGGTCTATGGAGGCACCGAAGGTGGCTATGCCCTGTTGTTACACACCACAGATGGAGGAAAAACCTGGATCCGTCAGGGTGATGCTGCACAATTTCCATCAAAAGGTTTTATTGACGGGGGTGCAATAGATGTGAACACGGCGCTGCTACTGGCGCCTCCTGATCAGACGGGAGAATCGTTCTATTACATGACCCTGGACCAGGGAATTTCATGGGAAAAGATGTCGTTGACAAGCAAGAACAGTAAATCAATTCTCGATCCAACACAAGCATATGCGACTGATGAGCGTGGAGAAAAAATATGGGTGGTGGGATGGCCTAATCTGATAAAGTATAGAACAGAGTTAGGGGGAACCTATACAACCAGGGATTCACCCGATCCCTCCAATCAGAGGGGCTTCAATCTCGTTAAGATGGGAACCGAAAACAAAGTCTGGATAGGCGATTCGGTACAAATATGGACCAGCCTAGATATGGGCCTTACCTGGGTGAATCACGACCTCTTTGCACAGTTCCAGTTTACCGGGAATTGGCAGTACAATAGACTGACAGTTTTCAACAGACAAATAGTAGTTCTCGCCTATTTAAATGGAAATATAGGTTCAAGAGCATTTTTTATGAGTCATGATGATGGGAGTACCTGGAGAGCTACATGGACCCGGGAGGAAGGGGAGTGTTGGAACAATGTGTTCATTGCCAGTGAGTCGGAGGTTTTTCTTGTCGCGAAAAACCAGCCTGTTTATTACACTTTGAACTTCGGGGATACCTGGGAGACCTATTCGTTTGAGAATTACCAGAACACAAATCTGCAGGCTATCTATGCAATCGGAAAAGAATGGTTTGTATGCGGTTCCACTACGGCACCCGATGTCAGTCTCCTCATTTATTATTCACCCGATGGAGGTACTACCTGGGAAGATCGTTCTCCTGCAATTCAGCCTGATATTTCCAGATTCGATTCCTTAGAGATTCAGTTTGTTCCAATTCCGGGCCCCTAGCTCTGAGACGAATTTTTTTATTTGTTATCTTTACAAGATCCATCCCATTGACAACGGCTGGATAATCTTAAGGAGCCTATGAAATACTTGCCCATCCTCCTGGCCCTCTTTGTATGGTTACTGGTTTGTCCCGTGTTTACGCAGTCAGCACTGAATGATAGTCTGAACCAGGAACTTAAGCGGCTGGAAGGAAAGGAACGGTGTGATCTCCTGTGCCGCCTGGCTCAACAGTCTTCAAAAATAGATCCGGCTTCCAGCCTCGGATATGCTCGGGAAGCTGTTGCTCTTGCCCAGAACCTGGATGACCCGTTACTGCTCTCAAACGCACTGAATGGCTTGGCGATCGCCTATTATTACCTGGGTGATTCCCGGCAGTCTCTGAGTTTCCTGATGCAATCTATTGATCAGTTGCAAGTGGCCCGCCGGCAAGACACTTCCAACCTTGAGTTGCTTTATCGGATGGCCCTTCTTTCCAGTAACGCCGGAAATGTTTACAAAAATTTGGGTCAGCTGGATCAATCGCTGGAAATATTTCTCCGATCAGAAGGATTCCTTGACGAGTTGATGATCAAAGACCCCGGTAATCAACGATACCTGTCGCAATATATATCCTGTATGAATAACAAAGCGTTGGTCTATCAGGATCTTCGCGAAATTGAAAAAGCTGAAACCGCCCTGAATGAAGCATTGACTTTAAGCCGGGAGATGAATTTCGAAAAGGGTATGGCCATGTGTTTGAATAACCTGGGGCTGATCGAGATCGGGAAGAGAGCCTACGAAAAGGCTTTGACCATTTACACGGAAGCATTGCAGATCAACCTGCAGTTGCAGGACAGTATCGCCATTGCCGGGACATACAACAACTTCGGGTTGATCCATGAAGAGACAAACTCCTTTCGGGATGCCCTTAAATACTATAAATCCTCGTTAAATATCAGCGACCGGCTGAAGTATCTTTTTGGGAGTTCCAACACCTCCCTGAACATTGGGAAGATCTATGGTATCCTGCATCAATTTGATAGCGCTGAAGTCTACTTCGACCAGGGGTTGATCGCTGCAAAGAAAGGAGATATGCTTCAATTACAGCAAAAAGGTTATCAGCAGATGGCTGAGATGTTCCTTGCCAAAAAACACTACCAGAAAGCGTTCCTGGCCTACCGGGAATATTCAACCATCAAGGACAGTATTTTTACAATCGAGCGTTCCAAACAAATCGCCGATATGGAGACGAAGTACGAGACCGAAAAGAAGGTTCGGGAGAATGAACTGCTGCGCAAAGATCTCGAACTGAGGAAAACAACCCAGCGGCTCCTTTTTGTGGCCTTATCGGCGATGATATTTGTGGTATTCCTCCTGGTAATGCTGGCAAGGTATAAAAGTCGCATGCTGAAACAGAAGACCGTTCTTTTTGAACAGGAGCAAAAGATGCAACTGCTGGAGGTGGATAAAAAGGAGTTAGAAAGACAACACTTTGAAGACCAGGTTTTTGCCGAAAAGGAGATCAACCGCCTTCAGCAGATAAAGTTGGAAGAACAAAACAGGAAACTGGCAGCATTCGCGCTACATGTCACAACTAAAAACCAGATACTGTCCGGGATTTTGGAGGAAATTTCCCAGGCAAAAAAAGCAGGGGTTGTTGATCCTGATGCCTGTTTCAGGAGAATTCAGCAAACCGTCAAGTCAAACCTGAACCTCGATAAGGATTGGGAGCAATTCAAGCGGCACTTTACAGAGGTTCATCCCGATTTTTTCATCCGCCTGAATGAACAATATCCTACACTCACCCCCGGCGAACAGAAGATCTGTGCCTACTACCGGATTAACATGGGTACGAACGAAATAGCGCAAATCCTGAATGTAACCATCGCCGGAGTTCAAAAAAGCCGTCACCGGCTGCGAAAAAAACTCGGCATCGACTCCGAAACCGATATGGCGGACTATATGATGAGGTTTTAATTTCACTATTTCGCTATTTCGTTAATGTCCAACCTTTGTCCAATGAGACTTCTTGCTTTCAGATATAACCTTGTTGTATTTTAGCATACTGGAACATTAATATTTTTCTTATGGCTCACTTTGAAAAACTGATGAGACGAAGCATTTCGCTATTGGCAAGCGATCTGTTTATGCACGCCTGGAACGATAAAAATTTATTCTCGCGCCGCACTGGATTTGACACCTATGTAAGCAATTTTGAATTTATTGAGAACGATGCCTGGTTCGACATGGATTGGTTTGAAGAGATCATCTCCTCTCACTGGAACGACAAACCGGAAGTATTTCTCCACTTCACACGGAAAGGACATGAAGCAGGAGAAAAGCTGGTTCGGTTTTCCCGGGAACTACAGGTGGAAGGTCAAAATCGGGCGACCCTTGAAGAGTTGTTCTGGAAATCGGCAAAACTCTTTCAGAACCTTTCTGTCTTCATTCCTATTACACATCCGCTGAGCAAATTAGTTGAAAAGAAAGTGATCGCCATCCTGGAATCGCATGGCGTTCGTGACACAGACATGAATGAAAAGTTATTAGAGGTATCGGTTCCTAATAAAATCAACGGTCCCGAACAGGAACTGATCGATCTGAGACAGATCAAAAGCCAGATACAAAACCCTTCCTTTAACATGGAAACAGCACTGGTCGATCATTGGAAGAAATACGCTTACCTGGGTTACAGGGATCTGTTTTCAGCCGGATTTTCACTCGAATTCTTTCGAACTAGTATGAATGACGGAAATTTGGATAACATGGGGATTTCACATCCACGCCTGATAGAATTCAACTTTTCTTCAGACGAACGGCAGGTGATCAATCTGCTCAAGGAGTTCGTTTGGTTCAGGAACTATCGGACGGAAAAATTCTTCGAAGCCCTCTTTTTCCTGGAACCTCTCTGGACGAAGATTTCATTGGAATATACATTAGACGAACACGATATTTTTTATTACCTTCTGAACGAGGTTTCCAGACTCTTTACACATGGAGAGAAAGTATCCCGCGATGACCTGGAGGCCCGTAAACGAGGAAGTGCCCTGCTGCTTGATGATAACCAGTTTTTATTGCTTACCGGTGACATGCTGAAGCAGAAAGAGGTGACGATTCAAGAGAGTGATCAGCCTTTAACAATGGAAATCAAAGGTATGATTGTATGCCGGGGTGACTGCAAGGGGCCAGTATCTATCGTTCACAACGACAGCGAGTTGGATAAGGTCAA
Source organism: uncultured Prolixibacteraceae bacterium (assembly GCA_964642545.1). Classification (GTDB taxonomy): domain Bacteria; phylum Bacteroidota; class Bacteroidia; order Bacteroidales; family FEN-979; genus QYOJ01. The sequence continues at coordinate 2,066 of CAZXQU010000087.1, read as the reverse complement.
TGACGGAGATATCCTGGTCACCGGAATGACGACACCCGATTATATTCCTGCGTTGAGGAAAGCAGCAGCCTTTGTGACTGACGAAGGAGGTGTGACGTGCCATGCAGCCATCGTAGCCCGGGAGTTAAAGAAGCCTTGTATTGTCGGGACAAAACGGGCAACGCAATTATTGAAGGACGGGGATATGGTGGAAGTTGATGCCAATGCAGGTTACGTCCATATTCTTACGTGAATCCTGATTGATCATGATACAGATAAAGACGTTTCAAGAACTTACCGCGAAAAATGTTGATTCGGCCGGAGGAAAAGGGGCGAACCTTGGAGCCATGCTAAGCCATGGGATTCCGGTACCTGACGGATATGTTATCCTGACGCAATGCTATGATGCCTTCCTGGAAGCCTCCGGACTGGATAAACGGATAGCAACCTTGTTGGGTTCCATGGATGGAAGCAATATTTCTGCGCTGACCGGGGTTTCAGATCAGGTAACAGGTTGGATCCACACCGGATCCATTCCAGATGCAACCTCCCGCCTTATCTATGAACACTTTGACCAGTTAGGGTCTCCTCTGGTGGCTGTCAGATCCAGCGCCAATGCAGAAGACAGCGCTGATTCGGCCTGGGCCGGACAACTGGATACCTATCTTGGAACTACCCACGACACCCTGATCCCCAACATCCGGAGATGCTGGGCCTCCCTATTTACCCCACGGGCACTGGCATACCGTTTCCAGAACCATCTGATGTCATTAGAAATATCGGTTGCGGTAGTGATACAGGAGATGGTCGCAAGTGAAGTGGCCGGAGTGGCATTTTCGGTTCACCCGGTCACTCAGGACCCTGATCAGATGATAATAGAGGCAGGATTCGGCCTGGGAGAGGCAGTGGTGTCGGGAACCATAACACCCGACAGTTATGTCATAAGTAAAAGTGACCGGAAAATTCTGGAAACGTATCCATCAGAACAAATTAAAGGTATCTTTCTGAATGAACGAGGGGGAGTTGAATGGAAAGATATCTCTGCCAGTCAGTCCGGCACAGCTAAGCTAAGACCGAGTGAGATCCTTGAACTAGCTGACCTTATCATTCGCATCGAAGAGTATTTTCACTTTCCCTGTGATATTGAGTGGGCCATGAAAGAGAGCAAATGGTACATCCTCCAATGCAGACCCATCACGACATTAACTCAAACCGCTTAATTATGGAAACGCAATTCGACAAGTTCATCCAGGAAAAAGCCAAATCGGGCCGAAGGAAGATCGGTATCGGTATCCTCCATCCCGACGAATCGATCATTGAATCCTTGATCAGAGCCAGTGACTTTTGTGATGTCATAGCCTTTGGCGAGAAGTTGCAGAATATCTCATCAATTCCAACTGCGACACCTGAGAAATCACTGGTAGAAGCGATTAAATCCGGAGAAATAGATGCCATTGTGCGGGGACAGGCCAATGCCACCGTTATGCGTGAAGAACTTGTACACCAGTTCTCCTATTCGCCTGACATCATCAAAGACCTGGGTGTTGTTAAGGATAACCTGAACCGGGTTTTCATCCCTATTGCGATTTCCAATTTTCAGGGATGGAGTGTCGATCAAAAGATTGAATTGATCCGGGATGCTATTGAACTCCTTGGATTATTGCATCTTCCCGTAAAAGTTGGGGTAACTTCCGGTGCACGACCCAATGAATGCGGTTCCGTCCCCTATCTTGCAGAGACCTACGCGGATGCTGAAAAAATTGTTTCCATTCTTCAAAATGAAATGCCCATCAAGCACTATTACATCGATATTGAAAAAGCGATGGCCGATGGATGCACTATCCTGGTATTTGCCAACGGGATGGTTGGCAACCATGTGTTGCGTTCCCTGGTTTTCCTAGGGCAGGTAAAAATTTATGGAGGGATCATCTCCGGCATTGATCAACTTGTCGTTGAATCGTTCAAAAACTCCTCCGGCTTCTATGAGTATCTCGAATTCGCCAATGCCCTGGCCAACCTCAAGAAGTAGGTGAGTTTTATTTCGCTATTTGACGATGTCCAACCTTTGTCCAAGGTGCATTATTGCA
>CAZXQU010000086.1:0-10000 GCA_964642545.1 uncultured Prolixibacteraceae bacterium | reverse complement strand
ACACGATCATCGGGCTTGTCCTGATTTTTGGAATTTTTATTGCCTACTCTTATTTCATGTCTCCTTCAAAAGAGGAGTCGGCCCGCAAACAACAGAGAGCCGATTCAGTAGCCCTCGTAATGAAAGAACGGGGCGATTCGCTTGCTGTGGTTGAAGCCAGCCGTTTGGCTCTTCAAGAACTGAAACAAGCCCAACAGTTGGAAAAGGAAGGGGTGGCTATCGACAGTACAGAAATGGTCAAACTGGAACTCAATGATCAGTTGGGCCGTTTTGCCAATGCTGCTTCCGGTGAGGACAAATACTATACGGTTGAAACAGATCTACTGAAGCTTCGGATCAATTCGAAAGGTGGGAGGTTGGAAAATATTGAGTTGAAGGAGTACAAAACATGGGAGGGAAATCCTACTATCATGATGAATTCTGATTCCCTTCATTTTGGGCTCTCTTTCTTTTCAGGAAACAGGCTAATCAATACTGAACGTCTTTATTTCCAACCTTTCTGGATGGGGATGGACCAGTATGGAAGAGACTCGATTTATATAACCGGACAGGATTCTATCCGTTTTGCCATGCGACTATACCCGAATTCGGGAGTAGTGGGATATGACCAGGAGAAGTATATAGAGTATCTATTTACCTTCTACGGCGATAAATATATGGTGGGCTACCAACTCAACTTTCAGGGAATGGCCGATGTGATGGATGCCTCTACCAATTACCTTATTCTGAACTGGAAGGAGAACCTTACCAGGGAGGAGAAGAGTCTCAAGATGGAGCGGATGAATACTACTGTTTACTATAAATACCTGGAAGATAAGGTTGATTACCTGAGTGAAACAAAAGATGATGAGAAATTTTTGAAAAACGAAAAGATAAGGTGGGTCTCATTCAAACAACAATTCTTTCTGACAACGTTGATCGCTGATACCTATTTTGCTGAACCAAAGATTCAGACGGTTACACTTCCTTTCGAAGGGAATTACCTGAAATCGATGTATGCCGAAATTGGGATCCCATTCTCCCCAAAAGAGACGACAGCTATTCCCATGAGGCTTTATGTAGGTCCAAATAAGTACTATACACTGAGAAAGTACCATCTGGATATGGAGAAACAGATCCCGTTAGGGTGGAGCTTTTTCCTGATGGCATGGATAAACCAGTATGCAGTTATTCCGGTCTTTACATTTTTTGGAAATCTGGGATGGAACTATGGGATTATCATCCTGATCCTTACAATCATGTTGAAGATAGTCCTCTTTCCTATCGCATACAAAACCTATAAGTCATCAGCCAAGATGCGCGTGTTGAAACCCGATATCGATGAGATCAGTAAAAAATTCCCTGATAAAAAGGATGCGATGAAGAAGCAGCAGGCAACCATGGATCTCTATAAGAAGGCGGGAGTGAATCCACTGGCAGGTTGCGTTCCAATGCTTTTGCAGTTCCCTATCCTGATTGCCCTCTTTCGGTTTTTCCCCTCATCCATTGAGTTACGGCAACAACCTTTCCTTTGGGCAACGGACCTCTCTTCTTACGACTCTATCTGGACCTTCCCAGATGGGTTCTCCATTCCATTTTACGGAGATCACGTCAGTCTCTTTGCCTTGTTGATGACCCTCTCCAGTATTCTTTACACAAAGGTGAATGAGCAGATGATGATGAGTTCACAGCAACAGATGCCTGGCATGAAAACCATGATGTACATTATGCCGGTGATGTTCCTCTTCTGGTTTAACGATTACTCTTCCGGACTCAGCTACTATTACCTTCTGGCTAATGTCTTCACCTTTGCACAGATCTACCTGATTCGTCAAACAATTGACGAAAAGAAACTCCATGCCCAAATCGAAGCTAACAAAAAGAAAAGCCCGAAAAAGTCAGGTTTTCAGAAACGTCTCGAAGATATGGCGAAGAAACGCGGAATGCCGGTGAAGAAGTGAGACGTAAGACGTAAGACGTAAGACGTTGTATTTACGTGGTTTAATCGAGAATCGATCAATCGGAGATTTCAGATTCGTTCATCAGTTTCAGGAACAATGCCATTCCTTCCTTCTTCCGCTCATCAAAGGGATATGAGATGTTGTTCTCCAGGTAACTGATGGCATCAATACCAGAAGGGATTTGGTTGGAAAAAAAATCGGGGATCTCCTGTTTGTGAAGGATGCCATACTCCAGGGCTTTATTGAATTTTCGCAGAAAGCCTTCCGGCAGTGACTTGTTGGAGAGCCACACTGCAAAAACGAAAGGAAGGGAGGTATGGGTAATCCACTCCGCGGCAAGGTCATAAACATAGGGGAACTTACCTGCAAGTTGAAATGTCTTATCCCCGATGGCCACAAGACTCTCACATCCGTCTCCTTTCGCAGCTTCGCCCGGACCAAGCTGTCTCCAGGTTGGATTGATCTTCCAGAACTTGCCGGCAAGGACACGGATGAGTTGAACACTGGTCTTTGAGTCAAAATCAAGCGCAATTTCACGAATCTCATGAAGGGGAACATGACTCAACAATAAGACAGTTCTCACTTCCCGCTCTGCACCAATGCAATAATCGGCCACTTGTATCGGATGGTCCAGTTCGGGGATGGCTCCCACAGGTACCAATGCCAGGTCTACTTTAAATGTTCTTAGTTTTTCAGCACAAACTGAAGGAATGTCAAGCTGAAGGTCGATGTCATCCAGCTCTCCGCTGGTTTTCAATCCGAAAACAAAGGGATACGTGTTGAGGTAGGAGACAGCCGATATTTTTATCAGATCCATGTTGGCCAACAAAAGTAACAAAAATCACACTACATTTGCAGCTGTATTCGTATCTGAATCGTGTGAAAAAGATCCTGGTATTCTCATTGCTTTTTTTGCTCCTTTTTAACTTCATGGGGTATTACCTTATCTTTGAGGTAAACAGGTATCAGATCCGGAAAGAGATGAAAAGCGCCTCCTTAGGCTCACACACTATTACCGTGATCGAGATTCTAAATTCCGATTTGGTTAGTGGTCTCAGATGGGTGGATAAACGCGAGTTTGTCTATCAAGGGAATCTGTATGATGTTATATACACAAGTGTCAGGAGTAACAAAACTGTCTATTACTGTATTCATGATAAGAAAGAGGAGAGCCTGGTAAAAGCGTTTCAGCATGCGAATACCAGTAGACTTACACTGGCGCTATGGAACCTCATGGTCCATATGGCTATTCCAGCGCCAACATTCGCTCTTGAGTTTGAACCGCCCATTCTTGTCATCTATCCAACCTTAACCAGCCAGCTTTGTGTCGTTTTTATCCAACCTGATTCTCCCCCTCCCCAATATCTGTTCTGATCTCCGCCCGGCTGAATGAAGCCTTTTCTTTTATGTTTTTACGTTAATGTATTTTAATTCTCGGTTTGACAGGGATCATTCCGGTTTTTAAAATAGTGTAAAATATCTTTCAAATCCGACCAATTATGCCATTGAAACTTTATAGTATTCTCATTCTATACCTTTTTACCGTCACAACGACGGCACAACAGGTAACGGTACTTGACAGGTCTGATCTTCAGCCTATTGATCAGGTCTCCATCACCAATCAGACTCACAGCGTACTCGTCATCACAAATTTTCGGGGAATTGCCGACATCTCCGGATTTGGGAGCTCTGATACGCTCTATTTTACGCATGTTGCGTTTCAGCCCTACATTGCTTCCAGGAAGGAGTTAATTACTCCCAATACGAAAATCTATCTTACAGAGCATGTAATTCGACTGGATGAATTTGTCATATCTGCCAACCGTAATCAAGAGAAGAAATCAGATCTTCCCTATAAAATTGAGACTATTTCGGCCAAGGAGATCCAGTTTGAGAATCCTCAGACATCTGCGCAGATGCTGGAACAGACAGGAGAGGTTTTTATTCAGCAAAGTCAGATGGGAGGAGGAAGTCCTGTACTTCGCGGATTGGAAGCCAACCGGGTATTGCTTGTGCTTGATGGTGTGAAGTTGAATAATGCCATCTATCGTGGGGGCCATCTCCAGAGTGTAATCACCGTAGATCCTGGTTTACTAAGTTCAACAGAGATTCTCTTCGGTCCGGGTTCCGTCATCTATGGAAGCGATGCCCTTGGTGGTGTTGTCTCCATGCAAACGTTTGACCCGACATTATCACGGGAGCAGAAAGTGTTGATCAAGGGACAAGCCTACGGACGTTTTTCCTCAGCAAACATTGAAAAGACCGGAGGATTTCGATTAAATATCGGCCTGAAAAAGTGGGGGTTCCTTACCGCTTTTACATACAGCGATTTCGATGACCTGAGACAGGGTCGTTCCAGGAATCCATTTTATGGTTCGTTTGGAGAGAGCCCCTTTTATGCCGGGCGTATCAACGGACAGGACAGCATGATGGTAAATGATAAACCGTGGATTCAGAAACCTTCTGGTTACAGCCAGTACAGTTTGCTGCAGAAAGTGTTATTTGCTCCGAATTCGAAGATGAATTTTACGCTCAACGTCCAGTATTCGAACTCTTCCGATATTCCCAGGTACGACAGATTGACCGACACGGTGAGCGGGAAATTGAAATATGCCGAATGGTATTATGGTCCGCAGGAGAGGTTGTTTGCTTCGCTGAAAGGCTCTTTCGCCAACGCAAATATTCTCTATGATAACGCTACCATGCTTTTCGCCTACCAGCGTAACAAGGAGGAGCGGGTAAACCGACGGTTTGGGAAGAGCGACAGAAAGTTTAACCTGGAAACTGTTGATCTCTTCTCTCTGGATGGTGATTTTAGAAAGCAATTAGCTGTAAAGGATGAACTTCAGTATGGGATTTCAGCTGATTTTAACCTTGTTGGGTCGTCTGCTTACCGCGAAGACATCTCTACAGGAGACCTGTTCTATGATATCCCGACTCGCTATCCCGATCAGAAAGCACAGATGTTTAATGTTGCTGCCTATCTTTCAAACTATTGGAAGATCAACCGTATCATCACATTCTCCCAGGGCATCAGGTATACATTTGTCTCACTCACGGCTGCCTGGACGGATACGATGATGCAAATCATGCAATTTCCATTCAGTCAGTCGGTGACGCAAAATAACAATGCACTGAACGGTTATTTAGGATGGGTTGTGCATCCCGGTTACGACTGGAAGATTTCGCTGGTCGGGTCATCCGGCTTCAGGGCGCCAAATATCGATGATATTGGCAAGGTGAATGACTCCAACAGTCAGGATCAGTTGCTGATTGTTCCCAATCCCGACCTGAAGCCGGAGTATGCGTACAACCTGGAATTTACGTTGGCTAAAACGTTTGAGAAGAGTGTAAGGCTGGAGTTGACGGGTTATTATACCTGGCTAACGGATGCCATTGTTTTGAGGCCATTCCAGTACAACGGGCAGGATTCGGTTTGGTTTGACGGCGTATTGTGCCAGGTTGAGGCTAATACCAATGCCGGAGATGCTTTTATCTATGGGGCACAGGGTAGTTTAAGGGCACAGGTAACCAAAACCTTTTCCATCACTAGCAATCTTACATACACGTATGGACGGGTGAGAGAAGGAAATGTACCATTGGATCATATTCCGCCGATTTTCGGGATGACATCCTTTAAGTTGGAACTGAAGAAGTTCAAAGGTGATTTTTATGTGATGTACAACGGATGGAAACGGATTGCGGATTACAGTCCTTCGGGAGAAGATAACCAGTCTTATGCAACACCCGAAGGGATGCCGGCCTGGTATACGCTGAATCTGAAACTCAGTTACCAGATCAATAAATTCCTGAACCTGGAAGGAGGAGTGGAGAACATTCTGGATCAGAACTATCGGAAGTTTGCCTCCGGGATCAGTTCGCCGGGACGAAACTGCATCCTGGCATTACGTGCTTCCTTCTAGGAGTATCTGATGAATTGAAAGAACCTGAGGGATAAGCAGGGTATTACCATCATTAAGGATTACGAAGTCGGAAAGGGATTCTTTTTCGCTATCAGGAAGCTGGTACTGCATTCGTTTCAGGATCAACTCACGGGGAAGATGATCCCTCTTTTCAATCCGTTCAAGAGCAATAGATTCAGGGCAGGAGACATAGATCACCTTGTCGTATTCGGCTCTGTAGCCGCTCTCGAAAATGATAGCAGCTTCGTGAATGATATAGATATCCTGGGTATACTGAGAAGCCCATGTGATGAAATCTTCGCGTACCAGAGGATGGATAATCTGATTGAGGGCATGTAGAATGGCTGGACTTGAAAATGCAACTTCTGCAAGAGACTGTCGGTTTAGGTTGCCGTTATTGTCAAGGATCTTATCACCTGCCAAAGCAATTGTCTTTTGCAGGACATCATCTCTCTTGTACATCTTCTTTGCTTCCAGATCTGCCTGGTAAACAGGAATATGAAGAGCTCTGAAAACAGAAGCAATCGTACTTTTTCCACTTCCCATGTTTCCGGTGAGTCCAACTTTCAGCATCTATTTTCTCATGCGCGTAAATTCGAAGAAAAGGGTGTCGGGGAATGTTGAAAGCAGGTTGTTCTGAAACTGGGTTTGACTGGATATTTCATAACCAATAGGGTTGGATAGAAGATACCCTTTATAGACAGATCCTTTCGCTTTCACCTTTATGGTTGAAAGATCCAGGTCGTAGGTATGGGATGTTGTGCGGAAGAACCTGTCGGTAAAAAAATCGTAACCCTGAACTCTCAGGTTCAGCGTTAGGATGGTATCTGAGGCATGGGTCAGCTTGTAGGAAAGAGGAATATGGGTGTAGTTAATACGGTAGTGGATAGTATAGTAGTATTCTCTTGAGAGTTTCACAAGAATCCATAAAAAAACGGAAACCAGCAGGCACATCAGAAAGACGTACAGCTGGTTTCTGAATTTCTGGCCACGGCGTTTTCGCGCATTGCCAATTAGTTCTATGAACTCGGGTTTCATAGCGCCGGTTATATCCGGCCGATATTACTTGCTTTCGATCGTATCGGCCGTGCTTGATGCAATAGCAGATTTCTCTAAACGGAAACGTACTCCATTTTCAACTTCCAGGGTCACAGTAGTCTCCTGCATCTCAACGATTCTTCCATGGATTCCACCAATGGTAAGAACTTTCTGCCCTTTTTGGATTGATTCCCTGAATTTCTTCTGGTCTTTTGACTTTTTCATCTGTGGGCGGATGAAGAAAAAATAAAAGACTACGATAATCAGAATTAACGGAAGAAAAGACATCCAGCTGCTTCCTTCAGCACCCTCTTGCTGAGGAGCCATCAGGAGAATTGTTAATAGTTCGGTCATACCCTTTACAAATTATGAATTACGAATTATGAATTACGAATTACGATTTATATTTTTGAAATCTGTTTTCACATCTTACATCTTACGTCTTACGTCTTACGTCTATTCCGCCCCTGGTGCGATAACCTGCGATTTAATCTTCAGCTGGGTGACGTTTGGCTGTGTGTTGGCAACCACGACAATTGTCTTGGTTTGAAATCCTCGTCGGCCCTTACTGTTGAATGCAATTTTAATCGTTCCCGATTCCCTTGGACGAATGGCTGTTTTTGAGTAAGATGGAACTGTACAGCCACAGCTGGTACTTACATCGGCTATTACCAAGTCTCTTTTGCCAGTGTTGGTAAAGGTGAAATTAAATGACACTGTCTCTCCTTCAATGATTCGGCCAAAATCGTGCTCAGTCTCTTCGAACGTAATGATAGGAAGAAGGCTTCTGTCTCCCCCTTTTGTTGCTGAATTCGGATTGTTAACAACATCGCTGTTAAGCAGTTGATCCTGATTTTGCGAGTTAGAATTGCATCCGCCCAGAAGGATCAAAAACATTCCTGCAACTATCAGCCTCCGGTAGTTCATGTGTCAAAAAATTTAGCGTCACAAAGGTAATAAATTTTGGAGAACCTGAACTTTCCCGATATTTGTCAAAGAAATTGCAACCGTGAGAATATACCTGATTGGATTTATGGCGAGTGGCAAGAGCTGGTTAGGGAAAGAACTTGCTCTGGCAGCCGGATTTGATTTCATAGATATAGATACCCTTTTCGAGGAGAGATACCGGATAACAATCCTGGATTTCTTTTCCAAATATGGGGAGGGTTTATTCCGAAATCTTGAACGGGAGATGCTCAGGGAAACCAGCATCCTAGAAAAAGCAATCATCGCAACTGGTGGTGGTGCCCCATGTTATTTCGATAATATGGATTTTATCCTGGAATCGGGGATATCCATCTATTTAAGAATGGAAGTTCCTGAATTAATGAAACGGATCAAAGTCATCAAGAAAAAGCGACCACTTTTGAAGGAGATCGATTCAAACAGTCTGGAACGCTATGTTACAACTAAATTGCAGGAACGGGAACCCTTTTATCTCAAGGCAAACCATGTTTTTGACGGGCCTGATTATCCGATAGGCGAGATTTTGAAAGTCATGAGGTCATGAGGTTATGGTTTTTCGTTTCATCAGGGCGATGCTTTCCACATGGTGAGTGTGTGGAAACATATCAACAGGTTGGCACTTGATCAGATCGTAATGCTCCTTCATTAGTGCAATGTCGCGGGCCTGGGTAGAAGAGTTGCAACTGATGTAAACAAGTTTTTCCGGTGCTGCCTCAAGAATCGCCATGACCACCTTCTCGTGCATCCCCGACCTTGGTGGGTCGGTGATGATCAGATTGGGTTTCCCATATTTTTTAAAAAAACTGGTGTTCAGCACTTTTTCAACCTCGCCAGCGATAAACCGGGCGTTTTTAATCCCATTCGCATCAGCATTCAGTTCGGCATCCCTGATGGCAGGTTCAACTGTATCAATCCCAACAACTTCTTTCACATAACGCGCCACATAGCTGGCGATTGTTCCGGTTCCGGTATAGAGATCATAAACCAGTTCATCCCCCTGTAGATCTGCAAATTCAGCAGCGATGTGGTAGAGCCGGGCTGCCTGGGCTGAGTTGGTCTGAAAAAATGAAGAGGGACCAACCCTGAAAAGCAGTTCCGGGTCTCCCTCTCTGAAAGCGGGCATCCGTTCAAAAATCACAGGCTCTCCCTTGTAGAGAATAAACTCCTGGTCGTATAGCGAGTCGTTCTTTTTTTGATTGACTACATAATAGAGTGACGTTATTGCCGGAAATAGAGAGATCAGATGGTCTAACATCGCGAAAATTTCCTTTGGTTTGTTATCCCTGACAATCAGGATCACCATAATCTCACCAGCAATGGATGTACGGATTATCACATTCCGAAGAAATCCGGTCCAATTCATCACATCGTAGAAACTAAGTCCCCTCTCCAGTGCATATGCTTTCAATGCCAGGCGAATTGAGTTAGAGGGCTCTTGCTGAAGATAGCAGGTTTGGATGTCGAGCACTTTGTCAAACATTCCGGGAATATGAAATCCCAATGCATTTCGTCTGCCTGATTCATCCGTTTTCAGGTCGTCACTGTTCATCTCATCCCTGGTAAACCATCTTCTGTTCGAGAACGTATACTCCAGTTTATTTCTGTAAAAGGTTGTTTGTTCGGAAGATAGAATGGGAAGTAGTTCAAATTCAGTGAATTTTCCAATCCTTCTCAAATGATCATCAACCTGTTTCTGTTTGAAGAAGAGTTGTTCTTCATACCGCATATTCTGCCAGCGACATCCTCCACAAGTGCCAAAATGGCTACAAATTGGATCGATTCGTTTATCAGACATGGAGTGAATCCTGATCACCCGACCCTCGTAATAATTTTTACGCTGCTTTGTTACCTGTACATCCACAACATCTCCCGGAATAGCAAATGGAATAAAAACAACACGATCATTGACTCGTGCCACCGCTTTCCCTTCGGCCCCGGCATCTGTAATAAGGATCTTTTCAAATACGGGGAGATCTTTTCTTTTTTGTCGCATAATTTTTTTTTAAAGTCATGGGGTCATGGGGTGATGAGGTCAGGAATAAAGTTAATTTCGTATTTCGTCATTCTTCATTCCTCATTCTTAATTCTTAATTCTTAATTCATAATGCTTGCTGTCTCCCCACTCCCCATATC
>CAZXQU010000085.1:0-10226 GCA_964642545.1 uncultured Prolixibacteraceae bacterium | reverse complement strand
ATTAACAAAGACTTTACCGGAAAAAGAAGCTATCATAACTACCGATAGTGAGAAAATATATGCTATTCTTGTCAATCTGGTTAAAAATGCCATTAAATACACAGACAATGGTTCTATAGAATTTGGATGTGATTTTATAGAGATTCATAATTCTACATTTCTACAATATTTCGTTAAGGATACAGGTATTGGAATTGCAAAAGACCGTCAGGAAGCCATATTTGACCGATTTATTCAGTCAGATATCATTGATGTACAAGCAAGACAGGGAGCAGGTCTGGGTTTAAGCATTGCAAAGGCCTATGTTGAAATGCTGGGTGGCAAGATTAGGGTAGAAAGCGAAGAAGGAAAAGGCTCAACATTCTATTTCACCCTTCCTTACCATGCGAAAAAACAGGCTGAACGCTCTGCTGCAAATGTTGTTTTTACAGAAGATAATGAAGTTCACATTAAAAACCTGAGCATATTGATTGCCGAAGATGATGAAACATCGGATATGCTTATCACTTCAATTCTCTCAAAAAACAACCACAAAATTTTACACACAATTAACGGAACTGAAACCATTGAGGCCTGCCGCAACAACCCCGACATTGATTTGATTCTGATGGATATTAAAATGCCCGAAATGAATGGATATGAAGCCACCCGACAAATCAGAGAATTTAACAAAGATGTGGTTATTATTGCACAAACAGCCTTTGGGCTATCAGGTGACCGGCAAAAGGCTATAGATGCAGGTTGTAATGACTATATTTCAAAACCTATTATCAAAGACCTATTAATGGCAATGATACAAAAGCATTTGAAGAAATAATCCAGTATAAAATTGTCAATTAAACGACAGAAAATAAAGCATGATACAAAAAATAATTTATTTTGGAATCAAGAGGATTAAAAAAACCGCTTGGGCTATTTCATTTATTTGGATATTTATTCTGGTTTCTTCTTTAATATGGAATTTGTATTCTCTAAATACCCACACCAAAGAGATTGCTATTTCCGAGGCAAGGGCTAATTTCAACAAAGATCAAGCAATACGTTTCTGGGCTACAAAACATGGCGGAGTTTATGTTCCAATGAACGAACGAACACCGGCTAATCCTAGTTTATCTCATATCCCCGACAGAAATATTGTAAAACCGAATGGTGATTCACTAACACTAATGAATCCCGCTTATATGATTAGGCAAATGTTTGATGAATTCCCCATAGAATATGGTGTAGTTGGACGTATTGTAAGTTTGAAACCGTTAAACCCAAATAACGCACCTGATGAATGGGAAAGAAAAGCTTTGCTTAGTTTTAAAAAAGGAGAAAAGGAATATTTTGAATTTACAGAGATAAACGGCGAAGAATATTTAAGACTAATACAGCCCATGATTACAGAAAAGGGCTGTCTAAAATGTCATGCTTTTCAAGGCTACAAAGTCGGTGATATACGTGGTGGAGTTGGTGTTTCAATAGAAATGTCTCCTTTGTTACAAGCTGCTAGCGAACAGAGAAATACTTTGTTATTTTTTCATTTGCTGATTCTGTTTGTTGGACTTGTTGGTATCTGGGCTGGAACTAAATATTATATTAAAAAAGCAATAGATAAACTAAAAGCAGAGGAATTATTAAATAAAAGTGAGGGAAAAGTTAATGCACTATCTTTAGAAATCACCAAGCGTAAGCAGACAGAAGAAGCATTACGCGAAAGCGAGGATCGATTTAAAAAGCTATTTATGGAAGCTCCTATTGGTATTGCTTTGATTGATTCTTATACCGCGCAGATTATTGAGACAAATCCTATGTTTGCTAAAATTGCAGGCCGAACCGAGGAAGAAATGAAACACATCGATTGGAAGGAAATTACCCATCCGGATGATGTACAGGAAGATTTGGATAATATGGCCTTGTTGAATGAAGGAAAAATTAAAGGGTTTCAGATGGAAAAACGCTATCTTCATAAAGATGGAAATGTCGTTTGGATTAATATGACAATTGCACCCATTAAAGTTGATGATAACGATTCCCCCCGCCATTTGGCCATGATTAAGGACATCACCAAGCGTAAACAGGCTGAAGAGGAATTATTAAAAGCCAAAGAAAAAGTCGAAGTAAGTGAAAAAAGGCACTCTGCGATGATAGAAAATATAGGTGATGTTATTGCCATTTTGGGGGCTGATGGATCAAACAAATATCAAAGCCCTAATGTAACAAGATGGTTTGGATGGAAACCGGAGGAACTAAAAGGGAATGGTTGGGATAAGATGCATCCAGAAGATGTTGAAAGGATTCAAAAAATATTTACTAAAGTATTAGAAACTGACAACCCTATGAAGGTTGAGTATAGATTCAAATGTAAAGATGGTGTTTATAAATGGATAGAAGTTACAGCCAGTAACCGTCTCAACGATCCTGCAATTGATGGGATATTACTCAATTACCATGACATCACCGAGCGCAAACAGACAGAAGAAGAAATAAGAAAAGCCAAAGAACAAGCAGAAAAAAGTAATAAAGAACTCGAAGTACTAAACGCCACTAAAGACAAGTTTTTCTCCATTATTGCCCACGACTTGAAAAGCCCATTTAATTCCATTGTCGGGTTTAGCAATTTATTAGTGGAACAGGTTAGGGGGGAAAATTATGATGGTATTGAGAAATATGCAGGAATTATTGAGCAGTCATCCAATCGTGCAATGGATTTACTACTGAATTTAATGGAATGGTCGCGTTCGCAAACCGGCCGGATGGTATTTAATCCTGAACATATCGAAATGGTTAATCTAATAAATGAAACAGAACTTTTGTTCGATGATATTGCAGCGCAAAAAACGATCTCCATTGTTAGGGATTTACCTGCTAACGCCCCTGTTTTTGCCGATAAAGCTATGATTAGCACCGTGCTAAGAAACCTTATTTCGAATGCTATAAAATTCACACATCCGGGAGGCAAGATTAGCATTTCTGTTGAGGAAAAGCAAAAAGAACTGCTTGTTTCAGTAAGCGATAATGGAGTAGGGATTTCAAAAGTAGATAGTGAGAAATTATTCAAAATAGACCAAACCTATTCAACATCGGGAACTAAAAACGAAAAAGGAACTGGATTAGGATTGATGCTTTGCAAAGAATTTATAAAAAAGCAGCACGGCAGGATATGGCTGGAAAGCGAAGAAGGAAAAGGCTCAACATTTTATTTCACCCTTCCTTACCGTACGAAAAAACAGACTGAACGCTCAACTGCAAATGTTCTTTCTACGGAAGATAATGAAGAAGTTCAAATAAATAACCTGAGCATATTGATTGCCGAAGATGATGAAACATCGGATATGCTTATCACTTCAATTCTCTCAAAAAACAACCACAAAATTTTACACACAATTAACGGAACTGAAACCATTGAGGCCTGCCGCAACAACCCCGACATTGATTTGATTCTGATGGATATTAAAATGCCCGAAATGAATGGATATGAAGCCACCCGACAAATCAGAGAATTTAACAAAGATGTGGTTATTATTGCACAAACTGCCTTTGGGCTATCAGGTGACAGACAAAAGGCTAAAGATGCAGGTTGTAATGACTATATTTCAAAACCTATTATCAAAGATGAATTGAAGCGGTTAATGCAAAAGTATTTCAAAAAATAATTAAACGTAAGTTGACAATTAAACGACAGGAAATAAAGCACATGGCTATAGCACGCACTCATAAATAATTGCTGGCATAGAATATTCACCGAACACGGAATAATAACAAGATAAAGAAGAGGATCAACGCAATAATACCAACTGCGATCCAAGGGATCTTTGAGATTAATTGATCTAGTTTATCCTGTTTAACGAGTTTGATTTTTTCAACCGGAATTTGGTGTTCAAGGTAGATGGTATCAGCTTTACATCTTCCTTGAAGGTAGATTGTGTCGAGGAGGCGTTGTAGTGATACTTCAAGACGATCTTTTGATAGAAAGGCTGTATCAGTGAGGTTATCGATGTGCCATGATGTATCGGCCTGAATAAGCGGAACAGGAACTGTATCCTGAATGAATAGTGTATCAGGGATCATCAATCCGGGATGGTGCTCTAATAAATGAGCAAGACGCTGCGAGGGAGAACAAGATGAAAGGATAATTCCAAAAAGGATTACAAGGACTGTTATTTTATGTATGCGTTTCATGATCTGATTTTTAGGATGATTCAAACTTGAAATCATTCAACCGATTGATCCAACCACGCTGAAACCGTTTTTGTGAGGGATCACGTATGATGATCCGGCGGATAAATCGAAGCCGAGCCTCAAAAACCTTACGGTGCAGTTCTCTTGGATCTGATCCATTGACTGCCTGAAGGGTATAACGGCCAACAATGCCGTCATCATCAACTCCCAGTATTCGCTGAGGAATGACAATCCCCCATTTCCCGCTGCACCAGACCCAATCGACCAGGATGCTGGCTATTGCCTGGCTTTGGATCTCATCTGCGCGCCAACGATTCCAATAAAAGTGTTTCAATACCATGGTTGAATCTTCCCGTGTAAGTAGGCAGAGGTCGTCTACATCGATATCCTTATCTCCGTCTTTGTCGTATCCGACCTGACGCCAGGTGTGGATGGTAACGCCCATGTTCGTTGCTCCTCCCCGATCGATAGGGTCGTTGGAGAAGCCGCCTTCCCATTTTAGGATCATCTTAGCTAAGGGTTCTATGTTGGCCATTTTTGTTGAGGTTTTGGGACACGGCGTGCCGCGTCCTTACGGTTGAGGTTCGTTTGGGGGTTGCTTCTCACGCTAAAAGCGTGATCGCAATGACAATGGCGCTCATTTAGAGTTTACTTTGAAGATGGTGTCTTTGACATAGAGGAGCCCGAGGATGGTTGGGAAGAGGGCGGCGAACTCGCCTCCGGTGATTGATTTAAAAAAGAGTAGGATGATGAAGGTGATTAAAAGGGCGATTCCCAGGATGGAGGTGCGCCAGTTGGAGAAGATTCGGGTTTTCATAGTCGTTTGTGTTTGATGTTGGCTTGAGACGCGGCATGCCGCGTCTTTACAGTTGATGTTGGCTTTTTCTGGGGCGCTGCATGCGACGCCCGTACTAGTGGTTTCGGAGGTAGATCTGGATTTCGTCGATGCGTTTGAGGATCTCTTTGGTGTCGGTTTTGATGTCGGTGCGGATGAGGTTGATGTCATTTTGGTTGTCGGCTTTATGAAGGAGAAGGTCCTGCTTCATATTGGTGAGCTCGACGTTGATTTCTGCAATCCGAATCTCCATATGGATCCAGATAGAGACAATAGCAATTAGGAATGTGAACAGGCTTATGGCCTGAGCTATTGGCATTCCTAGTATGGTGTTTTTGGTTGGCATAGGACCTCCTTTTCAATTACGAATTACAAATGAAGAAATATGAATAATTTGCTGCATTATCTTGATTAAATGAATATTAACCATAGAAAGCTACTTCGACCATTTCAATGAATGCTACCCAGCGCAGGAGTACCTCTTCCACACCAGTTACTTCAATCTTTAAGGAGCCGTTAATAGTATCGGCAGAGATGTTCACATCCAATTCAGGAATGCCTTCCGCGATCACTGTTTTAGTGACAGACCCAATTAAAGCTGTTGAAGCAACGGTTCCATGTTTCCGGATCAATCCCTTGAGTTCATAAGCCGCCCCATCGCTGATAATATCATCGGTTACAACAACCATTACCCGGAAAGCATTCATCTTATCATTCATTAGGATGACATGGCCCTCCTCCCCCACCAGCAACTCTGCCGGGCTGGCATCACCTGTTTCGATGCGTGCAATGATGTTGGTGTATTGAGCCTCTCCCTTCACATCCCCACAACCAAAATCCCAGGAAGCCTTAGCATGCTGGTAATCGTTGTATGTCTTTGCACACAAGCCTTCAGCATGTGAATAGGCACCATTGCATTCATTCATACTTCCCTCGGCATGGCTACAAGCCGAATTGATGATATTGCCATTTCCTTCAGCATGGCCAGCGTAGTCGTACACATGGTTCCCCTCTCCTGATGAGAATGATTGGTTCCCGGAAATAATATTCCCGGAACCACAAGCAGCACTCTTTTCACCAAACACTTCATTATACTCGCCTGTTGCCATTGAACAAGGCCCGGAAACAACATTCCTCTTTCCTGCAGCAATGAACGAGTTCATTCCCGTAAGCTCATTGCTTTCACCACCCCCGATGAAAGAATTTGCCCCAGAAGCCACACGATTAACTGTATCGCGTACAAACTGAAAGTCTGAGGCATTCGCACCACGGGGATTTCCTGCAAGGGCGTTTACGCCAACTGCTCCCTGAACCACTTTGGGCAACACGGAGAGATCCTGATCGCCAGTATTGATGCCGGAAACCTGTTCAAGCGCAGCCTGGTTTATATGAGTATGGTTATCTCCTTTCGCATGTTTGAGGGCAATCGCATCATCAACGTCCTCCTGGTTTCCAATGATTGGTTGTTTCCCCGGGCCAGTGGATCCCAGGAAGTTCATGATACCCAGGTTGTCGATCCAGGTCCGAATAACGTTTACCGTTGGCCTGGGAGGTTGTGCGGACAACTTTGTGTAATCCTTGAAAGGAGTTGTTCCTTTGTTTTGATTGCCGAGGCAGAAGAGTTTTGAAAGGCCCATTGTTAAAATTTGTTTAAGGGTTGTCATACGTTTTGAAGTTTGCTTCATCCCCCGGGTACTCGGGATGATCCGCAATGACACGGTTTCAAGCTATCATTCCATGAGAACATTTAGTTTTTCGATAAAGCCGGAAGTCGCATCCTGGACTTGGAGTGTGAAGCGTAACCAGGTAGTGAGGAGTCCGATTATGTTGAGGGTCATGGAGGTAAATTGATGGTCGAGCGTGATGGAAACAGGCTCATCATTTTCATTTAGACAGGCATCAAACGTTCCTCCATCAAGACTTTGATGCATTGACAGCACGACATCGGCATCCAGACCTGAATAGGTGAATTGGACCGTTACCTTGGTTGCACCATTAGGGACCTGGATTGCCGGGGTAACAGAGTTACCTGCAGAGACAGGCAGGTTTAGGGCTAGCATTCGACGGACAACGGACATAATGATCTATGATTAACAATTACAGGATGACGATTGGATTTAGGATTGTCGATTTACGATTCTGGATTTTCATGGCATTTAATTTTTACTGACGCGGAAACCAGCAATTATTCTTGAAGGGGGCTTTTCATAGAGGGAATAGTTTTGGGTAATGACATATTCATAGAGCAGGGCTTCCCAATATTTTGCAATAACCAGAACTTCACGCAATGCATCCCTCCGATGCTGGCCAGGAAGTTGGACGACGGTTGAAACTTCAACTAATACCGGGGAGAGATTGGGATCGGTGCCTGGCGTGTATTGACTCGTTTCTAATAGTTGCTGGTTCATCATGGAATATTTTACATAAAATGCAAGGCAAGGCTGAATGTAATTGGTCGTTAAAACCTGATAATTGAAAATGTTGGACACTACATCATTATAAAGAGGAGCTGAGAGGATAGGTTTGATGTATTTGAGTTCGCAGGTATGGATCACTTCAGACTTTATCATCGAAGGATCAAGCTCGGTGATGTAAGCAAGGGAGATGACTTCGGTGGGGGTGATCAAAGACATAATTGATAATTGAAAATTGATAATTAGTTGTTGTTCATATGTTTAGTGTATCTGATGAAGGGTAGATATTTTTTAGTTGCAAGACAAGGAGTTTTTGTACCGGGTCTTCTTTGTCGTAATCCAGTCCGGAATCTCTCCGAACTTCCCAGACATATTTCATAGGATTGATGCGACTGACAGGAGGCTTGTTGATGAATTCGAAATCTTTCAGTTCCAAGTTATATGCCTGTAGCGATTGCTGGAAAGACCGGACGAAGATCTCCTGCAGCGGTTGGATTATTGTCGCCATGGCAACCTCGTACTCGTTGAGGATCCGTGAACTTTCGTAAGTGCCTTTCTCATTTGAATATGGTGTCAATGTCTTGAACCAATTGTGGATCGTAATCAGAGAAATTTCGGATTGTAAGTGGAGGTCCAGCCAGTTCCCTTCCTCGTTGCGTGCAAATGGAATAAACTTGGCATCCTGAGCACTTATCCCCGGACCCAGATCGGAGAGATATTGGATGATGATCTCATTTGCTCTGGAACCAAGAGCGCCTTTGTATTCATTGAAAAGCTTATCCAACTCCTCAGCGCCTTCATCGGTATTTACTCCCGGAATGATGAGCAATCCAGCCGTAGCAAAGGAAGACTCCAACCTGGTCTGATTCCAGATGTTGGTGAGACCGGTGATTATGATGTTTCTGACACCAGCAAAATACCCGGGAAGCCCATAGTACAAGAACTCCGGTTCGTAATCCTTAACCTGCACCATGGAATGATACAGGCCATCTTCCCCTTTAGAACGATTCGGGAAAAGTGCGACCGAATGCAGGTATTTGTCTGTTTTTCCCTTGAACCGAGACCAGTTTGGATGAATCAGCAGCTGCTTGCCATCCACATGGCGCCTAATCCTGGTAGCATCCTGGTGGTAGAAGTAGACAAAATCACGATTCCGGTTTGAAACAAGTTCGTAATAGCAGTTTCCAAAGGTGAGATAATCAAACACCAACTTCTTTAGGATATACCAAAACGGTTCCTTCTGGTTATTGGGGTTATCGAGGAACGTTGAAGTAGCCGTGTCGGAGGATTGAATGCCCTGACCAACGATATAGCAGGATTTTGAATTGAGAATTGCGCGATGCACTGGAACTTCTCTGGCAAGTTTGATCAATTGCCTGGGGAGGTTGTTATCCTCCCCAAATGGCACGAAATCCTTGTAATTGACCCGGAGATCCACCACATCGGAGTCGAAGAGATTGAGCACCGGGGAGTAGTTGAACTCGAAAAAGCGGGTGGAGGGTTTCATATTAGTTTTTATTGTTCATGTTGTAGTTGACGTATGTCGGTCCGAGGTTGCTTCGTCGCTGTGTAGTTGACGTATGTCGGTCCGAGGTTGCTTTGTTGCTTTGTAGTTGACGTATGTCGGTCCGAGGTTGCTTCTCCCGAGTACTCGGGATCGCAATGACAATGCGTTGTCGTTAACTATCATTAATCGCCGAAACCGGCAAGAACAATGAGCTCAGGGTGTAAGTAGGCGGTTTGAGCTTTGTACTGAACCCGATAGCGGCGCATTTGGAGATCGGGGTTATACCAGGTTTCGATGTCTTCGTGGTCCATCATACCGTCGGTGCCGAAGATCAGGTTCTTCTGGGTGGTGAAGATTGCTCTGTGCGGATGAATGCCATTGTGATAACCTGCAATCCAGGTATCCCAATCGGGGCGGATAATTACCGGATAACCTTCATAGGAAGGCACGTTCATTCCATTAAGAAGCATGGTTATGGGTAAGTCCCCCGTTTTCCGTTTGATAGAATGAACCAGGTTCCGCCAAATTGAACGCGTCACCATAAAGACTAGAGGAAACTCATGCATCTCCGGACGAGCCGCATCAATCATAGCCTCCAGGGTAGCATCCGCTTCATCTGAAGCCATCGAACCTTGCTTTACCGGCTCAACCTCATTCGTAAGGTTGAACTGACCATTCCCATCTGATACGGCATAAAAGGAGAACAACTGTCCGCAGTACTTGCTGACCACCTTGATTTGCCCACCCGACGGATTTGAGACCACCACACCATTCAGTCCACCTCTTGCTTCAATAGCTGCCTTATGCGACACCAACCAAGCAGCCGCTGTAGCCGCAGAGCTTGTCGAATAAGCCTGTGAATAGTCGACCCCATTGATGGTCACCGTTATCAAAATATCACTATTTGCAGCATAGGTCAGTGTCTTCTCAGCCTTCACCCCAGTAACCGCCGTAGCAATATTTACATGCTGGGAAGCCGGGATAATACCTTGGTAGAGATCATTCAGGAAGTGCGTCATGAACCCAGTGTATCCAGAAAAGTCATCATCCAACGTGCCATTGGGGATTCCATTTTCGAACCGTTCCTTTGCCGGATCTGAAAAGAACATCTGACGGATCAGATCCTGTTGGCCCGCCTGTGCAACGATAGGTAACATGATCGTATTCCACACATCCGGTTCCTTCATCTGCTCGATATCATCCTCCTTGTACCCCGAAGCCAAAAGCTGTTCCAGGATCGAACCCCAGAACGCCCGGGCATTCTGTTCGAACTCCATCGCCATCGGATGCACCGTGATGGAAGGAT
>CAZXQU010000084.1:0-10604 GCA_964642545.1 uncultured Prolixibacteraceae bacterium | reverse complement strand
GGGACGACTGTATTATCCTGGTATCCCTGGATGATCAGGATATCGCCGGTCAGGTCCTTTACATAATTCAGCAGGCAAGAGGTGTCATATCCTACAGGATTGGCTTCCGGGGTATCCATGTACCGCTCACCATACATCACTTCATAATATTTCCAGTCGACCACTGGTCCGCCGGCAACCACAACGGGAAACTGACCAGGATTTCGCAAGGCCATCGTTAGCGCCATGAAACCTCCATAGCTCCATCCGTTGATGCCAATACGGGTCGTATCAACCCAGGGTAGTGACTTCAGGAAGCTTACCCCGCACATCTGATCAGCCAACTCAGCCGTGCCTACCTGCCTGAAGATGGCATGTTCAAAGGCAGTGCCGCGATTGGCTGTGCCACGGTTGTCGAGGGTGAAAACCACATACCCCTGCTGGGCTATATAATTCAGGAAAAATCCACCACCACCCAGCCACGTGTCTGTCACCAGTTGTGAGTGAGGTCCTCCGTAAACATAGATGAAAACCGGGTACCGTTTTGTGGAGTCGAACCCAACCGGTTTGATCAGTCGGCAAAAGAGATCAACACCCTCAGCGTTGGGTATTGGAAATACTGTAGTTTCTCCCAATTCGTAGCCTTCCAGTGGATTCGGGCTTTGCTGGATCTCCCGGATCAGCTTACCCCTGTTGTCAAGTAAATCCGTCCGGGATGGAACGGTCAGAGAGGAATAAGTATCCAGGATATATTTTGCATCATCGGATAGCAGTACCCTATGGCTTCCGGGAGCCTTTGTGATCTCAGTCAATTCAAGGGTCTGAAGATCCACTTTGTAAAGGAAATCACCTAAAGGGCTGTTTTTTGTACACATGAAATAGGCAGTAACTCCTTTGGGGTCAAATCCGGTAAAATCTGTTACCACCCATTCGCCTTTGGTCAGCTGACGGATCAACTCGCCTTTGGTACTATATAAATATAGATGATTATACCCGTCGCGGTCACTCATCCAAACAAATCTTTCCGGATTATCGGGGAGAAAGAAGAGTTCGTGCTGTGGTTCCACATAACTCTCACTCGTCTCTTCAAAGAGTGTTTTTACAAAATTTCCGTCCGTTGCATTATACTGATTCAACCAGAGATGGTTCTGGTCCCTGTTGAGAACAGCCACGTAGATGAATTTCTGATCGGGACTCCAGGTGATGTTTGTGAGATATTGTTCCACTGGTTTGCCCGTATTCAGATAGATTGTAGATCCTGAAGCCGGATTGTAAACACCGACCGTTACCTCATGACTGGTCATTCCTGCCATTGGGTACTTTGTTGGGGCAACTTCAGCAATCCTGCTGTCGATATCCACCAGGGGGTAATCTGCCACCATCGACTCATCCATCCGGTAAAACGCCAGGAGATCTCCCTTCGGAGACCAGAAGAGTCCTTTGTTGATGCCAAATTCGTTCCTGTGAACAGAAGTTCCATATTCAAGGCCGATTTTCCCATCAGTTGTAACCTGCTTTTCCCCACCATCAATGGCAACAAAGATGTTGTGATCAATCGTATAAGCAACGTGAAATTGTTCAGGATCGATCTCCACATTTTCGCCTTTGGGATTGAATTTGTTTGCAACCTGCATCTTTTTTTCATCCAGCGAATAGCGAAAGATCTGCCCTTTCTGTACAAACCACAAACTACCGGGGGAGGAGAATGTAATAGCAGGAAACCGCCTCAACGAATCTGAATTTAACTCAGGAAGCTGTTTATTGAGAGCATCCAGATTGAGGATGGTATCCCGGGCCGACGATTTTACAGATTGCGATATCAGGCAGTTGCCATCAACAAACGAAAAGTGAGGAGAATCACCACACCATTGAAGCTGGCTTAACCGTTTGGGGGATAGTGCCCGGTTTAACCCGGTTGCATCTTCAATTGATAACAGCTTGGTTTGAGCATGGCTGCACAGTGAAACTAGGGCCATGGCCAGGAAGATCATGATTTTATTCATAAGAGTGTCGTGTTGATGGGTTTAACCATGGATTGCTTCAGAGATTGTGGGGACCAGCTTCAGGTCCTCTTCAATAGCGTTACCAACCACTACAAGGTCGGCTCCCGACTGGCAGGCTTTGGCGGCCTGAATGGGAGTACGGATCCCTCCACCAATTACCAGAGGAACGGAAATGTACTTTTTTACCTGCTTGATCATGCTCAGTGGGACTGGATTATTGGCTCCACTCCCTGCATCCATATAGATGAGTTTCAATCCGAGGAGTTCACCGGCAAGTGCGGTGCAAACGGCGATTTCACTTTTATCGGATGGGATGGGATCGGTATTGCTCATGTAGGCTACAGTCGTACGGTTCCCTCCGTCAATTAACATGTATCCTGTTGGGATGACCTCCAGCTTGCTGGCTTTCAGGTAGGGTGCTGCCACCACATGCTTACCGATAAGTAATTCAGGATTTCGGCCAGAGATGAGGGAGAGGAAGAGAATTCCATCAGCCTTTGCATTGATCTGAAAATGATTTCCCGGGAACAGGATAACCGGGATGTCACAATTTTCTTTGATATGGGTAAGAAAAAGATCCTGCTGGTCACGGGTGAGAAGGCTTCCTCCGAAGAAAAAATAGTCGACACCCGATTTACACGAGATCTTAATCAATCGTTTCAGCCGGTCGAGGGTGTATTTATCTGGATCAATCAATACGGCAAACCGCTTGTTGTTGTCCTTAATACTAGCATTCAGGGATGAATAGAGTTGCATAGGAATTGGGTTAAATGACGGCAGAAGCAATCTGCCTTATATTCTCAGAGATGCCGACGGTGAAGTAGTGAAGGACCGGGACGCCAAAAGAGATCAACTCCTTCGACTGGTTGATGGTCCAATCTATTCCTACCTGGAAGGCTTCGTCATTATTTTTACACTGCTGGATCTCTTTCACCAGATCTTCCGGGATATCAATGTTAAACACCTGCGGAAGGATGTTAATATCCTGTATAGTAGCCACTGGTTTCAGCCCCGGGATGATAGGGACAGTGATGCCGGCATCGCGGCATCTTTTTACATAGTCAAAATAGCTCTGGTTGTCGAAAAACATCTGGGTTATAATGTATTCGGCACCTGCATCAACCTTTTCCTTCAGATACTTAAGATCGTAAGCGAAGTTTGGAGATTCAAGATGTTTCTCAGGATACCCTGCAATACCTACACAGAAATCGGTGGCTGTCGTATTCCGAAGGCCTTCATCAAGGTATTTCCCTTTATTCATGCTGGTGATCTGTTTCACCAATCCCGAGGCATACGCATGTCCGTCGGGTTCGGGGATGAAGCTTCTGATTCCTTTCGGAGGATCTCCGCGAAGGGCCAACAGGTTGTTGATGCCGAGATAATGGAAGTCAATCAGGGCGTACTCGGTATCCTCTTTGGAAAAGCCTCCGCAGATGAGGTGAGGCACAACCTCCACCTCTGGATACCTATATTTAATTGCTGCGGATATGGCAACAGTGCCTGGTCGTTTCCGGATAGTTTTCTTCTCCAGAAGTCCGCTTGGATGCTTTTTGTATATGACCTCTTCCTGATGATAGGTTACATTGATGAATGAAGGCTTGAACTCGATCAGCGGGTCGATGGCTTTGTAGATGAGTTCGATGTTATGTCCCTTCAGCGGCGGCAACAGCTCAAACGAAAAGAGGGTTCTATCAGAATTTTTTATCTGGTCAATGACTCTCATAAGGTATAATTCAAAACAGGGTTCAACATTTTTTCGATGCGATCGATTGTACTCTTTTTCCTCCTGGAATAATCTGAAACCTGGTCTTTGTTGATCTTTCCCAGATTAAAATAATGGCTTTCAGGATGCGAGAAATAGTATCCGCAAACACTTGCTGCAGGATACATGGCAAAATTCTCGGTTAGTCGTACATCAATATTTTTATCTACTGCCAGGAGGTCAAAAAGTTGCTCTTTTTCGGAGTGGTCGGGACACGCGGGGTAGCCCGGCGCCGGACGGATACCCTGGTACCCTTCCCGCAGTATGGAAGGGATATCCAGTTCTTCATCTCTGCCATATCCCCAGAACTCTTTTCTTACCTGATGATGCAATTTCTCAGCAAACGCTTCGGCCAGGCGGTCGGCCAGAACTTTAATCATAATGGCCTGGTAATCATCCAGCTCCTGCTCATACTGTTGAACCCACTCTTTCACACCCAACCCGGCCGTCACAACAAATCCCCCAATGTAATCTGCCTGTCCTGTCTCTTTTGGAGCCACAAAATCGGCCAGGCATAAGTTCGGCTTCCCACTCTCCTTTTGCTCCTGGTTTCGAAGGAAGTGAAGGGTGGTAACAACCTCGGTCCGGGTACCATCTTTGTAGATCTCCACATCGTCGCCTATCGAGTTGCAGGGGTATATTCCAACGATTCCTTTCGCCAATAACATTTTCTTGCTGACGATATCATCCAGCATCTCAATAGCCTCATCGTAGAGCTTTCGAGCCTCTTTACCTTTTACAGGGTCTTCAAAGATGGCAGGATATTTCCCGTTTAACTTCCAGGCGTGGAAGAAAAAGGTCCAGTCAATATAATCGCGGATCTCGTGAAGGGGGAAATCATAGAATACCATATTCCCGGTCATCTGGGGTTTGGGTACATAATAGCTCCCCCAATCTATTTTAAGTCTATTCTTTCTGGCTTCAGAGAGGGTGATATTCAACTTTTTATGTTTCTTCTCATGCTGGTCACGCAACTCCTGGTAATGCTGCCTCACCGATCCGGTGTATGCATCCCTTTGGCTGGCTGAGAGGAGGCTCCGCATCACTCCCACTGCTTTGGAAGCATCTTTGACATGGATTACTGGAGAGTCAATAAAAGGATCAATTTTCACCGCAGTATGGATCTCCGATGTGGTAGCTCCTCCAATCAGAAGAGGAATTTTTATTCCTGTACGCTGCATTTCGTGTGCAACGTGAACCATCTCTTCCAGGGAAGGAGTGATCAGTCCGGAAAGGCCAATCACATCAACATTACGGGCAACGGCTTCCTGGAGTATCCTGTCGGAAGAAACCATCACGCCCAGGTCGAAGACCTCGAAGTTGTTGCAGCCCAGAACGACGCCAACAATATTTTTCCCAATATCGTGGACGTCCCCTTTAACTGTAGCCATCAGAATTTTCCCGGCACTGCGTGCAGCCATCTTGTCCTGTGACTTTTCGGCTTCCAAAACCGGCATCAGGCGGGCTACCGCTTTTTTCATCACCCGGGCGCTTTTCACCACCTGCGGAAGGAACATCTTTCCTGCACCAAACAGGTCACCAACGTGATTCATCCCATCCATCAGGGGTCCTTCAATGATATCTAGTGCCAGATTATAATGGACTAGCGCTTCATCAATATCCTGATCAATGAACTCAGTATTGCCTTTTATCAATGCATAAGCAAGCCGTTTTTCAAGTGGAAAGGTTCGCCACTCCTGCTCAAGAATCTCCCTCTTTTCCCCATCCTTATGTGCATCAGCATAGGCGGTTAAACGCTCTGTGGCATCTTTCCTCCGGTTCAGGATCACATCTTCAACCAGTTTTAATAAATCTTTGGGGATCTCATCATAGACCTGAAGATTTCCGGCGTTGACGATCCCCATATCAAGTCCCGCTTTGATTGCGTGGTACAAGAATGCAGAATGCATTGCTTCACGGATGAGATCATTCCCCCTGAACGAGAAGGAGAGATTGCTGATGCCTCCACTGACATGAGAAAAAGGAAGGTTCTCCTTGATCCATTTCACCGTGTGGAGAAAATCAACAGCATAGGTATTGTGTTCGTCGATTCCTGTAGCAACTGTGAGAATATTTGGGTCAAAGATAATGTCTTCGGGCAGTATGCCTACCTCTTTGGTAAGCATGTCATAAGCTCTTTTGGCAATCTCAATCCGCCGTTCGAAGGTAGTGGCTTGTCCCGCTTCATCGAAAGCCATTACCACCACTGCTGCTCCCATCTTTTTCAAAAAACGGGCATGTTCCCTGAATTCATCAGGCCCCTCTTTCAGACTGATCGAATTTACTACCGGCTTTCCCTGGATGCAGGTTAATGCGGAGGCGATCACCGGCCATCTGGAGGAGTCGACCATTACAGGAACCTTAGCAATATCGGGATCGGATGCCAGCATATGCAGGAAGATGGTCATCGCTTTTTCGGCATCCAACATTGCTTCATCCATGCTGATGTCTATGATTTGAGCACCATTTTCAACCTGTTGGCGAGCCACAGAGAGGGCCTCTTCGTATTTCTCTTCAAGGATGAGTCGGGCAAATTTTTTCGAACCACTTACGTTAGTCCTTTCGCCGATATTGATGAAGTTGCTCTCCTTATATACAAGTAAAGGTTCCAGTCCGCTCAAACGCAATTCGTGGCTTTTTTTCGGGACTATCCGTGGCTTGTATCCTGCAGAAAGTTCTACTAATTTCCGGATGTGCTCCGGGGTTGTTCCGCAACATCCTCCGATGATATTGACAAAGCCCTCGTCCAGAAAATCCTTCATATAACCAGCCATGGTTTCTGCCGTTTCGTCATAATTCCCAAACTGATTTGGCAAGCCCGCATTTGGGTAAACCATCAGGGGAAAGGGTGCGATGCGCGAAAACTCTTCCAGGTAGGGACGAAGATCCCTGGCTCCAAGAGAGCAGTTCATCCCAAGCGCGAACAGATCAAAATGATAGATCGAATAGAGAAATGCTTCAAGCGTTTGTCCTGAAAGTGTTCGTCCACTCAGGTCGGTTACGGTGACAGAGGCGACAACGGGTATATTGATCTTCCGCTCTTCAAGGATATCGAAAATTGCAACAAGTGCTGCTTTTGCGTTGAGTGTGTCGAAGATGGTCTCCACAACAAGGATGTCGGCTTTCCCGTCGATCAGCCCCGTCGCTTGCTCCCGGTATGCCTGGTAAAGATCGTCGAATGTCACTGCACGGTAAGCAGGATCCTGAACATCGGGGGAGAGGGAGGCGGTTTTATTGGTTGGTCCCATCGAACCTGCCACCCACCTTGGCTTGTCAGGTGTAAAGCGGGAATAGCGGTCGGCAGCCTCCCTTGCAATTTTAGCCGCTTCCAGGTTGATTTCGTAAACAAGACCCTCCATCTTGTAGTCGGCCATTGAGATGCGGTTGGCATTGAAGGTATTGGTTTCAATGATATCGGCACCGGCCTCAAGGTATTTTTCATGGATTTCCTGGATGATCTTCGGTTGGGTGAGTACCAGCAGGTCGTTATTCCCTTTCAGGCTGGTTTGATAGTTCTTGAACCGCTCTCCCCGATAACCCTCTTCGCCAAGAGTATAGCTTTGTATCATGGTTCCCATAGCCCCATCGAGGACAAGGATACGTTTAGCCAAATGTTTCCCAGGTTGTACTGCCATCAGTTAATAGTTTTCTTCAAGTGCTGCCCAAGCCAGAATATGGTCTGCCATCTGGTGATAGGATACCCCAATTCCTGGCACCCGGCCGGTTCTTTTCATCAGAACGCTGAGCTCTCCATCGGTGTTGCAAAAGTAATCAAACGATTCGACACATATGTCATGTTGCATGTCTAAATCGGGCTTGCCGTTGATTTTATAAAGAGCCTCTTTCACTGCCCAGAAAAGGGTCAGAACACGAATACGGTCTTCACCTGATGCCAATTTCAGTTCATTCGGAGTGAGAAAACGTTCCGCTACCCGGTTGATTTTCTCCCTCACTTGTTCAAGGTCGATTCCAACGTTGAATGAAGAAGAACAGATAGCTGCCGCATAAGATCCGGTATGGGTAAAAGAGATATTGAAAGAGCCGGAAACCAGAAAAGGTTTCCCGTATTCATCATAACGAATACCTATCCTGCGAGTTTGCATGATGTGGGATAGTGCCATACGGCATCCCAGCCACTGCAACTTCCTGTTTTGGTTTCGTATGGAGGCATAAATCGTCTCATCCTCCAGCTCAAGGTCAAGTTGTTCGTAGAGCTTCTCTGCATCCTCAGTGGCCTGCCACACAGCCAGCATGGTCTCCGCGTTGATCGTTTTTGTAAAGATAACAGGCATCTGCTATGATTTAAAAAGAGGCTTTGATCTCCAAAAGTACGAATTTCATTTGGCTGCTTTTCTATTTTGAGTAACTTTGCGGCTCATTTTGAAAACCTGAATGTAATGGAAAACATCACTCTCGATAAAGATTTGAAATTCAAAGTTGCTGACGTTTCTCTCGCCGATTGGGGACGTAAAGAGATTGACATCGCCGAAAAAGAGATGCCCGGATTGATGTCGATCAGAAGGAAATACACTGATGAGAAGCCACTTAAAGGGGCCCGGATAACGGGTTCACTCCACATGACCATCCAAACTGCCGTGTTGATTGAAACGTTGATTGAGCTGGGTGCTGATGTACGCTGGGCAAGTTGCAATATCTTCTCTACCCAGGACCATGCTGCTGCGGCCATTGCTGTTAAAGGGATTCCGGTGTTTGCCTGGAAAGGGGAGACCCTCGACGAATACTGGTGGTGTGCAAATCAGGCTCTTACCTTCCCTGGCGGACTAGGTCCGAACCTGATCGTTGACGATGGTGGCGATGCCACGCTGATGATCCATAAAGGATATGAGATTGAGAAGAATCCCGAGTTGTTGAAAAAAGAGCTTCCAACGGCTGATGAAAGGGCCATGTTGAAGGTTTTGCGTAAGGTATACGTGGAAGATAATAACCACTGGCATCGTATTGTAAAGGATTGGAAAGGTGTATCAGAAGAGACGACTACCGGAGTTCATCGGCTATACCAGATGAAAGAAAACGGTTTACTTCTTGTCCCGGCGATCAACGTGAATGACTCTGTTACAAAATCAAAATTTGACAACCTTTACGGATGCCGTGAGTCCCTGGCTGATGGCATCAAACGTGCAACAGATGTAATGATTGCCGGAAAGGTGGTTGTGGTTCTGGGATACGGTGACGTAGGTAAGGGATGTGCCAAATCAATGAAGTCCTATGGTGCCCGTGTACTGGTAACTGAGATTGATCCGATTTGTGCCCTGCAGGCTGCAATGGAAGGTTTTGAAGTAACCACTGTAGAAGATGTTTTATCGGAAGGTAATATCTGGGTGACCACCACTGGGAATAAAGATGTTCTCACCGCAGCGCATATGTCGAAGATGAAAGATGAGGCAATCGTTTGCAACATTGGCCATTTTGATAATGAGATCCAGGTTGACCTGCTCAACGAATGGCCTGGAATCAAAAAGCTTAATATTAAACCCCAGGTCGACAAGTATACATACCCCGATGGGAAGTCTATTTATATGCTTGCCGAAGGACGTCTTGTTAACCTTGGATGCGCTACCGGTCACCCGTCGTTTGTGATGAGCAACTCCTTCTCAAACCAAATCCTGGCTCAGCTCGATCTTTGGCAACACAATTATAAGGTTGACGTTTACCGTCTTTCCAAGAAACTGGATGAAGAGGTTGCCCGGCTTCATCTTGATCAACTTGGTGTTAAATTGACGAAACTAACTCCTGAACAAGCTGAATACCTTGGTGTTCCCGCCAATGGTCCATTCAAACCAGAGCATTACAGGTACTAATCAGTTGGTCCCGAGTTCTCGGGAGCAGTGGGTTGTGTCCTTTTCACGTCTTACGTCTTACGTCTCACGTCTCACGTTTTACGTCTCACGTAGCTCAATTGAAGACGTACAGCAAATTCCCGTCGTAGTTCGTGTGGTACTGTTTCAGGAGATAGGTGGAGGGTCCTTCGAATGGCGAGCCGTCGAGAAAGATATATTTTGAACCACATACTGGGCACATAGCGGTAATTTCCGACTCTTCCACTTCGATACGGGCATTCTCCTCCCAGGGATCCCATGGACAAGTCCGTTCGTATGCGAGGAAATCCTGCATAGTCAGCCTGTAGAGTAGAATGCCTCTGTACCCTCCCGTCACGTTAACCCACCCTCCAGGTGCATTAAGCTCGAGGTACTCTGTTGAATTGGGGTTGATCGCGAAATTTACGTAGACCTCCGGAATTACAGGCTGGGGATTCTCCTTCTTACAGGAAGTAAAAATCAGCAATGGCAAGAGGATCAACCAGGCAAATCGGATGTTCATAGGTAAAATTTTTCAGGATTTGAAGCGTTATAGTAACGAACAGGTTCAGGATTAATTGTACATTGCTCCCATTAATATAGTTTGTATGAAACGGCTCCTTATCCTTGCACTTCTTTGTCTTGCCTTTCTTGTTCCAGTAACGCTAACATCCTGTTTCCCCGAATCGGCTGTGCGCCAGAAAAAGATAGACCGCGAACGTAGGCACAATGAGAACCAAGCCAGAAAATCCTATGAAATGGACCTGAAACGACATCATAAGAGCCAGTCAAAGCAGACCCGGTCGATGATGAAGGACTCACGCCGGAAATCCAAAAAAGTTACTCCGGGCAGGAAGTAAAAACATCGCCCACTTTTTCGTCCATGAAATGATGTCGTTGGACAGTTATTTTTTCGAACTGGTATATTAGCACTCCGTTATTTGGATTGGGTCTTGATTTCCTTGCTGGCATTAAATAATTTTGTATCATAGATTAAAATATTATTATCTTTACCACCTTTAAAAGCACAGTGTTCTAACATAA
>CAZXQU010000083.1:0-10892 GCA_964642545.1 uncultured Prolixibacteraceae bacterium | reverse complement strand
CTGGAGGAGCGGGCCGATCATAAACCATCCGAACTTTCGGGAGGCGAACAGCAGCGTGTTGCTGTTGCCCGTGCATTGATCAATAACCCTGGAGTCATTTTGGCTGATGAACCTTCAGGCAACCTGGATTCGGCTTCGGCGGTGGACCTTCATAAACTTTTTTTTGACCTGAGGGACCATTTCGATCAAACCTATGTCATCGTAACCCATAACCAGGAACTGGCCGATATGGCTGACCGCAAGCTTACAATCAGGGATGGGGTTATCGTTTATTGATCTTCCGTAAAATTAATTTCCAGAATCAGCGTTAGAAAACTTATGAGTAAAAATTTACGGAAAAGTTCCAGCTACCTTGTTTTTCCAATCCTTTTTGTCACTGCTCTGGCCTTCGCCTACGAATTGTTGCTGCCAATCTACCCGGGAGAGGTAATTCCTTTTGAAACTCCCGATACGACATATACCCGACAAACACGCTCGTCAGACTCCACCTACCAGAAACTGCTCGTTTCGATTACCGATCTTTATAATCAGAAGCGCTATAAAGAATGCCTTGTTCTACTGAAGCAAGCAAACACATTGAAACCGAACATCCTTTCTATCCAGGAGCGGATGATCCGTTTGGATGGATTGATTGCCCAGCAAAATAAAACTGAGGAAGAGTATAAACGGTTGATTACGATGGCTGATGCTTATTTTGCTAAAAAGGACTACCTCAATGCCAAAGCCTCCTACCAGATGGCTATCGATACCAAGCCCGATGATGCCTATGCGAGGGAGCGGATGAACAAGACCATGGAGCTTCTTCGCTCCAATAAGGCACAAAATATTCTCTACGATGTTACGCTTGCAAGTGCCGATAAGTTATTTGCTGATGAGGAGTACGAAAAAGCCATGAGTCAGTATCAAAATGCCAGCAGTATTCTGCCTGGCGAAGCTTACCCCAAGGAGAAGATCAATGCAATCATCAAGATCCAGGTAGATCAGCAGGTGCGGGAAGAACTTTACCAGCTGGCAATAGCTGCTGCCGACAACTTTTACGTTTCGAAGAGGTACAATCGGGCATTGCTTGAGTACCAGAAAGCACTTCAACAGAAGCCGGCAGAACTCTATCCCCAGGAGAGGATTACCGAGCTGACAAAAATACTGGCCGAACTGGCCGCACTTGAAGAGGCCTATAACGATGCGATCGCCCGTGCTGACCAGCTTTTCACTGAAACCCGCTATCCCGATGCCCGGAGCGCTTACGAAGAGGCTCTCGCAGTGAAGCCGAAAGAGGTGTATCCAGCTCAGAAAATCAGTGAGATTGACGGAATTCTTGCCCGTATTGCCAAAAATAATAACGATTTTGAAAAATTCGTAAACCTTGCAGACAGCTTTTACATAGATAAGAACTTCATAAGGGCGCGGCAAAACTATCAGTTGGCATTGCAAATCAAACCAAATGAAGCTTACCCGAAGGCGATGCTGGAAAAGACTGCTGCCGGGGTTGGGACACAGCAAGCCAATGAGATGGCCATGGAAGATGCTTACAATTCTACCATTTCAAATGCCGACCGGTTGTTTGCCGGGAAGGCGCTGACTGAAGCCAAATCAGAGTATGAGAATGCGCTTGCTATCAAACCAGAAGAGGTATATCCACAACAGAAAATCTCGGAAATCGGAGCTATTCTGGCAGAGGCACTGGTCCGACAGCAGGAGCTGGAAACACTGGCAAATCTGGAACAACAACGGGCAATTGATGCCCAATACAAAACAGTTCTGACGGAAGCAAACAAATTGTTCTCAGCCCGAACGTATGAACTGGCGAAGGCCGAGTACCTGAAGGCTCTTGATATCAAACCAACGGAAAAGATTCCTGCTGACCGGATTTATGCGATTGACTCGATTTTACTTACGATTGCCAACAGAGAAGCACTTGAGAGCAACTATAGAGTGCTCATTGCCGTTGCAGATGAAAAACTTGGGTTGTTTGATTACCAGGCTGCAAAAACAGGATACCAGGAAGCGTTGGCCCTGAAGCCGAAAGAGAGCTACCCTGCAGGAAAGATCAAAGAGATTGATGCCCTTCTCAACCAGATTGTATTGGCTGAAAAACTTGAAGCTGACTATAACCAGGCAATTACCAGAGGAGATAGTCTGTTGGGAGCTAAGGCCTATCAGGAGGCGAAAGGAGCATTTCAAACAGCTTCTGTGCTGAAACCTACGGAGAGCTATCCGGGTACAAAAATTTCTGAGATTGACGGCATTCTGACCGAGCGTGCCCGGTTGCAAACCCTGAACCAGCAATACGATGATGCAATTGCCAGTGCCGATCAACTTTTTGAAAAGGCTGAATGGCAGCAGGCCAGAGGAGTATATGTACAAGCGCAGACTCTGAAATCGGAGGAGCCCTATCCTGCACAACAATTGGTATTAATTGACCAGAAACTTGAAGAGATAGCCAGCCTGCTAGCCCTGGAACAGGAGAACCTGAAAGCATTGGAAGAGAAGTATACCGCGTTGATTTCGTCTGCAGATAAGTTACTTGCCGACAAGGATTACAAGGCTGCAAGAACCGGTTATACCCAGGCAATGGCGCTTAAACCAGCAGAGGATTATCCAGCAGGCAAAGTAGCTGAAATTGATGCTGTTTTGGCTGAGAATGCACGAGTAGCTGCGTTAGAAACTCAGTATTCAAAGGCTATCACCAAAGGCGACAGCTTACTTTTGGCCGATTTGTTCACAGCAGCCAGAGGTGAATTTGAAGCGGCTTCCGGGCTAAAGCCGGGGGAAGCTTACCCAAAGGCAAAACTGCAAGAAATTGATGTCGCATTGCAGGATATTGCGAGACTGCAGGCATTGGATAAGCGCTACCGGGAAGAGGTGGCAACTGCCGATGGGTTGTTCAGCGATAAATCATGGGATTCTGCGGTTGCTGCGTACAAACGGGCATTGGAACTGAAACCTTCGGAAACATATCCAGGTCAGAGGATCGCACAGATCGATTCAATCAAGCTGGAGATTTCGAGACAGCTACAGATTGATAGCGATTACAAATCCTTGATTGCCTGTGCCGATCAGTTTTTCAGCACCCGGGCGCTTGACTCTGCACGCATGGTGTATACCCGGGCGGGTGTGTTACGCCCTGAGAAGAGTTACTGGCAGGAGCAGATCACTGAGATTGACCGAATCCAGGCAGAGATAAAGCGAGTGAATGATGAGTACCTGGCCACCGTTTCCGGTGCCGACCAACTATTGTTCCAGCAACGATACGAAGATGCACGTGGTGCCTATCAGGATGCATCTCAGATCAAACCTTCCGAGACCTATCCAAGGGAGAAAATCAAGGAGATTAACGAGATTCTCGCCGAGATACAGGGGCGCCGGCAAACCTTTGACAAACTGGTAGTGAATGGAGATCTGTTTTTCACTGGCAAAGAGTATTTCAAAGCACGGGAGAATTTCCAGCAGGCGCTTGAACTCTTCCCTGATGAAGAGCATCCAAAAGAGCGTTTAAGAATTGCGAATGTAAAGATCGACAGCATTTATAGAGCCAACAAATCCGATTACGACAAAGCAGTGGGTGAGGGAGACGGTTTTTTCAATACCTATGAATATGATAAATCCATTGATGCGTTTACCCGTGCCATCGCTTTTCTGCCAAATGAGGATTACCCCCGCATGATGATTGCCAAAATCCGCAAAACAATATCTGAAAATGCAATTGCTGATGTGCTCAGTACTACCGTTGTGATCAAAGCAGGGGAGGAGCAAAAGTTCTCGTTTGAACCGGTAAACATCTCTACGCGGAGGAACAATTTCATCTACCTGAAAGTGAAAAATCTCTCCGACAATAGTTTCAACATCCTGATGCGATATGGGAAAGGAGATCAGACAAGCGGAGGATTGGCTATTCGAAATATTTCTACCGATGGTGTGGTCAACGAACGGCTGATTAGTGTGAAGGACCAGGATCCGTGGTACAGGGAAGATAACAACTGGATTAGTTTGTATCCACAGGGAGGCGACATTGAGGTGTCATTTATCCAGGTCTCCCGGGCCATCAACTAATGGCACAGTGAACGATTAGGTGTTAGTTTTTAACGCCTTGGACATTTCATTCAGAATGATTGATTTTGTAAACGGTTTTGCAATATAGTGAGTGCATCCTGCTTTCATGATTTTCTCACGGTCTTCAGCCATAGTATATCCTGTTATTGCTATGATCGGAATATTCTGATAGGACTTTTGACTCCGTAATGTTTGAACGATCTGCAAGCCATCCATTCCGAGTCCCAGGTTGATATCAAGTAATATTACTTTGTACTGTTTGTTTTCTGCCATTTTCAATGCTGTGGAACTATCGGGGGCCCGGTCAATCTGGTATTCCGCTTTCAAGTAAAGTTTTACGAGTTCGGCATTGTCATCATTATCCTCGATAACCAGGATAAGGGGAGTTTCGCTATTAACAAGTCTTTTCGGAATCTTTGCGGCATCTGGTATTTCCGAAGGAGGTACAATTGTTTCCTTTGGTTCTTTGCCATTTGCTAAACCGGGCAACCAAACTGTAAATTGTGATCCGTGACCCACTTCGCTTTCAACGGTTATCCTGCCTCCCATTAAATTGATCATTTTACTGGAAAGGGTCAATCCCAGGCCTGTTCCTTCATAGTGGCGGTTATACCCTTCGCTGGCTTGACGAAATTCCTGAAAGATCTGTTCAAAGTATACTTTTGCGATGCCTATTCCAGTATCTTTAAATTGGATCAGGGCCCAATTTATTCCATCGAAGTTCTTCAGGGATGCACCAATGGTCACGCCTCCTAAATCAGTAAACTTAATCGCGTTGTCAATCAGATTCTGAAACACAAGTTTGAGCAGGTTCTCATCAGCCATGGCAACGAATGTTGAGTCCATCTCTGCTAAGAGATATAACCCTTTTTCTTTAGCCTGGGATTGGAAAGGGGGTAAAACTGATGACAACACATACAAGAGAGGCACCTCTTTCAGCAGTAGTTTTGACCGGGTAGTTTCCATGTCGGCCAGTTCAAGAATCGTTTGCAGGGTGTTCATAAGCCTCTTCCCTGCAGTATGGATTTTACTGCTGTAGAATTGCGTCACGTCATCATCAGAATCACTCATGAGAAGCTCAGAAAATCCCAGAATAGAGTTCATTGGTGTACGAAGTTCATGACTCATATTGGCCAAAAGCGAAGTCTTCAGACGATCCGACTCTTCTGCACGAAGTCTTGCCTCCTCAAGGTCTTTGTTAATTGCATGTTGTTCTGTGACATCCATCATCATGCCAACAATTTCTTCATCCTCCATGTAGGCACTGATGATGCAGTTTTTCAGATTTCCCTTATTGGAGACCAGGATCAAGGAAAAATCAGTAATCTTTCTATTTCGCCGAATTTGATCAATTAGTCTGTCACGGTCATGAATGTCATGGTATAAAAGATTTACGTTTGCCTGAAGCATTTCCTCAACTGAATCAAATTCGAGAATTGTAGCTAAGGCTGGATTTCCAAAAACGAAGGATCCATCTGGCTTTGTACGGAAGATCCCTACCAGTGCGTTTTCGAGAATATTCCTATACCGATTTTCTGATAGCAGAAGTTCGTTTTCGGTCCTGTTTCTCTCCTGGGTTTCAAATTTTGCTGAAATAAGATCGGCAAGTGAAGCGGCGAATTCCTTCTCTTCAAACGTCCATGTATGAATCTGACCAACATACTCAAAACAGAGCACTCCGGAGAGTTTTCCCTCTTTCCGAATGGGGATATCCAGTAGTGATTTGATATTTAGGGGATCGAGGTAACCTGTTGCGAACTCTGAGGTTCTGGGATCATTAACCCCGTCAGAAGCATCAATGAACCTGGATGTATCCAGTGCTTTAAAATAGGCAGGAACCTGATTTGACTCAAGTTCAATATCACCCATGTGTTCGGATGATGAAGTGACGAAAAGGTCATTACATATCAGTTTTAACCCGTCGTCTGACAAGGACCAAATACTTGTTCGGTTAGAACTTAAGATACGAGCTGCTCGCTCAGTGATCAATTCCCATATTCGTTGGAAATCCGGATTGTATAATCGCGAAATTTCGAAGAGTGTCTTTTGTCTTTCAAGTGCCTCAAGAGCCTCTAACGGCATCGTGTTTTCATTCATGGAAATGATTGTGTAGATAAATCGGCATGAAAGTACGAAATAATAAAGAGATTCTCTATTTGCCTGTTTCGTTACTCTTCAGAACAATCAGCGTAATCTCAGCCCATATTCCCACGCGTCCGGCATATCCGATGGTTCCTGCCCCCCGATTCACATAAAGATATTGGGTTGTGCTGTCACCCCACGTTTTCTGGTATAATCCTGCCCATTCAGGATAAAGATATTGCACAA
The DNA here is from genome assembly GCA_964642545.1 of uncultured Prolixibacteraceae bacterium. Classification (GTDB taxonomy): domain Bacteria; phylum Bacteroidota; class Bacteroidia; order Bacteroidales; family FEN-979; genus QYOJ01. The sequence goes on along the minus strand of CAZXQU010000083.1, from coordinate 4,514 downwards.
AGCTCCACTGCCATCGACTTGTTTCTACTCCAACCTGTCCGCCATGAGTATGTCCTGCAAATGTGAGATTAATTTCGGGATAGGATTTGCTTACAATGCTGTCCCAGTGTGTGGGATCATGAGAAAGCAGAAGTTTAACTGGGATAGTCTCAGTGCCAGTAAGCGCTTTTGGCATGTTGGCCCTTCGTTGAAAGCGACTTACGGCTCCCCAGTTTTCAACTCCTACAATAGCCAAACTATCCCCATTGATGGCCAGCAACTCGTTTTCGTTACGTAAGAGCTTCCATCCCAATTCGTTATAGAACCGATATAAATCCAGCATGTTCTGTTTTTTTTCCTCGTCGGATGTCCAGGTCATGTAATCTCCATAGTCGTGATTGCCCAAAACAGCATATGCCCCATAGTTTGTCCTGATTCTTTTTAAAACATCCTTGAATGGCCACGCTTCCACGGTTGAATAGTTGCACAGGTCACCTGTAAAGAAGAGAAGGTCAGGCTTAAGCTCATTGACTTTATTAACAATTTCGGTCAGCTTGGATTTTCGGTTCCAGCTTCCAAGATGGATATCTGACAATTGAACGATTCGCAGGCCGTCAAATGTTGAGGGCAATTTTTTCAACGAGATTTCAGTCTCCCGTACTTTAACGTGATGTTCCCAGAATACCATTCCTGCGAGCATCAGAAGAAAGAGGAGTGCACCAAAAATCCATCCCGAGAGAAATAGCTTTCGGGGGCGTTGATTCAATGATTTGAAATAGGGGAATACCTTGCCTAGTAGCATCACCACCCCCTGGTAAAGAAGTGTGACAACCAGAAAACTGAGTGGTAGGATCCGTGTAGCATAAGCGATGAGGACAATACTCGTCAGGTATGTTTTAACAAACAAGGGCCAGAAATAGTAGGTGTAGAAGAACCCATACACGACGCCGGCAACAACCAGGCAAAATGGAAGCCAGAAAAGTGCTGCAAGCAAATACCTCCAGAGTGGCTTCAGGCTGCGGATTTCACGCCATGTGATTACCCATAGGAAGGCATCCAGGAAAAGGAGGATGAGAAAATAATTGAGGGCTCCGGTATTCTTCGGGAAGGCTTGTTTTAGTATCCAGACCAGCAGGATTGAGAAAACAATAAAAAGGGTTCCCCGAAGCAGCTTTATCATCGGTTCTTTACATAATTGATGAGCCCTTTTGCCTGAAAGATCTCCATCAGTTTGGATGGGAGAGGTGAGAACCTGAACTCTTTTCCAGCCACACTGACGATGCCCTGAGAGAAGTCGATCTTCACCAGATCTCCTTGGCTAAAGGCATCCACAGCTTCAGGAAGCAAAATTATTGGCAATCCCTGATTGACAGAAGAGCGGAAGAAGATACGGTTTACCGATTTGCAGATCACTGCTTTAACACCTGCATGGGAGAGTCCAACAGCAGGATGTTCGCGGGAGCTGCCGCAACCGAAGTTGGCTCCGGCCATAATGATATCTCCGGGTTTTATACGCTCAGCAAAGCTGTCATCGAACCCTTTGAAAAGATATGGCAGGATTTTCTCCGGTTCAGAACTTTGCACATTGTATGTCAGGTTGCCGGCAAACATCTGGTCGGTATTGAGGTTGTCAACATCGGCATAGTTCCATATGTGGGAATTATACCTCTCTTCTCCTTCCGGGATGTCGACTGTAGCGCTTTGCGGGATATGATGAGGATAGATATCGTTGTGGCTTTTCCCGCGTGGATCTGTAATTTCTCCATGCAGCGCCGAGATGGCAACTGTTGCCGGTGATGCGAGGTAAACGTTGGAATTTGGGTTCCCCATCCGGCCTTTGAAATTCCGGTTTGCCGTGGAAATCACGTTGTATCCGTCGGCCGGAATCCCTTGTCCGGTTCCCAGGCAGGGACCGCAGGAGGAGGTGAGGACATTAGCACCGGCTTCAATAAAGGTTCCGATCAACCCTTCCTGCATCGCCTGCGTATAGATCTCTCTGGAAGCTGGAATAATAAGAAGTTGCATGAACCTCGGAATGCGTTTCCCTTTGAGCACGGCAGCCGCTTCGCGCAGGTCTTCGAGACGGCCATTGGTACAGGTGCCAATAAGAGCCTGCTGGATTTTTGTTCCCTGTACTTCTGAGAGAGCTTTGACATTATCCACATGATGTGGCGCTGCAACAACCGGGAAGAGTTCTGCCAGGTTGATTGTAATCTCTTTGATATATGAAGCATCCGGGTCAGCCCATATGCCTTCTGTCTCTTTTCCAAGGTATTCATCAAGAATTTCATCAGCTGGGAATACGGCATTTTTGGCGCCCATTTCGCTGGCCAGGTTGGCGAGGACCATCCGATCGGCAATGGAGAGCGAGCGAACCCCGTCGCCATGGTACTCAATCGATAAATAGTCGGCGCCGCTGCTGCCGATCATTCCGATGATCCAGAGAGCCAGGTCTTTGGCAAAGACATTTTCAGGAAGTTTTCCTTCCAGGGTGATCTTCATAGTATCGGGTACCCTGAACCATGTCTCGCCCTGTTTCCAGAGACCTGCTGTTTCGGTTCGGTCAATTCCTGCTGCAAAAGCATTGAAGGCTCCGGCAGTACCGGTATGACTGTCGCTGCCAACGATGATCATCTTCGGACGGGCATAAAGCGCCATGAGTTGGTGGCAGATTCCCTCTCCGACATCATGGAATTTCATAACGCCAAATTTGCTTGTAAAGTCGCGGATAGTCTGGTAGTCGTTAGCCAGTTTTGAGTTTGTAGGTGGTGCGTTGTGGTCGAGAGTGATGAGCAGGGCATCCGGATTTACCGGGGTTTCGCCACCCATCTTCTTAAATGTGCTATAGATGCTGGCAGTATTGTCGTGCGACAGGATGACGTTGGGTGTAGCGAAGACGATGCTACCGGCATCGGCGCCAAAGATTTTTTCGGCAAAGGTTTTTCCGGGCATAGTGATTAAGTTTTAAAATTACCAAGGAACAATTTCCAACTAACAAATAAATACAAATTTCCAATTTCCAGTATCCAGTATCCAGGTGACAAAAGTACAAATTCTCCTTGTTCTTATATCGTAATGATTTAGGGAATATTGTAGCTTTGTTTAATTAAATCTCAATAGTATTAACTATGGTTGAACAGGAGAAATGGGAGGCTGTGCAACAGGAGATCCTTGGTTTTCTGGTGGAGTTTTTACATCAAATAGAATGGCATTACGGAGAAAACCGGGCGCCGATCAAACACCCACCTAAATTTTTAGTTTACGGGGAAGATGATGGCAAGTTATCTTATAGTTGCACGATAGAGACTGATTTTGGGGAGCCGGAAGAGTTCATCAGGTGTGTCGCACCTACTCCCGGGAAGTTAATAGATGAGGTAAAACATATAATTAAACAACGGTTTCCTCTTTGAATTTCCTGAGAGAGCCTGTTTTATTCCAGCACCCTCCTCTCTTTCAGCGAATACTTCCGACCTTTATCAAGAAGGTAAAACCGCTCACTGCCAACTGGAAGCTTAGAAATTTCGGGCCGTTCAACAGACCAATCTGCCTGGTCTCTGATAAATTTACACACGGTTCCATCGTATATTGCAACGTAGCTTTTCCCGATTACCTCAAATTCATTGTTGTGGACTACAATTGCCGTATTCTCATCCAGGCCGATTCCCAGAATATCTGGATGCGCTTTGAGAATTTCCAACAGATCGAATTGTCTGTTAAGTGCTAAGAGATGCTGATCAATAGCGCAATTGGTTAGCAGCCCCAATCCCTCTTCATGATCACCCATCATCACAACATTGGTTTTCGTATCTCCTCTCACCAAGTATGATCCCATGATTGAGGCTCCAGCTGAGCTTCCACCTACAACACCCCCTCGTTCAAGCAATTTCAGGATCTCATCATGGGTCCTCGTATGCAGGTAGGCATCCGCCAAACGCCATTGTCTCCCGCCGGTAAACCACAATCCTGTGGCTTGTTGAATAGGTTCTGTAAATTGTTTGGTATTTGCTAACAATGGATCGCGGGTATGTAAGGTTTGGATATTTATAAATCCATATCGTTGGAAGATCTTTTCAATTCCTTCCAATCCGCCACTTTCATGTATATCTTCGTCACTACCTGCAATGACCAGGTGTCCGTTTTCTGTTCCTTGAAGTTGAGATGTCAACTCTGTGACATCTTTTTCCTGACCGACTCCGGAATTAACAACAAAGAGGAGGAGGATTCCAATAAGGATTGTTTTCATAGGAAATTCATTGTGTGATGGTGCAAATATATAGGACAATCATCAAATAGCAGTGTCAATGATTATCATTGAAATAATCCTTTGTTTTTATTAGGAGATTTTCTAACTTTGCACCCCGTTTTTAGACATATTGGAGAGGTGGGTGAGTGGCTGAAACCAACAGTTTGCTAAACTGTCGTACGGGAAACTGTACCGGGGGTTCGAATCCCCCCTTCTCCGCGGAAGTTCTTAAAATATTCGGGGTATAGCGCAGTCCGGTTAGCGCACCTGCTTTGGGAGCAGGGGGTCGCAG
>CAZXQU010000082.1:0-10920 GCA_964642545.1 uncultured Prolixibacteraceae bacterium | reverse complement strand
AGGATGAAGAACTTCCGGTGAGCTTTGGTAAAGAGCTGCAGTAGTTTGTTCTCCTCTCCCAGCAGGATCTCTTTCAGACCCCTTATCTTCCGGATGCCCTTCTCCTTATGTGCCAGCCAGAGGTCCGACTCTGGTAGTTTTTTCCGGATGTAGATTATGAGAAGGGCTGGAAGGATGGAGACAAAGAAACTGGCCCGCCAGCCGATATGAGGGGCGATGAGCCCACCGACGATGGCAGCTAGAGCAATCCCAAGAGGGGCGCCTGTCTGCATGAAGGCACAATATCGTCCTCTCACTTTTGCCGGGAAAGTCTCACCTACGTATGTTTGTCCGGTAGCCCATTCACCACCTACTCCCAAACCGGTGATCACCCGGAAGATCATCAGGACCCAGAAGCTGGATGCAAATCCGCAGAAGAAGGTTCCGATAGAGTAGGTGAGGATGGTCCACTGCAGCACCGGTTTCCGTCCGTATTTGTCGGCCAGCACCCCGAAGATGATTCCTCCGACAGCGGTTGCTGCCAGCGAAGTTCCCAGGATGAGTGAGATATCCATGTTGGTGAGGTGGAAATCCTGCCGGATCATGATCAGTAGGAAAGTGAAGAGGATCAGGTCATAAAAGTCAAAGACCCAACCGGCCCAGCTTAAACCGAGGATACGGTAATGCTGACGAGTAATGGTGGTGGATTCGTTGAGGAGCATAGGGCTGACTTTTATTTCCACCTCTCCAGCTTTGGAATATTAAATGTGAAGAACCACGCCACAATTGGCGAATATCCCATCTCCGACATCTTTTCCTTCACACGCTCCTTCATGCCTGTTGCAGTGATGTCGGGAAGCGTGAACTTGCCTTTCTCATAACAATGCGAACAGTACTTAACACTTTTTGACCCGTCGGCTTCGGTACCACCGCCCTGTTCGTCCTTGCTGAGCGGCATCCCGCAGCTCTGACAAAATTTGTAACTTTTTTCCATTGGAAGTTCTGATTAAATACAGATCAATGTTTGAGGAGCAATTTACAATTTTTATTGACATCTAACTTTCGTACTATCTTTGCACCATGTCCCTTTCTCCCGTCATCGAAGTAAAAAATGTCTTCAAGTCATTCAAAACAGTCCAGGCTGTCCGCGGTGTGGATTTGACGATTTGGCCCGGACAGTTTGTTGCACTGCTTGGTCCCAACGGTGCGGGAAAAACTACCCTGGTAGAGATGATCGAAGGGATCCAGAAACCCGACAGCGGAGAGATCCGGATTCTAGGGAAGCCCTGGAAAGGACACGAAAAGGAACTCAGGCAGGTGATCGGACTCTCTCTTCAGGAGACCCGGTATATTGAAAAGTTGACTGCCTACGAAACACTACGTCTTTTTGGAAGTTTTTTCGGTTTAGGCAAAGATCGGGTTGAAGAGGTTCTGCTGCTTGTAGGACTGGAAGAGAAACGCAAAGCGTATACGGTGAACCTCTCGGGCGGACAACGCCAACGCCTCGCCCTGGGCATCGCCCTGATCAACTATCCACGGATCCTGCTACTCGACGAGCCCACTACCGGACTGGACCCCAACGCCCGGAGGGAGATCTGGGAGATCCTCCGAAACCTCCGGAAGTCGTCTGATACATCTATGATCCTTACCACACATTACATGGAGGAGGCCGAACAGCTTTGTGAACAAATCGTGATCATCGATGAGGGAAAGATCTTAAAAGAGGGAACCATGAAAGATCTTTTAGGAGAAGACGCCTCACTGAAGAATCTGGATGACCTCTTCACTGTATTGACAGGAAGGAGGCTGCATGATTGACCGGATCCGCAATAACCAACTATGGCAGCTTATCCTGGCCAACGTTTTGGAAAAGGTAAGGGAACCCGGTGTATTGTTCTGGGGTATCGGATTTCCTATCCTGATGTCGATAGGACTTGGGCTGGCCTTCACCCGTAAACCCGAAAGTATCAGGCATGTAGCGTTGATCTCGGCAGACACAGGAAGCTATTCCATTATTTTGAAGGACGATAAGCTGGGAAACACCACCTTCAGCATGGAGCGAATGCCCTGGGAAGAGGCGATGGTTCAGCTTAAACGGGGGCATGTGAATGTGGCAGTAACCATTGGAGATAGTGGGTACAGGTATCATTTCGACCCGATGAATCCGGATGCCCAGCTGACCTATGTACGATTATCACCGGTTCTGAACCGGATCCCTGCTACGGATCTGATCCGCGATCCGGGATCTGCGATCCGGGATACGGCATCGGGCATCCGGTATCCCGTTTACGAAGTGGACCTGAGTCAGGTGACAGCCTCTGAGGTAGATGCCCTCACAGTACCGGGTACCCGCTACATCGATTTCCTGATCCCCGGGATGATTGCGATGGGTGTGATGTTCTCCTGCCTCTGGGGATTGGGGTACGGGATCATCGACACGCGATCAAAAAAGCTCCTTCGCCGCATGATCGCCACACCAATGAAACGGTCGAATTACCTGGTTGGTATGATTACCGTCAGGTTGGTGATGAATGTGATCGAGGCTGCATTACTCGTGCTCTTCGCCTGGCTGGCTTTCGGGATCACCATTCAGGGAAATATCCCCGCCCTGTTACTCCTTTTTCTGGCGGGAAATATCGCCTTCTCCGGCATCGGGATTTTCCTGGCATGCCATACCTCCAAAACCGAGATCGGAAATGCTTTCATCAACGTGGTCAGCATGCCCATGATGATCCTCTCCGGCATCTTCTTCAGCTACCACAACTTCCCCGACTGGGCAATCCCAATTATTCAACCCCTGCCGCTCACCATGCTGGCTGACGGCATCCGGAGTATCTTCATTGAAGGCGCTGGATTTGCTCAAACCGCAATCCCTTCACTGATTCTGACGTTGACAGGAGTCATTTTCTTTACCGTTGGGTTGAAGTTGTTTAAATGGCACTAGTCCAAGTACGAAGTACGAGGTTAGAACTGGAAGTGCGAAGTTAGAAGTACGAAGGTAAAACAAGAAGTTAGAAATTTAGTTTTTGTTTTGATGTGGGATTCTTTTTCCTATATTTACCAGTGAAAACCAAAAGAAACCAATTCCACCTTCATGAATGACAAAAAAAAATTGGGACTGATTGGTGCAACTGCACTGATTGTGTCCAGCCTTGCCGGCAGTGGTGTTATTGCCTTGCCTCAACAGCTCGCTTTCACAGGATCCATCACCCTGATATCATTTATCCTTGTGACCATCGGGGCACTGTTTCTGACACTTGTTTACGTGCGAGCCGGGTCGCAATTTGATGATCCGAGTCCCACTGCATTGGCAACCTATGTCAACCCGATTTTAGGTGCAAAAAGCGGATTCTTTTATGTGTATGGAAACCTCATCTCCAATGTTTCTATCCTCATTGCCGGACTCGGTTACATGGAGATGTTCGTCCCGCAACTGAAACATCCGGTCATTCTGGGCATCACCGTGATCGTCCTGATCTGGGTCTTTATCGCGTTGTCGTTGCGCGGAGCAGGGATCATCACTAAGATCGTCTCCATTACCGTGGCCTTCTTATTGCTTTCTGTAATTATTACGGCCGTAGCCGGATGGTTCAATTTCGATCTGACACAGTTCAATGACAACTGGAATGTGAGCGGAAAGAAAGAAGGCATGGCCATTATGTCGGGGTTTGCCGTGCTGATCTTCGCCTATGTGGGAGTGGAAAGTGTAGCTACTAACAATGTTTACATCCGGAATCCGAAAAAGATTGTACCGATTGCCACCATTACCGGGTTCATCATTGTGGCAATAATCTATATTGTCTCTACCACTGTGATCGAAGGGATGTTTTCGGCCAGGGATATCCAGAATGCACCGGCCTCTTTTGCCATGTCCATGCAAAAAATCACAGGTTCAGTAGCGATAGGGGATGCCGTCTCCATTGTGATGGCCATTGCATGTCTGGCCAGTTTCCTGGTATGGAACCTTTCTTCGGCCAGCGCCGCCAAAACCAGTGCCGACAACGGCTTCCTTCCCAAAGCCTACTCCTTTACAAACAAACATGGCATCAACAGCAAAGGATTGGTGATCAACGGGATCATCATGACCATCCTGCAAGGGATCCTGATGCTGCTTGGAAGTAATGTGGCTACAGCATTTAACATCACCGTCACGCTCTCGGTACTCCTTCTGCTTTTTCCCTATTTCTGGTCGGGCATTGCACTGATCAAAAAGGAACGGGAAGAAGGTACCGGAAAAATCAGTACGAAAATCATCGTAGCCATCTCTTCCATTTTCATCATCTCAGCCTTTGTTTCGGCCACCCTCGATGAACTCTGGCTGGTCATTGCATTGGTCCTGGTCATCATGGCTGTATACGCGATGCTGTTAACTCCCAGGCAGAAACCACAGAATTAGTAATGCTATAAACCAGATACTATGAAAATCACAAGACATCAATGGCCTGTACTCATTGTTTCAGGCGAATTTAGTGCGCCAACAGATGAGGGCTTCCGGCTTTCGGAATTGGTAGAGGAACTGGAAGATATTCAGGAATGCAGTGTAATCCCGTCATTGAGCTATGAAGATGCGATGGAGATCGTTCGTTCGCGGTCGGATATTGGCGTGGTTGTTGTGGATTGGAATCTCCCGGAAGAAGATTCAAGTGAAAAAACCACTGCTGGCGATCTGATCGACCACATCAGGGAGCGCTGTAGCAAATTGCCTGTATTGTTACTGGCCGATAGGCTTGAAACTGAAGATATCCCGGTTGATGTGCTTCAAAAGATTGATGGATACCTATGGAAAACTGCCGATACCATCGAGTTCCTCTCCGGCCGTATCGTGATGCACCTGGATAAATATACCAGGACTGTTTATCCCTCTTTTTTTGGAATGCTGGTAAAGTATTCCCAGGAATACAAATATGCCTGGCATACACCCGGCCATATGGGTGGGGAAGGGTTTTTGAGAAGTCCGGCCGGGGTGGTGTTTCATAAGTTCTTTGGAGAGAATACCCTCCGTTCCGACCTCTCCATTTCAGTCCCTGAACTGGGTTCGCTGCTGGACCATAGCGGGGTGACCGGCGACGCCGAAAAGAATTCGGCCCGCGTCTTTGGAGCCGACTATACCTATTATGTCCTGAATGGGACTTCCAACGTCAACCAGATCATCTGGCGGAGTCAGCTTGTGAAGGATGAGATAGCCTTTGTCGACAGGAACTGCCACAAATCACTCAATTATGCCATGGTGATTACCGAAGCTATACCGGTATATATGATCCCCCGGAGAAACATGAGAGGGATTATCGGTCCGGTGAGGCTCTCTGAATTTTCACCAGAATCCATCAAGAGTAAAATCAAGGCATCTGCACTTATCACCTCCGAAAGAAAAACCGAAACTCCTAAGATGTCGGCACTCACAAACTCAACCTACGATGGGATTTGTTACAATGTTGTTCAGATCAAAACACAGCTTACCCGAAGTGTTGAGAACCTCCATTTTGATGAAGCGTGGTATGCATATGCCCGATTCCATCCTATCTACAAAAACCACTTTGGCATGGCCGATGATGACCTCAATAAGGAGCATCCGCCGATCTTTGTCTCCCATTCGACACACAAACTGCTGACGGCCTTCTCTCAGGCATCGATGCTGCATATCCGAAATGGCAGCCATGTGTCGATTGACCCCGACATGTTTAATGAATCCTACATGATGCATGGCTCAACGTCGCCCCAGTACAGCATGGTTGCCTCCCTCGACGTAGCAACCAAGATGATGGACGACAACGGGGAGATCATGTTTAACGATACCATCATCGAAGCCATTCATCTCAGAAAGAAAATGGTGACCATCCTGAAGGACTTGCAGAAGAAGAATGCAAACGATTGGTTTTTCGGCATGTGGCAGCCTAAGCAGGTGGAGATCGATGACGAATGGGTTAACATTGAAGATGTTCCTGCAGAGGTGCTTGCCAGAACCCAGAGTGCCTGGGTAATGAGCAAGGAGGACCCCTGGCATGGCTTCAAGGATATCGAAGATGACTATGCCATGCTCGACCCCATTAAGCTCACCTTCACCACCCCCGGCATCAATGATGAAGGGGAGATGACAGAGGAAGGGATTCCAGCCTCATTGGTTACAAATTATCTGATTAACCAAGGGATCGTCTGCGAAAAGACCGATTACTACTCCTTCCTTCTCCTGAATTCATTGGGAACTACACGCGGAAAACAGGGAACCCTCTTCGCTGAACTGCTGAAATTCAAGGAAGCCTATGACAGGAATGCCCCGATGGCAGAGATTTTTCCAGAAATGGTTTCAGCCTGGCCAGAACATTACGGCAAAGTAGGTTTGAAAGAGCATGCCAACGACGTTCACAGGTATACACGGGAACACAGGATGCTTGACCGCATGCAGGAAGCCTTCCAGGTGATCCCCGATCAGGCCATGAAGCCGGCGGACGCTTATCATGCCGTTGTGAAGAAAAATGTTGAATTCGTTGAACTTGACAAGATGATGGACCGGATCCCAGCCGTTATGCTCGTCCCTTATCCTCCGGGAATTCCTATCATGATGGGTGGCGAGAAGATGAACGACAAAGCCAAACCGATTTGGGATTACCTGAAACTTCGCCAGGATTTCGAGAATGCATTTCCAGGCTACGAAAGCGATATCCATGGCGTGGAACGCACCGAACGGAACGGGAAGAAGTACTTCCGGACGATGTGTATCAAAGAGAGCGTCTGAACCTGAGCCGCTCCTCCTTCGCCATTTTCTCCGTCGCATACTGAAAAATCAGTCGGGCGGCATCATTTTTCCATTTCATAAGGAAGGCCTCGACAGGCACAGGGTGTACTTTCCAGGCTTCCCGAAGGAACCAGCCGAGTCCCTGGTGAACCACACGCTCGGGGTCCATCATCATGGGGTCGAGGAAATCAAGGTAGGGAGCAACATCAGCACTCTTTTTCACTGATTTGATCAGGGCAACCGGGACAGCCCGTCGCTGAAACCTGTATTTGGACTTTCGCCAGGGGCCGAAATCCTTCATGCTAACGATTCCTTTCTGGACCATCGGTGAAAGAAGTTCACTACAAAGTCCGTCGGTATGCGCCCAATTTCTGATTCCGATGGGAAACCATTGCTCTATTACCCTGAATGTATCTTTTGAAAATTGCGTGGAGAATCCTTTTAACAACTGCATGGCAAAACTGGGCTCTTCGTATTTTCCAGATTTCATCAGCTCATAACTAGCTTCGACTACCGTTTCCATGGTGAAGGTGTTGGATGCCAGCAACTCTTTTACCTTGGCCATGAATTCCCCACTAGGCAAGCCATAGGCATCATAACCATCTTTGAAATACCGTGCATATTTCTGAACAATCGCCGGATCGGCGTGATCTTCGCAAAAGCTGCGGATATCCTGGATCAATTCCTGTACATTCATCTTTGTCTGATTAATTATTTATCACATTCTATCCCACAAGATACAACTTTGCCGGCAATCTTGTGCATCTTTGCGAGAAATAATTGTCGTATTGGACTTACTTAATTTGTCTTGAAATGAGAAATTGGAAATACGTCTCACGTCTTACATCTTACGTCTTACTCATTATCACTCCCTCATTCCTCATTGCTCAACCCTCAACAGGCCCAACCTGGAGGGACTCTTCTAAGCCGGTTGAAGAACGGGTTACGGATCTGCTGTCAAGAATGACCCTGGAGGAGAAGTGTTCACAGATGCTTTACAACAGTCCGGCCATTGATCGGCTGGGTATCCCGGCTTACAACTGGTGGAGTGAAGCGCTACACGGCATTGCCCGGATGGGACGGGCCACAGTATTTCCGCAACCTATCGGGATGGCCGCCACATTTGACACAGCATTGATATACAGGGTGGCTACCGCCATCTCTGATGAAGCCCGGGCCAAGTACAATGCGGCTCTCAGGATAGGGAACATCACCCAATACGGTGGACTCACCTTCTGGTCGCCAAACATCAATATCTTCAGGGACCCTAGATGGGGTAGGGGGATGGAGACCTGGGGAGAGGATCCCTGCCTGACTGGAAAGTTGGGAGTAGCTTTTGTGAAGGGAATGCAGGGAGACAACCTGAACTACCTGAAAACAGCCGCATGCGCGAAGCATTTTGTCGTGCACAGCGGTCCGGAAAAGCTGCGCCATGAATTCAATGCGAAGCCACCGGTCAAGGATTTCCGGGAGACTTACCTGCCTGCGTTCAAGCGACTGGTGCAGGAGGGCCATGTGGAGTCGGTGATGTGTGCTTACAACCGCACTTATGATGAGCCTTGCTGTGGAAGCCCTTACCTGTTGCAGGATATCCTCCGGAATGAATGGGGATTTCAGGGACATATCGTTAGCGACTGCTGGGCACTCACCGACTTCAACCAGTTTCATAAAATAACAGCGACGAATGAAGAGTCGGCAGTGAAGGCAATCCTGGCCGGAGTCGACCTCAACTGTGGCGTAGCTTACCGCGAGCTGATCCCGGCTCTTGAGAAAGAGCTGATCACCGAAGCCGATATAGACCGAAACCTTTCATACCTCCTGAAAACCCGTTTCAAACTCGGACTCTTCGACCCACCCGGGTTGAATCTCTGGGAGACAATTCCGGAGAGTGTGATCAGTTGTGCATCCCACAAGGAGATCGCCCGTGAGGTCGCCTCAAAGTCGATTGTTCTATTGAAAAATAGCGGCGTGCTGCCATTGAAAAAGGATCTCCACCGGTATATTGTTACTGGTCCGCTTGCCGCTGATGTCAATGTATTACTGGGAAATTACAACGGAGTTCCTGCAGAAGCGGTAACCATTCTCGAAGGAATTACATCTGCCGTTGATCCCGGATCCCGCATCTCGTATCATTCCGGATTTCTGCTCACCGGTGAAGACCCCGAGAAGCCAAGGTGGACGCTTTTTGACGTGAACAACGCCGATGCCACTATTGTAGTGATGGGCATCAACCCGCTTTTTGAAGGAGAAGATGGAGAGGCCCTAGCTACCACCATGGGAGCCGATAAAGCGGATATCAGGATGCCGGATAACCAGATCAATTACCTCAAAGCCCTCGTGAAGGATCATACCAAACCTGTTATTGCGGTGGTTACTGGAGGGAGTCCGCTCGACCTGTCGGAGGTATACGATCTGGTTGATGCCCTGGTCTTTGCCTGGTACCCGGGCGAGCAGGGAGGGAATGCCGTTGCAGATGTGTTATTCGGAGCGACTTCTGCAGCCGGCAGATTGCCCGTAACGTTCCCAAAGTCAGTCGAGCAACTTCCTCCTTTCGATGATTACTCCATGATTGGCCGAACGTACAAGTATATGAACGTGGAGCCGATGTTCCCCTTTGGGTTCGGACTTAGCTATACCACGTTCAGGTATGAGAATCTGGAAACCGGCATCCAGGAAATAAATGAGGGGAGTGGATTACAGGTTACCTGCGAAATCACCAACACTGGAGATATCCCTTCCGACGAGGTAGTTCAGCTATACCTTTCCAGGGAGGATGTTCCGTTTCGGGTGCCCAACTACGACCTGAGAGGCTTCAAACGGATTTTTCTGAAACCGGGTGATAGTCAAACAGTTGTATTCAATCTCTTGCCTGAGGATCTCCTGCTGGTGAACGAAGAGGGGGAATCAGTTTACATGCCGGGGAAACTAAAAATCTTTGTTGGCGGTTCCCTCCCTGATGCCAGAAGTAAGGAATTGGGAGCGGGAGAAGGGCTGGAAGCACAGGTCCGACTGGAGGAATAAGTCAGGAAGTCAGGAAAATAGGAAAATAGGAAATTAGGAAATACGTCCCTCGTCCCTCACAACTATTTCAGGATTTCTTTGTCCGGATCATGAGTAAGTGTAATGTCACTGCGGTACCAATGGCAATCAGTGCAAGTCTGATCCAAAGAATGTTTACAAGGTAAATGGAGATAAAAAGTGACACCCACAGGAAGATCAGTGTCCAGGTTTTTATCCTCGCCGGGACGCCTTTTTTCTCTTTGTAATCGAGCAGGTATTTTCCGAAGATCCGGTTGGCATAGAGCCAGGAATAAAATCTGGATGAACTTTTATAAAAGCAGAGAGCGGCAAGTAGCAGAAAGGGAGTTGTGGGGACCAACGGAAGAACAACCCCGATGGCCGCCAGCCCAACAAGGATCCAGCCTGAAACCAGAAGCAACAACCGGAGAATCCGGTTCCTTACAATCCCATTGCTCATCATTTCACCATTTCACCATTTCACTATTTTGTAAAAGTATCTTTTTCCTCTCATTTTCCGTATTTTTGCCAGGGAACAAACCAGCATTATCCTATGAGTGAAATTCAACTCCCAACCCGGTACCACCTCGCATCTCGTATTACTGGAAACACCTTTGAGGATAAAGGATGGATCCTTGACGCACCGGGAGACCCAAAGCCCTCTCTGCTTTCGAGTGTTTATGACAAGGTTCAGATAGAATTGAACGATGACCATTACGGGATCTATAAATTCGGCGACTGGCTTCCGCTTCATCAGATCCTTGAAGGTTCTTCGGCGCCAGTCACGTTTAAGAGTGAAAAGCTGGCGCAAAGACTGGGGCTCGATAATTTGTACATTACCTTCAGTGGGTATTGGCCTGAACGCGGAGCTCTGATGCCGACTTGTTCATTCAAGGAGACAGAAGCCTTTTCGGTATGTGCACGACTCAGACCTGAACAACATCAGACACTGGTGGTGGCTTCAGCAGGCAACACAGCCAGGGCCTTTGCACGCGTTTGCTCCGACAACAACATCCCCCTGCTTCTAACAGTACCTTTGGATACGATATGTGCATTGTGGTTTGATACACCACTCAGCGACTGCATCACACTCATCTCCTCTCCTCCCGGTAGCGATTATTACGATGCCATTCACCTCTCTAACCTGGTTTGCCAGCTTGATGGGTTTATCCCGGAAGGGGGGGCAAAAAATA
>CAZXQU010000081.1:0-10965 GCA_964642545.1 uncultured Prolixibacteraceae bacterium | reverse complement strand
ATCAACAACTTCCTCACCTCCCAGATTAATGGAAAGAAATAGGAGATACGGGATACGGGATAAAACTTCGTACTTCGGTCTCCCCTACTCTTTTGGTATGAGGGTATGAAAGTAAAAAAGTGAAGGGAAGTAGGGTAGTAGGGAGATTATAGCGTATTACAATGTATCAAACCGCCCCTCAATGATCCCCGATACTGAAAGATCTTCATCAAGATCTGGCCAATGAAGTCCGGTACCATTGCAGATTATTTCAACATTTTTCAATTGATCAATTGATGCATTCCGAAGTTTTCTATAAAAAGAAGTTCAGCTACCATGTACTTCATTCCACTTCTAATTTTCTGAATACTTCTGGCATCTCATTACAAAATTAATAAAATAAGATTATAGTTACAAATTATCAATCAGCATACCTGCCATTATTCCAGGCCTCCGGCCTTGATAAACCACCCCGGCCTTCGGCTACCCCTCCTTAAAATCAGGAGGGGAAATTTTTCCACACACCCTCTTTCCTCACCCCTTATTTCCTCAATTCTTTCGCAGAAAGAAAAAAAAACACATGTGCTTTTGCATAAGGAACATAGGAACGCGGGGTTTATTCCAGTCGTATGAATTATTGGAATAAGACTCAAGCGTTCCAGTTCCGGTGGAGCGGCACGAAAAAAATGGCAATTTTTCAGCAGCCTTTATCTTTTCTTTGCTTTTTGTCATCCCGAGCCGAAGCTGCGAGTCAAAGCTGCGAGGGAAGCGAAGCAGGAAGCGAAGCAGTCAGCGAAGCAGTCAGCGAAGGGATCTGGATCAAACTAAAAGAAACAGCCAACGTATTATAATGATCTCCCTGAAAGATCTCTGGCTGAATGATGTATTGTTAATATATCAATGTGATTCTCCGAAAGAATTCTTTTCAAGTCTTCTTTAGATTGTTTCGTCCATTTTATTTGAACCATTTTTTGATCTCTTTATCAATTTCTTCTTCCGAAAATACCTCTCCATTATCAGATTGCATTATTCCATGTTCAACTTTCTCAATAAAGATAAGTCTGTCAATAAGCTCATCAATGGAGAATCTTTCAGGAAATTGTTCGATCTGTTCTTTAAGTCTTGTTTTTGTAATCATTGCTTACTTCATTTTTAGGTGATCACAAGGTACAAAATAAATCGTCTTGTTACTCTATCTTTTCACTCCTTATTTTCTCAATTCTTTCGCAGAAAGACATCTTCGGCCTTCGAAAAATTGCCGCCAGGAGCGGACAAAAAAGAAAAATGCTTTGAAGCACAACTTGCTTCAAGGCGAAGCACATAAATCAAGAAGAATGGTTATACCACATGCTGTATGTTCGGCTTTTATTTTCAGGCGAGTTTAACAAAGTTGTCCTCAAGTTTTACATTAAAGCTTATTTCGGCTTTTAAAGCCTTGAAAACTTTCAAAATTGTGACAATTGTCGCACTATTGGCACTGCTTTCAAGTTTTGAAATTTGAGCTTTCTGCACGCCAACAAGTTTACCAAGTTCTTCTTGTGTTAAGTGGCGTTCTTGTCTTGCAGTTTTAATCATTTTTCCCAAAACCTCCATACGAAGTTCATATTCGTATTCATCACGGTCAGTTGTCCCTTCTTTACCGATGTACTTGTCCTTCATTTCGGCAAGGGAATATGTTTCAAAATATCTCATTTAATATTGTCATCGTTAAACCCTACAAAGATAAACAAAGTTTCCAAAAATAGAAACATTATTTTTTGCTCTGTCAGTTTGGTATCGTTTTCAGCTGACACACAACATTCTATATCTGGGTCAAAATCGAACAGCTCTACGACACCGTAATCCTCGAAAAAGAGCGGCTTCAGGTCAAACTTCTCCGCATCAGCGGAGGCATGATACGGGATACGGGATGCGGGATACGGGATGCGGGATCATCCATTCCTAATTCGTAATTCCTAATTGGCTCCGCCGAGCTCCGCTTCGCTCCGGTTCGTAATTGAATAAAGCGTTCCAGTTTTGGAGGCGGTTGCGAGGCCCGTCCGGCCTTTAGAGGACAAGAAAAAAGAAAAACATCTTGATCTATCACAACGTTTAAGGCGAAGCCTTCCAAATTCATCAAGGAAAAAGAAAGAACAAGTAAGTCCCCTTGCGAGGTACGCCATAGGCGTACCGAAGCAAACTGGATTTAGGGGTATTAAGGCAAAATGTGCAGTAAAATGATGAAAAATCTTGATTCGATCCCCCATACATTGGACGGGATCTTCCGCGAGCTGAATCGCGCGTCAAACATCATCATCACCTTCAATCCGGCCCCCGGTATCCGGTATTATTGTCATTGCGAACGAAGTGACGCGGCAACGGCATCCGGTATCCGGCATCTGGCATCTGGCATCCTGGAAGTTAATGGTTGCCACACCCCCGACGAGTTCTACCACACACTCATGAGTCTCTGTGCCGGTGTCAGACTATCAACGTTCGATGCCATGGAAACTCTCGACTCCTCCGAAAAAGCAGCAATTCTCATCGAAGCCATACACCGGGTCAGCATCCTGTACCAAAAAATCATTTCCGTTACCCTCAACGTCCTCAGCTGCCAGTTGATCTGTTTGCACACCAGAGTGGAACATCCCTTTGATTTCAACGTTTTTCCGCACCATCACCAACTTGTTCTCCACCAGCCAGCAATCCGATATCAGCTGGATGAGTTATAAAAACCACTTCAACAACCCCTCCCACGAAGACCTCCTCTTCTGGGACACCGAAATCAGCGAATGGCGTAAATGCATTCGGAAGCTGATGATTATGAACTGAAGTAATCCACCTCACCCCCACCCTCTGTACAGACAAGTTACCCACAGACCAATTTATTTTAGCTTTAATTGGACTTCTTCCTTGAGAAGAGGGATGTACTTTTGAATATCAGACAAGTACTTTTTGCTTTGCTCCGTCATAAATCAATATTTTAGTAGAATCAATACTTTTTCGTAAGTATGGATTGTGAATCGATGTTTCAGTAAGCAAATCAACTTTTCTTTTAAAGAAATTCTCAAATGTATCCCATAGGGAAATAAGCTTTTCGCCTCTCTCCACCGGATCAGCGTCATCAATTTCTACCAATAAATCAATATCACTGGTTGCACAATCAAATTCAGTTGTTATTGAAGATCCGAAAGCATAGATGTACTTGACGTTGTGAGCTTTATTTCTCTTTCACCGGTACCAACGCCCGGTTCCTATCTTCCCGTAACGTCTGTATGACCTCCCGGGTAAACGCGGTATCTTTTCCATGCTTCAAATTTACACAAGGAAACGAGATACGCGATGCGAGATACGCGACGCGGGATACGGGATGCGGGATGCGCGATAAATTCTTTCGCAGAAAAGACAAAAGAAAGTTGATATCAAGAAAGAAAAAAAATCTAAATTTGTTTGCTAATTACGCAAATTAGGTCTAATTTTGCATGTATGACAGAAATAATTCGACATATAAATCACCCCAGGAGCTCATTTTTTCTTTTCGGACCAAGAGGAACAGGAAAATCTACCTATGTTCAAACCCTTGTCAATAAAAATACTCTATCTATCGATTTTCTCGATCCTGACACGTTTAGAACTTACTCTGCCTTTCCTGAAACCCTTATCAAGACAGTCAATGCATTAAACCCTTTACAGGTCATTATTGATGAAGTTCAGAAAGTACCCCAAATCCTGGACGTGGTTCATAAAATAATGGAAGAAAAAAAAATATGTTTTATTCTTACAGGATCCAGCGCACGTAAACTAAAAAAAACAGGCGCTGACCTCTTGGGGGGCAGAGCTGTTTATTGCAGGATGCATCCATTTACAGCGAGTGAACTCGGAGATTCCTTTTCGATGAATAAAACGTTGCAAACAGGCCTGATACCCGTAGTTGACAGAAGTGATGACCCGTCAAAAACGCTCTCAGCTTATGTCGATATTTACCTCCGTGAAGAGATCATGGCCGAAGGTTTAGTCAGGAATCTCGGATCTTTTGCCCGGTTTCTTGAAATCATCAGCTATTCTCATGGCGCTATACTGAATGTCAGTAATTTGGCAAGGGAATGCCAGATAAGCAGGGGTATCGTAACCGGCTATATTGACATCCTCGAGGATCTGCTATTATCCTATCGTCTTAATGTTTTTACACGCAGGGCAAAAAGAAAAACAGCATCACATCCGAAGTTTTATTTGTTCGATATTGGATTGTATCGGCGTTTAAGACAAAGAGGCCCCCTTGATGTTGAATCTGAAATTACAGGTCCGGCGCTTGAAGGCCTTGTAGGCCAGCATCTCAGGGCATATGCTGACTATGCACTTCCGGATACGCAATTATTTTACTGGCGTTCCCTGGCCGGAAATGAAGTTGATTTTATCCTTTATGGAGGGAATACATTTGCTGCTATAGAAGTTAAAAACACCCACGTGATCAGACCCCTCGACTTTAACGGACTTCGCTCATTTGGCGATGATTACCCCGAGGCATCACGGCTTCTGCTCTATAGAGGGAACATCCCAATGAAACATAAAAATATCCGTGTGATCCCCGTTGAGCTGTTTTTACAAAGCCCCGGAGAATTCTTATAAGGCTGCGCCTGATACGGGATGCGGGAAACGGGATACGGGATAAATTCTTTCGCAGATAGAAAGAACAACTAGCTCTCCCCCTTCAGCCACACCTCAAAGAAAGGATCCGTTACCCGAAACCGGTTCCCCTCTTTCTCCAGGATATCCAGCTCCACCATCCGGGAATAGGCTTTTTGGATGCTGGAGGTGGGGAACAGCCGGTAGGCCTGCAGAAATTCCGATTCGTAACTTCCATATCCGTGAAGTGCAACCGAGGTAAGTACCTTCGACTGAAACGCCGTCAGCTGAGTCCTGATCCCCTGGAAATAATCGGCCTGATTGATCAGCAACCGGTCGAGTGCCGATTGGTAAATATCGTTGGGGCTGGCCGATGCCAATTTGGCCAATGCCCAGATCTCGGCACTCAGGTATTGAAGGTAATAGGGGATGTTGCAGGTTTGATCGAGGATTTGCCTGACCAGTTCCTCCGAAACCGGATATCCTCCCGCCCGGAACCGTTGTGTTAAGAAATGCATCGATTCCTCTTCCGAAGGCTTCTGCAGGCGGAACAACTTCCCGAAATTGTAAAATGCCCTCTCTTTCCGCGAAAACATGTTCAGCATCAGGTGGCGCTGGCTTCCCAGGAAGGTATATCCGGCATTGGTGTGATGCTGGAAACTGGCCCGCAACTCCTTCTCAAACGAGTCGCCGTTCAGTTTTTCAATCTCCTGAAACTCGTCGAACACAATCACCCAGCACTTCCCTTTTGCGGCCTGGGCGGGGATGTTGATCACATCCTCAAAGGCTCTCACCACCTGCTGGGGATCGATCGAAAGCCGTAACTCAGGCGTCCCCGACTGATCCAGTCCCATGACAGGCTGGATGCCGCGTATCAACCCCTGTATCCACTTCAGCCCTTTGGCCCAGTTTGACTGCCCACGCATCAATTCGCGGGCATAGAGTTCGATGAACTTCTCGCGCGACGACACCTTGAAAAAGTCGATATACACCGTAGGATGCCCCTCCGCCTCCAGATCTTTGAGCGCCTTGATCACCAGCGACGACTTCCCGATACGGCGGGGAGAGTAGATGATCAGGTTCATGGCATTGCGCATCGACGACTTGATCTCTTCCAGCTCATTGATCCGCCCGTAAAAATAGGGGCCATCGACCGTCTTCCCGTACCTGAATGGATTCTCTGTCATAGATTTTTGTTTTATACCTTTCGGCATTATCCCATATAGCGTTATGCTAAATGGTATAATTTGAATCAGGTACAAATATACGAATAAAAAATCAGTGCGCAAGGGCAATTTTAATTCGTAATTCCTCATTCCTCATTCGTAATTGAATTAAGCGTATATTTGTACAATATATTAACCAATATATCAAATAAAGATCATATTCTCTAATATATTATCCGTTATGAATGATTTGCTGGATGCCTTCAACCCCTACGCCATTGCCCGGGAAATCGCCTCCCGGATGAAACAGCGTCGCATCGAACTCCGGCTTACGCAGCAGGCGCTTGCCCGAATTTCGGGTGTAAGCCTTGGCTCCCTCAAACGGTTTGAACTCTCCTGTGAGATCTCGCTGAAACACCTGCTGATGCTGGCTGTAGCGCTCAATGCTACCGAAGGCTTCTCTGCCCTCTTCTCCCAACCTCAATTCGTGAGCATTGAAGAGGTATTGAAAGCCACGGCATCAACCAAACGAAAAAGAGGAAAACGAAATGGTTAAGTCAGTATCATTGGTAGAAGTGAGTTACCAGAACCAACTTGTGGGCAAACTCGCCCTGGCTCCCAACCGCGCCTGTGCGTTTGAGTACAACCGGGAATGGATCAGCAACGGATTTTCTATTTCACCCTTTCACCTTCCGTTGAAGCCGGGAGTGATGCTAGCCAGGCCTACGCCATTCGACGGATTATTCGGCCTATTCAACGACAGTTTGCCTGATGGCTGGGGACGACTCCTGGTGGATCGATGGTTGCTGAACCAGGGCGTTGATCCGAGTGGCTTGTCGGTGCCCGACAGGTTATCGCTGGTAGGGGCGGATGGAATGGGAGCTTTGTGTTATGCCCCCGATCAGAATCCTGGCATTGGCCCAATCTTACATCCGCTCGGTTATTATGCCAGGCAGGTGGCAAAAGTCCTTGGCGAAGAAGAGAGCGCTGCAGCAAGTACCGCTTTGCTGGAGGAGCTGTTGAAACTGGCAGGTTCATCGGGAGGCGCCAGGCCAAAAGTACTTGTGAAAATCGACGGTGAGGATTGGTTGGTGAAGTTCCGTGCCTCCGTTGACCCTGAAAATGTGGGCGAAATCGAATATCAACACTCCCTGCTGGCAAAAAAAGCAGGCATCATGATGCCCGAAACGACATTGTTTGAAGGAAAATATTTCGGAACGCGACGGTTCGACCGGATAGGCGATTCGAGGATCCTTGTGCATTCCGCGTCCGGTCTTCTCTATGCCAGTCACCGGATGCCTTCACTCGACTATACAGAACTTCTTAAAGCCACTATGGCCCTCACCCGCGACATCAATGAGGTGGCCCGGATGTTCCGGCTAATGGTGTTCAATGTGCAAATTGGCAACAAAGACGATCATGCAAAGAACTTCTCCTTCATCTGTGAAAATGCTTCCTGGAAACTCTCCCCCGCCTACGATCTGCTTCCTTCAATCGGGTTTGGGGGCCAGCATACCACAACGGTCAACGGAAACGGAAACCCCACACTCGCCGATTGCCTGGAAGTGGCACGTGTAACAGGCTTCCCCCTGAAACGGGCGAAAGAGATCAGCGGGGAAGTGATGGAGGCCCTGCGGGATACGTGATCATCCATTCCTAATTGAATGAGCTATATCCCCAAAAGTTTCAATCTCTCAGAAATCCAGAATTTAATGACAGATTGCCGTGTAACACCCAAGCGTTTTGCCTCCTGATCCAGTCTTGCAATCATCCATTCCGGAAAATCAACACTTATCCGCCTGGGATCGAGGCCAGGCCTCTCCACATGCTGTAAATCCAGATATTCAGAGATGTCTTCTGCAGCTTCAAACCTCCTGTCAAGCTCCTCAGCCGTGATATATTTCTTTTTCATCGTCTCGCGATTTGCGTACTGAAATAATTCGTATCCTGTGATCCCTCACCGTATAAATAGTCGTCCAGAAAATATCCTCAAGTCTGGCAACCATTAACCACCGTTTCTCTCCCGTGCAACGGGTTGGAATGACTACCCGCCACGGATCATCCCACAACTGCTGTGCAAGAATGAAATTCAATCCATGTTTTAATTGGTTAGCCTTGCTCTTCTCCGGATCAAACTCAAACTCGGTCATCCTGACAAAAATACGGAATAAATACTATATATGGTATATTTATTATGCTTTTTTTAACTATTTATTACACGCGATATGGGATAAAATTCTTTCGCAGAAAGAGATTACAATCACATTTTATTATAATATTATGCGATTGCAATCACAATCTATGGAGCCCGCCAGGTGGGGAAAACAACTCTGGTTGAACAAATTATAGAAAATTACCAGAAAGAGACACTCTTCTTAAATGGAGATGATGCAGATATCCGTGAACTTCTTACGAATGTAAATGCAACCCGACTCATTCCCATCATTGGGTCCAATAAAATTGTTGTTCTGGATGAAGCACAGAGAATTCCTGATACCGGTCTCGCAACGAAGATCATCCATGACAACTTTCCGGCTATCCAGTTGATTGTCACTGGTTCATCCGCAAAACGCTGACTTCAAGCTTTCTCTACAAAGATTTGCTGACAATTGAACAGATCCATAAGCCTGTTTTATTGGAAAAAATTCTCAAAGCTCTGGCTCTTCAGATTGGAAATGAAGTTTCATTTAATGAATTGGCTCAACTACTTGGTTCCGATAAAGGAACGATTGAAAAATATATCGATCTTCTCGAAAAAACATATATCATATTCCGTTTGACGGGGTTTAACAGAAATGTCAGAAACGAAATAAAAAAAGGCAGAAAATTTTATTTCTTCGATAACGGCATACGCAATGCCATTTTAGGAAATCTTTTACCCCTGAATGCACGGTCAGATACAGGTGCATTATGGGAGAATTTTCTTGTAAGCGAACGATTTAAATTCTTAAGCAACAAGGATGAGGATGCACAACGCTTTTTCTGGCGGACAACCCAGCAACAGGAGATCGATTATCTGGAAGAGACAAATGGAGCGCTATGTGCTTACGAATTCAAATGGAATCCGACTGCAAAAGCACACTTGTCGAAAACCTTTTCAGGCGCCTATCCCGGAACATCCTTCGATGTAATTACACCAAATAATTTTGAGAAATTCATTTATGAGCCGCTTCGCGACTGATACGGGATACGCGATACGCGATACGCGATGCGCGATGCGCGATACGGGATACGGGATATGAGATAAATTCTTTCGCAGAAAGAACAAAAACCACTATCTTTATTGCGAATTTATTCGCAACGAACAAAATCGCAATGAAAACACCTGACAGCATGCCGGAAAATCCCTTCAAATTCGGCCGGGTCGTCAATGGCCCATACTTCACCAACCGCACAGAGGAGATCAGACAAGTCACTGCACTCCTCAACAGCGCTAACAACCTTGTGATGATCAGTCCGCGCCGTTACGGTAAAACCAGCCTGATTGAACACGTGATCGGCCAGCTGAACCGCCCCTCCGTGAAGATCGACCTCCAGCTTGTGACCTCAACGGAAGATCTGGCAGCACAGATCATCAAACGCCTCTCCAGGATCTTTCCCCTGGAGAACATGAAACAGGCGCTCAAAAACTTCCGGATCGTACCTGCCATAAACCTGAACCCCTTCACCAACGAACTCGACATCGCCTTCCATTCCACTTCTTCGTCGCAACCCATTATCGAAGATGCAGTCAACCTGATCGAGAAACTCAGTACCCCCCGCAAACGGATCATCGCAGTTTTTGACGAATTCCAGGAGGTGAAGCGGGTTGGGAAAGATCTCGACCGTGTGCTGAGAGCGCTGATGCAACACCATGAGCATGTCAATTATGTCTTCCTGGGCAGCCAGGAATCTCTGATCCGTGACATCTTTGAAAACAAGAAATCACCTTTCTACCATTTCGGACAACTGATGCCGCTGAACAAGATTCCCGCCCTGGATTTCTTCGACTTCCTGGCCCTTCGCTTCAATCCTGTTACGCCCGATTACAACGGCATCGCCACCTCGATCCTCGAGATCACCCAAAGCCACCCCTACTATACACAACAATTGGCCTACTGTGTCTTTGAACTGATCAGAACGGCCGGGAAAACGGACGACCCGGTCGGGAAAACGGTATCGGAGCTGGTCAGGATTCACGACATCGACTATGAACGTCTCTGGAATACCCTCAACATCACCGACAAGAAGATTCTCATCGGGATGTCTTCGTCAACCCTCCCCCCCCTTTCCGATGCCTTTGCACAGTCATTCAATACTGGCGCGACGAGCACCGTCTTCAGTTCGCTGAAACGCCTGGCCGAAAGCGGCTTCATCCTGAAATCAGAAACCGGCTACGAAATCGACGATCCCTTCTTTAAACGTTGGATCACTCAACGCAGAAACCGGTAGTCCCCCCCCCCCCTTTTGGTAGGGAGGTAGGGAGGTTCTTTCTTTCGCAGAAAGAAAAATTAATACAACAGCAACTGCCGGAAAAACCCAGGAACGCGGGGAGTGAAAAAGATACGCGATACGCGATACGGGATGCGGGATACGGGATCTTTCATTCGTAATTCGTCATTCGTCATTCCTAATTGAATAAACTTGTTTGTGTAAACAATATTGTTTATTTTTGTAAAATGAACAACCAACTACATACCCTCAAAGGCATTCATCCGGGATTCTTTCTTGAACACGAACTAAAGAGAAGAAACCTTAAAAAGGGAACTTTCTCCCTGTCAATCCAGGAATACCCGCAAACACTCGTGGCGGTGACCAAAGGAAAACGCAGAATGAACACAACCCTGGCTATGAAGATTGAGAAAGCCCTCGGGTTTGAAGATGGATTTTTCATGGTGCTCCAGGTATACAACGATATTGAAGAGCAGAAAAAGAAGCAGCAACCCGAGAAACCCGATCTTTCAAAATTTCGACCCGCCCTATTCTGGGATACCGATATGCACGCCATCTCCTGGGAGAAACAACAACGTGCTGTCGTTCAACGGGTTTTTGAACGGGGAAATGAAACAGAGAAGAATGAGATCATTCGTTTCTACGGGCAAAACCGGGTAGATGAGATACTAAAATCACATTATGCCTGAACTGCACTATAATACTGTTACTCCATCGCTCCTGGAAATATTGAAAAAATGCATGGAAGCTCCCCTGTTTGATCCCTTCCGGTTGGTTGGTGGCACGG
>CAZXQU010000080.1:0-11402 GCA_964642545.1 uncultured Prolixibacteraceae bacterium | reverse complement strand
AACCCCCGCCTGGTTCATACCAAGGACCGTAAGGGCTAAGAGTCCATGACTCAAAGTTGCCATTGGGAAGAGAAGACTGACTCATTCCGGCTTGTGCCAGAAAAAGGACTGCGAAAAGCGTAAAAAGTTTTTTCATATGATTTGATTTTAATTTTGGTTAGTTACGTAGTTAAATTGTCAGAACGACCTGCAGTGAAGTTGTCCGGGGTCCTTCAATGGTAATTGGCCGAAGGGAATACTCCGTATTGAAAAGATTGTTTACCAATACGGAGAATTTAAAATCACGAACAAGGACACTTACATTCAGGTCAACAATAAAATTTCCATCATGATGATCCTCGCGATATTTTACGATCCCTGAATGCATGGCCTTCGGCTGGTCGAGCTGATAGAGGAAGACATCAATATTTTTCATGTACCCGTAATATTTACCAGTAAGGCCAGCTGAATATCTCTTTTTGAATGTAAACTGGAGATCCGCTTTGCCCAGGTGTTGAATTCTGTATTTCAGGATATATCCGCTGGTATCGGATGAGGTATTGATGTAGGTATATTTTCGAACATTACCGGTCCCTGTTTCAGTATGTTCATAATAGACCAGGTTCGGGTTGAGGGCAATGGGTACCGAATAGGTATAACCAAGCAGCAAGGAGAGATCCAGATTGCGGACTATCTTCCCTTCGCCGGCAAGAGTACAGTCAACTCCGTAAATCCGGGCAGGGCCTGTATTGAGGAACTTAAATCCGAGACTTTTCGTTAAAGGTCCATTCCCCCACACGCCAAAATTGAATTCGACATAGTTGTTGTAGTTCTCAACGAAACCAGCTATATCGGCCATCATATTAAACTTCCCAACCCTGAGAAGTTGTTTAACTCCCAATTCATAGGAAATGCTGTTCTCGGAGGCGAGGTTCGGATTCGGGTAAAAGCCAAATCCTCCCGAATTGGTTGTAATATAACGTTCGCCGATACTGGGTGCACGGTATCCCTGTCCCACGGATGCCCTGATGAAAGTAATCTTGGTTGCCTGGATGTTAAATCCTGCCCTGAAAATGGGTTTATTCTCATAGAAATCCGCAATCTGGTAATACTCCCAGCGGCCGCCAACAAGGATGGTAAACCGGTCGTAAAATCGTTTTTCAAACTGCATGTAAATGGCCAGATTTTCCGATTGATACGAGCCGAACTCGGTAGAGGTGGTTGTGCCATCAGCAGCCAGGATACCCGAGAAAACCTGCCCGTATGATTGCGAATAGGTATTCATCAAACCGGCGATCAGAACCATGCCTCCGATTTTTTTGAATGTTTTCGTATACTGGTACTCGCTATAAAGTGTCAGATATCTGTTCGACTGGTTATTGTTGGCCTGTGTGTTTCCATAATAGATCCGGTTTTTAAAGCTATGGCTGTTGCCGTTGTCATTAAAATATTTGATGTATGGATCGGCATAGAAACTAAATTCCTTAAAATGTGACAAGGCTCCGGGATAGGACCTGTAGATACCCGTATCGGCATTGTACCAGAAATAAGCCTGTGCATTGTCGCTATACATGAGACTACCGTTGAGACCATAAGTCAGTCCCTCAACCTTTTTATTCCGAACTCGTGTGTTGAAATAAATCTTGGCCCGGTGTTCAAACTCGCCCTTGTTAAATACCGAGTCGGGCAGAACCTCAGGTGTGCCACCAATATATCCCTGGTCGGAGTAGTAGTTAGCCCCAACACCCAGATCGAAATTATCAAATTTCTGCAGGTGTGAAATAGAGATTCCATAGACCAGCGGATTTAGTCCCGACCACGGTGTCGCATAACTCCGGGAAGGGGTACTATAGATTCCAAGGAACGTATTTACTTTTGTAATTGGTTTGTCTTTTGGGTAGGCTGTCCGGATGTTGATAGCACCAGTGATTGCCGAAGAGCCATAAACTACTGATGCGGCACCCTTCACCACTTCGATCTGCTCCACGTCATCCACAGGAAGGAATCCCCAACTGGGTCGGCCAGCATCACCACGCAGGATCGGCATTTCATCCACCATCACCATCACGCGGCTTCCCAAACCTGAGCTAAAACCACTACCAGCCCTAATCTGAGGTTCGTTATCAACGATGGTGATACCAGGCATCTTATCGATTGCCTTGTCGATGCTCGATGGGTTGGATGCATGGATGGCGTGGGATTTCAAGACCTCAATAGAAGCTATGGACTCTTCTATTTTCTGCTCATACTTTGAGCCTGAGATCACTACTGTTTGAAGTTCCTGAGTGCCTGGAGAAAGGATGAAATTTACTACGATCTCTTTATGTCCGTTCACAATCACCTGTTTCTCCTGCCGTTCGTAGCCGATGCACGTTATAACCAGGGTATGATCTCCTTTGGGAACTTCAATCCTATAGTGGCCACTGCTGTCGGTGTAGGTACCAGTGGAAGATCCTTTGATGCCGATATTGACATAAGGCATCAACTCCGAAGTATTCTCATCCGTAACGCTGCCTTTTACAATGACATTCTGAGAGAAAAGAGATAAAGGAACGAAATACCCTGCAAGCGTAATTAATAAGAAGGGTAATAGGTTTCTCATAGTGATCATTTAACTGACAAAATTATAAAATTCTTTGATAACGCACGATAAAGAAAGTTAATAGAGGGCTCCATCTCTGGAAACGAATGATTTATATCGCCTTGATGGGGATGCGATGTTAGGGCCTAATCCTAACTTAGGCCATTTTGCATCGACCTGCTGAATGGTTTCATCATTCATTACGATCACATTGGGCCATTCCCGGAGGAAATTATCCAGCGTGAGATTCTTGCGTGTGGCATCAATGAAAAGTGTGCCTAACTTCTCGTTATCTATCTCAACAAAGAAGCAGTCACGCTCCGGATCAATATTGTTGGCCCCAAGCCACACGACTGTTGTCAAGTCGTATGGATCTACCTGATCATCAACAAAAACAACAAATCTGACACTCTTTGGCAAGTCAGCTTCCACTAACTCCCCTGCCAACTTCCTGGCATGACCGGGTTGGCTTTTTTTGAAAGAAATGATCAGTATGCCTATACCATCCTGGAGAAGGGAGTCGTTACAAGATACGAGATCCGGGATCCGGGATACGCGATACGGGATACGCGACAATGCCCCCAAACCCCCTGAAGGGGGCTTGCTCCCCTCCCCTTCAGGGGAGGGGCCGGGGGAGGGGCTGTCGGGGGCCCGGAACTTTTTCGTAGCATCGATGCCGATTTTACTTCCCAAGGCATATTCGGTGCTTGAATGATCGAGGATATCCAGAGGCCCCCGGCTGAAGAGGATATTCGTCAAGGGGTCCACGTGATCAGAAATGGCTCTGGCAATCTCCCTATAGTTGGTAAGCTCCACGTCGGGGTCGGTTATTACAAGGATCTTGTTGAACATCATCTGTCCGGCTCCCCATAAGGCACTCATTACCTTTTCTGCCTGTCCCGGATAGCTCTTCTCTATGCCTGCCAGAACGATGTTGTGAAATACCCCTTCAACTGGCATATGTATATCCGTAAGCTCGGGCACTACACTCATTTTCAGAGGCTTGACAAATATCCGTTCAGTAGCTTTGCCGATCCAGCCATCCTCCTGTGGGGGTATCCCTACGATGGTTGCCGGGTACACCGCTCCTTTCCTGTGTGTGATGCAGGTAACATGGAATTTTGGGAAGTAGTCGGCAAGAGAATAAAAGCCCGTATGGTCGCCAAAGGGACCTTCCAGAATCAACTCTTCGGAAGGATCCACATATCCTTCGATAACAAAATCGGCATCGGCCGGAACCTCCAGGTCGTTTGTGAGGCATTTGACAAGCTCAACTTTTTTCTTCCGCAGAAAACCTGCCAGCAGGTATTCGTCAAGATTTTCGGGCAACGGCGCAGTAGCTACATAGGTGTAAACCGGATCGCCGCCCAGGGTGACTGATACCGGCATCCGGATTCCCAGTTTCTTGTACTTATTGAAATGGTTAGCCGACCCTTTGTGCAGATGCCAGTGCATCCCGGTGAGGTTGGGACCGAAGAGCTGCATTCTGTACATGCCTAGATTTCGGACATTACCCCTCCCCCTACCCCTCCCCTGAAGGGGAGGGGGGAAAGCCCCCTTTAGGGGGTTTGGGGGCGTTCCGGGATCTATTGAGTGCACACATGGCAGGGTAATAAACGGACCTCCATCGGCCGGCCAGCAGGTGAGTATTGGGAGCTTCGTCAGGTCGGGATTCTCCATGATGATCTCCTGGCATGCCCCTCTCCCCTTTTTACTCTTCGGCATCCAGGATGCAAGCTCTTGTAATAATGGAAGCGTTCGCATCTTATCCAGAAATCTCGGTTTCGGAGAGAGAAAGACCTTGAGAATTTCATCGATATCACGACCGATATCATCAAGCTCGTCAACTCCCAATGCCATACAGATCCGTTTCTCCGACCCCATGGCATTGATCAGTAGCGGGAAATCTGTCCCGTTATTTTCGAACAGCAGAGCAGGGCCGTTTTGCTTGGATATCCGGTCGGTGACCTCAGCGATCTCGAGCTTTGGAGAGATGAACTCCTTTATGCGGACCAGCTCGCCGGCGGCATCGAGGGAAGAGATAAACTCAGACAGACTTCTGTAAGACATACTAATTAAATCACCAAAAAACAATAATCAAATCTCAAATAAATTCCAATAATCACTAACCAATAACCAATGTTGTTTTGAAAATTTGATTTTTGGGACTTGGGTATTATTTGTCTTTTGGGATTTGATCATTGGAATTTATTTGTCATTCCGTTGAACCAAAATTCTGCTCCCTGAACTTCTCCGGTTGTTCTTCGTCGTTGTATTTTGATGGGCATTTGAGGAGAAGGCTTTTGGCTTCAAACACTGAGTCGTTCATCATGGAACCAATGATTACCACCTGCTCCGACCGTTCAAAATCCTGTGGCTTGGAATTGTGGTAGACAATTTTACGCTCGGCTCCATCCTGGTCCAGCATATAGAAGATAAACTCATTTGGGTTGTTCTCGGCATCGTAAATCAGATCCTTGCCCGGGCTCAGCGTTCCAATCACGTGAAACTCCTTGTTGGGTTTTTCTGCTGCCTCTGCGAAATTCACATAAGTACTGGAATCAGAGATCGTTGAGATTACTACTCCAACAACCACCACAACCAGGATAATGATAACAATATGGATGGTTTTCATATCACTTGCCCTTCCTGAGTTTTTTTCAGGGTTTCCTCTGAAACCTCTTTTTCGATTTTACTGATCTTCCTGTCCATAAAAAAAAGGTAAACAAAGATCCCTACCAGAATCACTGCCAGTATGGCGACTACGATGTATATTTTGCTATCTGGGTCCATAATTTAAATAGTGAAATAGTGAAATGGTGAAAATTTAATTCGTAATTCGTAATTCCTCATTCTTAATTGATAATTTCCGTATCCGTATCCGCAAATTCATGATCCAGAAGCCTAGGAGCATCCATCCGAGCATTGCCGGCCAAAAGACAATCCGGGTAGAAGATGAAAGTTTCAGGGCCATCACTGGTGCTCCGTCCTGGCCAGGATGAATGGTAGAACTTGACATCCGTGGAAGCACCATCACGAATACGATCCATAGGATGAAAGCGAAAATGTTGAATACGGCCGACACCTTTGCCCGTTTGTGGGTGTCATCGATTGATCCCCGGAGGACCATGTAAGCCATGTAGATAAACATGCCCACGGCAGCGCCATCCAGTTTCGGGTCTCTTACCCAGAAAGCACCCCAGGTGCTTTTTGCCCAAATCATTCCGGTAATCAGTCCGAGGATTCCAAAAAGGACCCCTACATTTGCTGCCTCTATCGCCACCAGGTCTTCCTTTTCATGGAATCCTCTCAGGTAGCGAATGCTGAATATGAACGAAGTGGTTAACATGGCAGTCATACCGAACCACATCCCCACATGGTAGAATACGTTTCTCAGGGATGCGCCGATCATGGTTTCAGGCACTGGTACAAAAAAACCATAAATTACGGCATAGAGGAGGAGTAGCAAAGCAAGGGCTTTCCACCAGAGGCCTTTTATTAATAGGTTATTGGTCATTAGTCATTGGTCACTAGAAATTAAAGAAATTAGGAAATTAAGAAATTAGGAAATTAGGAAAAGGACATGTTAGACATACCTCAAATTTCAAATTTGTACTTCGTTCTTCTAACTTCGCACTTCCAGTTCTAACTTCCTACCTCTGACTTCTAACTTGCTTCTAATCTCGCCAAAGATACGGAAATAATAAATAGGCAAGGATGATTACAGCAAGATTGATGGTGATCAAAATAACCAGCGGGCCAGCGGTACCGGTCCATTCAGGGCCGGAGAGGGCCATGCTGGAGATTTTCATCAGGGTGAGTAACAGTGGCAGGATAATCGGAAAACTGAGGACAGCCATCAGGGAGAAATTGTTACTGGCGCGGGAGGCGATAGCCGCTACCATGGTAAGGATGGATGAGAGGCCGAAACTACCGAGGAGGAGAGCCAGGATAAAAAGCTCAATATTGATCACCTGGTTGCCCAGAAGCAGCAGAAACATCCCAAATGAAAGTAGGGAGAGGATCGCCATCAGGAGGAGGTTATAGAGAATCTTGGAAAGGACGACAGCCTGCGGACTTGTGATCGTATAATAATAGATATAGCGTGCCGGACTCTCCTGGACGAAACTTTTACTGATGCCGTTGACCCCTACAAAGAGGAGTATGATCCAGAAGAGCGAGTTCCAGGTTTCAGGGGTGATTACCTCTTCAAAGGCAAGGTAAGCCACAAAAATGGTAGAAAGGAGATAAAGCAGAATTCCGTTGAGGACGTACTTCTGCTTTAACTCCAGCTTGACATCTTTGCCGATCAGGGCTTTGACTTCGCGAAGAAGCATCCGCTACTTCACAATCATCTTCTTTGTCACCTTCGTGTTGTTGAGGGTCACGGTGTAAAAATAAACGCCAGGGGTGAGCCCCTTGGCACTGATTGTAAAGTAGTAATTTCCAGCTGAGCAGCTACCTTTGGATAGGGTCTCAACACGCTGGCCCATCATGTTGGTTACCTCCATGGCAAGAGTGCCAGGCTGTGTAATATTCACCTTCACTGATGTCAGATCAGTTACCGGATTCGGGAAGTTCTGCGATACGCTGAAAGCATCTGTCTGCTCTTTCGCTATTCCTACCGGGAAGAGGATATCCGTCTTCAACGGGTTCATGAATTTAATATTGTTGTCCCCAATGGCCACCTGACCCTGGGCTCCGCTTGCACCGTTGAGAGATACTCCGCCGTAGTCATCTTCCATGAACACAAGGTATAGATGATCGTCGGTGTTCCAGGCAACACTCGGATAGGCGCATTCACTCCATGTGTATAGAAAATCCGAAGTAAGATCCAGCAAACTTGTGGTCCAGGATGCCCCACCATCTGATGAGCCACGGGCATAAATGTGGCGCAACAGGTAACTGTCGGGATCTTCGTTTAGGGTTACACCCGACCAGATAACAAATACATTGTCATCCTCATCAACCGCTATGGAGGGTTGGCTTGTCATGGAATTATAGTAGTAAGCAATCTGTGAATCATCTACGTAGAATACATTGGTATCTGTCACCCAAGCGATCATCGTGCCATTGTTGTAAAGTTCATCCCAGTCGAGAACTTCTGGCAGTTGAGGCATGTCTTCATTCCAGTAAATCAAACCGTCGCTTTTGGGAGTCCAGAAAGTGGCTCCGGTTTCATCACCACTGGCAAACATGATACCGGATGCTATATGCGCTTTGCCATTTTTGTCGAGGGCCAGAGCCAAGGTTCCGTCGGGTGCCAGGAAGGTTCCGGTAGAGTCTCCTCCGTTCCATAGGTTATAGGGACAGGGCCATGCTACAATCTTCTCCCAGTCCATCCCGTTGTTGTATGATTTCATGATAGCAAGATCCTGCCAGGAGTCACCGAAAGCAAAAGCCAGAGTGTCGCCTAAGGGGTCGGCCCAGGCATACGAATCACCTGAAAATCCAATATATTCGGCTGAAGTCATCCCATCGATTATTTTATGCTGAATATCCCAGGAAGCGCCACCATCGGTTGAGCGGTAATACAACAATGCATAAGGGTCAAGGCCCTGGTAAACGGAATACGTTGTAGCAATGATGTGGATATTCATATGGTCGGGGCCATTGGTTACCACTCTTGGCCAGGAGATGTCAACAGCACCTGCAGGTCCGGGCAGGATAGCCTCAGTCCAGGCGCCTGTTCCCTTTGTGGGTCGAGTCATGATGATCAAGCCGTCGATGTTGTGGTGTGTAACCACCATTTCTCCATCAGGGCCCCAGGGGGCATAGGAGGGCCAGCCAGCTTTTGAGGACTCAATGCGTGCTGAGGGTTGTGGCCCCCAGTCAGTACCATCGTAAAAGTTGGGTCCTGAACCGCGATCAGCGAATGCATCGGTATGAGACATCATGGTAACAGCTCCAACAGTCCCATCTTCATAAAGGTAAATCCGGTTCTCACTGGAAGCATTGGATTGCAGATCGTAACGGGTAGCCATCAATATCGGATCCTCTAATATTGACCTGTTGAAAACTAAAGGATTAACCGGAAGCTGGCCAATTCCATTTTCACCCTTCTGATTCAGATTGGGTTTCAATACTTTAAATTGTTGTGCTTGTTTCCTGGCTCCTGATGAGAGCTGGGCTTGCAAACCACCTGTCAAAAGCAGGAGGCTTAAAACTAGAGAAAGAAGTGTAAATTTTTTCATGTTTTTTATTTTTAGCAGACAAACTTACTAGAAATAGCAATGACATCCAAGAAAAAACCCCAGTTTCATCCGGGATTTTTTCTGGAATGCAAAATATACTATTCTACAATCATCTTCCATGTAAGGCTTTGAACTATCAAAATGACGTACAAAAAAGAGACTGCCTGAAAACAGACAGTCTCTTTACAAAAAAGGTTGCAGTTGTTACTCGACGATCAAACGTTTGGTAACGGATTGATTATCTAAGGTAACTGTATAAAAATAGATTCCTGACGGAAGATTAGAACAATCGATAACTAATTGATGAGTACCGGAACTAATTAAACCCTTTTCAAGATTCATTACCTTCTGACCAACAATGTTTACAAGTGTCAGAGTGAGGTTTCCTGTTTGTGAAAGTTTAGTGGTGATCACAGTGCGACCGTTAACCGGGTTGGGATAGTTTTGTGATACGATGAACGATTCTGCGGGCTTGTTTTTGATACCTACACCCCATTGAATGAGATCGTTTTTATCAACCTCCATAACGGTGATGTTGTTGGTAGTGATCTCCATCTGTCCTTGGTAATTTGTATTTGTACTTTTAAGAAATACCCCGGCCAGATCATCATCCTGATCGCTTAAAAAGATTTTATCATGAGTAGTTAGGCTAGCCACTGTTGGATAAGCAAACTCAGTCCATTGCTGAACAAAATCACCTGTAACATCAACGATAGTATCCCGCCAGGTGGCTCCCCCGTCGACCGAAGCACGGGCAAAAAGATGACGTAACAAGTAATTGTTGGGATCCAGATTCATAGTCATTCCTGACCAGAAGGCAAATACCTGGTCAAAATCGTCCACAACAATCGTAGGCATGCTGCTCATTGAACCGTAATAAAAAGCATACTGAGCAGTTGGGATATAGAATACATTGGTATCCTGCACCCAGCCAATGTAGTTTCCGCTTGCATACAAATCATCCGGATCAAGAACCTGAGGAAGTTCGGGCATATCTTCGTTCCAGTAGATCAGACCGTCGTTGTTTATCGTCCAGTAAGTAGCTCCGCCGATATCACCGGATCCACGTCCAAAACCAAAGACAACATGCACTTTACCGTCCGGTCCGATTGCTGCAGCTGAGCTTCCGTCTGAATTATAAAAGTCGCCTGTTGAATCAACGCCTGTCCAGAGGTCGTATGGACAATCCCAGATGATAGTCTTGGTCCAGGTATCTCCATTGTCTTCCGATTTCATAATAAACTCGTCGTTGAAACCATCGCCAACCACAAAGGCAAGTGTATTGCCAACGGGTTGAGCCCATGCATAGGCGTCACCGCTAAATCCAAGATATTCGGCTGATGTCATGAGGTCCATCTGCAACCATCCATCCCAGGTGTCACCACCATCAAGGGAGCGGTTGTAAACGAGGGCTCCGTCCATATCATTCCACACAACACCACTGTTGGCTACAGGGGCTGTCATTGCGAAAACATGCACACTCATGTGGTCATCACCACTGGTTACCATGCGGGGCCAAAGCATCCCGCTGGCACCTGTAGGTGCTGCCAATTCCGTTTGAGTCCAGGCACCCGTACCACGAATGTCTCTTCTGTTAATATACAATGGCAATGTGCCGGAGCTGTGTGCTACAACAATTTCGCCTTCAGGTCCAAGAGGAGCGTAGGCAGGCCATCCGGTTCTTGTGGTGGTTTCAATCCGGGTAGCTGGAGGAGTGCCCCAGGAGGTGCCGTCAAAATAATTGTAACCAGTTCCTCTTTCCGCAAAGTCATTTTGGTGCGAAAATATGCAAACACCAGCCATTGTCCCATCTTCATACCGATAAAGACGTTGTTGACTGGAAGAGTTTGTTTGCAGGTCATACAAAGATGTCATGATGACCTCATCCGCCAATGTGGCATCAGAAGCTACTGTTACATTGGGTGTTTGAAGACCCACAACCTGGCCGTCAATCTGAGCGACAGGTTCCAGGACTTTCACTGGACTCTGGGGATTGTTCAGTAATGGTTTAATCTGAGCCATAGTTGAAACAATGAACCCGGCAGCAATAAAAAGGAGTAGAGCTCTTTTCATAAGATTTTGGTTTTAAATGAAACATGATTGAATCTGGTGCAAATATATTAAAAAAAAAAAGCCCGAACAAATCCGGACTCTTTTTTTCGAAAAAAGTGGTATTATTAATCAATAACCACTTTACGTGTGTATTTCTCACCATTGACCTGAATGGTTGCAAAGTAGATCCCGGCATTCAAACGGCTGGCATCGATTGTGAACTGCTGGTTTCCGGCCGTTACAAAGCCTTTATCAATGTTCATAACGGTTTGTCCGAGCATGTTGGTCAAAAAGATCTGTACATTTCCACCCTGGGTCATGTTCACCTGCAGGATTGATGGATGCATTTACACGGTTATCTTCATCAAGGTCAACGACAATGTCGCATTCTCATTCAGCATCGGTATAGTAAGAGGGAGATAACTTTTTTATGCGATAGTTCACATTTCTTATGCGATAGTTCACAAAACTATTGTATTTTTACCATGATTTAAAAAAATCGGTAAATGGGTTCTGCGATTTTTTGAATCAATATAGGAACAACAAATTTTTAGAACCCACCTAAAATTCACTTACTATGAAAAAACTATTACTAT
>CAZXQU010000079.1:0-11893 GCA_964642545.1 uncultured Prolixibacteraceae bacterium | reverse complement strand
TAGGGTAATCGGGCATCAGCGAAAATTCATACTGCCAGCGGTACCACGATCCTGTGGGATCAGAGGTTTGAGAGACAGCGATCATCTGATAAAAGGGACCGCTGGGATAGTTTGGAAGTGAGAATTGGGTAAAAAGCCACCGGTCGGCGGCCTCATCATATAGTACCACGGCATCACCACTGTTGGAATTATTGGGCATCCCCAACCATACATAACTGGTTGCATAGGGTCCGAATATTATTCCACCTGTTTTGTTAAATATCGCATAGGAGGTATTAACCACCTGGAAGAAGTAGTCAAGACTAGCTTCCCCATATGTATCGGGAGGTACAGACCCGCTGGCGCCGATGCCGTTGAAGTTGGAGATGGTGGTATCGGTCAGTACGCTGCCGAAAAAGTCCTGCATGGCAGCGTCATTAGTAAAAGGCATTCCAGAGATATCCTGTTCGTCATCACTAAAGTGGTTTGGGACTACATAAACCTTCCAGGAATTGTCAACCTTTTCGGGTGCCTCATGGTACATATCCCGCAATGGGGGAGATATGTCAAAATAGACAGCTTTGTCGACAGTTGGAATCAATGGTTCGGTTTGTGCATTTAACCCGGAGATACCCAATAGGATACCCAGGGACAAGAGGGATAGGTGTTTCATACAAGGTAGGTTGGTTTTGGTGCCCCAAAGATCGGAAAAATCTTTGGAGATGTGCATCTCTTTATTAATTTTGATTTTCCAAAAGCAACATTAAATCAAAAACATATGCCAGAAAAAGTACTCGACAAGGTATCTCCCGGGGTAGTAACCGGCGACGGTGTTCAAGAGATCTTTCGGATCGCGAAGGCCAATCATTTTGCCCTTCCTGCCGTGAACGTAGTAGGAACCGATAGTGTAAATGCTGTTCTGGAAGCAGCCAAAGCTGTCAACTCCCCTGTCATCATTCAATTCTCCAACGGGGGCGGGATTTTTTATGCCGGTAAATCATTGGAAAACAAACACGAGCGTGTAGCCATCAGGGGTTCAATCTCAGGAGCACAACATATCCATGAAGTAGCTGAACTCTATGAAGTGCCAGTGATCATTCACACCGACCATGCCGCCAAAAAACTTCTCCCCTGGATCGACGGGTTGTTGGATGCCGGAGAAGCATTTTATGCAAGGCATGGCAAACCTCTTTTCAGTTCCCATATGCTTGACCTTTCGGAAGAACCACTTGAAGAGAATATTACAATCTGCAAACGTTATCTGGAACGGATGAGTAAAATTGGTATGACGTTAGAGATCGAACTCGGAGTGACCGGAGGAGAAGAGGATGGTGTAGACAACACTGGTATCGACAGCTCCAAGTTATACACCCAGCCTGAGCATGTAGCCTACGCCTATGAACAGCTGTTGCAGGTAAGCGACCGTTTTACAATTGCTGCTTCTTTCGGAAATGTTCATGGTGTTTACAAACCCGGAAATGTGAAATTGGAGCCTGTCATCCTGCACAACTCCCAGAATTATATCCAGAAAAAATTCGGGACCGGACCCAATCCTGTAAACTTCGTCTTTCACGGAGGGTCGGGATCAGAGCCGGCACAAATCGCCGAAGCGATCTCTTACGGGGTGATCAAAATGAATATCGACACCGATACACAATGGGCATTCTGGGCGGGTATCCTGGCCTATTACAAGAAATATGAAGGCTACCTCCAGGGACAAATCGGTAATCCCGAAGGGGAAGACAAACCCAACAAGAAGTATTACGACCCGCGAGCATGGTTACGTGAAGGTGAGGAATCTTTGGTTGAGAGGCTAAAGATCGCTTTCGCAGATCTGAACTGCATTGATAGGAATTAACCCCTAACTGCGAAGCAGTGTAAGTCCCCTTTAGGGGATTTAGGGGTGGATTAACCCGTTGCGATCGTCATCAACTCCCTTGAATGAATGCTCAGCACCGGGATCGGTGAATGATTCACCACCTGCTGCGCATAAGGGCCCATCCATAAATTGGAGGTCGTTGTCTCCTGCTCAGTCATGATGGAGATAAGGTTGGCATCCACCTCTTTAGCATAGTTGATCATGGCATCAGCCAGATTGGTGGCCTCCAGGGTATCATCCCGGAACTTAATCCCTTCCTGTTCAAAATAGCGAGCTACCTGTGAAGCATAAAAGTCGACATTTTGCCGTATAGCCTTAATCTTGGAGCTGTATAGCCGTAAGATATGTACCTCTGCGTTGTGGAGTTTAGCCAGATGACCTGTGAAGGTAGCTTTCTGGCGTGTATCCAGTGTACTGTCCACTGGGAAGACAATACGATGCAACGGACGCTGAATTTTGATTCCGGCCCGGATTGTAATGACAGGACATTCACAGGCTGATACAATCCTGTTGGCATTGCTTCCAATCCAGAACTCATCAAAACCAGAAGCTCCATGTGTGCCTGCAACCACAAGCATCGCCCTGCTGGTTTTGGCCTCCGCAGCTATCTCTTTGTAAACCTTTCCCTTCCTGAGTTTATAAGAGATCTTGCCTTCAGGATATTGTGGTTTGTATTTGGTAATCATCTCCTCAAACCTCTGTTTGATACTCTCCCCGGGATCTTCCTTGGGGTTCTCATACTTTTCCTGCTGACTGGCAGGTTTTCCTATCCATACCAGGATAAGCTCACATTTGCATGTTTTGGCAATGGAGAGAGCGTGCTTGAATGCATTGATTGAACAGTCCGAAAAATCAATTGCAGAAATAATTTTGCCCATAACATAATTTTTTAATCAATAGTTGGAAAATTGATCAGGTCGGCCACCACATAAGCGCTGGGATAGTTGACCTGAACCTCTTGAAGAGACCTGAAAGCATCAAGCCGGGTTCGAAAATCACCCACTCTCACCTTATAATTGGGTGACATAAAAGTTAGATAGATTCCTGTTGTGGGATAGAGCCTGCGAAACTCCTCACAAACTACCGTTGCTTTTGTTCTAGAGTT
Organism: uncultured Prolixibacteraceae bacterium; assembly: GCA_964642545.1. Classification (GTDB taxonomy): domain Bacteria; phylum Bacteroidota; class Bacteroidia; order Bacteroidales; family FEN-979; genus QYOJ01. The sequence goes on along the minus strand of CAZXQU010000079.1, from coordinate 8,930 downwards.
AGCACCCGAATCGAAAAAGATCTGAATCCTGTAACCTGGAATGCCGTCCCTCGTTTCATTTACCCGGATATGCTTTTGAACAAGAGATTCAATAGCCGGACCTTGAATGATCCTCACTTTTCCCTCTACGGAATTCTGAGCATATACAGCTGTAGAAAACAACAGAAACAAGGTGATGATCAATGTATTTCGCATAGTAATTATTGCAAACAAAAGTTGTCCTTTGGATGAATACTTAGCACGGGCATTGGCGATTGGAGGATGATCTGCTGGGCATGTAACCCAAGCAATGCATTCGAAGGAGTCTCCTGTTCCGTCATGATGGAAATCAGGTCAACCCCAACATTGATGGCATATTGAAGTGTTGCCTTTGTGATATCGTTACTCACTATGCTATCCTCGACAAAGGGGACCTCATTGGCAAAGAGGTAGGAGGAAGCCTGCTGAACATAATTTTCAGCTAACCGTTGGATTGAGTTCAAGTGGCTAGAATGAGTAGCCAAAACATGTACTTCCGATTTGAACATTTTGGCAAGACTAACAATATAAGGAAACTTTTGAATCGTTTCAACACTGCTGTCGATCGGTGCCAATATCTTGTTGATCCCTTTTTGATTCATGTAATCATGTCTAACCACAATTACCGGTGACGTCGCATAGGTAACTATTTTGTAAGCGTTACTACCTATCCAGTATTCCTCAAATCCACTGATCCCATGCGTTCCTGCAATGATAAGCCCTGCCCCCTCATGTCGTGCGAGGCGGTCAATTTCGTGATATATCTTGCCTTTTTTCAGCTTGTAATCCAACTTCAACCCCTTCCCCATTCTCTTGCTGTATTGCTTAATGATCTCTTCGAAGCGCTTTATTGCTTCGAGCCGGTTCTGGTTTGATGTGTCAGGATAGAGAGACTCCGTCGGACTGATCTTGTCAACCCATATCATCAAAATGTTGGACTTGAATTTATTGGCTATGGGGATTGTATACTCCAGGGCATGCAGAGAGATGTTGGAGAAATCAATAGCCACTACGATCGCTTGCATGATACATCATGTTAAATGATTGAAGTAAAAGTAACAAAAAAAAAAATACGAAACAAAATAAATGGGAATAGGGAAAAAATCTCAGGAAGGAGATTTTATCAGGATAGGGGCTGAAGGATTTGTACGTTTAGCATATAAAGGACAAGTTATAGCCTTGTTAATTTAACTATCAAGATAACCCGAATATAAAAGATTGCCCTGATGATTCAATTTTTAACAAATTTTTTTGTCACCTGCCAGTGGGAGTGTGAATCCCCAATGGTAATAAGGTAAATAGCGCCCGGGAGCTCCGATACGTTTATCTCATGTTGGAACTTGCCTGAAGGAAAAATCCATTCCTCTGTCATCATACATTGTCCCATATGGTTGTAAATATGCATCTTTACCGCCTCCGTCTGCTTCTCTGTTATCCGCACATTAAGTATCATATTCACGGGATTTGGGTATACGGTTACTATATCTGTTTGTATGGGATAAGGATTGTCAATCCCTGAAATGGAAGCAAAAAGTTTCAGTTCAAGACTATCGGCATTTGGTGAATTCTCATCCAGTAACAGGTCGATCTTTTGAGAGAATCTTGACGTATATTCTCCGAAAATCTGATACTCACCCTGTGGAATATACTCAAAGAAAAATTCTCCAGATGGACTTGAATAGGTACAACTATAGGGTACTCCTGAAGCATCAGCAAGCACCACCTGACCCTTTTCCATAGGGATTGTTACTCCGTTGTTTTGCTCTATCAGGATATTCCCATGGATAAATCCGTTTCCGAGTGTCATAGGCTTCGCCTGAACCATTTGGATAGTCAAGTTGAAAATGTCCTGATCCACAAAGAGGGTGTCGGCATCAGTCCAGTGAAGGCAATCGCCATGGTATGCAGGAAGATAATTTGCAAAGCGTACGGATGATTCTACCAATCCCGTCTTCAGAAAGTACTTGCCTTCCTTAACACCTGTAAACCAAAAATAACCAAGGTTAGTAAAAAAAAGGGAGTCGACGGGGACGAGATGGGTTGACTCAAATTTGTAGAGGTAAGCAAAAGCAGTGTCGCCGGTGGGGGCCGGGTTGTTAATAGGGTAGTTTCCTGCAAAGAGAAGTCCACCGACGTTATAAAGTTGGAGGAGATCCACCTTTACCTTTACACAGTAATTATCGAAACAGGGATTAAGGGTATCGGTGTTTGAAACCGTTAGGCATACGGTGAACTGGCCCTCAGAGGGAAAGGCATGTGAAGGGTTTTCAACGTGAGATGCGGAACCGTCTCCAAAATCCCAGTAGAAATTTGTGATGTCCCCAGTTGAAGTATTTGTAAAGTTAACAATGAGATGGTTAACCTGATCCTGCATATAAGTGAATGAGGCTTCGCAGTTCTTGCCCGCAAGTTGCGCAAAAGTCCATAAGGCACAGAAACAGAGTGAGAAAATAAGTATCGTTTGTCGGTTCATCTTGTCTTGTTATTAAAATTCATCCTGTACCAGATACCAGCTCTCAACCCAACGCTGTATGGCTGCTTGTCGCCCCTGCTGCTGTTCTCCTCAATAGCTTGTAAGTAGTATTTAAAAGCCGGTTCGATTAAAAGAAAGAAGTTTTTGGCAAATTGATATTCAACGCTGATGCCTCCTGTTAATCCCAGCGAATGATTGTTTCGCTGTGGTGTTCTCCGCTCGATATCTAGAATTCTCCCTTCAGGAACGAAGAAGGCAGGAGCAGGTTCATTGACAGAGACCAGGTAAGCGTAAATAAGGCCTGCTTCAACAGAAAGTCTCCAAGTAGGTTTGTTGATGATCCGGTACCCGACATTGAGCGGAACCTGGATGTAGTAATACTTGTTTTTTGTACTGTAGTCGTACAGGTATTCGACCGAATCGTACACTGTCACTTGCTTGGTCTCAAAATAAGGTTCTTCCGGGTTTCCTGGTTCAATAGTGAAAGAGTTGATCGTATAATAAAAACCAACACTGTCGTTTTTCAGGTAGGATATTGCATAGTCGCCAATATCAGAAGAGTAGGTCAGTCCCGCACCGCTCTGGATATAGAACCTCCCTATGTTGTACCGGGCTCCTAAATCAAAGGTATAATTGTATTTGAAGGAGCCAGATGACGTGTTATAAAACACCATATCAGGCGTGATGTTGAGACCAATATCGAGCGAATGTGAAAATGGTTGACGGGTTGGTATGGGTGTGTTCTCCCCGGATCTCTTCTGTGGAATTGCAGGCAAGGACAGTATAATCAGGCCTGTGTCTATGTATCCGGTAAGCATGGGTTCCGAAAATAGTGGTCGCATTGGTTGAATTTCAAATGGAATCCCTTTAACCAATGCCATATATTCATCTGATGGCAACGGGGTGGAATGAACTTCATTAACATCGTACATTTCAACCGTATTGGTGCCGTAGTTCAGTGGTGTCGATGTGTGGGTAACAGCAGTGGTGCCGTGGTTTAGTGGTTCGTTTGTGGGGGTTATAGCAGTGGTCCCTTGGTGCAGCGGTGCAGTGATGAGGTTGGTAGGGGTTGTAGTCACGTCATTCTGCTGGGTTTCTTCCTGTACCAGAGTGATACTCTCCTTTTCAACAGGCTGGACTGGTGTTGACTGGTTGTCGCCGGTACCAAGATAGATTGCAATACCGATAATGATTGCGGCGGCTGGGATGATGCCCCAAAATGCTTTTGGAAGATTTGTCAGGTTAAACCTCAACATCTCAGACCAAAACAGCTGTCGGTTGAGCTTGCTCCATACTTCTGCTGATGGCTCTGTGCGCATCTCTCCAAGAGAACTACGGAAAAGGTCGTCAACCTGTTCGTCCTCTTTATGAAATTTCTCTTCGCTCATCTGCAGATTATCTTACTTGTTTTTTTTTAGTCAGATTCTTCCGGAGATAATTCCTTGCCCGCGAAAGTTGCGACTTGGAGGTATTCTCCGAGATTTCCAATTCTTCAGCTATATCTTTATGACTGTAACCTTCAAACACATATAAGCTGAACACCACTTTGTATCCCGGAGGCAGCTCCTGGATAGCTTCCATCAGCTCCTCGGGTTTAAAGAGTTGTTCTGCCTGGTCGGCCGGTGCTTCATCCGGAATCCAGTTCCCTAACGTGTAGGGGTCTGTATCAAGGAAGACCAGCTTCTTTGCCTTCAGGTGGTTAATCGCCTGGTTTATCATAATCCTGCGAACCCATCCCTCCAGTGAACCACTTTGCCTGAAGGTGGATATCTTCTGGAAGATCTTGATAAATCCTTCCTGAAGTACATCCTCAGCCTCCATCCGGTTACGGCAGTAACGCATGCACAAAGCAAGCATGGGAGAAGCAAAGTGCTGATACAGCATGTATTGCGCCCTCCTCTTCTCCTTTATACACCCATTAATAATTGTCGGATCTAGCGGCATCTGACCAGCCTGCAATTTGTTAGACAATCGTTTTTGGACTAAGTTGCGTCTTTTAACCGCTTTTTAATCGATTTCAAAATTAGCGTTTTTATATTTCATACTTTTGTTTTTCATGAACGAAAACCTAGACCCTACCGGAATAACATTCTCCGATGCCGACCAGGAAATAGAACAGGTACTCAGGCCTATCGAGTTTCTCGAATTCTCTGGTCAGGAGGATATCATCGAAAACCTAAAGGTCTTCGTGAAAGCAGCCCGTCAGCGGAACGAATCGCTCGACCATGTGCTGCTCCATGGGCCTCCCGGACTTGGCAAAACAACCCTTGCACATGTGATCGCCCATGAACTGAAGGTCAATATCAGGGTAACTTCAGGACCTGTACTGGATAAACCGGGCGACCTGGCTGGTCTGCTCACTAACCTTGATGAGCATGATGTCTTGTTTATTGACGAGATCCACCGGCTCTCGCCAGTCATTGAAGAGTATCTTTACTCGGCAATGGAGGATTACAAAATCGACATCATGATCGAAACTGGCCCCAATGCCCGTTCCATCCAAATTAAGCTGAATCCGTTCACCCTCATCGGTGCCACCACACGCTCCGGGCTTCTCACAGCTCCACTGCGCTCACGGTTTGGTATCAACTCCCGTCTTTCGTACTACCCGGCCGAAATAATAGAAAAAATTCTGCGCCGTTCAGCCGAGATCCTTAAGGTTTCCATTGATAAGAAAGCATCGGCTGAGATTGCCCGGCGTAGCCGCGGAACACCCCGCATCGCCAATCTGCTCCTGCGACGGGTCAGGGATTTTGCACAGATCAAAGGCGACGGGATCATCAACCTCAAGATTAGTCAGTATGCCCTCAGTGCCATGAATGTAGATATCTACGGTCTCGACGAGATGGATAACAAGATCCTGGCAACGATCATCGACAAGTTCAAAGGAGGTCCGGTCGGCCTTACTACCATTGCTACTGCCGTATCGGAAGATGCCGGAACAATCGAAGAGGTCTACGAACCATTCCTCATCCAGGAGGGATTCCTGGTACGTACACCGAGAGGCCGCGAAGCTACAGAACGGGCTTACCGGCACTTGGGAAGATTAAGCCCGGGAAATCAGGGGAACCTGTTTTAACCCGAACGCCAGAAATAATCAGTACCTGACCATCTTAAAAAACACCGGTTGACCGTTTGGCGTATAGAGCTGAACCAGAAAGATCCCAGGCTTCAGGGTATTCCCCATCTCATCCGTTCCATCCCAAATTAACTGATGAAGACCGGCAGAAATGTCGGCATTATAGAGTGTTTTCACAGGCTTCCCGTTGATATCGGAAACCCGGATGATCAAATGGGTTCCGGTCTGCATGTTGAACTCTATAGTCACCTGGTCGTCAAATGGGTTAGGTCCCATCTTAATCATGGAAATATCATTTGTTATGCCTGGTTCCGCTATACCAATATAAACGTTGGTTTGCACAATATTCGAAGGCACTGATTCCTGACCAGCCTTATCGACAGTAGTTACATAGAACTGGTAGTTCCCATTTGATGGGACGGTAATGAAATACTGAACACCAATGGTGTTGTCGAGGTTCGGGAAGGTGACACCGCCGTCGGTGGACCAGTAGATGTTGAAATAGTCAAAATCACTGATATTTGGTTGATCCCAGCGTAGCATAATGTTTTCAGCTACCGGGTTGTCAAGCGTAAGATTCAATGGTGGCGGGGGAATCGAATCAAAGGCGCCGAAGGTGATCACACCATAGCCTTCGGCAGTGAAGATATTTTGGTTCAGGCACGGCCACCATCCATCGTAATTGGAGGGGTCATCGAGTGCAAAGATGAAAATGCCACTCTGATCCTCACTGTTATAGTCGATCTGATAATAATTTTCAGAACCAAGTGGAATCACAAATTCATATACCAGATGACCCGTTGCTGCAGAAACCGCGATTTCAGGATTTGGCAGGTAGATGGTATTGCCAACACCACCGTTGCTATAGATAGGACGGTATTTGATCACATCGCCAGAAGCATAATGGGCTGCCCAGTAATTGCCTTCGGTACTATCCCCGGGAGGAGGATAGAAGCCATCGTTGTTGTCGTCAACATAAAGTGCAACCTCATCATGATCTTCCATCACCATATCGAAGGTATTATCTACTGCTACATACAGCGAAGTTTTCCCCGGGTTTACCTTGAACCAGGCCATCACACTGCCGATGGGCCGGGTGATATTATCGCGACGTCCGAGAAAGTTAGAGATATCTGTTTCAAATGCATCACTCCACTCACCGGGGTTGATCACCCCATCGATGGTAGGTGTCGAACCAACCCAAGCAGTAATCTCATCGGTGATGAAGCCGGTGGCAATCCAGCCTTCTGCATCGTTTGAATACGGCGTTTGCAGGTTCCCAGAGAGTTGTCCGGTTACGGCGTAATAATAATGGATCAGAGGAAGCGCTGTGTTGTCGCTGAAGGTGGTTTCGCCGGGGCCGACTGTACCGATAGGTGTAGGGGGATAAAAATCAAAGGAAAATTGTTTCCTGTAGATGTTATATCCGGTGATACCTGCTGCTGAAGAGGGTTGCCAGCTGAGATCAACGGTGAGCGCTGCCCCTTGAGTAGCGGTAAGGTACATTGGAGGAGGAGCGGTGGGTAACAGGGTGACATCCTGGGTAGTGACCTGGCCGTCAGTGATCTGAATCCCGGGTAGTTCCTGTGTGATGTATCCGACTGCTGAGTACTTTACGGTATAGGTCCCTTCAGGGATATACTTAAGAATGTACTCAGAAGCCTCATTCGTATAGGTAAAATAATTGTCTAGTCCAATGATTTCAATCATGGAGCCAGCCTGTTGAGAAGCTCCTGATTTAAAGACGAGTCCATCCAGGATTCCGCCACCAAGATCAGAATTAATATTGAAAAGTTTTCCACCCATGCCGAAATCGCGCGCATGTACTGCTTTTCCGCCGGCAACACAAAGTTTTCCGTCGGCCGAGAGATCAAGACAGAAATTGGACCCAGGTGAATTGACTGTGAGGTAGGGCACATTACTTTGCTTGCGGAACAGGAAAACGTCAGGCCCCGAATTGCCATAAGGTCCCCAACCGGCTGCGGCAATGATTGATCCATCGGAGCTAATATCTACACATTGAACCATATCGCCCATGTTGGGATAGATCCACAAGGGTACCGGGGAATAGTTGTTAAACACATACAACTCTCCGTCATAACCTCCGGAGCTAGTGAAGATCAGGGTTCCAACCGCGATGGTGGTGCCATCACCCGAAATGCCCATTCCGGCCACCCACGAGTTGGCGCCGTTTACACTGTAATTCCACCTCTCGGTATAGGTTGCCGAGGTCTCTGAATATTCGAGTAAAAAAACATGTCCGCTATAATCGCCGCTGACAATATATTTCCCGTCGTCGGAAATAGCAGGAGGATTCTGATTCGCAAAAACAGTTTGGTAGATCTGGTCGCCTGTGGCTGGATTCAAAACAAACAATTTATTATTCCCGCCACCATACTCGCAAAGGATCAAACGGTTCCCGTTTTTACTCAGAACCAGAGCTGTGTAATAACCAGCGAAGGATTTTGTCCAAAGAGGGGTATTCTGGCCCACGTTGAAACAATAAACGAATGATGAATCCTGGGTAGCTGGATCGGCAGCAGCAACAAAAACCTGCTGTCCATCATCACGGATCTGGATTCCTCGTATTACCTGTAAAATGGTTGCTGTCCAAATGGGCGTGGAGGATGCCGGTTCATAAACCTCTACCTGATCATTGACACCGTTTGCGATGCGAGTACCGTCTTCAGTCATATCGATTACTTCGTCCCACGCGGTGATAGAAAATGGGACCTCCCAATCGGGAACATCGGAGCTTCCATAAAGAGAAAGCCGTTGGTCGTTCAACCCCCATCCTGCAGCGGTTTTACCGCTCTGGGTCGAAACTTTCGCGTAGTTATCGATGGAAGCGCCATCAGTAGCTTGCCAGTTAAGGCCAGGTGAGAGAAGTTCAGATGCTAACGCCGGAGATTGGATCGTGGAAACTCCTGATCCTTCCTGGAATTCAATCTGTAAGCTTTTACCAGGAGTAGTAATGGTCCGCTGAGATTGTAGGTCCCTGTTTTGTGTATAACCGATTAGATTAAAGAACACAATGAGAATAGTGAGTAGTAAAACGTTTTTCATTTCATATCGATTTTGGTTCGATCAAAGTTAGAAAAATTTGATTTCTATGCGATGATAACAATTTTTTAATTTCGTATTTTGGTATTTCCTATGACCGTCAACGCTCAAATCCGCTCCCACGCCCTCTCCCTGGGGTTCTCCCACTGCGGATTCGCCAGGGCAGAGTCGCTGGAGTCGCTGCGCTCATTTTACGAAGGCTTCCTTGAAGGGAGGGATTTCTCAGGAATGAACTACCTGGAACGATACACCGAACAGCGTCTCCATCCCGAACTCTTGCTTCCGGGGGTTCAATCG
>CAZXQU010000078.1:0-12259 GCA_964642545.1 uncultured Prolixibacteraceae bacterium | reverse complement strand
TTGTTGCTAAAAAAAACGAATGTAAGCCTTGGTTGAAAAAGATGTGGTGTATAACTGAAATCACAAAGGAATACAGAAAACGCATGTATCGGCTATTAACCTTGTATAATAAGCCCTATAATCCTTCAATACCTGTGGTATGTTTTGATGAAAAGAGCAAGCAGTTATTGGAAGATTCCCGTACCCCCATCCCTATGAAACCAGGTCAGGTACAGAAATATGATTATGAATACCGGCGAAATGGCACCTGCAATATTTTTGTCGCGGTCGAGCCCAAGGCTGGAAAGCATCATATTAAAGTTACTGACCATCGTACACGCAAAGACTTTGCTTTGTTCATGAAATGGCTCATTGACAAGAAATACAAGAAGGCAAAGAAAGTGATGTTGGTTCTTGACAACTTAAACACGCATTTCAAGAAATCCTTTTACGAAACCTTTTCAAGTCAGGAGTGTGATAGATTGTTGAAAAAAATCAAGTTTGTTTATACTCCCAAACATGCCAGTTGGTTAAACATGGCTGAGATCGAGATAAATTTATTGGACCATGAATGCCTGGACAGAAATATCGGTAATCGGATTGAACTTGAAAGACAGGTTCTGCTATGGTGTAAAGCGAATAATGCGGATAAACGAAAAATCAATTGGAGTTTTACCAAATATAAAGCGGATAAAAAACTATCGAATTATTACGTTTCATAATTAAATTGTCTTAACACTAGTTGGGGTTTTTTATTTATCCTTAGTTGAGGGGGAGTTTTTATCAGGGCGTTCGTTTGAGAAAATAGATTATTGGTCTGCCACCGGAAGGATAAAACTGAATTGACTCCCTTTCCCAACGGTACTTGTGACCCAGATTCTACCATTATTGATCTCGATAAACTCTTTGCAGAGAAGAAGTCCCAGCCCAGTTCCACGTTCTCCATCAGTCCCTCCGGTTTTGAAAGACTCGTCGAGTTGAAATAGTTTCTTAATATTCTCAGGATGAATTCCTCTGCCATTATCTGTAACGATGACCTCGACATGACTTTCTTTAGGTACTGCCGAAATTCGTACTTCACCTCCAATGTTCGTGAACTTGATGGCATTGGATATCAGGTTCCGGATGACCGTGGTTATCATGTTCTCATCACAAAATGCTACTGTTCCAAAATGGATACCTGAGAAGAGTTTAATATTCTTCTTCTCCGATTGAGGTTTTAGGAAGGTAAGGCTATTATTGACAATGGTACTTAAATCCACACTGCCCGGCTTAGGTTTCGAGCGTCCGGTTTGAATTCTCGACCATTCCAGAAGATTTTCAAGTAGTTTAAAGGTACTCAATGAGGCATCGTGGATATTACGGATCATCGTCCTCTTTTCGGTACTACTAAAGGTATCATAATCGGTACGCAGAAGTTCAGAGAAACCGATAATTGCATTGAATGGACCCCTAAGATCATGAGCGATGATCGAGAAAAATTTATCTTTTGAAATATTGGATTCACGAAGGTTCGCTTCTGAAATACGAAGGGCCTCTTCCGATTGCCTCCGCTGGATAGAGAGGGATATCTGGGAACAGACAAATTCCATGATTTCAAGGTGATGCGTTGTGAGGGGTTCGTCGTTACTCCAGCTCTCAAGAGAGATAATTCCCACTACATCTGTCCCAACAAAGAGCGGTGCTCCAAGCCAGAGATCCGGGATGGCACTTCGTGCATAAACACTGCCATCTTCCTGTAGTTTTTTGATATCGTCAGTTGTGAGAAGTGCAGATTTCTTTTTGTCAAAAAGCCATCCAGCCAACGTGCCCTGGAGATCCATCTGACTAACGGAGATGCTTCCTTCTTTAGCGTAGAAAAGATCATTTTTTCCGGTTCTTGCGTTGCGAAGGATGATTTTCAGGCTTGTGGTATCAAGAATCTTACTGAGTTCATTCCGGATATCAAGGATCAGTTTATTGAGGCTGGTTGACTTGTTGAAGGATTGGAATATGGTAAAACTGATATTTTTTAGATATTCCTCCTCTTTGCGTTCGGTGATATCTTTTACAAAAGCTACCAGTAACTCCTCTTCTCCATATTTAAGGTAATTGATCGTCACTTCCGTTGGAATTACCATCCCACGTTGCGTCACCTGAACCGATTCAATGGTAATTACCTCCTGGGTGCGGATCCTTTCCCAGAACTCCAGGATCTTCTCTTGTTTGAGATTGGGATCAATAATATACGCCTCCATGTGAAGCAGTTGATCCCTGGAGTATCCCAGTTTTTGACACCCTGAGTTGTTGGCGTATAGTATCCTGCCATCTTTCCCTATCATGAAAATTCCTTCGGCTGCGTGATCGACCATGAATTCAATCAACCGGAGTTTGTCTTCGGGCTGTTGGGTCTCGGGAGTAGGCTTCATGAAAATTGTTTACTTCGCAAAACTGATGGCTCTCGTCTCCCTGATTACAGTGATCTTAATCTGCCCCGGATAGGTCATTTCAGTCTGAATTTTTTTCGAGAGGTCAAATGCCAGTTGATCGGCTTGGGCATCGGAGACTTTATCGGCACCTACGATGACACGCAGTTCACGACCAGCCTGTATGGCGTATGTTTTTACGACACCCTCATAACTGAGCGCCAACTCTTCGAGGTGTTTCAGCCGCTCAATATAGGCATCCACCACTTCACGGCGGGCTCCCGGACGGGCTCCCGAAATCGCATCACATACCTGGATGATAGGAGAGAGCAGGTTGTCCATCTCTACCTCGTCGTGGTGCGCACCGATTGCATTGATGATTTCGGGTTTCTCTTTAAACTTTTCAGCCAGGTTCATCCCAAGAATAGCGTGAGGGAGTTCGGGTTCATTATCGGGAACTTTTCCAATATCATGAAGAAGGCCGGCTCGTTTGGCCATCTTTGGATTCAACCCAAGTTCAGCAGCCATGGTAGCACTGAGCTTTGCCACTTCGATGGAGTGCTGCAAGAGGTTCTGCCCATAAGATGACCGGTACTTCATTCGTCCGATCATTCGGATTAGCTCATGGTGGAGATTGTGAATTCCAAGGTCGATACAAACCCTTTTCCCATTCTCGATGATTTCCTGTTCGATCTGTTTCCGTGTTTTGGAAACAACCTCTTCAATGCGGGCTGGGTGGATACGCCCGTCGGTAACTAGCTTATGGAGCGACTGACGGGCAATTTCCCTGCGAACCGGATCGAACCCCGAAAGGATAATGGCATCTGGTGAGTCATCGATGATGATTTCGATTCCGGTCAAGGACTCAAGGGTTCTGATATTCCTTCCTTCGCGACCGATGATGCGCCCTTTAATCTCTTCATTTTCAATGTTGAAGACGGCAACAGTATTCTCTATTGCATGCTCACTCGCTGTGCGTTGGATGGTTTCAATGATAATTTTTCTGGCTTCCGTATTTGCTGTCAGACGTGCCTCATCCACGATGTCTTTTACATGCATCATCGCTTCCGACCTGGCTTCCTCCTTGAGTGTCTCAATCAACTGATCTTTGGCCTCAGATGCCGACAAGCTAGCAATAGCCTGGAGTTTTTCAATTTGTTGTGCGATGGTTTTGTCGAGATCGGTTTGTTTCTTAGCTACGATCTCCATTTGATTCGTGAGGTTTTGTTTGATGGCACTTGCCTCTTTTTGTTTCTTGGAGAACTCTTCAATCCGTTGATTTAATGCAACCTCTTTTTGTTTGTACCTGTTTTCACTCTTTGAAAGCTCGTCATTTCTTTCATTGATGTATTTATCGTGTTCTGACTTTAACTGTAGAAACTTCTCTTTCGCCTGAAGTATCTTCTCTTTTTTAATTACATCGGCTTTATCCATGGCCTCTTTGAGGAGAGAATCACGTTTTCTTTCCAGTGCTTTGTTCAGGATTGTTCCAGTGATCAGTCCTCCAATGATGACGCCAGCAACCCCTACGATAACGAATATCATTATTTCCATAGCTGTACAAGTTTTATTGGTTTATGAATGTAGAGGAAAGTTGAAAAAAAACCCGCACTATCCCATGAGGTATTGATAAACCTCGAATCGACACGTATAGGGCTGCCAGTCTTTTCGAACGTCCACCGTCCCGGCGTACCGGAATCCTCTCTGCAAGGGATGATCCCGGTGAGCTGGAATCATCCCAAAGCAGAGAGTAAAAGAGGCCTGTCCTACATGACTATGAGCTTTGCCCTAATGTTTGTAATGTTAGGTTTACAAACTGCTGGGAATAATGCGGGTAAATCGTTGGGTTTCAAAGAACGAAAAGGCTTATCCTGCCAGGTAATCTGATAAAATTTTATCGATCTTCGCTAGCTTCTCTTCCTGACCGTAATCCTGTCCCTGTCCATGCTCCGAGAGCATACGTTCGTTCTGTAAATAGTTGGTCGCATATTCAAGAGCCACCATGGCTAGCAAATCCTGTTTGTCTTTGTATGCATAACTGCCTGAATAATCTTTCATCCTCTTCTCAATCAAATCTGCCGCCTGTTTGAACAACACGTCGTGTTCTTTCGCAATGACCAATTTATATGATCTGTCAGCAATCTTTACTGAAATACTCAACTCACTCATCAGTTATGCATCACTAAATTCACCTGTTCAAGAGTCCTATACATTTGTCGATTTCCCGCAAAAGTTCATTGATTGTTACTTTCGCTTCAACTGTCCCTTCTTTTATTTCAAGGTTTCTCGTTGTTTTTAATAGGTTTATTTTTTGATCTAATTCTTCGATGGTTTGGTTTTGTCTCTGGTTTATCTGGTTTTGTTCATGAATCTCTTGTCTGAATTGCTCATTCTCCTTCTGCAGGTTCTGCAACCGTTCAATCACCTTCTGTACTTTGTCGTCTATGCCTGAAACAAGCGTTTCAACATCTGCCATGGCTTAACTTTCCCTGCGTTGGTAATGCAAATATACTTGTTTGATTGACTGTATCCAAATTCATCCAGGCGATTTTTTAAATGTGAAGATATAACCTTTTGGGGTAAAACCCGATTAAGGGGTATAAAGTCAATGTTTTTAAGATGATTTCTGAGGATTTTTTACACTATGTATGGCGGTATCGGCTCTTTGAGACACCTCTTTGCTGTATCTCCGGGGAAGATGTGACGGTCCTTCATCCAGGTGAATATAACCGGGATGGAGGCCCCGATTTTATCAATGCGCGGATTAAGATCGGTGGAACATTGTGGGCAGGGAATGTAGAGATTCATCTGCGTGCATCAGATTGGTTTCGTCATGGACATCAGGTAGATCCTGCCTATCACAATGTGATATTACATGTTGTAGACACTTGCAACTGTAAGGTTACAGGCTCGGGGAATGAACCTATTCCATGTTTGGAGGTCAACGCAAAATACCCTGATAAACTCACTGCAACCTATCAGGCACTTTTAGTGGGAAGGCAATGGATCCCGTGTCAGAACCTGTTGGCAGAGGTCGACCCGTCGGTGTTTGGGTTATGGGCTCCCTCACTGGCTTTCGAACGAATTAGTGCCAGAATCAGTTTGCTACAGGCATGGAGGCGTCAGGCTGGTCAACGATGGGACGAGTTGGCCTATCAGGTGATCTCGAGTGCCATGGGCAGTAAGATCAATGCCCAACCCTTTGAACTTCTTGCCAGGTCAACTCCCCTCAGGATCCTTCAACGTCACCGGGATCATATTCCCATCCTTGAGGCTCTGTTATTCGGACAGTCAGGTTTACTTAAACCCTCCTACACAGAGCATTATCCGACAGAACTTTTCAAGTCATATCTTTTTTACACAGATAAATATTCCCTGAAGCCGCTGGAACAAGGAACATGGAAATTCCTACGTCTCCGGCCCGTCAATTTCCCAACCATCCGGATTAGTCAGCTTGCTGATATCATCCATCATACAGATAGTTTTCAGGATAGCATGAACGTGAATTTGCGGATAGCAGACTGGTTCAATATCCTCCGGGCCAAAGCCTCAACCTACTGGGATTCTCACTATACATTTGAAAGCGAATCGGCCTCAGTGGTAAAAACATTGGGAGAAGCTGCTATCTATCTGATTCTCATTAACGGGATTGCGCCACTGCTTTTTTTATACGGTACCGAAAGAGGCCAAACTCAATTTATTGAACGGGCCCTCTCCTTGTTGGAGGAGATCCCTGCAGAAAAAAACTCCATGATCACATCCTGGGCTCAACATGGAATACATGCAAGTAATGCTCTTCATACACAGGCTCTGAAACAATTGAAGCATGCATACTGCGATAAGAAACGATGCCTGGAGTGCAGGATCGGCACTAGGATATTGAAATGAGGAAATTAGGAAATTAGGAAATTAGGAAAGTAGGAAATTATGAAAACGGCACAAATCATCAAGCATTATCTCTCTTTCAGCAGGGCGGAACAAAGGGGGATTCTTATCCTTGTGATTATCATTTTGTTGATCAACCTCTTCCGAATGTATTTTCCGGATGCCACACGGTTAAAGCCTATTGATTTGATGGCATTCAAAACAGAGATATCAAGTTTCGAGGCGGCGCTTGGACAAGCAAAAAGAGTTACAGGCAGACATTCGTATGGGTCTCTTCCTGATTCATCTGAGTCACTCCGTAGTAACAAGGATCCTTCATTTTTCATTGAACTTAACCGGGCCGACACACTCGACCTTCAGCGACTCAGGGGGATTGGTCCCTCTTTTGCACGCAGGATCATCGGCTACCGAAAGAGACTTGGGGGATTCACATCCGTTAGGCAGTTACTGGAAGTTTACGGAATGGACTCTGCCCGCTATTTGGTGATCATAAAGTACCTGGCAGTTGATACAGCCTACATCCAACGGATGAATCTAAACACTATATCGTTCAAGAATTTGATTGCTCATCCCTATATGCCCTATGAGTTTGCAAAGGAGATTGCAATTTACCAGAAAAAGCATAAAGGGATTAAGGCAATAGAAGAGTTGGAGGGATTGAAGAGCTATGACAGTGCCACTTTCGTCAAATTGAGGCCATATATTGCTGTAGAATAACCAAATAAGAGTCCATTCCGAAAACTCACTATGCTGAAAATCAGTTTTACCCCAACCCTAAAGGGAGCCTGATTTTCAGCAACTTCTCCCTTTAGGGCCGGGGTAAAAAAGTTGCTGAAAATAAAAGGTTGACTTTTTTGATTATTGATTATTCCCATCCGGGTCCCTGTAATGATAACGTATCTCCGGTGGTTCCGGTGGCTTAGGAACCGTGGGATCATCCGGGTGGTATCCTGAGAAGGGATCTTCATCCTGGTCGTCATCTTCCTCCTCCCAGTCGTATCGTGGGCGTTGGGGCCCGACTTTACGGAAGTAGATCGCGAGAATAGTTCCTGCCAGCAATCCCATCAGATGTCCCTCCCAGGAGATTCGCTCCTTTGGAAAGAATTGAGGGAAGACTCCCCATATCAGGCCACCATAAAGAAAGGCTACCAGAAGAGTAATTGCCATCAATGTTTTCTCTCTTCGGATGATGCCGCTGGTGAATAAGAAGGCTGCCAGCCCGTAAACCACTCCGCTGGCGCCAATATGCACTGATCCGGGGTCGCCGAGGAACCAAACCCAGAGTCCGGAAAGAAAGTAGATCAGAATCAGCACTTTCCATGCGATTTCACGATAGGAATAGAAAAGAAGAGCGGCCAGCAGAAACAGCGGGATTGAGTTGGCAAATAGGTGTTTCCATCCTGCATGAATCAATGGCATCGTGAGAATGCCCGGAATTCCCTTCCAATACATCGGGTGCATTCCATACCCGGCGAATGACGTGTCGAGTATCACCTCTAATGCTTTGACAAACCAGATGATAAAAACAAATATCGCTGGAAAGAACAGACTACGTATCAGCTTTTTTCGTTCGGGGTCCATGAGTGCAATATTTTCCGGTTTTAGCAGTTAAAATTAGTGAAAAAGGTGGAACCGGAAGGGTTCCCCTAAAAAATCCTACCTTTACGCCCCTTAATCAGACATTATCCATTCAATTATACAGATCATGAAAATTCAGTCGGAATACTATATTAAAGCCCTCTTCTACCTATTGTTGTTACTCTTATTTCCATTGTGCCTTACTGCCCAGAATGCAACCCCCAATGAAGGACTCAGGAAATTGCAGGTAGCTTTACAGATCATCGATTATGCTTATGTAGATTCGATACATGAGGATAAACTTGTAGAGACAGCTATCGTTGAGATGCTGAAAGAACTTGACCCGCACTCAATTTATATTCCCAAAGAGGAGTTGCAACGTGCCAATGAACCACTTCAGGGAAATTTTGAAGGCGTCGGGATTCAGTTTGAGATTCTCAGAGATACCATTGTTGTGGTGCACCCTCTTACAGGAGGTCCTTCTGAAAAGCTCGGAATCAGTTCAGGCGATAAGATTGTGAAGATTGATGGCGAGGATGTTGTTGGGAGTCATGTGACCAACCAGTTTGTTCTCGATCATCTTCGCGGGAAAAAAGGAACAAAAGCAAGGGTTTCCATCTATCGCAAAGGGAAATCAGGATTACTCGAATTCGTTATTGTACGTGATAAAATTCCTATCAACAGCATTGATGCGGTTTACATGATAGCTCCTGAGATCGGTTATATCAATCTCAACAGATTTTCACTTACTACGACTCAGGAGTTTCAGGATGCCGTTAAAAAGTTGAAGAGCGAAGGCATGAAGAGCCTTATCCTGGACCTGAGAAACAATGCTGGAGGATACATGGCTCCTGCCATTGAACTCTCCGACGAATTTCTTGGATTGGGTAAAATCATCGTGTATACCGAAGGTATGAGAAGTACGAGAGAGAATTTCTACTCTACGTTCAGGGGTAATTTCGAGGATGGGAAACTTGTGATCATGATCAACGAGAACAGTGCCTCTTCCAGCGAGATTGTCGCCGGCGCCGTTCAGGACTGGGACCGGGGTTTGATTGTTGGACGTCGTTCTTTTGGAAAGGGATTGGTCCAGCGCCCATACAACCTTCCCGACACGTCACAAATCAGGCTTACAACAGCCAGGTACCATACACCTTCAGGCAGATTTATCCAAAAGCCTTATAAAAATGGGGTTGAAGAGTATTACAAGGATTTTGCCAACAGATACAGTCATGGTGAACTGATTCATGCTGATAGTATCAAGCTTCCCGATTCACTGAAATACCAGACAGCAAATGGCCGCACAGTATATGGCGGAGGAGGCATCATGCCAGATGTCTTCATCCCATGGGATTCGACGTTCCTTACAGATTATTATCTTGACGTAAGGAGAAATAACATCGTTAACCCATTGGTTAGCGACTACGTTGATAAAAATCGGCAGGAACTTCTGAAGAGTTATCCGGATTTTGCATTGTATAAAACCAATTTTGTTATTGGTGAACCGCTGATGGATCTCTTTTTTAAAGCGGCAGAAGAGGCAGGCATGGAGATGAATGAAGAGCAATTTACAACCTCTCAACCATTGATTAAGGCACAGATCAAAGGATTGATTGCACAAAAATTGTATGATATTACCTCCTTCTATATCATTGCAAATGAGATGGATCCTGAGGTAATGAGGGCTGTGGAGATTATCGGGGACGACAGCCTCTTCCAGGAATTATCGAATTGATTCAATCTCCGCACATTTATGTTGCACTTCCGGTGATGGATGAACCCGAGTGGCTTCCGGGCCTCCTCAGGTTGCTCCAAAAACAGAATTATCGGAACTTTTCTTTAGTAGTTTGTGTCAATCAGCCGGATAATTGGTGGAGAGATCCGGCACATATTACCAGTTGTGAAAATAACGCCGGAAGCCTCGCTATGCTCAGAAAGTTTTCGGGTTGTGAGGTGGAGGTGATTGACAGGAGCTCCCTGGGAGCAGGCTGGACAGGAAAGAGACATGGTGTAGGTTGGGCCCGAAAAACCATCATGGATCATATCTCCGAAAAAGCGAATCCAACCGATATTATTTTAAGTCTGGATGCCGATACGGTTTTTTCTGAGACCTATTTCGCAACAGTCGCAGAGAATATTTTGGCCCATCCGATGGCAACGGCTCTTACTATCCCTTATTACCATCATTTGCCTGATGATCAGGATGCTGCTCGTGCGATACTCCGGTATGAAATTTACATGCGGTACTATGTTCTAAACCTATGGAGAATCAAAAGCCCCTATGCATTCACTGCCCTTGGATCGGCTATGGCTCTACCGGTATGGTCTTACAGGAAAGTTGGAGGGATGACGCCAAAACTGAGCGGTGAGGATTTTTATTTTCTGCAGAAGGTACGGAAAGCGGGACCCCTGGCTTGCTGGAACAGGGAAAAGGTCTTTCCGGCAGCCAGGTTTTCGTCGCGTGTCTTTTTTGGCACAGGTCCGGCTATGTTCCGGGGTGCACAGGGCGACTGGAGCAGTTATCCTATCTATCCATACAGGTTGTTCGATGAGATCAGTGAAAGCTATTCTCAGTTCCCCGGTATCTATCTCAAACCCATTGAAACCCCTGTGACAAAGTTCCTTCGGGAGCAAACCGGAGAGGCCGACCCATTCGCAACGATGAGGAAGAATTCAAGGGATGTTCAGCAGTTTGTGAGGGCCTGTCATGAAAAATTCGATGGCCTTCGCATTCTACAGTATCTTAAAAAACGACATCAGGAGGAGACAGGCAAGGATGAGGATCGGTTTTGTGAGTGGCTGGAAACGTTTTATTCAACGGATGCCGGATGCCGGATACCAGATGCCGGATACCGGATGCCAGATAAAAAGAAGTTCTCTCATAATGAGAGCAGCCTGGAGGACCTTGATCGACTAAGAAATTTTCTGTCGCAGGAAGAAGATCGGGTGAGAAAGGCGAACCCTCTGCTGTGAGCTAGAGGGTTCTGTTTTTTAACCGGGAATAAAAGAGGGCAGGTGATTAATTCAGCACCTGTGTCACCAGGGTAGCTGCCTCCTGCAGTGTGATTGCAGAGTGAACGTGCAGACCCGATTCATCAATCAGTCGCTTTCCCTCTTCTGCGTTTGTTCCCTGAAGCCTTACGATAATGGGAACAGGAATGTCTCCAATGTTGCGATAGGCATCAACGATTCCCTGCGCAACACGGTCGCACCGAACAATCCCACCGAAAATATTTAGCAGAATTGCCTTTACATTCGGGTCTTTAAGGATGATACGGAATCCCTCTTCCACCCGTTTGGCATTGGCACTTCCTCCTACGTCGAGGAAGTTAGCCGGTTCCCCGCCGGATAGTTTGATGATGTCCATTGTGGCCATCGCCAATCCTGCTCCATTAACCATACAGCCTACGTTCCCATCGAGTTTGACATAGTTGAGATCGAAGGCTGTCGCTTCAACCTCGATGGGATCCTCTTCGTCAAAGTCGCGCATCTCGAGGATGTCGGGATGCCGGAAAAGTGCGTTGTTATCGATTGTCAGTTTGGCATCGGCTGCCAGTATTTTATCGTCTGAAGTTTTGAAAACCGGGTTGATCTCAACGAGTGAGGCGTCGGTATTGATGTAGGTATTATAAACGCCTTTCACAAATTTGACCATGTTTTTGTATGCCTCTCCCGATAGCCCCAGGTTAAAGGCGACCTTCCTGCATTGAAAAGGTTGCAAGCCGATCACGGGATCGATCTCTTCGGTAAAGATCAGCTCGGGAGTCTCTTCAGCAACTTTTTCAATATCCATTCCGCCCCTCGGGGAGTACATGAGGATAACATGGCCTTTCTGCCGGTTAAGAAGGATGCTGAAATAGATCTCAGCCGGCTCGGAAGGTCCCGGATAAAAAATGTTTTGTTCCACATAAATCTTTCTGACCTTTTTCCCTTTGGCGCTCGTTTGAGGTGTAACCAAGTCCATCCCGATGATCTGTTCGGCATAACTCTTCACCTCGTCAATGGTCTTGGCAACTTTTACTCCACCGCCTTTTCCACGTCCTCCGGCATGAACCTGGGCTTTAATCACCCATTTGTCCGATCCGGTAGAGTTCTTGATAACCTTGGCCGCTTCAACTGCTCCCTCTGGGGTTGTGGCAAGGATTCCTTCAGGAATCAGGACCCCGTTTTTCCGGAGCAACATCTTACTTTGGTATTCGTGTAGGTTCATATGTAAATCCCTTTTTTGCGAGGCTCCAAAAGTACTAACTAGCAACTGAATTTCAAAATAACATTAGTAACTTTGCCGTTTATCGGAAGAAAATGATTGTTGCAAGGGATGTACATAAATCTTATGGATCGCTGAGAGTGCTGAAAGGAATCAGCCTGGAGGTTAAGAAAGGAGAGATCATCTCCATTGTTGGTGCTTCAGG
>CAZXQU010000077.1:0-12382 GCA_964642545.1 uncultured Prolixibacteraceae bacterium | reverse complement strand
GGTTTATGATAGATACTTGACCTTGGGAAGATGTTTCTATAGTGATGTGAGTGGAGGCGGGGTTGGGGTATACCGTACCAGATCCGTCCACTTCGATAGCGTTACATCGCCCTGTAGCGGGTCCGCCAAATTGTCCAGCCCATAGCAGGCATTGGGTCTTAGCAGTCTGAAATGCCATTAAAGTGGCTATCATAATAAAAGCACTTTCATCAGATTATTTCTAGTTTTCATTTGTGACGCTTACTAATAGTTGGTTTTAAAACTCGGATTCAACCTTTAATTCCATTTTGTGATAGTAGGGCATGGTGAAAGAAAAGAGTACAGGTATTAAAATTTATGTTGTTAACGGTCTGCTTTTTACGATGTGTTTTTCTGATGATACATTTTGTTTCCCCGATAACTGGCTAAACATATCAGTCGCGTTTATTTCTCTTTTATCCATAACCTGGCCTTAACACAGTAAAGATATTGAAAAATCTTTCATGAATGAATATTACCCGAAAATAATTGTTGCTAAGGCTGTTCCGGGATCAGGATTTTTTCGTAACTTTGGTAGTAAGCGCCAAATGGTGGAACTGGCGTGATATGCAAGGAGGTGACCATGAAAACAGAAAAAAACAATCTGTTCTACGGATATACGGGGAAAATTGGGGACACAGGCCTGTACCAGAGGGTGGTGAACGGTCGGGTAATTATCCAGCGGTGTCCGAATCGAAAAAAGATCAAAAAATTCCAGGACTGGCCTGAGCAGGTCCAACGGTTTTCTACAGCCACAAAATATGCGTCAGCCATTCTTAAGAATCCCGAAATCAAAGCCCTCTATGAAAAAGTGGCCGAAGGATTCAACAGCGCAACTTCCATGGCCGTTAAGGATTACCTGAAGCCCGCTGTAATAGAGAGGGTGGTGACAACAGGCTATCTGGGCAGGGTTGGTTACTGCATTGTTATCAGGATTGACAATATCGTTCCGGTCAAATCTGTAAAAGTCACGGTCGAAAGCCCCCAAGGAGAAATGATCGAATCGGGCCAGGCCCAGATGCAGCCATCCGGCAACCTCTGGCATTATATCACCACCAAACCAAACCCGCATCATAAAGGGTCGCTTATTCGTATCGTATCCCGCGACCTGCCAAATCATATCGTAGAATGGACACGGAGTTTCTGAGCATGAGGACTTCTCTTTTACAGGTTATCAGGCACGGCACCATCTCCTGACCATCCCGGGAGCATGTCGGGAGCACTCTATAGCTATATTGAAGGAATGTCGAAAAAATGTTGGAGGCAATAGCCTAATTATTTTTACTATCAATTTTTTGCTCAATCTTCTGAATCATTGGACAAGCCGGCGGAGTTGACCATCCCTGGGCCTATCGGAATTGAATAGGGTAGATGTATTAGAATCAGATATATACGGTGGTCACTTTTGATCGGCCAAAGTGGTCAGATGCACCGGCTTTTACAACCACCAAAGGATTCAATCAGATTGAGAATCCTATGGACAAATTGGATATATAAATTAGATTTATATTATTTTGATATGACAGAAGGATACATTACATTTGTTTCAAAAAAGGAGGTACTATGAAAAGATTATGTATTTATTTCTCAAGTTTCGTTATTGCAATGGTTTGTTTTTTTTATACTGGATGTAGCACCGGAGAAGTGTTAGATATGAAGTATGTTAAAATCACGATGAGAAATTCTTCAACCATTGAAACACATATGTGGACGGTTGGTGAAAGCATAAATCCAACAAATAAATTGGTGCCAGGTGAATCAAGAACTCTTGAGAAAATTTTTACATTTGATACCAAAGAAGAAGAACAGGTGATTTTTATAGCCGCAGGTAGAAACGGTACAACCATCGATTATGTTGAAGTAACGGTCGTCTATTCCACTATATTGAATGCTTATTGTGGTGTCTTTGAAGCAGGAGAGACGATTTCATTTTATAATACTTCCTGTCCTTAATCAGTAAAAACAAAAAACCAGCTGGATTTACTATTTATAATTCTTTAGGGGATTTTGTATGTTCAGGTAAGATAATAAACAGTGTGATTGATATTAATCATTTAGCCAAAGGTTTCTTTTTCATAAAAATTTAAACTGAAAACCAAATTCAAGTGGCTAAGTTTTTTAAGAATTAAACCTGTTCATTGTAAATGGCATAATATACGGACAAGTTTTAATGTATCTAAATCAAGTAAATACGTTGGCCAGGCTAAATCGGCGCAAG
The DNA here is from genome assembly GCA_964642545.1 of uncultured Prolixibacteraceae bacterium. Classification (GTDB taxonomy): domain Bacteria; phylum Bacteroidota; class Bacteroidia; order Bacteroidales; family FEN-979; genus QYOJ01. Next base: position 10,146 of record CAZXQU010000077.1, on the reverse strand, counting down.
GTGATCAGGTAATCCGTTCTGTCCAACCCGCCTAATATCACCTCATTTATTTCAGCTTCCTGTGGTCCAACATCACACCCTTGGAAGCAAGTTACCTGGGTCATTCTCTAACCTATTGCCGGTCGCAGAATCTAATCAAGTCTCCAAAACCCTTGGCAATAATGGCTCACATGATTTTTCACGAACATAATAGTAATAACACTACCGATCAGAAGATGAAACAGCATTAAGGCTTAAACGATGCCGTAGATTCTCAAAATCATAAGATATCTTCTCATCCAGCACCCGGGCATACACCTGTGTTGTTCTGATATCTGAGTGCCCTAATGCTTTGGATACTGTTTCAATGGGTACTCCGTTGGATAATGTGATGACGGTTGCAAAGACATGGCGTGCTACATGAAATGATAACGGCTTCTGGATTCCAGCCAACACTGCAAGGTCCTTCAGATAGTCATTCGTTTTCTGGTTGCTGTAGATTGGGACTACTCCTTTATGGGTCAGTTTGGGGTGATTCCGGTATTTCTCTATCAGATCAAGTGCTGTTGGCAGTAATGGTATCCTGGCTTTAACGTCTGTTTTGGATCTCCGTGTAATAATCCACAGGTTCCCGTCTATTCCATGTAGGATGTTGTCAGTAGTCAGGTATTTAAGATCTACATAGGCCAGTCCGGTGTAACAGCTGAATACAAATGCATCATTTCTCATCCATCCCAACTTCTTGCCTAGTGTGAGGATCTTCTTTAGTCGTTGCATGTGTTTCATGGCACCATTATGCTTGCAATCTGTGGACTCCTGAAGGAATAAACTGTATTTGTTTAAGAAATCCAGATCAATCTCGGAAAGTAAATGATCTGCCTTGTTGTATTGTAGCTTCAAGAAATCTCTGAGATGCTGAATCGTGGTTTTAAAGTTCTTATAATTCCCATATGTGGAAGTAAATCCTATCCCTAATTCCATCTGCCGGTTGTGATAATCAACTAGCTTAATTAGTGTGAATTCTCGTTGATTCTTAGCGAATGTACGGGCGATAATTTTCAATGGGGTTACACCCTTACCCTCCTGTAAAAGTGCTCTGTAGACCTCATATGCTCGATTCTTAACCATCTCAAGATGGTCATTAATCTCTGCTGCTCCTGAGGTTTTAGGTCTGACTAATCCACGTTTTGAATCCCAGGATTTTACATCGATTTTCCGTTGTAATGAGATGGTTGATTGCTCTCCGTTGCAGATTACCCTGAGATACAAAGTCGATTTACCTTTCTCGTCAATACGTTTTTTTCTAAGGTAGAACCATAAATTGAATACTGATTGTCCTTTCATAATCTTGTGTGTTTATTAGATTACTGATTAGAAATGAGTTACACGTTAATAGAATGGTCACTCTATTGACACTTTTGAGAGGATTGGGCTGTAAAAACAAAAAACCCAGACCTCATCCTGATGAATAGAATAGAGAACTGAGTTTCAGTTAACTGGATCATTAAAACAGTTGATATCCAGCTTTTAGAGCCTCTCAGGGGACTTGAACCCCCGACCTGCTAATTACGAATCAGCTGCTCTACCAACTGAGCTAAAGAGGCATGATGTCGGGATGAGAAGACTCGAACTTCCGACCCCCACGTCCCGAACGTGGTGCGCTAGCCAACTGCGCTACATCCCGAGGCACTCCGTTTTCAACGTTTTTGCTTAAAACGGGTGGCAAAATTAACAATTATTTTAATTAATATGTACATTTGCCATTGGCTTTTTCAGACATCACATTATCTCTTTATACATGCATCTTCCTAGGTATCTTTTCGCATTATTGGTTTGGATCTCTTTCCTCCTGTCTGGATGTAACAGAGACCAACCAGGAACCCCCGGGAAATCGTCCGGAGCCGGACCAGTTGCCGTAACCATGCTGGTGCTGAAGCCCGGTGAAGCGGAATATAAAATTCTCTCAACAGGTACGTTGATGGCCAACGAAGAGGTCGAACTGAGATGTGAAATCCCTGGAAGAATCATGGCCATCTACTTTGAAGAGGGATCATCCGTCAAAGAGAGAGCCTTGATGGTGAAAATCGAAGATCAGGAGTTGCAGGCACAACTGAAGAAACTGATGGTAGAAGAGCAGGAAGCCAGCGATGATGTTTACAGGAAACAAAAGCTTCTTGAACTAAAAGCTCTCAGCCAGGAAGAATATAATAAAACAGCGAACCAACTGGCAATGGTTCAGGCCGATATCGAACTCAAACAATCCCAGTTGGCCAAGACTGAAATCCTTGCCCCCTTTGATGGGCAGGTCGGACTGCGTCAGGTAAGCCGCGGGGAATATATCTCTTCTTCCACCGTTATTGCTAATCTGCAACAGGTAGACCCCGTAAAAATCGAATTCACCATTCCTGAAAAATACAGCGGGATGGTTCACAAAGGAAATGTGGTGAATTTTACAATTACCGGTAAAGATGACCTCTTTACTGGAAAAATTTATGCCATTGAACCAAAAATAGATCCATCGACGCGTAACATTACGCTTCGCGCGGTGTGCCCCAACCCATCGAAACAGTTGATGCCAGGCGCCTTTGCCAGAATAGAGATTATCCTCGAGAAACTTCCCGATGCCCTGATGATCCCTTCCGAAGCCATTATACCCACAATTAACGGGGAAAAAGTATTTGTATGCAAGGAGGGAAAAGCCCGATCTGTCATGATCACAACCGGAATCCGGACCGAACGAGAAGTTCAGGTATTGAATGGGCTTGCAGCTAATGATAGCCTCATCACCAGCGGTCTGTTGCAACTTAGGGAAGAGATGCCTGTGATTCCAAAACCTCAGGTCGAATAATTCATCCGAGCTAAAACAACAGCCTGCACCCCATGAATATCTCAGCCATCAGTATCAACCGGCCTGTTCTCGCCACCGTAATCTCTCTGGTGATAGTACTGTTCGGTGCCATCGGCTATGTGTTCCTCGGGGTGAGGGAGTATCCAAGTGTGGATCCTCCTGTGGTGACTGTGATGACCAACTACATGGGGGCCAATGCCGATGTGATTGAATCCCAGATCACTGAACCGCTGGAAGAGTCGATCAACGGGATTGCCGGGATCCGGTCTCTGACATCCGTGAGCAGTGACGGACGAAGCACTATTACCGTAGAATTTGAACTTGGTGTTGACATGGAAGCAGCTGCGAACGATGTCAGAGACCGGGTGTCTCGCGCCATGCGAAATCTTCCTCCCGACACCGACCCTCCCATCGTGATCAAATCCGATGCCGATGCAGGTTCTATCCTTTCCCTCACCATCCAGAGTGAATCCCGCGACCTGATGGAACTTTCCGATATCGCCAACAACGTATTCAAGGAACGGCTGCAAACCATTCCCGGCGTGAGTGAGATCCGAATATGGGGAGAGAAAAAGTACGCAATAAAACTCCTTCTGGATCCTGGGAAACTAGCCAGTTACCAGCTTACAGCCGGTGATGTAAGGATGGCTCTCACCCGCGAAAATGTTGAATTGCCCAGTGGCCGGATTGAAGGGTACGGAACCGAACTGACCATCCGCACCATGGGCAGGCTGACTACCCCGGCTGAATTCAACGACATGATCCTCCGTGAAGCAAACGGCACCGTGATCAGGTTAAAGGATGTTGGAGAAGCGAGGCTGATGCCTGAAAATGAACGGACAATCCTGCGTGGAAACCGTGGCATTCCCATGGTAGCCGTAGCCGTAACCCCTCAGCCAGGAGCCAACCAGATCGAGATTGCCGATGAGTTTTACAAGCGGGTAGAACAGATACAGAAAGAGCTCCCTGCCGACCTTCAGCTGGGTCTCGCACTCGATACCACCCTTACCATCCGGAAAGCCATTACAGAAGTGGAAGAGACAATTCTGATCGCCTTCGGACTGGTGCTTCTGGTGATTTTCGTCTTCCTCAGAAGCTGGCGAACTACCATGATTCCCATCATAGCCATCCCGATTTCGCTGATCAGCACGTTCTTCATCATGTATGTGGCCGGCTTTTCCATCAATATTCTCACCCTTCTTGGAATTGTACTTGCTACCGGCCTGGTGGTGGATGATGCCATCGTGGTGCTGGAAAATATCTACCATAAAATAGAGGGGGGAATGGACCCCATTGAAGCCGGCTATAAAGGATCCAAGGAGATTTACTTTGCCATCATCTCCACCACCGTTACCCTGGCAGCCGTTTTTCTCCCGATCATTTTTCTCCAGGGATTGACAGGACGACTGTTTCGTGAGTTCGGGATAGTAGTGGCTGGATCCATCCTTGTATCTGCATTGGTGTCACTCACCCTGACGCCCATGATGAGCTCCCGGATGCTCAGGAAATCGACCCATCACAACAAATTCTTCACGGTTACAGAGAATTTTCTGAACCGGTTGATCGACAAGTATAACCTTTCACTGAAACTATTTATCCGTTACCGCTGGATTGCAATCGTAATCATGGTGATTTCGATGGGTATGATTATCGGGCTGGGCTCGTTGATCCCTTCCGAACTGGCACCAATGGAGGACAAAAGCAGGTTGACTATCATGACCACGGCGCCCGAAGGCACCTCCTTTGAGATTATGGATGACTACATGAAACAGCTTATATCCATTGCAGATACGATCCCCGAGCGAGCAGCCATCATTGCCGTGACCTCCCCGGGATTTGGCTCCTCTATTTCAGTCAACAGCGGGTTTATCAGGGTCATGCTGACAGATCCCGCCAAACGGGAGAAAACGCAGCAACAAATTGCCGATGAACTCAATGCCATCGTCAGACAATACAACCAGGCCAGAACTTTTGTCAGCCAGGATCAGACTATCGGAGGCCGGGGAAGCTCAATGCCGGTTCAATTCGTTATCCAGGCTCCCGATTTTGAGAAATTAAAGAAGTTCCTCCCACTCTTCATGGAGCGGGCGCAGGCTGACTCGATTTTCCAGATGGTGGATCTGAACCTGAAATTTAACAAGCCTGAACTGGCAGTTGAAATTGATCGGGACAGAGCCAGGGCCTTGGGAGTAAACGTCAGGGATATTGCCGAAAACCTTCAACTCTATTTCAGTGGTCAGCGTTACGGCTATTTCATCATGAATGGGAAACAGTATCAGGTAATCGGGCAGGCGACCCGTGGGAACAGAGATCAACCACTTGACCTGAGCTCGTTATATGTCAGAAATAACCGGGGTGATCTGGTTCAGCTTGACAACCTCATTCACCTCCGGGAGCAAAGCAATCCACCGCAGTTGTATAGGTATAACCGCTATATCTCGGCAACTGTTTCTGCACAGGTAGTGCCACAAGCAACACTTGGCCAGGGGATTGAAGAGATGCGTATGATTGCCGCAGAAACCCTGGATGATACTTTTTCAACCGCTTTGACAGGGGTTTCAAAAGAGTTTGAGGATAGCTCCGGAAGTCTTTTCTTTGCCTTGATGCTTGCTCTGGTTCTGGTTTTCCTGATCCTGGCCGCCCAGTTTGAGAGTTTCATGGATCCCCTGATCATTATGTTCACCGTTCCTCTTGCCCTGGCTGGGGCCGTTCTTTCCTTATGGATGTTTGGGCAAACAATAAACATTTTCAGTCAGATTGGAGTGATCGTGCTAATCGGTATCGTCACGAAAAACGGGATCCTGATCGTTGAGTTCGCCAATCAGCGGAAATCTTCCGGATTTAACAAAAAAGATGCAGTGATTGATGCCGCTACCCGACGTTTGCGTCCAATCCTTATGACAAGCCTGGCCACTGCCCTTGGAGCTCTTCCAATCGCCATGGCTTTGGGAGCCGCCTCGCGAAGTCGGGTGCCGATGGGAATCACAATTATCGGCGGATTGATCTTCTCCCTGATACTAACTCTATACGTGATTCCGGCACTTTACACCTATCTTTCGAAATCGGGAGACAATATCAAATCAGGAGGAGTAGGAGATGATTGACAGGAACGGGATGCGGGGTATCGGCGGCACAGTTGCGATGTTGACTTTTGCGTGTTCACTGGCGTTTATGCAGGTTCTGGGACAGGAGCCGTTGACGCTGCAGAGAGCCATCGAGACTGGGTTGGCTAACAACTTCTCCATCCTCATCCAGCGTAACCTGGAAAAAATCTCTCAAAACAACAACACTCCCGGCAATGCGGGTTTTCTTCCGACGCTGGATCTGAATGCGTCCCAAAACAACACCGTATCCAACACTCACCAGGAACAGTTCTCGGGAACAGTCAAGGATGTTGCGGGAGCTCAAAACAGGAATTTCAATGCGGGAGTTGCACTCAACTGGACTGTTTTCGACGGGCTGCAGATGTTTGCAAACAAAAAGATGCTCGACATCCTTGAAGATTTGGGAGAGAACGGGTCCCGGATTGTGGTGGAAGGAACGGTTTCGGATATCATCCTCACCTATTCGGGGATGATCCAGTTGCAGAAGATGGTGCAGGTGATGCGGGAGGCTGTGGATCTCTCGATGCAGCGGAAGCGGATTGCCGAAGCGAAACTCACCTTCGGGGCGGGATCGGAATTGATGCTGCTGCAATCTACTGTCGACCTCAATGCCGACAGCACCCAGTTAATCCGTCAGGAGACCTTCCTGAAAAATACCCTGGTGGATTTAAACAGGATCTTAGCTCTCGAGATTGACAAAACATGGTTCTTTTCAGATTCCATTCAATTGAACGATTCCCTTGAGTTCACTAGTAGCCTGGAGGACGCCCTTCATGAAAATGCACAATTGATCGCGGCGCGCCTGAACCAAACCCTCCTTCGGCAAGACGTCAGGGCTTCGCAATCATACCGGTATCCCCAGGTTGACCTGGTAGCCGGGTACACATACAGCACGTTGAACTCTCAGACGGGATTTTTGCAATATAACCGAAGCTATGGGCTCTCATATGGCATCACGCTTTCGTATAATCTTTTCAACGGATTTAATGTGAACCGGGTGATTAAAAATGCAAAAGAAGCCCTGAATAGCGGGGAACTTGAAACAGAAAATGCAGAACTGGAACTCCGTGCAACATTACGCAAGCTGTTTAACGAATACCAGGTGAATCTTCAAATCATAGGGATGCAACTGGTTAATGTAAAAGTGGCCCAGGAAAACGTCAATGTGGCATTTGAGAAATACAAGTTGGGCAGTCTTGATGATATCGGCTTGAGAGAGATCCAGAACAAACTGATCGATGCCCAATCGCAACTGATCCTGTCCCAGTTTGAGGCTAAAAAAGCTGAAACAGAAATTTACCGGTTAAGTGGAGTCCTTTTTAAGTCGGTGAAATAGTTGCGATCGCACCAATAAAATTCCTTCATCAGAGATCTCCCAGCCAATTCCCCAGACGGTCAAATCCCTTGACAATTTTCGGACAATACTCTTTGACGAAGGATTCATGCAGACTGTTCTCCTGGAAATTGTGCATTGCAGCCTCCAATGCTTTCTGGCCATCGAAATCAACGTAAGCCATTCGGGCTGTGAGTTCGTCCCCATTACGGGCAAAATCGCTGCCGGGCAAAACTGCAACTCCTGTTTCATCCAGAAGCCGATTAGCCAGGTCGAGGGAATTCATGATACCGCGGCTGGCAAGTCTCTGCCGAAAAGGGGCGAAATTGGGGAACATGTAAAACCCTCCTTGCGGGAGCTGGATATCAAGACCCATCTCATGAAATCGGTCTGTCATAAAATGGGCTATCGATTTAAGAATCCGCCGGGAATGATGCAGATAGATGTCAATTTCAGGATGGTCCTGGAATGCCGTAACTGCAGCATGCTGGATAGGTGCTGAGGTGGAAGTAAATGTTTCACTGGCAACAACCGATATGGCATCCTGAAGCCACGACAGGCTTGAGGGAAACGAGAATGTCCCCAGCCGCCAACCTCCGGCGCCACACCATTTGCTCAATCCGCTGCTGACGATCGTGCCCTCCGGATAGAACCGGGCAATAGAAACATGTTGCCCCTGGTGGTGAATACCGCCGTAAATCTCGTCTGAAACCAGAATCACCTTGTATTTGCGTGCGACTTTTGCCAGAAGTTTTAACCGTTCAATCGGATACGTATAGCCTGTAGGGTTGGAAGGATAATTCAGGATCACGATACGGGGACGTTCAGGATCTTCCCGGCAGATCTTCTCCAGTTCATCATAACTGAGTCGCCAGTTATTTTCCTCCCGGGTTGGTACCCATCTGACATGCCTGCCGATAATATGTGCCTGTGGTGAGTATGATACCCAACTGGGGGTAGGGATGATCAGGTCGCCGTAATAGACAAGCTGCAGCAAAAAGATCAGCTCCTTGGAGCCAGGGCCTATCAGTATATGCGCAGGGTCTGTTGTGAGTTTCTGTGTCCTGTAGTTGTATTCCGCTACAGCTTCCCGTAATGCCAGGAGGCCTTTTACGGGAAGGTAGTCTTTCTGATGAGCGTTCCTGCGTAAAGCCTCCACCACGATTTCTGGAACAGGAAAAGGTGATTGGCCCAGCCCAAATTTAAAAACCTCCTTTCCCTCTTTTACTAGCTTATTGCTCTTCTCGTTGATTGCCAAAGTGGAAGATGTCTTAAGTCCTCTGACATTTAAATTCAGGTTGATGTGTAAGTGCTCTCGCTTTGTTCGCATGAAAAATCTATTGTCCTGCTAATTTATATATTATATTTGGAACTAGAAACCCTGAGAGACTAATTTATCGATGGATCAAATCAGGCAATAAACCAGACTCAATGAATCAAAAAAAGAAATCCCTGGGCATGTTTACCCTATCGATGATCAGTGTTGCCGCAGTACTTTCGGTACGGAATTATCCCAGTATGGCCGAGGAGGGGTGGTCGATGATTCTCTGGTATTTTATCGGATCGTTTTTCTTCCTGTTGCCCCTGGCCCTGGTTGCCGCCGAACTGGCATCGGCATGGCCTCAGGAGGGAGGAGTATACGCCTGGGTCAAGGAGGCATTCGGAATTAAAACCGGATTCATGTCAATCTGGGCTGTGTTTATTGAAAACATCCCCTGGTATCCTACCGTGCTCTCATTTATGGCTGTTACGATCGCCTACATTTTCAATCCGGCTATTGCAAACAATCATATTTTCGTGGGGTCAGTGATGCTGGGCATCTGGTGGGGGCTCACACTGCTTAATTTCCTGGGGCCCAACCTTGTTGCGCGGTTTAGTTCTTTAGGAACCATCCTCGGATCTATAATCCCTTCTGTGGTTCTTATTGCATTGGGTATCACCTGGCTGGTGATGGGGAAGCCCACTCAGCTACCTCCATTTGAATTTCAGGAAATCCTTCCACAAAAATTCAACATGGGGATTCTGGTTTATGCCTCTTCTATCCTTTTGATGTTCACCGGTGTGGAGATGTCGGGATATTATGCCAGCCATGTTGACAATCCGCAGAAAAAATATCCCAGAGCGATGCTGATTGCCACTCTGATTATTTTCACGCTAAGCGTACTGGGAACATTACCCATCGCACTCGTCATCCCTGCTGATAAGATAAGCCTGACAAGCGGAGTAATCCAGGTGATGGATACCATCTTTATATCTCTAGGCATGCAATGGGCAACACCTATCATGGCGGTGATGCTGGTTCTGGGGGGAGTAGCCCTGATGAGCACCTGGATGATGGGTCCACTCACCAGCATGGCTCCCATTTCGCGGGCAGGTTTTCTGCCTCCTTTTTTTAGAAAACAAAACAAACACAAATCACCGGTCGGGCCGCTATTGATCCAGGGAGTGTTTTCTACACTGCTTATCCTGGGAATGGTGTTCATCCCAAATATCAATACAGCCTATTGGATATTGACCTCATTTACTACTACGTTGCTGACTTTATATTATCTCCCGGTATTTGCGGCAGTGATTAAGCTCAGATATTCTCAACCCGATACACCCAGACCATTTAAAATATGGGGAGGTAAATGTGGACTCTGGATTATCGCAGGAATTGGTTTTATGGCAACCGCTTTTGCAGGCTTCATGGCATTACACAAACCCGCTGGGATCACCATGTTCTCTGATATGAGTTATCTGATTATAATGATTGTGGGAACCATCAGCTTGATGCTTCCTTACCTCTTATTCAGGTGGTTCCGGAAATCCGGGTGGAAAACCGACTCGGAGGATTAAACCTCTTGGTTAACGAAGTCCCAGGCTTTATCCATCTCTGAGAC
>CAZXQU010000076.1:0-12962 GCA_964642545.1 uncultured Prolixibacteraceae bacterium | reverse complement strand
AAAGATTGATGAATTTCATAATACTGTTTTATATACTTCAACAATGTTGAATGCTGCATTCTCCCACTTCAGGTTATCCACCTCCTCTTTCCCGTATCTGGCAAACATTTTTTGTAATCCCTGGTAATGCAGGATTCCATATATGGCATCCGCCATGGCATCGATGTCCCAGAAATCTACTTTTATAGCATGTTGCAACACCTCCGAAACACCTGATTGTTTTGAGATTACTACCGGAACATTGGAGCGCATGGCCTCCAGAGGTGAAATCCCAAAGGGTTCTGAGACAGAAGGCATCACATACACATCACTCATGGCGAACATGGTATCCACTTCAGAACCTGCCAAAAACCCGGTAAAGTGGAATCGTGTACCCATTTTTAGTTTCGCAATACGGCGTACCATCCGGTTTAACAAATCCCCTGATCCGGCCATGACAAACCGGACATTCCGGTCCCGTTTCAAGACTTTATGCGCTGCCTCAACGAAGTAATCGGGGCCTTTCTGGTATGTGACACGACCAAGGAACGTGACTACCTTCTCCTTTACATGCTTTTGAACACCTGTTAATTCGGGTCGGTCAGAGGGTTCAACTGCATTATGGACGGTAAAAACTTTGATGGGATCGATTCCGTACTTCTCAATCACTGTCTGCCGTGTAAGGTTGCTAACAGTGATAATCCGGTCGGCCTCCTCCATCCCTTTTTTTTCAATCTCAAAAACAGAGGGGTTTACATTTTCACCAGACCTGTCAAACTCCGTTGCATGTACATGGATTACCAAAGGTTTGCCACTGATGTGTTTTGCTGCAATTCCGGCAGGGTATGTCAACCAATCATGCGCATGAATCAGATCATAGCTCTGCTGGCTGGCGATAGATGAGGCAATCAATGCATAACGCGATACCTCCTGCATGAGGTTCTTGCCATATTTTCCTGAGAATTTGAAATTTCGTGAGAATACTGATTTGTTTTGATCCGCCTGATGAAGTTCACCCTTTTCAACCAGCGATTCAAATTCCTCTTCTCCAACATATGGAATCAGGTTTGAACCAATCTCCATGTACTTGATCTTGTTCCAGAACACCTGGTGTTCGCTCTCCATAAAGTCCATGGTCACATCACTCGCATTTAGTAACCTGAATCCCTGATGAGTTTCATCCCCATAGGCCTTTGGCACCACAAAGATGACCTCTGTTCCCAGCTTGACCAACCCTTTGGTCAACCCGAAACAAGCGGTTCCCAACCCTCCGGTGATGTGGGGAGGAAACTCCCATCCGAACATTAATACACGCATACTCAATTATAAATTACGAATGAGGAATGATGAATTCTTTGATTACGCATTCTCTTCCATTAGTATTATATTTAATTCTTAATTCTTAATTCTTAATTCCCGTCCCCTAATCCTTCTCGTATTCCTGAATCAATTGATGTACCCTGAGTATCTCTGCTACCGATGAAGCCTGGGAGATAGCTCCCCGGGGAGTATGCGGCGGATCACCGTCAAAGATCTCAGAAACTGTTCCAACCCCATGCTCTGTCATCGTTTGACTGAATTCATCATAGTAGCCTTTGATAAACGAGAGTCCGCTTTTCCCATGAATCCTCAGATAGCCCTCTGCAAAATGTCCGAAAAGCCATGGCCAAACTGTCCCCTGATGGTAAGCCAGGTCTCGTTGGGTCTGATCTCCGAAGCAGGTTCCTTTATAGGCTGCACTTACCGGTGTAAGCGTTCTTAATCCTCTGATTGTCAGCAGCTCTTGCTTGATCTTACTAAGCACTTTTTTTCGTATCTCTTCACTTACCGGACTATAGGGAAGAGAAGTGGCAAATACCATATTCGGGCGCACTGACCAGTCGTTGTAATCGCCATCCACATAATCGGCCAGGTAGCCCTTCTCTTCATTCCAGAAAGTTTGCAGGAATGCCTGGGGAATCATTTCTGCGATCTCTTTCCACTGACTGGTAAATTTCTTATCTCCAGCTATTTCAGCAAGTTCCAAACTGAACATTATCGCATTATACCACAAGGCGTTTACCTCAACAACAAGACCACCCCTTGGGGTTACTGGTTTTCCATACACAATTGCATCCATCCAGGTAAGTGCCATCCCGGGAACTCCGGCATAGATCAGTCCATTCGGTTCCATATGGATATTATTGACAGTCCCTTCCCTGAAGCCTTCGAGGATCTGCTTCATTTTACGGCCGTACTCTTTCCATACATCATTGGAGGCACCGGTTTTCATAACATATTGCTGCAGCGTCCAGAAAAGCCATAGCGGAGTGTCAGCACTGTGACATTCCAGCTTATCTCCCGATCCATTATTTGGGAAAAGCGGGCCGTTAAGGTCTTTCAGCATGGTGTCAATAACCGCTTTGCATGTTTTAACCTCTCCAGTAGTTAGGGTAAGTCCTGGTAACGAGATAAATGTATCCCGCCCCCAAATCCCAAACCAGGGAAACCCGGCAATGATGTTGGTTTTTGCCCCACGTTTAAAGATAAATTGCTGGGCAGCATTGATCAGGCAGTTTTCAAAACTATCCCGCGGAATCCGTTGTTTGAGCTCAGAAGTAAAGAGACGCTTGATGCTAGCAGATGCAATAGCAGAAATTCCGGCAGAAAAGCAAACAGATTCACCCGGTTTGATGTCAAATTCAAAAAAACCCGGAACTAATAAATCTTCATGACACTCATACCCCCGTTCCATCTCCTCCTGGTATTCAATATTGTAATACCAGTCGGGGGCATGTGTATACTCATTTTTTTTAGAGATCTGCATGTAGAGTTCAGTATATCCATGATAAAGTTTCATCCGGATGCCATTGTCCACCTTCTCATATTTCTTATCGGCGTAAATATTCTCCTTGCTTAACGTATGGACATTTCGGAATGCAAGGAATGGACGAAGCCTGATCCGGGTTGGAAAATTTGCCTCTAACAGCGAATAACGGATGATGATCCGGTCTTCACGGGAAGTAAAAATCATCTCCTTGGAAAGGATAACTCCTCCAACCCTGTATAGAAGTTGTGGGACCTCCATGGCAGAAAAGTCACGGACATATTTATGCCCTTTTGGATTATACGTGCCTCCCTTGTATTTATGAATACCCAGGTTGAATTCAGCATCCTGCTGGATAATGGTTTCATCGAGAGAGGAGAGCAATACATGCTCATCATGATCAATTCCTGGTTGAGGCGTAACCAGCATACCATGATACTTCCGAGTATTACAGTTGATAATGGTTGAACTGGCGTAAGAACCTCTACGGTTGGACCGAAGCATCTCCCGGTGAAGTGAATACTCAAGGTTAACCAGCTGATTTTTATCAAATTTGATGTAACTCATAATCTACAGTAAATGAAAGGAATTGCAAATTTACAATAATAGCCGCATTTTACGTTCTAATTATTGTCAGTGAATATAACTAATTTTGCTGCATGATATTGATCCGGAAACATTTGCTGTTCACTCTTCTTGTTGGAATGATTGCAATCATATACTCCTGCAAGAAGAATGACAAGATTGATACTGACCCTTCGCTGAGACTCAATTTTTCAGCAGATACTGTTTTTTTTGATACTGTATTCTCCACCATCGGATCAGTTACACAGCGATTGGTTGTGTACAATGACAATGATGGCATGCTGAGTATTGCCCAGATCAGGCTGGCTGGCGGCGATGCGTCCAATTACAGGATGAATATTGACGGAAACCCATCGCTATCGATCAACAATGTCGAGATACCGGGGCACGACAGTATCTTTATCTTTATTCGCGTTACTGTCGATCCCAATAACCAGAACACACCGTTTGTTGTTACCGATTCTATTCTCTTTTCTGTAAACGGGAATTACCAGGATGTAAATCTGGTTTCATGGGGCCAAAACGCGAGATTCTTCAAACAGGAGAACCTGCAAGGCAATCTTGTTTGGGACAGTCTTCTTCCTTATGTAATTTATGGCTCGATTCGCATCGATACCTCCTCATCCCTTTTTATAATGCCGGGGTGTAAATTATACTTCCATAAAGGGGCCTATATAGCAGTCTCCTACGATGCATCTCTCAAAGTATATGGAAACCTGGAGCATCCAGTGCGGTTTCAAGGTGACAGGATGGATGCGTTTTACAAAGATTTACCCGGACAATGGACAGGCATACTTCTTGAGAGTGGGTCGAAAGAGCATGTTATCAATTATGGGATCATCAAGAATGGAGTATTTGGCATCCTTATCGATGAAAATCGAAACCAACCGGATCCAATGCTGATCCTTGATAATACAATCATACAAAATACCACGGCCGATGCGATCTTTGCCTTTGCCACTTCAATCACCTCGACCAATTGTGTGTTGGCAAATTGCGGTGGATCAGCATTATGGGTTGAAAATGGTGGCAGCTACGATTTCAGGCAACTTACGATTGGAAATTACTGGGGAAGTTCAGTGAGGTTTGCACCCTCTCTCTATATCAGAAATCATTCTTTTGACACAACAGGAGGTCAAACGCCCGGACCATTGACCAATACCTATTTCGGAAATACAATCATTTACGGATCAGATGCAGATGAGATCCAATTTGATGCAATGGAGGGGGTGCCTTTTGAGATTGTATTTGACCACTGCCTGTTGCGGACGCAATCACCTATTACAGATCCTCAGCGATACCTCAGCTGTTTTGCCAATGAAGATCCCCGATTTGTTGACCCACAGTTAGTTGATTTCAGGATCGACTCCCTCTCCCCTGCTATCGGGAAAGGTGTTCAGATGGGTGTGCCATTTGATATTGCAGGTGTTGACAGGGGAACTACTCCCGACCTGGGGGCGTATCAATGGGTTCCTTCCAGGTAAGGATTTGTCAGGCTTTTTTCAGTGCTTTCAGTAAAGTTGACCCGATATCAGCCGGGGAATCTGCCACAAATACCCCGCATTCGTTCAGAATCTCCTTCTTGGCCTGAGCCGTATCAGCTTTCCCTCCAACGATTGCTCCTGCATGACCCATTGTTCTGCCTTTGGGCGCTGTAGCACCGGCAATAAAGCTAACCACCGGCTTCGTTCCGTGTTCCTTGATCCAGTAGGCGGCATCGGTCTCCATATTACCACCAATCTCTCCAATCATTACGATGGCCTCAGTTCCCGGATCGTCCATAAAGAGTTTCACAGCATCAAGGATCGTAGTACCCGGAATCGGGTCGCCCCCGATACCGATAACTGTTGATTGACCCAATCCGGCTTTTGTTACCTGATCTACAGCTTCGTAAGCAAGGGTTCCACTTCGGGAAACAACTCCGATAGTTCCGGGCTTATGGATAAATCCGGGCATGATACCAATCTTTGTATCGGGTGGAGTAATAATGCCTGGACAGTTGGGTCCGATCAAATGGATTCCCTTTTTGGTGATATAGTCCTTCACCGGAATCATATCGCTCACCGGAATCCCTTCCGTGATGCAAACAATCACCTTGATACCTGCTTCAGCAGCTTCAGCAATAGCATCAGCCGCAAAAGGAGGCGGAACAAAAATAACAGAGACATCAGCCCCGGTTACCTTAACAGCATCTGCAACAGTATTGAATACAGGCTTGTCGAGGTGCATCAACCCCCCTTTTCCGGGTGTTACCCCTCCCACGATATTTGTTCCATATTCAATCATCTGCGCGGCGTGGAATGAACCTTCGCTGCCGGTAAAGCCCTGAACGATGACTCGGGAATCTTTGTTGACTAAAACACTCATGTTGAATTACGAATTACGAATGAAGAATTACGAATGAAAACTAGAAGTTAGAAGGACGAAGCCTCTTTACATTAATACTTCTACATACATTAATAGATAGACTCGTCTTTCGGCCTCAAAGATATAGATTATGGGAGAAATATCGAAACTATTCCATAAAATTGATCAAACACGTGCAATAACTTGCGCGAACTAATGGCAGCGGCAACGCAGCCACTATGCCATTATAAGTTTCGTGTTTCGTGTTTCGTGTTTCATATTTCCTATTTCGTATTTCGTATTTCGTAATTCGTAAATTTGCATATGGCCCTATACGATATCACTGATACCATCTGTGCTCTTTCAACTGCCCCCGGGACAGGAGCGATTGCTGTGATTAGATTATCAGGATCTGATGTTTATGCAATCTGCAGCAAAATTTTCCGCGCATCTAATCCTGAGTTTTCCTGTGCAAGCGCACTCCCCTACTCCATTCACCATGGTTTAATATTCGAAAGCCAACAGGTTATCGACGAGGTACTTATCAGCCTGTTCAAAGCTCCACACTCGTATACCGGAGAAGATGTTGTTGAGATCTCCTGTCATGGTTCTGAATTCATTCAGCAACAGATCCTTGATGCCCTGATTCATGCAGGATGCAGGCTTGCCAAACCAGGTGAATTTACGTTACGTGCCTTTCTTAATGGCAAGTTTGACCTCTCCCAGGCCGAAGCTGTAGCCGACCTGATCGCATCCTCCTCCCAGTCGGCCCATGATCTTGCCCTTGCGCAAATGCGGGGTGGATTTTCTAAGAAGATCAAGGAGTTACGACAGAAACTGGTAAATTTCACCTCTCTGATAGAACTGGAACTGGACTTCAGCGAAGAGGAGGTGGAATTTGCATCACGATCCGAACTTTTCCTTCTGTTGGATGAACTTGAGACTGAACTCTCTACACTGGTTCAGTCGTTTTCCCTGGGGAATGTGATCAAAAGAGGGATTCCAGTCGCCATCATCGGAAAACCCAATGTAGGAAAGTCAACCTTATTGAATACCTTGTTGAATGAAGAGAAAGCCATCGTATCCGAGATTCCCGGAACGACACGGGATGCCATTGAGGATACGATTGTTCTGGAAGGGTTTAATTTTCGCTTCATTGATACGGCCGGACTAAGAGCATCTGAAGATCAGATCGAGACAATGGGAATTGATCGTACCTGGACAAAGATTGAAGAGGCCTCGATCATTCTCTATCTGTTTGATGCAACCCGGGATTCATATAAAAATGTGGAATCAGCGATATCTGAATTTGGTGATGTTCTTGAAAATCCGAAGAAGCGTTTAATCCTCATTGGCAACAAGATGGATTTGCTTTCAGAACTTCCTCATGGATTTCAAAAATTCGTTGAGCACGAAACGATATTTGTCTCGGCCAAGCGCAAAGAGAATATCCACATGATTGCGGAGAGTCTCCTCAAGACTGTCAAAGAGCATCACATCTCCGATGGGGTAATCGTCTCCAATACCCGTCACCTGGAAGCCCTTCAGCGAGCTCTCGAAGCCATACAAAATGTGCGTGAAGGATTTCTAAACGGATTACCTCCCGACCTTTCAACAATCGATATCCGACAGGCACTTTACCATTTGGGTGAAATTACCGGAGAGATCACAACCGATGAGATCCTGGGGAATATTTTCGGAAGGTTCTGCATCGGAAAGTAATCTGCACAAACTGTTCGTTAATGCTTTTTTCAATTATTATTTGTACTATATTTCAAACAATATTAGTATATTTGCACATAATATAATACATTATGAAATTAAAGAAGCAATTGCTATTCCCCAAACATCTAAAGATACTGGAGATCTTCGGGGAAAATGTAAAGCTTGCACGAAAACGCCGGAAACTTACAACCCTTCAGGTTGCAGAACGGGCAAACATTGGCAGAAATACATTATACCTGATAGAAAAGGGTAGCCCAGGTGTTTCCATTGGGGCAGTTTTCAATGTTTTACGGGTACTTGGTTTGCAGGACGATTTTTTGAAACTGGCTGCAGATGATGAGCTGGGGAAAAAGCTTCAGGATATTGAACTTCTCGGGAAAAGGTAATTATGAAGATAGCCAAAACAGACATTTTTGCATACGCTCATTGGCGTAGGATGCAGGAACCGGTATTCATCGGGATTTTATCTGCCCACCAGGGAAAAGGACGAAAATCCTTCAGCTTTGAATATGATGAACAATGGCTGAAAGGGAAGAACCTATTTCTTCTTGATCCTGATATAGGCATGTTCTCCGGGCCTCAGTATCCAGCTAAAAATGAAAATTTCGGAATATTTGTTGATTCCATGCCGGATACCTGGGGAAGAACTCTGATGAAGAAAAGAGCTTCTCAGTTAGTTAAGACACATGGGAAAACTGCACGTGTTTTGTACGACATAGACTTTCTGCTTGGAGTTGCAGATACATGTAGAATGGGGGCGCTCCGTTTTAAACTGGATCCTGATGGACCATTTCTAGATAATGATTGCCACTCTCCCATTCCGCCCTGGACATCAGTCGGAGAATTGCAGCGCATTGCAAGTCTTGTAGAATCAGATAAGGATACGAAAGAATTGAATAAGTGGCTGATCATGCTGATGGCACCGGGATCGTCATTAGGGGGTGCTAGGCCAAAAGCAAACATTATAGATAAGAACGGCCATCTCTGGATCGCAAAATTTCCTTCCAGGAACGACACGATTGATAAAGCCAAGTGGGAATTTCTGGCTTACAAGCTTACCTTGGCTGCGGGTATTCTTATGTCAGAATCCAGGATTGAGAAAGTTGCCGGCAACTACTTTACATTCTTTACCAAACGGTTTGACCGTATGAACGGAGAACGTGTACATTTCGCTTCTGCCATGACCATTACAGGAAATAATGAAACCACTATCCGCGACAACCGGGCAAGTTATCTTGACCTTTCTATTTTCATCCAAAACCATGGTGGAAACATCAAAGAGGATCTGGAACAGTTATGGCGAAGGATCGTTTTTAATATTGCTGTTTCCAACACAGATGATCATTTACGTAACCATGGTTTCATCATTGAAAACGATGTATGGAGGTTAAGCCCCGCATTCGATGTAAATCCTTCTACTGACAAAGAAGAACTTGCGCTGAATATAGATGACAGCAGCGGAGCTCTTGATTTTAACCTTGCTTTGAGTGTATGTGAATATTTCAGACTGGATCTTAATGAGGCCCGGTCTGTTCTCGATCAGGTTACGGCGGCCGTTGGCACATGGCGGAAAACAGCAAAACAACTTGGGATCTCTTCTTCCGAAATAGAACTCATGCAATCTGCTTTTCGGCTCTGAAGTTCCTTTTATCCCTCACTACAGTTGTCCTCTGTTTAATACGGTTTCTTCCCGTTGTCACTCTAATCCCGGGTCACCTGAATTATCATTACTTGCTTCCTCAATCACAATTAAATATCTTTGGTTCAACAAAGCCCTGGCTTTCACCTTAGAAACAATGGCAAAAATCAGTAACAAATCAGAAGCCGCCATCCTGCGTCAAAAGGCAGAAAATGATGCCGAAAAATACGCTCAATTATACGATTTTGCATCATCAGGATATTTTACCATTTCCCCTGAAGGTGAAATATTGGAGATGAACTTTGCCGGAGCAAAAATGCTGGGTAAAGATCGGTCGCAGTTAAAAAACAGGATGTTTAATCTTTTTATTTCCTTTAATTCGAAACCAGTCTTTCTGCTTTTTCTAGAGAAAGTATTGAACAGTAATACCAAAGAAAGCTGCGAGCTGACTATGCTAAGCGATGCTAATCCTCAGCTGATTCTGCACTTGACAGGAATAGTTTCAGAAAATGGTGCGAATTGCTTTATTACAGCGGTTGACATCACCGAACGTAAGCTGTTAGAAGAAAAGCTAAAAGAAAGTGAAGAACGCCTCAGCCTCTTTTTTGCACAATCTTTAGATGGGTTTTTCTTTATGATGCTCGATCAGTATGGCGCAACTGAAGAACAATATCTTGGATTAACTCCTGCTGATGCTTTTGCACACTACATCGAACAAGGCCGTCAGGTTTGGAAAGAATTCTTTGATGCAGGACACCTGCATATCGATACCCATGAAAAAAAATTCGATGGAACCGATATGATTATTGAAGGAGATTACATTTGTTTGTATGATGACCAAAAACGAATTGCCGGGCATTTCGGTATTCAGAGAGAAGTTACCGAAGCCCGTAGTGCCTTGGAAGCCTTGCGAAAAAGCAGAAGCGACCTCCGTGAATATTTCGAAAATGATATTTCGGCCGATTACGTAGTTTCGGTTGAAGGGGAAATTTTTAGCTGTAACAAAACATTCCTCGAAATGTTTGGCTTTGAAAATAAATCTCTCACCGAAAAATTTAATATTACGGATCTCTATAAAAACCCCGATGACCGTAAAGAACTGCTCCGCAGGGTAAAACAAAACGGAAAAGTTGAAAATTACGAAGTGGATTATTTGACTAAAGATGGCAGAACACTATCTGCAATCATAAACGCCATCGGCATTTTTAATGTGTCGGGCGAACTTGTACAAACAAGAGGGTACATTGTTGATATAACTGAACGCAAAAAAGCTGAGTCATCGCTTTTAAAATTATCACGCGCAGTGGAGCAAAGCCCTGTTTCTATTGTAATAACAGATAAAGATGGCAACATTGAATACGGAAATCCGAAAATAGCTGAAATTATTGGATATTTGCTGGATGAACTGATTGGTAAAAATCCACGAATATTTAAATCAGGAGAAAAACCAAAAAGCGAATACAAGATTCTTTGGGATACTATCTCTTCAGGCAAGCAATGGTTCGGCGAATTTCACAACAAAAAGAAAAACGGAGAACTTTACTGGGAGTATGCTTCTATTTTTCCCATCATAAATGAGAAAGGTGAAATCATCCATTATGTCGCTGTAAAAGAAGATATTACCGGACGCAAGAAAATTGAAAAAGAGTTGAGTAGGAGCGAACAAGAACTTAAAAAAGCACAACAAATCACCCATATAGGCAGTTGGTATTTAGACATTGAAACCGATGAGGTGGTTTGGACGGAGGAACTTTACAAAATGTATTGTTTTGATCCTGCGCTCCCACCCCCACCTTACACCGAACACATGAAATTGTTTACTCCCGAGAGTTGGGAACTTTTATCAACTTAACTTGCCAGAACCAGAGAAACCGGAATTCCATACGAACTTAAGTTGAAAACGGTGAGGAATGATGGTAGTAACGGATGGATGTGGGTACGGGGCGAGACAGAACTGGACAAAGAAGGCAAGACCAATGGACTTTGGGGTGCAGCACAGGATATAACACAACGCAAACTTGCTGAAGAAGAATTACTCAAAGCCAAAGAAAAAGCTGAAGAAAGCGACCGCCTGAAATCAGCGTTTCTTTGCAATATGAGCCACGAAATCAGAACTCCAATGAACGGCATCATGGGGTTCGCCCAAATTTTAAAAGAACCTGATTTGACGGGTGCAGAACAGAAGTAGTATCTCGGCATTATTGAAAAAAGCGGCGAACGTATGCTCAATATCATCACCGCTATTGTCAGTATCTCGAAAATTGAATCGGGACAAATGGAAACTTCCATTTCGGAAACAAACGTGAATGAGCAAATCAACTTCGTTTATAACTTTTTTAAGACAAAGGTTGAGGAAAATGGAATGCAGCTTATAGTTAAAAATGCCCTTCCGTCAAAAGAAGCCATCATTAAATCTGACCGCGAGAAAATCTATGCCATTCTAACCAACCTTGTCGGTAATGCCACAAAATTCACCTACGCAGGCTCGATTGAATTTGGTTATGAGAAAAAGGGCAAATACCTTGAGTTTTTTGTGAAAGACACGGGTGATGGCATTACTGATGAAAAGAAAGGAATCATTTTTGAAAGGTTCAGGCAGGGTAGCGAATCGATGACCAGAGCTTATGAAGGTGCGGGATTGGGACTATCCATTTCGAAAGCGTATATTGAAATGTTGGGCGGTAAGATTTGGGTTGAAAGCGAGCTTGGGAAGGGCTCAACATTTTATTTCACCTTGCCTTACAATGCAGAACCGGAGACGAAACCCATCATTGAAGAACCCGTTTCGGTTGCTAAAGATGAGAATCAAATCGATCCCGCAGCTTCGGGACTGAACATATTGCTCGTAGAAGATGATGAAGCTTCATCACTATTTCTTTCAGCGGCATTGGAAAGTTATAGCGCCGAAATAGTAAATGCAATCACTGGCGAGGAAGCCGTTAACATTTGTCGCAACAACCCCGGCCTGGACCTGGTGCTGATGGATATCAGGATGCCGGATATGGATGGATATGAAGCCACACGTCAAATCCGGCAATTTAACAAAGAGGTGGTTATTATTGCACAAACAGCCTTTGGACTTTCTGGTGACAGGGAAAAGGCACTGGAAGCTGGATGTACGAATTATATTTCAAAGCCTGTTGATATTGCCTTGTTGAAAGCTTTAATAAAAAAGTATTTCAAGTAATAAAACTAGGAGGTTATACTGTGTGACGCACATTCAGAAGTCAATTTGGGTTTTACGGACATGAAATATCCGGCTGCCCTGATGGGAAATTTGTTCCTGAAGAGATGTTGGATAGGCTGTGCTAGTTTTTTTTTATTAGTTGTTCTTTTACTTTTTCCCAAATACTTTCCACCAAATGTTTCAGTGGAGATTCTATTTCAACGATGGTTTTCTCCTCAATCATGGCGTCTGAGAAGATGGAATCGTAAGGAATATCAGCTAAATGGCCAATCTGTTCGTCCTGGAGGAAAGATTTAATTTTTGATGTTTTCTCGTTGTTCAGGTCGCACTTGTTGATAATACATCCTGCCTTGATACGAAATCTTTTAATCACGGCATAGACTCGCTTTAAGTCGTGCAATCCCGACATCGTTGGTTCTGTCACTAAAATGACATAATTGGCGCCTGCCAAAGAAGAAACCACTGGGCACCCGATACCGGGCGAACCGTCAACAATAATAAAATGCTTATTTCCAGCCAATGCTATCGCTTTCGCGTCGTTCTTAACTTTTGCGACCAGTTTTCCCGAATTTTCAGCAGCAATATCCAAGCGGGCATGTACCATGGTGCTTCCCGCCTTTGTTTTCGAAATATATACATTTCCCGATCTCCGTTCCTGCATGGTTATGGCATGGGTAGGGCATACTTTCTCGCAG
>CAZXQU010000075.1:0-12988 GCA_964642545.1 uncultured Prolixibacteraceae bacterium | reverse complement strand
TTTCAGCCCGTCTTAGATTCGTCTTAGATTCGTCTTTCGTTCGTCTTTGCTTCGTCATTCCCTTAGTATTCCTTTCATTTTCATTTCATCTTCCTTAGATACAGATATCATTCCCATCGACGTATTCCATATCCCGCATCTCGCATCTCGGTTCGCGTTAATTTTGTACCTTTGCGTCACGAAAAAAACCCAATAAAAAATAGCTGATTATGAGTGAGAATGTTGAGAAAGTCCGTTGCCTGATCATCGGTTCAGGCCCGGCTGGATACACAGCAGCCATCTATGCCGCACGTGCCGACCTAAAGCCCATCATGTACCTGGGAATGCAGCCGGGCGGACAATTAACCATTACAACTGAAGTTGAAAATTTCCCCGGCTACCCCGATGGAATTGACGGTCCCGAAATGATGGAACAGTTCAGGAAACAGGCCGAACGGTTTGGTACCGATGTAAGGTTTGGGGTTGTCACCAAGGTTGATTTTTCGAAGCGTCCCTTTACGGTTGAAGCCGACGACGGAAAAACGATCCTTGCCGAAACAGTCATCATCGCAACCGGCGCCTCCGCCAAGTGGCTGGGATTGCCCTCCGAGCAGAAATTCATGGGAATGGGCGTTTCCGGTTGCGCCACCTGTGACGGATTTTTCTACCGCGGAAAAGATGTTGCCATCGTGGGCGGCGGGGACACAGCAGCCGAAGAGGCTACTTACCTTGCCAAGCTTTGCAAAAAAGTGTACCTGATTCACCGGAGGGATGAGTTACGTGCCTCCAAAGCCATGCAGCATAAAGTACTCAATACTCCCAACATCGAAATGTTATGGGATTCTGTCCCCGAAGAGGTTTTAGGGGACGATGCCGGTGTAACTGGCCTCAGGGTGAAAAATGTGAAAACCGGCGCAGAACGTGTACTGGATGTATGGGGATTTTTTGTCGCAATTGGTCATAAACCCAACACCGATGTGTTCAAGGGACAAGTTGAACTCGACGAGACCAATTATATCAGTACCAAACCAGGAACGGCATCAACAAATGTTGAGGGTGTTTTTGCCTGCGGAGACGTTCAGGATCATTACTACCGCCAGGCGGTGACAGCTGCCGGTTCAGGGTGTATGGCAGCAATTGAGGCGGAGAGATACTTGTCAAGTTAAGAACCCCCAAACCCCCTAAAGGGGGCTTACTCCTCCTTTCAGGAGGATAATACTGCGAAGCAGAGTAAGTCCCCTTTAGGGGATTTAGGGGTAGAAAGGGGATATGGGGGGTGATAGAGGTTGAAAACAAGGGAAACAAAAAGATATGATTTCATTTTTCAAGAGTGCTTCTTCCTGGTACGCAGTTGAGACTTCAGAAGCATTGACAGCCGACGACCGGCAAAAACTGGTATGGCTTTTCGGGAACGCAGAGCCGATTGAGCAGCAGGAAATTCCAGGTGAGTTTGTTGGCCCAAGAAAGGAGATGATCACCCCCTGGAGTACCAATGCGGTGGAAATCACCCAGAATATGGGGATCCAGGGCATCAGGAGAATTGAGGAGTTTGCCAGTTGGCAGTCGGCAGCCGGCAGTCCTCAGTCTTCAATCCATTCTGATGATCCACGTCTCACGTCTCACGTCTCACATCTCACCAGCTTTGATCCCATGCTCCAGCAACAATACACCAACCTGGATCAGCATCTCTACACTATTGACAGGAAACCCGACCCGGTTGTTGAGTTGGAGGATATCGCTGCCTACAACAAAGCAGAGGGTTTGGCTCTGAGTGACGAAGAGATGGAGTATCTGGAGTCTCTGAGCCGTAAGATAGGGAGAAGACTGACGGACAGTGAGGTGTTTGGCTTCTCGCAGGTGAATTCGGAACATTGCCGGCATAAGATCTTCAACGGAACCTTCATTATCGACGGGAAGGAGATGACAGATTCCCTATTTGACCTGATCCGAAAGACCTCAAATGAACATCCCAATTACCTAGTTTCGGCTTACAAAGACAACGTTGCCTTTATCGATGGACCGGCAATCGAACAGTTCGCTCCCGGGAAACAGAATGTCCCCGACTATTTTGTCATCCTGGATATTGATTCCGTCATCTCGCTAAAGGCTGAGACCCATAATTTTCCGACCACCGTTGAGCCGTTCAATGGTGCCGCCACCGGCTCTGGCGGTGAAATTCGTGATCGGATGGCCGGTGGGAAAGGGAGCATCCCGATGGCAGGGACAGCCGTTTACATGACATCCTATCCACGTTTGGATGGAGGACGCTCATGGGAGAAAGGCGTTGAAGCCCGAAAATGGCTATACAAAACTCCGGAAGATATTCTGATCAAGGCTTCCAACGGGGCAAGCGACTTTGGAAACAAGTTTGGCCAACCAGTCATCTGCGGAAGTCTGCTCACTTTCGAACATGCCGAGAATGGAAAAACCTACGGATACGACAAGGTGATCATGCTTGCCGGCGGGATTGGTTTTGCTAAAAAAGAGGACAGTCTGAAAGATATTCCCACAGGGGGAGAGAAAATTGTAATCCTGGGTGGAGATAACTACCGGATCGGAATGGGCGGGGGTGCCGTTTCATCTGTCGCTACCGGCGAATATGGCAATACCATTGAGCTGAATGCGGTTCAGCGATCCAATCCCGAGATGCAGAAACGGGTCTTCAATGCCATCCGTGCAATGGCAGAACTGGGGAAGAACCCGATTGTTTCTATCCACGACCATGGAGCGGGTGGTCACCTGAACTCCATCTCCGAACTGATTGAAGCCACCGGGGGAACCATCAATATCAACGCGCTACCAATTGGCGATCCGACACTATCCGACCGTGAAATCATCAGCAACGAATCACAAGAACGGATGGGACTTTTGATCCGTGAAGAGGACCTCTCATTGCTGAAAGAAATTGCTGAGCGTGAACGCGCTCCCCTCTATGACGTAGGCGAAACCCGAACCGATCACGAACTGGTGTTCGAAGATTCCCGTTCCGGGATCAGGCCGATCGACCTCAACGTGGACGATTTCTTCGGCAAACCGCCCAAAACGATCATGAGGGATTCCACGGTAAAGGCGTCGTTTGAGTCAGTTGGTAGTTGGCAACAGGCAGTTGGCAGTGATCAGTTGGCAGTTGGCAATGAGCAGGCGGCAAATGACAATTCACGTCTTACGTCTCACGTCTCACCTCTTACTCTTCACGATCTCTTAACCCAGGTCCTGCAACTGGAAGCCGTCGCCTGCAAAGACTGGCTGACGAACAAGGTGGACCGGGCTGTGTCAGGGAAAATTGCCAAACAGCAAACCTGCGGACCTATCCAGCTCCCACTGAACAACCTGGGCGTTACTGCTCTCGATTATCAGGGAGAGAAGGGTATCGCTACTTCTCTGGGACATGCTCCAGTGGTGGCGCTGTCTAATCCGGCAGCAGGTTCACGAATCTCTATCGCCAAAGCGCTTACAAACATCGTTTGGGCCCCTCTTTCCCATGGACTGCAAGGGGTTTCCCTTTCGGCAAACTGGATGTGGCCGGCGAAAAATCCAGGGGAGGATGCCCGGCTGTTTGAAGCGGTACAAGCGGTAAGCGATTTTGCCATCGCACTGGGGATCAACATCCCAACGGGAAAAGATTCCCTCTCGATGACCCAGAAATATCCCGATGGATCGGTCGTCTATTCCCCCGGCACGGTGATCATCTCTGCGGTGGCAGAAGTGGCGGATGTAAAAAAGGTGGTTAGTCCAAACCTGGACCCTGATGAAAAGAGTTTTCTGGTCTATATTCCATTTTCATCTGGTGGATATCATCTGGGAGGAAGCAGCCTCGCACAGGTGTTGAATAAAATCGGCGATGAAGTTCCTGATGCCTCTGATCCCGACTATTTCAAACAAGTTTTTGATACACTCCAATACATGGTCTCAGAAGGCAACATCCTTGCTGGCCATGATGTGTCGGCAGGTGGTTTGATCACTACACTTTTGGAGATGGTCTTTCCGCTTGAAGGGTGGGGAATGGATCTTGACTTAACCGGACTAAGGGAACCGGATCCCATGAAGTTGCTTTTCAGTGAGAATCCGGCGGTGGTGATCCAGATCAAGGATATGGCAGCAGTAACCCAGCTGCTTACCTCATCCGGCATCCGGCATCAGGTCATCGGAAAGCCGGTATCCGGCATTGAAAACCCTTCTGCCACCCCAATTTTAACAATCAACCTGGGATCCGAAAAAATGCAGCTTGACATAAATTCACTTCGGAATACCTGGTTCAAAACATCATACCTCCTCGACCGGCATCAGTGCGGTGAAGAACTTGCTTTCGAACGGTATACCAATTTCAATCAGCAACCTTTGGAGTTTCGCTTCCCGGAAAAATTCTCCGGACAATTCAGTCAGTATGGCATTGATTCCAAACGCAGAAATCCCTCGGGAATCAAAGGAGCGATCATCCGGGAGAAGGGTGTAAACCGCGACCGTGATATGGCATGGGCGATGTATCTTGCCGGATTTGATGTGAAAGATGTTCATATGACCGACCTGATTTCGGGCCGGGAGACCCTTGAAGATGTCAACTTCATCGCGTTCGTTGGAGGGTTTTCCAACAGCGACGTGCTCGGCTCAGCCAAAGGGTGGGCAGGGGCATTTCTTTACAATCCGAAAGCGAAAGAGACACTGGATCGTTTCTACGCCCGACCCGATACCCTTAGCCTTGGCGTTTGTAACGGATGCCAGTTGCTCGTTGAGTTGGGTTTGATCTACCCTGTGCATGAAGCACAGCCAAAGATGTCGTGGAACGATTCTCATAAGTATGAATGTACTTTCATAAACGTAACAATTCAGGAAAACAGCTCAGTCATGCTGGAGTCGCTTACCGGATCGCGATTGGGAATATGGGTCGCTCATGGCGAAGGGAAGTTTAACTTTCCCTTGCCAGAGAACCGCTATCAGATTCCGGCGAAGTTCAGTTATTCTGGTTATCCTGGGAATCCCAACGGTTCGATGTTTGATGCCGCTGCCATTTGTTCCGAAGATGGACGCCATCTGGCCATCATGCCTCACCTGGAGGATTCGGTGCTTCCCTGGCAATGGGCCTACTATCCTGTTGACAGGAAAACGGACCAGGTCACCCCGTGGATCGAAGCTTTTGTAAATGCGAAGAAATGGATAGTGGGAAGGAACCCCCAAACCCCCTAAAGGGGGCTTACTCCTCCCTTCGGGAGGGAATTCCTGCGAAGCAGAGCAAGTCCCCTTTAGGGGATTTAGGGGTTAAAAAAAGGATTTAGGGCTAAAAAAAGAAATTTAGGATTCGGAACTTAGAATTTAGAATTATTTGTAAAGATTATATCGAAAGCTTATGACAAAAACAGTCCTCATTACAGGTGCCACCGCTGGCTTCGGCCGGGCGATCGCCGTAAAATTCGCTGAACACGGTTACCGCTGCATCATCACAGGGCGAAGAAAAGATCTGCTGGCGGAACTTGAAAATGAACTTCGGCAAACCTTTAATACCGAGGTTCTCACGCTTCCATTTGACGTTAGGAAGCTGGAGGAAGTCGAAAAAGCAATAGGTTCCCTTCCCGATGATTGGAAGGAGATCGATGTGCTTGTGAACAATGCCGGACTGGCAGCCGGGCTCAACCCGATCCATGAGGGGGTGATTGACGACTGGGAGAGGATGATCGATACGAATGTGAAAGGGGTTCTCTATATGACAAGGCTTGTTTCACCACTGATGGTGGCACGTGGCAAAGGACATATCATCAACATTGGCTCCATTGCTGGGAAAGAGACATATCCCAATGGAAACGTCTATTGCGGATCTAAATTTGCAGTGGATGCCATTACGAAAGGGACCCGCATCGACCTTGTGTCTCACGGCATCAAGGTGACCCAGATTGCCCCCGGAGCAGCCGATACAGAATTCTCGCTGGTCCGTTTCAAGGGAGATCAGGAACGTGCATCACACATCTACGATGGATTCACACCACTAACCGCGGAAGATGTCGCCCAGGTAACGTATTACGTCACCACGATGCCCGACCACGTAAACATCAACGACCTGGTCATCATGCCCACGGCCCAGGCAAATGCCACGACGATCGTGAGACGTGAGACGTGAGACGAAATACGTTATTGCAGGGCCCCTAATTTCCTAATTTCTTTCTTTCACCATTTCGCTACCTCGCTATTTCGCTATTTTTTTTAATATTGTACCAGCAACCGTGGACAAGCCACCACATAAACCATTTATTATGGAAATAACCCGCATTTTTGACCTCCTTCCTTACTACGAAGAGACATTTAAGCCAAAGGATGATGTGATCGCATCAAAGGAAGATGGTAAATGGAAAAAAGTAAGTATTAAAGAGTACAGGGAGATGGCTGATAATATCAGCTATGGATTTCTCGCGCTGGGTGTTCAACCTGGCGACAGGATTGCCCAAATCAGCCCCAACAGGGTGGAATGGAATATTGTGGATATGGCGATACTTCAAATTGGAGCCATTCATGTTCCGATCTATCCTACGATCAGCGAGACCGATTACAAACATATCCTTGGCCATGCCGAGGTGAGATTTGTATTTATCTCGGGGAATGAACTCCTCCGTAAGATCAGCCATATCCTGCCGGATGTTCCATCGATTGAGGGCATCTATACCTATAAGGATCTTCATGAGCATAAACATTTGAGTGAACTCGTTGAACTGGGGAAACAAAACCAGGATCCGGAAAAACTGGAAGCCATCAAAAAATTGATTAATCCTGAAGATGTGGCCACTATTATCTATACATCGGGGACTACCGGCACCCAGAAAGGCGTGATGCTAACTCATAACAATTTGGTCTTCAATTTTAAAGCAGCCTCATACATTCCCCAACTCGGAGAAGAGCATGATGCAGTAAGCTACCTCCCCCTCTGTCATGTCTATGAACGGATGTTGAACTATCTCTACCATTATCTTGGTATTTCTATCTATTATGCCGAAAACATGGGTACCATAACAGATAACATGAAGGAGATCCACCCCCAGATTATGTCAACAGTTCCACGGTTGCTCGAAAAAGTATACGATAAACTGGTTGCCACTGGTCAGAAGTTAAAAGGACCAAAAAGCTGGATCTTTTGGTGGGCTTTCCACCTGGCTTTACGTTATGAACTCAACGGAGCCAATGGCAAGTTTTATGAATGGAAGAGAAGATTGTACGACAAGTTGGTATACATTAAATGGCGCGAAGCATTAGGTGGGGAGATCAATATCATGGTATCGGGCGGCGCTGCCATGCAACCCCGACTTGGGCGACTTTTCACCTGTGCCGGAATAAATATTCTTGAAGGTTATGGATTGACAGAGACCTCTCCGGTGATTGCCGTAAGCGATTTCAGTTTAAACGGCACCAAATTTGGCACCGTCGGTCGTCCGTTAAGAGGGGGTGAGGTGAAAATTGATACGGATGGAGAAATTTGTGCAAGGGGGCCTTTTATTATGAAAGGGTATTACAAAGATGAGAAGCTGACCAGTGAAGCGATCGACGCAGAAGGATGGTTTCACACAGGAGACCTCGGACAATTTGAGCCACAGGGGCAATTGAAAATCACAGGAAGGAAGAAAGAGCAATTCAAGACATCTTTCGGTAAATACGTGAGCCCTCAACTGATCGAAGATAAATTCAAGGAGTCGCTCTTCATCGATCAGCTCATTGTGGTAGGGGAAAGCCAAAAATTTGTGGGAGCGCTCATCGTCCCCGATTTTACGTTTATGAAGTCCTACTGTGAACGGAAGGAGATTCCATTTGGATCCAATGGAGAAGTGATTACCAACCCTATTATCAGAAAACGGTTTCAGACTGAGATCAATAAATACAACAAGCAGTTTGGCGATTCGGAGAAAATTAAAACCTGGGACTTGCTGGATAAAGAGTGGACACTTGAGGGCGGGGAGATTACTCCAACCATTAAATTGAAACGCCCTTTCATCAGCAAAAAATATGAAGATAAGATCAAGAAACTTTTTAATCAACAGAATGGATGAAACCGGTTACACGGCTGTTTGATATCCTTGATCTCTATAGGGATGCCTTCAGCCACAAACAACATCTTTTTTTATCAAAATCAGAGGGGGGATGGAATTCCCTCTCTGCATCTGACTATGTCAACCTAAGTCATGATCTTAGCCTTGGATTACTTGAGCTGGGCGTAACCCCAGGTACACGGATCGCAACCGTTATGGTCAACTGTGCGGAATGGAACCTCTTCGATATGGCCATCTGCCAGGTCGGAGCCATTCAGGTTCCTATATATCCCACCATCAGTGAAGAGAATTACCACTATATATTTACAGATTCCGAGGTTGAATATCTTATCATTTATAACCAGGATACCTATAGCCGGATCAGGCACATCGCAAAAGGGCTGAGTTTGATAAAAGGCATTTTCTCTATCCAGAAGGTTCGGGGAGTCTCTTTGTGGACTGAGCTTGTGGAATCTGGCCGCCACTCTTCCCGGAGTGCGGAGTTAGAGAAGATTAAAACGAGTATTCTACCCACTGATATTGCATCCATCATTTACACTTCCGGTACAACGGGACGACCAAAAGGGGTGATGCTGTCACATGGGAACTTCGTCTCAAATTTTATTGAGTGTGCGAAGATATCTGATTTTACCAGCCACGAAAAAGCGCTGAGCTTTCTGCCGCTTTGTCATGTTTATGAGCGGATGTTGAATTACGTTTACCAATATCTTGGCATGTCGGTCTATTATGCAACGGCACTCGATCAGGTTCCTCAATACCTGAAGGAGGTTAGACCCCATACCTTTGGAGCTGTACCTCGCGTACTCGAAAAAATTTACAACAAAGTTGTCTCGGAAGGAAGGAACCTTACGGGGATGAAGAGAGGTGTGTTTTTTTGGGCACTCAGGCAGGGTCAGCAATTTGAGATGAATCGTGCAAACGGGTGGTTTTACGAGACGAAACTATTTTTCGCAAATTTCCTGGTTTTTGACCGATGGCGCAGAGGCCTCGGAGGGAACGTGAGGCTCATTGCCTGTGGTGGGGCATCCCTGCATCCCCGTTTGGCCAGGATTTACTGGGCTGCCAGGCTGAAAGTATTGGAGGGGTATGGACTTACTGAGACCTCTCCTGTGATTGCTGTTCAGAATTTAAAGCCGGGGGGAGTGAAATTCGGCACAGTTGGTCTTGTATTACCAGGCGTGGAGGTTAAGTTTGCTGACGATGGGGAGATTCTCTGTAAAGGCCCAAACCTGATGAAAGGCTATGTAAACCGGCCCGAACGAACCAGTGAAGTGATCGATTCGGAAGGTTGGCTTCATACCGGAGACGTAGGAGTAATGATTGAGGAACGATACCTCCAGATTACCGACAGAAAGAAGGAGATATTTAAAACATCTACCGGAAAATACATCGCTCCACAACCGATTGAACAACGGTTCATTGAATCTCCTTTCATCGAGTTCATCCTTGTTTTGGGAGAGGACCGCAAATATGCCGCCGCACTGATAGTTCCAAGTTTTGATCACCTGAAAAGTTGGTGCAGGATTAAACGTATCCCATACCATTCAAATAAGGAGATTGTTTCCGACAAGAATGTCATCCGCAGGATGAACGAGGAGGTGAACCGCATCAATCGCGAACTCGGACAAACGGAAAAGATCAAAAAATTCAGGCTTCTGCCCGACGAGTGGACGATCGAATCGGGAGAACTCTCACCCACAATGAAACTACGGAGAAAGTTTATCCAGGAGAAATACTACAATGAGATAGAAGAGACCTACCGCTCGCCAGAGTATGATTACAAGGAAGAGAATCTTTAATGCAGGATCCTGAAAATCAACTCTTTCATTAACTCTCCATCAGTCGCCGAAACATTGTCTATCCCTTTCGACTTCAAGTCGTAGTCGCGTAGAATTCCAATAATGGCTTTCACTTTAGCCGGAGAGTAGTTGCGTGCCGTAATTTCATAATCCTGAATGAAGAAGGGATGTACAGCCAGGACTGAAGCCGCATTGTTCCTGGATTTGTCCTGTAGGTGCTGATATAAGAGCACTTTGGAAAAGAATGAAAAAAGAATGGGAATCACTTTGACCAGAGGATTTTCGCGAGGGTTGGAGTCGAAATAGGTGATGATTTGGTTGGCTTTGAAGATATTTTTCCCTCCCAGCGCTTTCTGAAGCTCAAATACATTGAAATCCTTGCTGATTCCAATGTATTTTTCGATAAATATCTCATCAATTTCAGTCCCCTGGGGAATGTTGATAATCAGTTTCTGGATTTCATTCGTGATCTTCGACAAATCGGTTCCCAGAAATTCGGTTAACATGAAGCATGCCTTCGCCGAGATTGAGTATTTGCGCTGTTTCACGTAGGTTTCAATCCATCCGGGGATCTTGTTGTCATAAATCCGGGGAGATTCAAACAACACGCCTTGTTTGTCGACAGCTTTGGCCAGACTTTTTCGTTTGTCGACCTTTCCGTATTTGTAACAAAGTACCAGCAGGGTGGATGTCAACGGCTGCTGGACATAGGCGGTGAGTGCTTCAATGTCCCTGACGTCCTGAGCCTCTTTAATGATCAAAACCTGATAATTGGCCATCATGGGATACCGCTTGGCGTAATTCATGATAGTGGAGGCATCCACATCCCTGCCGTAGAGCACAGTCTGGTTAAACTCTTTCTCAGTTTCGGTCAATACATGCTCTTCAATATAATCAGAGAGGAAATCGATGTAGTACGCCTCATCACCATGCAACAGGTAAACAGGGTGATATATCTGGTTCTTCAGGTTCTGGATTACTTGATCGAATGTCATGCTAATGGCTAAGCTCCTTGTCGTGCAAATTTAATCGATTTGTCACATTTTTGCGTAAGTTTGTTACAATGATGCATCCACTCAATTTGCCATCGTTTGATATTCGTCTCAGGCAAGGTGCCCGTAAGACTACAGAGGTATTTGATCCGTTGCGTAAAAAGTTTGTTAAACTAACACCAGAAGAGTGGGTAAGACAACACATGTTGAACTACCTGACTGTCCACCGAAATTTCCCTGCCTCCCTGATCGGTGTTGAGGTTCTTCTCATATACAATACGATGAGAAAACGTAGTGATATAGTGGCATTTGACAGAAAAGGGGATCCATTGCTTGTTGTCGAGTGCAAAGCTCCCTCTGTAACACTGACTCAGGATGTATTTTACCAGATCGCAATGTACAACCACGCCCTGTCGGGGAAATACCTGGTTGTTTCGAATGGCTTATCTCATTATAGCTGCCATCTGGATGCCAATAGTTCCAAATGGATTTATCTTACAGAGATTCCCGATTTTACTCAGATTTGCGCATAGATGATAAAAATCCTATCTTTGGCTTGACAATGGCGACTCTAGATCACATCCTTCCAACGTTAAACCGTATCGATGTCCTCTTCAAGGAGAGCGATCTGGAGAATTACTACCTCTCTGTGCAGATCGGGGAGAAGAGTTTCTCCTATTGCATTGTGGATAGTATCACTAACAAATATATTGGCATAGGGGAATTGAGATTGCCAGTAACGAAAGGGTCAGAGGAGGTGGAGATCAGACTTCCGTTCGAATCATACCTGGCCAATGTGCTCTCAGCCTTTCCAGTACTGAAGAAAAAATTTAAAGCCACAAAAGTTATCTGGGAGGGGACAAAGTCAACACTGGTGCCAGAATCACTTTTTGAAGAGCGGGACCAACAGAAGATCCTGGCATTTAACGTTCCTCTCGATCGTTTGGAGAGTGTCACCCATGATCTTCTCCCCGATTTTCACATTGTAAATGTCTATGCAATACCTGAAAAAGTAAAACAGCTCCTGACCCGTAATTTCGGAGTGAATCATCTTCCTCACCTTTCCAGTGTCCTGATCGAAAGTATTTTTCAGAACTACCGAAAAGAACTTGTACAGCCAAAGGTTTTTCTTCATGTTCGTGAAGCCCATTTCGACATGGTAGTCATGGATCAGTTCAAATTGTACTTTTCTAACACCTTTGAATACCGGCGGCCCGAAGACATGGTATATTTCACCATCTTTAGCCTCGAACAACTGGGCTTCCACCAGGATCAGGCAGAGGTCATCCTGATGGGAAGAATTTCCCGGAATACTCCGTTGTTTAACCTCGTCTTCAAGTATCTTCCCCGCGTTGATTTTGCCAGAAGAAACCCGGGATGCGAATATAGTTTCGTATTCAATGAGATTCCGCATCACGCCTACTTCCCATTGCTAAATCTTAACCAGTGCGGATTATAAGCGGAAACCACAGAGGCAGAAAAATTAACCCACCTGCAAATCTGCCTGTCAGGCCAACTACCGATTATGCAAAGGAGGGCCTCTTTAATGTCTTGAATAACCTGATCGACTTTTCTGAAACAAAAGTTCTTGATCTTTTCTCAGGTACCGGCAACATCGCTTTCGAGTTTGCTTCCAGAGGGGCTCCTTCGGTACGTGCAATTGATATCGAGCGCCGGTGCGTGGATTTTATCAATGAAACTGCTGAAAAATTCGGGATGGAAGAGGTTCATGCAATCCGTATGAATGTATTGGTATTGCTCAAGATTGGAAAAGAGCGAGCTGACCTTGTCTTTGCTGATCCACCCTTCGGTATGGAAGGCATAGAAAATCTGCCTGGACAGATACTCTCTTCAGGAATTGTGAAACCAAACGGGATTCTGATCCTGGAGCATTCAGATAGCTATAACTTTTCGGGGAACCCCAATTTTGATCAGTTAAGGGAGTATGGAAAGGTCAATTTCAGTATGTTCAGAGGCACTCTGGATGAAGGATAAGCTCAGTATTCATCCTCGTGAAAAAAGAAGTCATCCTTGGTAGGATAGTCAGGCCAGATATCTTCTATTCGCTCGTATGTTTCACCCTCGTCTTCTATCTCTTTCAAATTTTCAATCACTTCCTGCGGGGCTCCGGTTCTGATACACCAATCGATGAGTTCATCTTTGGTAGCAGGCCAGGGAGCATCTTCCAATTTTGAGGCGA
>CAZXQU010000074.1:0-13168 GCA_964642545.1 uncultured Prolixibacteraceae bacterium | reverse complement strand
GGATCCCCGTTCAAAAAACTCCATCACAATAACGGTCCAGAAATCGCGTGGGAAAGATCTTATTCCTTTTCTCTTCGCAGGTTTATCCATAGGGTAAAATTCTAACAACAATGAAGCGGCTAAAATAGTGATTTTCCCATTGCAAGTCAGGGGCGGGTTTGGAACCCGCCCCATGAAAGGGAGGGACTTTTCAAAGAAAAAATACCATATTTGTAGCATGAACGAACTCGCACCCATTGTAGCCGCTTTTTCCATTGAGGGTTCCCCCATGTCAATTTCTTCGATCAGCTCCGGCCACATCAACGACTCTTATCTTGTTACCACATCTCCTGACCACGCTCCGAATTATGTGTTGCAACGGATCAACCATCAGATATTCAAGGATATTCAGGGGTTGATGAATAACATTGCGGTTGTTACCCAACATATAAGAGGGCAGCTAGCCAGCAAGAAGCATCAATACGATAACATTCAAGTCCTTGAGCTCATACCAACGCGTGAAGGAGACCTTTTTTACCAAGACCGGGAAGGCGACTTCTGGAGACTCTATTTTCATATTCCGGATAGTTTCAGTTACGATAGAATTGAGAATCCGGAATTGGCCTATGAAGGAGGGAAAGCGTTTGGACTATTCCAAGTCTTGACCGCTAATATTTCTCCTGAAGCATTAGCTAAAACCATCCCCCGTTTTCATGACATTACCTGGAGGTTGGAGCAGTTTGACGAGGCCATTGAACATGATAGTGCGGATCTCGTATCCCGGATTTCGGATGAGATTCGTTTTGTGCGTGAGAGGACGCAGGAGATGCATTCCATTAACCGATTGATGGAGAGCGGTCGGCTTCCAGTGCGGGTTACGCATAACGACACCAAATTCAACAATATCCTGTTCGACTCCAAAGATAAAGCTATCTGTATTGTTGATCTGGATACAGTGATGCCGGGATCTGCTTTGTTTGATTTTGGGGATGCGATCCGTACGGGAGCAAGCACGGCCGACGAGGATGAACCCGATCTTAGCAAAGTAAGGATCGATCTGAACCTGTTTGACGCATACTCAAAAGGATTCCTTGAAAGCGCGGGAAGCACATTAACAAAGACTGAGATTGATCACCTTGCCTTTTCGGCAAAGTTTATGACCTATATCATCGGCCTGCGGTTTCTTACCGACCACATTAACGGGGATACTTACTACAAGATCCATCACCCCGGGCACAACCTGCAACGGGCCAAGGTGCAATTCACACTGATCCAATCCATGGAACGTCGGTGGTTCGATATGCTGGATGCTATCAAAAAACAATGAGTCCAGCCTAATTAATTCTCCTCTATTTCCTGATCGGACTCCTTCTTCCTGCTTTTGTATACCTTCCAACTTCCATAAACTGCTCCTAAGCCTAAAAGAATTCCTAATCCACCATCGATTGGAGCTCCGCGTGGATCCTGATTGCCTTCAGATCCATGTTCTCCTGGTGGAGGAGGTGGTTCCTGAGCCGAAAGTGGCTGACCAGAGAAGAGGAAAAAGAACGCAAAAGTCAGGAGATAAAAGATGTTCCATAGTTTCATGAGAGTGCTGTTTAATTGAAAAATACCTTCCGCGACCCGAAGACTTGCTGTCCATAGACTCTGACATAATAGACTCCTGTAGCCACCTGAAGCTGATGTTGCTGAAGCAATTCGTCGGTCAACGGAACCTGCAGGATCCGCTGACCAGTCATGCTGACGATGTCGACAATCCCTGTGAGGGAGTGCGGATTTCTGATGTATAAGGTTTGATCGTTACTCCAGATTTGTACCGATGAAGTGGGTTGAGACTCACTCACTCCAACCGCTTTGAAATGCAAATCAAACCGGTAGGGGTCATCCCCGTCAGATGCGATAAATGTATAAACACGGTCACGTGTCAGATTTTGGGTGACGCCCAGTTTGCGATCTGTCAGGTAGACCGGATAAGCAGGAATAAGATCCATCAGGCTATCGGCTTCTATCGAAAAGAGTGTGTTTTCATTTTTGATAAAATACAATGGGATTCGTAATTCATCCGTGAGCATGGACAATGCATTGGTGGAGACCTCATGCCCGTTGGAGACCGAATAAAATTGGGGAGCATACCCTCCCAGAAAATGGGCATCATAGTCCGCATCAAATGATCCGGTTGCTGCCTCATGAAACCTGATCACTGTTTCCTGTGATTTACTCCCCGCAGGATCCACTGCACGTAACCTGATGACATTTACCTCGTGATCTTTATACCAATTGATTGGAGAATGAGTCCTGTCACCAGCAAAGAGGTTCAGCGATCCGGTCCCTGCATCCGACACTTGTACCATGAAGCCCTGTGTAGCAGGGATGATCTCTCCCTGGCTGATGTCGGTATAGCTAGCTTCCGATTCATCCCATACTTTTGCTATTCCCCCTATATTGTTTAGATTCCATCCGCCAGGTCCGGAGGTCTTATTCCATTTCAGCGCACAGGAAAAAGGATTGCCAACCAGGTTCCATCCGGTATGTGTATCCCCTTCTGTATTAGTTAGTCCTGATACCACTACACTGGAGGAATGGAGTGATCCCGAGAACATTTTGGTGTATGTATATTTATAGGCTACCAGATACCCCCGCCCGGAGACGAAGTTGTTGCTGTTGCCATTGGCAGTAAAAAAGGTTGGTGGTTCCGTGGAATTTTTATAATTGACCCACAAACCATCCGGTTCCGACCACAGATAAAAATCATAATCCGTTTCCGGATCAACTGTAAAATTTGGATTGACAGATTGATCTATGACCGGAGAGGAGAGCAGATGCCATCCATCGTCATTATCTGTCCAGCCATCAATATGCCGTTGACATATTACGGAACCAGTGGCGCTTCCCTCCATGATGAGTGA
Organism: uncultured Prolixibacteraceae bacterium; assembly: GCA_964642545.1. Lineage (GTDB taxonomy): Bacteria > Bacteroidota > Bacteroidia > Bacteroidales > FEN-979 > QYOJ01. The sequence goes on along the minus strand of CAZXQU010000074.1, from coordinate 10,283 downwards.
GGCTGTTGACTCACCGGATGATTGCAAATACAAGTCGGCCGTGCCATCTACAACCAAAGAACCCTTGATGGTCATCTGTTGATTCGGAGTCAACGTTAAAGTCGTTGCCAGGTTAATCCACAAGCCATCTACAGTGAGTATCCCGGGTTGTGATAAATAATTCGTGGTATGACCTGTAAGTTTTAGAACTCCAGTGGCATCAGGGGAAGAAAAAAGAGTGCCTGCGGTTGCTGTCATATATCCGGTCAGAGACAACGTTCCGTCTAAAGCGATGGTTCCCACGGCGGATGTAGTGAAATAATCCCCCTGGAGATAGATCCCGCTATTTTCATCTATAACGATTCTGACGCCGGAATTTTTCATAAACTGACCGGAAGCCACTAAATTCCATCCTATCATCACAGATAGGATAACGAATAGCCTGATCATTACCTGTAGTGGCAGCGAGCGAATGAGATTTCGTTGCTTTTGCATGTTGTGAGTTTTATTGTTACCTAGCGGATTACAACCATCCGGCGGGTCAGGATTGAATGATCTGTTGTGAGCTTGTAAATATAGGTGCCTGGCTGCAGAAGGGAACTGTTCACCTGCAAGTTATACATCCCCGGTTGCAGCGTTTTATCAGCAAGAGTACTGATCAGATACCCATTCATATTAAACAGTTGCAGGGTGATGTGCGTCTGAGCGGGAAGATCAATTACAACTGTGCAGTGTGTCGTACACGGATTGGGGAACGTCTGAAATAAAATCGCTTCCGACTCCACCGGCATGGGATCTTCGATTCCCACATTGTATTCGCTTTCGGGCACATTATCAATGATGCTGTCCCGGATCACAGAAAAACAACGAAGCACCTGATTCATGTAAGGATTCCCCCAGGTTTGGCCATGGACAGGGATATAGGGCGTGTTGCCCGGGAGCATGACATACTCCTGGGTGAGTAACATCAGGGTGTCCACTCCGACATACGACAAACTGATCGCGGAAACCTGTTTGGTGGTATCGCATACCAAAGAGTTGGCGGCTATGTGATACCAATGCCCGGCAGGAAGGGAAAGATCGCCCGATAACAGATCGATCTGGCTGATCCGTTGATCCGAGGTTTTGATCGCGAATTTTTCCAGTTTGACAGCTATCGTGCTTTTTCCATCGTTATTAATGGAGATCTGGGGGTATTGGAAGTGGTGCACTGAGTCAACCAGTAATTTCACCGGTGTTTCCATCCAGTTACTTATCACTGCATTCCATGGAATCAGCGAGATGACTTCATAATTGATGCGGGAAGTATCGGTAACATACGAGGAAATAACAACCCCTCCAAACGTTTCTGTAAATTCCATATCCAGGAAATTGATATAGTGGTTAGGCTCTTCATAGAGAACAACTGCATCACTCCAGTGGTTTCCATCGAAGGAGAGTGTAAGAATCCGGTTCGTTGCACTCTCCTGTGACGGGTTGCTCAAACAGGTCATAACCGCTCTGTTTTCATCCGTTTTTGACAGGAAAATACTGGTCTCAATCCCATTGATACCAACAATTTGTGCCGGGTGACTGGGAATCCATGTGTCACTTGATTTGGAAAGAGTGGCATACCAGAGGTCAGAGGTATGGTTATCGAGATTAGCCACCTGCCACACGAGCACGGCCAGGGATTCAGAAAGGACCGCAAGGGATGGTTTCGCTTCAGCCCTTCCGGTAGTCATCCCGGAAAGATCATCATAAATGTGATCGATCTGAAGGATGCTATCGGTGGTGATATCAAACACCGCATACCATACATCCTGGGATTCGGCAAATTTGCGGATAATTTGATCACTTCGTTGATGAGAAAGGGTGAGCCCGGTGTACCTCGACTGCGACCAGGAGATCAACACTGTACTGTCGCTGAATCCCGCTGTTACCGGATTATTTATGGCATGTGTGTTACTGTGGATGGTAAGCTTATCAGAGAATTTTTTTGTTTTGTTCATCAGGAAGCGTGAACGTAAGTGGCGTTCACCCAAGCTATCCCCTTTCTCAAGCCAGGTAAATAGGTTGTAATTGGCCGAAGTGGTGATTGAAGCTTGCGGGTAAGCCAACGGCGTTTTGATAAATTTGCTGACCGGGATGAAATCTCCGGCCAGGGGCGAGTCTCCCGAGTCGTCTTCTGCAAAACAATCATCCATGTCATCTCCCCAAAAACGATGAGAGTAAAACAGAGTTGGTCCCCAAACTGTTTGTGAGGCAAGCCCCCAGAGCTCTTTCACAACCACTTTCCCATGGATATCCATGCAGAGATCTTTCAGAAACCGGGTGTCGTTCTTGGGAAGGGTGATGTAGGAGTGTCCGTATCCTGCATTAAATCTCATGTCGACACAGAAATCGCCCTCCACCAGCCCCTCCAGGAGTTTGGCTCCGATCTCAAATTCCACGCCGAACGAACCTCCGTAAAAATGGTAGGAGGCACTCTCTTCGTATCCCGGAGTGCCTTCGCGGGCAGTAACATTCAGGTTGCCGTATGATCCCCATTGACTCTGACCGTCAATGGTATCCAGCTTCAGATGAAGGCGGCTGGCATAATTAAAGTTGCCGCTGTAGGAGATAGAGAAGGAGGGTGAAATGATAGCGCTTTCCGGATTCATACTACCGGCAATGTCGATGATCTCTTTGATCTCCTCACCCATCTGTGCGATGGACTCCAGTTCGGTAGTCATCCCGGCAGAAAAGTGGAAATTCTGAGTTGCAAACAGGTTGTCATCGGCATCCAGTTCGTAACTATTATTTTCATCCTTGGTGAAATCGATCCGGAAATCTTTCCGTTTTCCCGCGCCAATATGGATAACATCCTGATAGAGATTAGGTGTGTCGGAAGGATCAATCTCCAGCTTCAGTGAATCGATATTGAATTTCAGCTTGATCTCCATGCACGGACTGAAAAGCATGCCGAGGACTCCGCTTAGAAGTGGTACATCTTTTGGAAGGACAATGCTTACATCGTTGTTAAAAGAGACCGGATCCTCCAAAGGAGATCTGAGATTAAAGGTCACGACTTTGTTGATTGAATCTTCTTTGATGTCGGAAAAATCAGAAGATTTACAAAAATCGAACCAATAGGGCCTGGTTCGGGTGATGGTAATATCGTAGGGGCCTTGAACCACAACAGGGTCAGGATTCTGACCTAAATAATATTCCAGTTCCATCCCTGTGAACGGGGGATGTAGTTCCGCCATATCGTAGGTTACCAGCCAGGTCTCATTACCGGCACCCACCGGCATCGCATCCAGTTCATCAATGAAAATCCCTTTGCTGGTATAGAACTTGGCTTTAATATTTCCCAGTTCATCAATATCAGCTGTTTTGATGGTAAAGGTGTTGATCGCTTTCATGGTCCCTGGGGCAATTGCCTGGATGAAGGGGCCAAAATCGCCATGAATCTTTGGCGGAACAAAAGGCCGGATCAGTATCGGGAACCAGGCTTGTCCAATCCGTTCAGTGGAATAGCCATCCAGGATGTCCATGATCAAAAAGCTGCCTATGGGAAGGTCGCCCAGTTCAATTGCGAAACTATACTCCAGGATAGGTCCCGGAACGGTGTCAAAATCCATCTGGAAAAGATGTCCGTCAGGGCCATATACTTCGTACACAAAAATATATCCCTGTGGATGCTGCCCCATCTGATCCTCTACCTTGACGTCAACCATCTGAGTCAGTGAGTTGCCCATGTCAAAATATCCGAGTCCCTGAGAAAATCTGTAGGTGAAAAGTGAATTGTCAGAAGTATGGATGGGGTCTATTAAATTAAACCTGCCCAATTGGTAAGTCCGGCCGGTATCGCATTCAGGACTCCAGGCTTTCACGAAAAAGGTTCCGCCGGCCTGACCTCCGGCAATCATATCCTGATGCCAGGTGACTGTATTTAGTCCGGGATCTGTAAACCATTTTTGCGGACCTCCTTCCAGTGTCCCATTCAGTGATCCTTTGCTGTCTTTCACCAGATCCCCTGACCCCTCATCCAGTTTGTAATAGTGAATAACATGTTGCATGGTGTCCAGCGAAGGGAGGTACATGGCACGATTGATCCTGCTATAATCCAATGGATCGTTCCACAAACTGATCTCCGATAATGAGCCCTGGAAATGGGCAGCCACGCTGTCACGGATCACCGGTGGAACGGAATCCTGGCACTTTCCGAACATCCAATGCCCCGGAAAAGTGACCAGATCTTTTATTAACCACTTTTCATCCACGATGTTTCCGTCAATGAATAAAGATGCTTTTCCCATTTTATACGGTGGCCGAAAAGGGGTGACGACGGCGGTAAGGTGATGCCATACGCCATCATTGTACTGGCCTGTGGCATGTAGGGATATTTGGCTATTTCCAAGGTTGAGGAGCAGGTTGTAGAGCAGAGAGCCATTCTCTTTCATCGCGACCAGATGATTCATCCTCGTTGCCGGTCCGCCACCAATATTGTTGGTAAACATCGCCATGATGCCGCCTTCTTTTGTCGTGCTACGGAACCAGAACATAAGGGTGTAGGCTTCGGGTACCTCGGTAACAGCGGAGGTGGAGATGAAGTTTGTTTTTCCATCAAGGGATAAAGAGTGCTGGTACGGATTGGAGTTGTTATAAAAAGTGATGGTATCATAAGGATGATTCAACATCCCCATGGGCGCCAGCCCGGTAGTAATTTTCCAGGTATTTTCCGGCAATCCGCTTACCGTTACCGCGTTGTATAAACAACCGCTGTCTGCCATACTGGGTGGCGTATTGGACCAGGATCGCCGGTAATAGTTTCCCCACCCGTTACGGGCGCTGGTTTTTGGCGCCGGCGGGATGATACGCATCAGAAATTCATGGATAAAACCGGAGTCGGTCTCCTCCTGATAATATTCGTGGGTGCGCAATAACCGGGTCCCGAAAGGCAATGCGGAGAGATTATATAATAACCGGGCTTTACCGCCTGGCGATAAAATCGTTACCGAATCGATTACGCGGTTGTCCTCATCTACAAAAGAGAATCTAACCGAATCGGTTTGGGTGTTGCTGGAGATCAGAAGAAGGGTATCTTTCCGGGAAAACCGTGGCTCCCCACCGGCGAGGGTTGCGCCTTCGCGGAATATTCCACCGTTATTCTGAAAGCTGAGGTCATCGAAGAAATTCAACCGGCAGTTTTTGTCGTCAAAATTCCAATATCCGATCAGATACTCATCCTGGAGCTGAATGTCGTGCATGCTGGCCTGAAGCTCATCCAGTAACAAAGTTCTGTTCCAGATCCTGATCTCATCCATCCGTTTGATAAAACTGCGATCAAATGAGTTCTTGGCCAGCGCGTTGCATCCGCCAAACTTGAGCGGCCTGCCATAGAGATAGACCGTACTACTGCCTGACGCCATGTGGTAACTGTTCCAGTTGGTTTCGGTTGTTAAAGGCTGACCGTCAAGATAAAAAGTGCCCTTTTGGGGGGTACCGAGCCCCTGGTTGAGAAATGCGATATGATGCCAGTTCCCATCCAGAATAGAGTTCGACTCCAATGTGGCCGTGAAGATGTCCAGCCGTTCATGCCGGATATTCCGGTAATAGATCAGTTGAAGTGAACCGGAGGCTTTTTTCAGGGAGATACTCCAGGCAGAATCAGCAGTTAAAAAAGTCATCTCCCCATTCGTAGCCTGATTGATCGTGTCGACATCAGGAAGTACCCATGCGCCAATGGTAAAATCATCGGTAGCCACGACAAATGAATATATCCCACGTTGCTTTTCCCATCCGAAACTCCGGTTAGAGGCCTCTCCGTGCTTGACATTGTCAACCACTGCTACCTGGCCTCCCATAGGACGTTGGTTGATGGCCGGAATGGAATCTGTATGGGTTGTGTCATTGACAGTGCAGAAAAATTTCGGGGGTTGAGGGAGCAAAACCATCTTGTGCAATGCATGGACTCCGGTAGCAGGCCCTCCTTCACAATAAGCAACCGGAAGGATAAACCGGATTGATAACGGCAGGTCCGTCATGACGGCATTTACAATCCGGGCCGAATCAAGGTAATCGTGATGAGGTAACGGCGAACATTCCACCGAATCGATAATGGTGTAATCCCCTTCAAGAAGATAAAACATCACCTTGGTAGTTCGTGGCGGGAGATTCTTTAAAACAATGGTGTTTTTTTGGGGATCCACCGGATTCCATAACGAGTCATTCAAAGGATATTGATTCGAGATATAGGGTCCCCACCCGTATGAACAGCCAAGTTTCATGGTATCGGGAAGGTTTCCCAAAGGGATGTACCAGTTAGCAATGCTATCGCCGCTCCACTGAACCTCCATCCTGAACTGCGTGGAGAGGGGAAAATTGCAAGTGTCCAGATTCACAGTCCACACTGCTTCCGCCAAGTTACTCCCGGTAACGGTGTGTTCCGGGCCGATTTTCGCAAACGTATGATCCACGAACCCGAAATAGACCCTGGAGGTACCCGAAGTACCCGAAGTGCCTAAAGGCAGCTCACTGACTCTGATCACTAATTCTTGCTGGCTCTTCATCACGAAAGGATTAAAACCATTGGATGCAACCAGTCTGACCTGTGGAAGGTATCCAGCGGTGTCGTAATTGGTTTGAGCGGATGTAATACAGGGAGTGCTAGTCAGGATCCATGCTCCTATTATCGCAAAGAGAACCAGGTAATTTTTTTTCATGGGTAAATAATTTGATATCATATATTTAATCTTGAATGCATCTGACAGAAAATCCCAAATCATATGATCCGGAATCTAGTATGATCGTATCTTCTGAATCCCATATGGAATAGTACCAGGCCACATCCCCAATAATCTCTTTTTTGGATGTCCAGATATTGCAGGAGCCTTTTAAATCATAAAATGTACTTTCATATAAATAGCCGGCCCCCAACGCGGTAAAACCCGAGCTGTTCGTGGTTCCTATACTTTGTACCAACCAATGATTTGTTCCTGTCTCTTTCATCTTACCTCCGGCAATGGTTGACCCGCCTAAGAAAGCAACCAGTGTTGCCCATTCAGTCAGGGTAGGCAGATGCCATCCGGTGGGACAAATACCCTGCGTTCCCTCCGTGGTTACGTATTGCATCATTTCATTCCATTGATACAGGCCTCCATATTCGTCACAATTGGCATCATTGTCATTAAAACAATACTTTTCAATGATGCTATTGTTGGATTGGTCAACCGATCCATTGATCCGGTTACCACTGTTCAGATTCTCCGCCATCCAGCATTGAGTCCCGATCAGTACCGTTTCATACCGGTGCCCTTGAGTATCCTTGATTTGTGTATTGCCGCATTTGAATTGCCCGGTATTGGTGGTCCATACCTCTCCGTTGTACACCTCGATGGACTGATGGTCTGTGTTGTATACAACCAATCCTTCGGCCGGACTGGCAATGGCTTTGCGTTGGTCTGTTGTCATCCGTGGAGGGAGAAATCCCTTGGTGGTGGATGATATATCTACGATAGCGCTCGCATCGGCTGCAGCATTGGTAGAATTGATTCCCAGTTGGGCCGAAGCCGGAACGGCCAAGAGGTAACCAAGGATAAGCGATAAAAATAAACTCAAATAATGAGCGTCTGGTGTTGTCTTTTTCTCTTGCATACAATTCTGTATTAAATTCACTCAAGTCTTTCAGTCGGCAGGATCAGAGCGCACACACCGAATCGACATACCGTCGATATGTTCGAGTTGCCGTCCATCGATTTCCGCATAGGCATAGTAGTAATGAAGTTTAAGAACATCAGCAAAATCACTCCCTTCGTGAGTCCAGCATGAACCCCAGAAATAGGTATAAACATGCCATTCATAGGAAATTTGGGTTCCGGGACCATCCTGGTATACAATCCAGCCTGCTCCTAAAGCGGTAAACCCACTTTCATTGGTGGCGCCTGTATTGGGTGCAGCCCAATGAGCAGTGCCGGTCTCTTTTAGCGGTCCTCCAGCGAGTGTTTGACCTCCGTATAAATTTACAAGGGTCAAAAAATCGTTGTGAGTTGGGATATGCCACCCGTTAGGACAGATACCACGGGCGCCTTCGGTTTTGACATACTGCATGGCCTCTGCCCATCCATACAATGCTCCATAGGTATTGCAATTGGATTCGTTATTCTCATAACAATATTTTTCCACCGTCCCATTATCAGCAGGATATGCACCTACATTGATGCGCGTACCGATATTCAGATTGGAAGCCATCCAACATTGATCGCCGATCAGGACAGTGTTATATATATGGCCTTCTGCATCAACTACTTGACTAAACTCACAAAGAAACCCATCACTGAGCGTGGTCCACTTGGTCCCGTCAAACAGGTTCAATCCTTTAACATCGGTGTTGTAGATCACCAGGCCTGCGGCAGGCGATGAGATACCATCCCGTTGCACCATGGTCATCCGGGGAGGAAGAAACCCTTTTGACGTTGACTTAACCTCCAGCATGGCAGAAGCTGTTGGAGAGCTTCCATCCTCATTCACTGCCACTTGAGAGAAGGCAGGGTGAAAAAAAATGAGCGCCAAAATCAGCAAGATCGTTTTATATCCTATCCTTTTTTTCATTATTCCACTTTTTTTAATTTTTTCTCTTTCAAACAGTTGCTGAAAATCAGACTCCCTTTAGGGATGGGGTAAAACTGATTTTCAGTAATGATTAATTATCACTTCTAATACATCTGACAGCAAAACCGTAAGTCGTTTCCATTTCGGTTATACCTGCCCAGACACTTTCACACTCCAGGGTCATATTGGATGCTTTTCTGACATCGACGATAATATCGCTGAAAGTGGTCCAGAACTTTGTATCTGTTCGTATTCCACTAAACGTATGTGCCGGTGTAAAGTATCCTCCACCATATGCGGTGAATCCGCTACTGTTATTGGCATCATTAGAAGGGCACCAGTGGTTCGATCCTGCCTCTTTTAATTTTGGGGCGGCTCCTTCATAACCTCCTAAGGCGGTGATTAACGCTATGGCCTCTTGCACGGTCGGAATTCGCCAACCTGACGGACAGATTCCCTGAATTCCTTCAAAATCAATCCTGTATTGCATCACCTCATCCCATTTGTACAATCCACCATATACAGCACAGGAATCATCTTCATCATTGTAGCAATATCTTTCAATAACACCGTTATCTGAAGGATCAGCGGATGATTCGATCCTGATCCCCGTGTTCAAATTAGAAGCCAGCCAGCATTGATCCCCAATTTGCCTTGTGTTGATAAGGTTGCCGTCAATATCCTGCACACGGCTGGTTCCACATAAGAATCCGCCCGGTGGTATGGTCCAGGTTGAATTGTCACGTAAGTTCAGTGTATGTGTAGTGGTGTTGAAAATCATCAACCCCTCGGCGGGAGAGGCGATGGCATCCCGCTGACCGGTGGTCATCCGGGGGAGTAAGAATCCTTTGGATGTGCTGCTTATATCGAGGATGGCCGAAGCGTCAGCGGCAGCGCCTGAGGTATTAATGGCTACCTGAGCCCTTCCTGCAGTGGCGATCAACAATACGAAACTGATCAGAAGGATATAGTTAATTTTCAGAAATTTTGTCATAGGATTGAATTTGTGATGTTCGATTTAGTCCATAATACGGAAATCGTCGTATTGTAATAGTCTGTTTTTCCTTCTCGTAACGACCTGGTCTTCACTTGTATGAAAGTAAGTACGACACCAGTTGATGTAATCGTTAACCTGATCAGTCTCTCCCTCCAAAACCATCCATAAAGATGAAGGGGAGGTTGACTTGACATATCCTTTTAGCTCCCTGCGCTTTGCCTCTTTGTAAGCATTAAAACGCATCCCTTTAGCCTGGATGTCAATCTCTTTGATTTCGAGATCAACATGTGCTTTGATATGCTTATCCATTATTCAACAACTAGTTTGACGATATGTACGGAATCATTTGTGGTCAGCTCTACAAGATACAAACCGGAGGGAAGACCTTTAACCGTAATGGATGGTACCCACTCCCCCGATCGGCCTGCCGGAAATCGGAATTCTGCAATAGTCTTTCCCTGCAAATTCATCACCCTGCAGGCAATGGCATCGGTGGAGAGCCCTTTCATATCGATATGAAATTCATCCTGGCAGGGATTGGGATATCCATTGACATTAGAAGCAGATCGTTTCTCGAATATCCCTGGATTCATTTCTCCCAGCGCGCGTTTCCACAGGGAGCGATTGGTCGCAGCATAGATATAATTATAATAATTATCACTGATTACCATCAAGTCCCGGAGGAACGTCCATTGGGGAAATCCGTCACTTCTGTCTCTCCATGCACTGTTAT
>CAZXQU010000073.1:0-13350 GCA_964642545.1 uncultured Prolixibacteraceae bacterium | reverse complement strand
ATGGTGGAATTCTCGCTCTCCTCCAACGGCAAAAAGTGGCATTCGGTCTATGAAAAACGTAGCCCACTTCCTGAAAAAGCAGAAGGGACTCTTATTCAGCCATTCTCTAATGCCTACCCACTGGATGCCAAAGCCCGGTTTATCAAGGTCAAGGCTTTCTCACGGGGAAACTGCCCCGACTGGCACGAAGGCAAAGGGGGGGAATGCTGGATCTTCCTGGATGAAATTGTCGTTTACTAACAGAAATGGCACACGGATGAATCGGCAGACTAAACCGTCATGATATCCTTCTCTTTGGCTTCGAGAAATTTATCCACCTGGGAGGTGAATTCGTCAGTTATCTTTTGAATATCTGCTTCAAGTTTTGTGACTTCATCCTCAGGAGTTCCGTCTTTCTTGAGGTTTTTTGCAGTTTCGTTAGCCGATCTTCGAATATTCCGGATACTTATTTTGGCATTTTCCGCTTCCATCTTGGCTTTTTTGACCAAATCGCGGCGGCGTTCTTCGGTGAGTGGAGGAACGACAATCCGAAGTATTTCTCCCTCATTTTTCGGATTGAATCCTAGGTTGGCTGCCATAATCGCTTTCTCAAGAAGTCCCAGAACACTCTTATCCCATGGCTGAACAATGATCTGCCTGGCATCAGGAGTACTGATATTTGCCGTTTGTTCGATTGGTGTCATCGCGCCATAGTAGTCGATCTTAACACCTTCAAGCATCATTGGACTGGCTTTTCCTGCCCGGATTTTTTGAAACTCCTTTTCCAGATGAGAGACTGCTAGCTGCATTCCTTCGCGAGCTTCCTCCAGGGCAAATTCTGTTTCTTCGTTCATAACGGCTTTTGCGTTGGTGATGTTACAAAATTAAATATTTTTGCTTAATGAACCATTTAACTGGTTTTCCTAACCTTTCTCTATGACAGATTCAATCGTAATTGGTGTCGACATCGGCGGAAGCCATATCACAGCAATGGGGGTGAATATTCACACAAAAGAACTGCTGCACTCTTTTGTCAGTCGCAAACATGTTGACTGCAATGATTCAGCCGACAGTATTTTAAACACGTGGACTGATGCTCTCAGCGAGGTAATCTCATTGATACCCGGAGGTGAAGTACATGGCATCGGTTTTGCCATGCCCGGACCATTTGATTATCCGACCGGCATTGCTCATTTCAAGGGTGTAATGAAATACGATAACCTAAACAATGTAAATGTGGGGGCTGAGATTTATCAACGACTGAACCTTTCCCGTCAAATTCCTGTCCGGTTCCTTAATGATGCTACCTGTTTTGCTATTGGAGAGGCCTGGATGGGACCGGCTGCTGCGTATAAGCGGAGTATGGCCATAACCCTTGGCACCGGGTTTGGGTCGGCTTTCCTGGATGACAGCATCCCTGTAGAAGAGGGCAACGAAGTACCGGAAAGCGGTTGTGTGTATCACCTTCCATTTGGGAGCAGCAATGCCGATGATCATTTTTCCTCCCGTTGGTTCAAACGAGTCTATGAGGAACGCTTCTCCAGGGAGAGTTGCGGCGTAAAAGAGATGTCGATGGAAGCTGAAAAAAATCCAGAAGTAAGAGCTATCTTCACTGAATTCGGACAGAACCTGGGAAATTTTCTTGCACCATGGTTGGTTCGCTTCCGGGCCGGATGTCTCACTATCGGAGGAAATATCTCCCGTGGTTATCATCTCTTTGAACAACCTTTCCTAGTGGCTCTCCGGTCACATAACTGTAATACTGAGGTTTTCCTTTCTACTCTGGGGGAGGACGCCGCCATTGCTGGTAGCGCCAGGCTTACCGATGATTCCTTCTATCTGAATTTACCATTCATTTCCAACAAATAATTCGTTTATGGAAACCAACAAACTGAAGTACTCACACCTTCTTCCTGTGCTGATGTCGTTTATGGTCATGAGTTTTGTCGATCTGGTGGGCATTGGTGTCGACCGAGTTAGCAAGGATATGGCTCTCAGTGCAACCATGGGTCAGCTTATACCCTCTGCTGCATTTCTCTGGTTCCTGCTCCTTTCTGTTCCTACTGGCATCCTCCAGGCCCGCATCGGCAAACGCCACATGCTTAACATCGGGATGGGAATCACCGCACTCGGGATGTTTCTACCCTTTTTCACAGACTCTTTCGGGATGGTCCTGGTGGGATTCTCCCTGTTGGGAATCGGGAATACTATTGTGCAGGTCTCTGCCAATCCCCTGTTGGTGGACGTCGTGACCGGGCAAAAGGTCTCGAGCTTCATGAGTTTTTCACAGTTCATCAAAGCGGTGGGGTCGATGATGGGTGCACCCTTGGCCGCCCTTTTCGCCATACAATTCGGGAACTGGGAACTGATCTTCCTGGTATTCGGGATCGTCTCCATCCTGTCCGCACTTTGGCTTGGGAGTGTAAAGATTCCGGAAAGAGGTCAGGAGGGTCAGGAGGGTCAGAAAGTGACATTTTCGAGTGCTTTCAAATTGCTTGGCAATGGTTTTATTCTCCTGATGGTGCTTTCGATCTTTGTGGTAGTTGGCATAGATGTTGGCTTTAATTCCAACTCCGGTCAGTTTCTGATCAAACATTTCGGTATTGAATCAACCGCTGCCGAATCGGGCCGAAGCATCTACTTCTTCGGCCGTATGCTCGGCACATTCCTGGGAGCCATTCTGCTAACCAAACTCTCTCCAAAAAAATTCTTCATCTGGACTACCGTCCTGGGCATCGTTGCTCTTCTTGTTATCCTTTTGTCTAAGGAACACTATATGGCCTGGATCCTTGTATTTGTGATCGGGTTGGCCGTTGCAAACATCTGGCCTCTGGTATTTTCGATTACCATCGAAAAATTCCCTGACCGCGCCAACGAGGTCTCCGGACTGATGATGATGGCGATTTGCGGTGGCGCTGTAATCCCGCTGCTGATGGGATGGATCACCGACATGAGCGGAACCATCACCGGGATGGCCGTACTGATTGCCTGCATGGTGTATCTGCTGGGGGTAGCGATCTACTCGCTAAAAAAATAGCGAGAAGCGAGAAGCGAAATTTTACGAAACCACGGTTCCTATCTTCTCTCCTTTTACCACCCTCTTCAGGTTTCCGGGAGTATTCATATTGAATACAACGATCGGGAGGTTGTTCTCCTTGCAAAGGGTGAAGGCGGTGAGGTCCATGATCTTGAGCCCATTTTCGTAGGCTTCTTCGAAACTCAGGGTATCGAACTTTGTCGCAGTGGGATCCTTTTCGGGATCGGCTGTATATACACCATCTACGCGTGTTCCTTTGAGTATGACATCGGCTTTGATCTCCACAGCACGAAGGGCGGAAGCTGTGTCGGTGGTAAAGTATGGATTTCCTGTCCCTCCGCTGATGATAGTCACATAGCCCTGTTCCAGGTATTCAACAGCTCTGGAGCTGCTCATCCGTTCGACAATGGGATCGATGGCAATACCACCAAGCAGCTTTGACCTGATGCCCAATTTCCCTAGAGCATCTTGCAAAGCCATGCTGTTGATCACTGTGGCAAGCATACCCATGTAGTCGCCCTGGGCGCGATCAACACCGTCAGCTGAGCCTTGAATGCCCCGGAAGATATTTCCACCGCCGATCACAATGGCTACTTGAACGTTTTCATCCACGATTGATTTAATCTCGGTGGCATATTCTGCCAAACGTTTTGGATCGATGCCATAGCCCTGCGAGCCTTCAAGGGCTTCGCCGGAGAGCTTCAAAAGGATTCTTGTATACTTCATAAGGTTCATTTTAGTCCTTCATCATTGCCCTGCTCCATGGCAATTCTTATATTTCTTCCCACTACCACACGGGCAGGGGTCGTTCCGACCTACTTTTTTCTCTACCATTACAGGCTGGGGTTTGCTTCTCTCCTGTGTGTTCGAATGTGACTGAGAGAGAAGGTCGGAGCGCTCTTCTTTCAACCGATGCCGGTCCATTTTGCGCGTTTGAGCCTCCTGCACATTATCGGCACGCATCGGAACATCACATTTGATGAGAAAGGAGATGATCTCCTTGTTGGTCCGCATCATCATCGCTTTAAACAGCTCGAACGACTCAAATTTGTAGATCAGTAACGGGTCCTTCTGCTCATAGGCGGCATTCTGGACAGATTGCTTCAAGTCGTCCATCTCGCGGAGGTGTTCTTTCCAGGCGTTATCAATCATCCCAAGCACAATGCTCTTTTCAATGGAGAGAACGACCTCTTTGCCTTTGTCATCAAATGCTTTCTTCAGGTTGGCGACAGCCTGCATCGACTTAATCCCATCGGTTACAGGGATGGCAATATTCTCATACCGGGTATCATTTTCAAGGACATTTTTCACAACCGGAAAAACCCGCTGGGCAATGCTGTTGTTTTTCTCCTTATATCGCTTGTAGGTGGCTTCATAAATAGTTGTAGTCAGGTTGTCGCTGTTTCCTGATGCGAATTCTTTCTCCGTGACGGGACATTCGATGGCAAACTCCTTCAACAACTCCATCTTCAGTCCCCCAAAGTCGTTGGAGTCTTGAAATTCCATCACCGTAGATTCGCAAACATCATAAATCATGTTAGCAATATCAACAGCCAGCCTATCCCCAAACAAGGCATGATGGCGCTTTTTATAAATTGCCTCCCGTTGGATGTTCATCACGTCATCGTACTCCAACAGTCTTTTCCGGATGCCGAAGTTATTCTCCTCTACCTTTTTCTGAGCCCGCTCTATCGACTTGGAGATCATGCTGTGCTGAATCACTTCACCATCTTCAATGCCCATGGTATCCATGATCTTAGCTATCCTTTCTGAGCCAAACATCCGCATCAGGTCATCCTCGAGAGTTACAAAAAACTGCGAGCTTCCAGGGTCCCCCTGGCGACCAGACCGGCCTCTGAGCTGACGGTCAACC
Source organism: uncultured Prolixibacteraceae bacterium (assembly GCA_964642545.1). Classification (GTDB taxonomy): domain Bacteria; phylum Bacteroidota; class Bacteroidia; order Bacteroidales; family FEN-979; genus QYOJ01. Next base: position 8,461 of record CAZXQU010000073.1, on the reverse strand, counting down.
CGCCTGGACTCATGTCGTTCAGTGCCGATGATAGCCAAACCACCGGCCTCTTTCACCCCTTTTCCAAGTTTGATGTCGGTACCACGTCCTGCCATGTTGGTGGCAATAGTAACGGTACCTGCTTTACCTGCTTCTGCAACGATATCAGCCTCCTTTGCATGAAGTTTGGCATTAAGCACGTTATGTGGAACATTGACCCGTTTCAGCATTCGGCTGAGGAGTTCAGAAGTCTCCACCGATGTGGTACCAACCAGCACTGGGCGCCCTTTCTGCACCAGGTCCTCAATTTCTGCAATGACTGCGTTAAACTTCTCCCTTTTGGTTTTATAGACAAGGTCTTCCCTGTCGTCACGCACAATCGCTTTGTTTGTAGGGATTACTACAACGTCGAGCTTATAGATATCCCAGAGCTCACCGGCTTCTGTCTCTGCCGTTCCTGTCATACCTGCCAACTTGTTGTACATCCTGAAATAGTTCTGCAAGGTGACAGTGGCATAGGTTTGGGTTGCAGCTTCAATCTTGACGCTCTCTTTTGCTTCAATCGCCTGGTGTAGTCCGTCGGAATACCTTCTACCTTCAAGGATACGTCCCGTCTGTTCATCTACGATCTTCACCTTGTTGTCCATCACCACATATTCGACATCTATTTCAAAGAGAGCATACGCTTTGAGTAGTTGATTCACTGTATGAACACGTTCGGATTTAATCGCATAGTCGCGTATCAGCGCACTCTTTTTCTCCAAAAGTTCCGATTCTTTCAGGTCATGTTTGTCCAGTTCCGCCAGTTCAGAACCGATATCGGGGAGAATATAGAAGTTGGCCTCCTCGTAGGACTCTGTCAGCAGGTCAATCCCCTGTTCGGTAAGCTCGATTGTGTTGTTTTTCTCATCAATGACAAAATAGAGTACATCGTTGATGACATGCATGTTTTTCGCCTGTTCCTGCAAATAGAAATTGTATGTTTTCTGCATCTGCGCTTTCATGCCAGGTTCACTGAGGAACTTGATAAGGGCTTTGTTCTTTGGAAGGCCATGATGGCAGCGAAGCAACTGCTCTCCCGCTTTCCGCATATTGTCATCGTTTGTTTCGTCTGATGCCAGGGTTTTAGCATCGGCGAGAAGCTTGGTTACCAGATTTCGCTGAGCGTTGTACAGCTTTGTTACCTGTGGTTTTAGTTCATCAAAAAGCTGGTTCTCTCCTTTAGGTGTTGGACCTGAGATGATCAAGGGAGTTCGGGCATCGTCGATAAGAACCGAGTCAACCTCATCCACTATCACATAGTTGTGCTTCCGCTGTACCAGCTCCTCCGGCAAACTGGTCATGTTATCCCGAAGGTAGTCAAATCCGAATTCGTTGTTGGTCCCATAGGTAACATCGGCCAGATATGCATTTCTTCTAGCTTCTGAGTTGGGTTCGTGCTTGTCGATGCAGTCCACTTTAAGTCCATGGAACTCGAAAAGCGGTCCCATCCATTCCGAGTCGCGTTTTGCCAAGTAATCGTTGACCGTTACAATATGCACTCCTTTCCCGGGAAGGGCATTGAGGTACACCGGCAGCGTTGCGACGAGTGTTTTTCCTTCACCGGTAGCCATCTCGGCAACCTTTCCTTGGTGCAACACGATTCCACCGATTAGCTGGCAATCGTAATGAACCATATCCCACCGGATCATGTTTCCTCCTGCCAACCAGGAACTTTTGAATTTTGCTTTGTCACCGACGATTTCCACTCCAGGCCTCATGGTAGCCAGGTCGCGATCCATTTGTGTGGCTGTTACTTCCAGGTACTCATTGTCGACAAGTCGACGGGCCGTTTCACGAATCACAGCAAAAACTTCAGGCAAAATTTCATTGAGCACCTCCTGGGTCAGCTCATAACTCTCCTTCTCAAGTTTGTCCTGCGTAGCATACATCTTCTCCTTCTCTTCGATATCAATCTCTTCAGAATCGATCAACAGATTTAGCTCGTCAATCTCTTTCTCTTTTGGGGCAATATACTCCTGTATTCGTTTCCTGAATTCATGCGTTTTGGCACGCAATTCATCGTTGGAGAGGGAGTGGAGGGTTTTGTCGATCTCAACTGAACTGTTAACCACCGGCTGGATCTCCTTGATATCCCTGTCGGATTTACTCCCGAGCATCTTTTTTACAAAACCAAACATGATATATTTTCTTTCTTTTCTATCAATGAATAAGATCTTCAATCAACTTCTCCAGTCCTTCACCTGGACTGGGAGCAGGCGCCTGAACAATGTTTCCCTCTTTATCTATCATCACATACAACGGGTAGGCTCGCACCTCATAATCCACCAGCAAATCGGTATTATCGGAGAAATGGAGAAGTGTCCATGCAAATTCCGGTTTGATCATGGCAAAATAATTCATCTTGATCCAGTACCTATCAGTACAGATGCTGATAAATTCTACCTTGTCTTTATACTTTTCATATAGTGGCACTTCCAATTCCATTTCTGCCAGACAACCCTGACAAAAAGTGGTCCAGAAATTCAGGACTACAGGTTTCCCAAGGAAATCCTTCAACGAATGAGACTTGTCCTTTCCCCGACCAATCAGAGTAAAATCGGGGGCTGGAGTTCCCTGGCGAAGTTTGGTCACCTTCTCTTTCATATTCGCTGCAACAACCCGGTTCATCTCCCACGGGCTCTCCTTGCTGATGGTATTGAAAATTTCAATAATCGGGTCCTGCAGCCCGGGGTTGGAGTAGAAAAGCTCAAACAATCCTTTCAGCAGAACCAATTCACGGAGGTCTTCATTTTTTAACACCGAATCGGCAGCCAGGGTCTTCATCAGTTTCGGGTATGGTGCCACACCTTTGATTATTGGTGTCAGGTCAATTTTCCGAAGGATATCTGAAGAAGCAGTCATGTATTTGGTGAAGTAATTGTTAAAAAACTGCATGTACTCCACATTGTAATATAGAACAGGCTGGTCAATGAAGTAGGATTTGGCCAGATTGTAATGACCTGCAGCACGAGCTATCTGCTCCAAACCAGCAGTTTTGTACCGCATGTAATTTTGGGAATAGGGTTGATCAATTCCCTTATACGAGCCATTCACCTGAATGCGGAAGGTATCCAGGTAATTTTTTTTATGCTCCAGGTAGAGCACATTGAAATTATCAAGCAAAAACTGGTTGTATTTGTCGTCATAGGCATTGATCCAGATATTCAATTCATTATCGCCCAGATTGATCAGCTCGATCTCCAGATTCTGTGAGAGAATAAATGGGTTGACCTCCAGGTTATCGGTGTAATTAATCGGGGCCAGTTTCATCTTATATGTCTTGCCGGGTTGCATATATAGGGCGGACCGATGAAGGTCAATTGCTAACGCAATGTAGGAGATTGTTGGGAGGTCAAATGTCACAGAGAAGTTTCCCATTGTATCGATAACACATTCAATTACCTTCTTTTCCGTGAAGGTGATAAGGTCTCCCCAGGTAATCAGCTTGATAGTTTTCCCTTCGGCTCCGATGGCGGATCCGGTGATGGTGACAGGCTGTGAATAAGCAGAAAGAAAAAACGAGATAAGGGTAATGAAAGAAAATAAGTTTATTAAAGATTGGCGATTCATTGGGATTAAGTCATTAGTTTACAATTACCCCTAAATCCCCTGAAGGGGACTTACTCCCCCCTTTAGGGGGCCGGAGGTTAATCTTTTAATTCGTCATTCGTCATTCGTCATTCGCTTAATGTTTCCGGGACAAACTGGCTGATATCTCCTCCATTCCTGTGAATCTCGCGAACAATGGAGGAGTTAAGGGCGCTATATTCCGGAACGCTAAGCAGGAAAATAGTTTCCAGATCGGGCATCATAGCAAGGTTCATCAGACCAATCCCTCGTTCAAAATCAAAATCGGCAGCAGTTCTGAGTCCTCTGAGGATATAATTAGCTCCCGACTTGCGGCAAAAATCGATCGTGAGTCCCGTGTAATGCTCCACCCGGATTCGGGGCTCTCCGGCAAAAACCTCTTTTAACCAGGTCATCCGTGTTTCAAGAGGAAAATACCCACTCTTTTCGGAGTTTTCTCCAATGGCAACCACGATGGTATCAAACAGAGGCAATGCCCTGTGAATAACCGACTCATGGCCTCGTGTAATGGGATCAAAAGAACCTGGGAAAACAGCTATTTTGCTCATATAAAATCTTTACAGAACAAAGATACAAAAAGGGAAGGAACAAACTTATTCAAAGGTGAGGGAGAGCTGGAAGATTTTCGAGTTTAGTTTGGCAATACCGTCGGTATAGATATTGTTTTCACGCGTCAGAATATCCATGAGTCCATACATCATTTTAATCTCGATTCCAAATTTAAACCATTCGTTGTAGAAGTCAAATCCAATTCCCGCTTCCACATATAAGTCATTCTGGTTGAATTTCACAATTTTAATAAGTTCGTTTTTCTGCTCCCTTTTTTTCGCCTGGGAGGCAAGGTCGAGGGTATATTGAACTCCAGTCATCAGGTAGGTACGGAAGTTTTTATAGCGTTTCGACTTGTATTTCAATTCAATGGGAAAGTTGATATAGGTGGAGGGAATTTTTTTGGTGATGCTGATAATGGTTGTATCTCCTCCCTTGAATGTTTCGAGGTTGTAAACGATGTTGCGGTCACCGAAAGCAAGTGAAGGGATAAATCGGAGGTTAAAGTGGTCTCCCATCCGCATGTCGCTAATAATGCTGATTACGAAGCCAGGCGTAGGGACTCCTTCGATGGAGAGGATCAATGCAGAGTCAGGGAGAGGAAGGATATCGGGGATATAAGTATAGTCCCACATCCGGGTATTCAGGTCGGCAATTGGCTTGATTGTGACATAGCTCAGGTTGGCTCCCAGTATGAAGCCGAAATGAAATTTGTCGTTGTCGTAGGTAGGCATATTGGGAACGCCAAACCGTTGTGCCGATCCTTTGTCAGGATGTATAGCAACCGCGAGAAATATCAGGAAGAGGATGTAAATCGATTTTTTCAACGAAAGGGTTCTAAATTTTAGATAGGACTAACGTGGGTAAGTCTCTTTTATTTTGATTTTCCGGGGCAAAGGTAATTATTTTTCAGCGCAATAGAGGGTTGCGATACCCCCTGAAAACCGGATTTGTCTCAGTTTCTGGAGTCCCACTTCCTGGAGGATGGAAAGGAATGCTCCACCACTTGGGAAAGCAGCAACTGTCTCTGGGAGATAGGTGTAAGCTTGATGATGCCTGGAGATCAGCTTCCCGAATAACGGGATAATCACTTTTGAGTAGAATGAATAGAGTGGTTTCATCGGGAAGGTATCGGGATGAGAGAATTCAAGGACCAGCATCAATCCACCGGGTTTCAGCACCCGCTTCATCTCCTGTAATCCTCCATTCAGATCTTCGAAATTCCTGACACCGAAAGCCACCATAACTACATCATAAGTTGCATCATCAAATGGAATCCGTTCAGCTTCTCCCTCCCTGAAAGAGATCATCGATGAGAGTTCTCTCGAATTGACTTTTCTCCTGCCAACCTCCATCATGGGCTGAGAGATATCGACTCCATCGATGTGTTTCGGATGAAGTTTGGCAACTGCAATAGCCAGATCTCCGGTTCCGGTTGCCATATCCAGGATCTGCAAAGACGAAAGTTGTTGATCAAACCGTTTCCGGATCTCTTTGATGACACGTCTTCTCCAGATATGATCAATTCCAAAAGAGAGAAAGTGGTTGAGAAAATCGTACCTGAATGAGATTTCATCAAACATGGACCGTACCGATTCTTTATTAGGTGACATAAAACAAAAGTAATAAAAAGAGGCTGTCAGATTACCTATCCAACAGCCTCATTGTTTTTCAGGGGTTGATTTCTATGCGCCTAACTGTAAGCGCTTGAAAGCAATCACTTTCAGATCTTTATCATGTTCACTGATATGTTGTCCAACAGTTTTCTTGGTATCCTTGATAAACTCCTGGTTAACCAGCGTATTCTCTTTGAAGAACTTGTTCAGCTTGCCCAGTGCGATCTTCTCAAGCAACTCTTCAGCTTTCCCTTCCTGGCGTGCCTGCTCTTTTCCAATCTCGATCTCACTGTCAATAATTGTCTGATCAACATCCTCTTTGTCAATGGCAATCGGATTCATGGCAGCAACTTGCATGGCGATTTCACGTCCGAGTTCATCAATACCGGCAACATCTCTCTTGTTGAACCCAACGAGTGTAGCCAGTCTGTTTCCATGATGATTGTATGCAAACACGATAGGAGCTTCAATCGATTCAAACCCAGCAACCTGCATTTTTTCTCCTGTTTTTCCCAGGAGTTCATTGAGTTTTTCATCCACTGTAAGTGCTCCAACTTTCAGGGGGAGAAGTGCTGAGGCATCAGTGAGTTTATTGTTAATTCCAAGATCCAGGATATCAATGGAGAATTGGATGAACTCAACATTTTTTCCAACAAAATCGGTTTCACAACTCACCATTGCAATGGCGCCAAAACTTTTATCAGCCGTGGTTTTTGCCACTACATAGCCTTCATTAGCTTCGCGATCGGCCCGTTTGGCTGCAACTTTTTGTCCTTTTTTCCGAAGGAAATCTACGGCCAGGTCAAAATCACCATTGTTCTCCTGCAAAGCTTTTTTGCAATCCATAATTCCTGCGCCGGTCATCTGGCGCAACTTATTCACATCTGCTGCTGTAATGTTCATTTTTTATTGATTCTGGTTCGAAAATATAATTTTGTCGATGAAACTGTTTGTTTCGGGTTTCCTTATCGCTTTGATCTTCCGGCTGGTTTTGTAATTCGTTTCCGTGGTGATTTAGAAGTGTCAGATTCCTTGTCTTCTGTTCCTTTCAGCTTGGTAAGTTTTGGGTCGCCGATATCTTTGCGAATGATTTTAATACCATCTTCATCGAAATCGTCGCCATCCATCCGAGCGTCAAAATCGTCATCTCCACCCTCTTCCAGTTCATCTTCGGCAGCTTTCTTATCGCGATCGAGTTTACGTTCAACCATTCCCTCTTCGATAGCATTCAACATGATATCCACGATCAGTGAGATTGATTTGGATGCATCGTCGTTTGCCGGAATCGGAAAATCAACCAAACGTGGATCGGAATTAGTATCAACGATAGCGAAGGTTGGGATATTGAGCTTTCTAGCCTCTGCCAAGGCAATATGTTCTTTCAGGATATCAACAATAAACAGAGCGGCAGGTAAGCGGTTCAGATCGGCAATACTCCCAAGGTTCTTCTCCAGCTTGGCACGTTCACGTGTGATGGTAAGACGCTCCTTTTTAGAGAGGTTATCATATGATGGGCTGCTCATCAGTTTATCGATGGATGCCATCTTTCTGACAGCTTTCCTGATGGTGGCAAAGTTGGTTAGCATACCACCCGGCCAACGCTCGGTCATGTAAGGCATGTTGATTCGCTTCACCTTTTCGGCTACGAGATCTTTTGCTTGCTTTTTAGTAGCAACGAAGAGGATCTTTTTCCCTGATTTGGCAATCTGCTTCATTGCAGCAGCTGCTTCATCGATCTTTGCCATGGTTTTGTAGAGATCAATAATGTGGATCCCGTTACGTTCCATGAAAATATAAGGAGCCATGCTCGGGTTCCATTTCCGCTTCAGGTGACCGAAGTGAACACCGGCATCAAGCAATTCATTAAAAGTCGTTCTCGGCATAATAGTACAGATAAAATATTAACGTTTGCTGAATTGGAATCTTTTCCGGGCTTTCTTTTGCCCAAACTTCTTACGTTCCACCATTCGGGGATCCCTGCGGAGAAGTCCTTTTGCCTTAAGGGCTGGGCGCATCTCTTCGTTGATTTTGCATAGGGCGCGTGAAAGTGCAAGCGCCATCGCTTCAGATTGTCCTTTGACTCCACCACCATCGAGGTTGACTTTCACATCGTATTTTCCTACGGTCTCCGTAACCTCAAAGGGTTCGGTTGCTTTGTATTGCAGGATGGAGGTCGGAAAATATTCTGCAAAATCCCGTCCGTTGACTGTGATAGTTCCCTTGCCTTCCTGGAGGTAGATCCGTGCAATGGCAGTCTTTCTTCTGCCAATGGTATTGATAACGTCCATATTACTTGATTGTGTTTAGATTGATTTCTTTGGGTTGTTGCGCCTCGTGTGGGTGAGTAGTGCCCGCATATACATAGAGGTTCCGGAAGAGGTCACTGCCAAGGCGATTTTTGGGAAGCATCCCTTTGACCGCCGACTCAATGACAGCACGTGGATTCTTTGCAAGTAGTTCCTGCGGCGTACTTTTGCGCTGCCCGCCCGGGTAACCAGTGTGACGGAGGTACACCTTGTCGGTCAGCTTTTTTCCCGTCAGCTTGATCTTCTCGGCGTTGATGATAACCACGTTATCCCCGCAATCAACATGCGGTGTGAAACTCGGTTTCAGCTTGCCTCTCAGAATCATTGCTACTTTGGATGCCAGTCGTCCCAGCACCTCATCTTCTGCATTGATCAACACCC
>CAZXQU010000072.1:0-13394 GCA_964642545.1 uncultured Prolixibacteraceae bacterium | reverse complement strand
CTATACGGAAGAGGCCGATGAAGGGCTTTATATAGATAACATCCTGCAAACCCAGGGAGATAATATGATGGAAGTCATTTACCCTGACCCGGTTGGCTATGGTGCTACTCAATGGAATTCCGGAACATTCAGATCTATCTTTTCAACCATTTCGTATGCTGCCATACGAGATCTCGACCAAAGGGTAGAAGTACTGGATAAATCCATTGCATGGCTCCTGGGAACCACAGGAACAGCTTTGGTAAAAATGGAGCAATCAGATATACTTGTATATCCTAATCCTGCAACTACCTCCGTCAGGGTCGGATGCAAAGATAAAATACGGGAAATATGGGTCATGAACAGCACGGGACAGGTAGTCGATCATTTGAATGGTGATGACAAAACTGTCAGGATCAATACCTCAGCATACACTACCGGGATCTATTTTATCAGGGCACTAACAGATAAAGGGACTTCAACAAGCCGCTTGATCGTGGAATAAGGTCGCCGGGAAGTATCTGTTCTTTATTGAGATAATTAAACCACAGGGTTGTCATAGCACATGGGATGGTAACCCTGTAGTTTAAAAGAAGTCATCCAGTTGCAACTTTGAACTGTAAGAGGAGCAAGACAGGACAGAAGGTCAGAATCAGCGTTGGGTCTTCCAGAACCGTATATCGCAAGAAAATAATTCGGTTTGTGGGAGTAGCCGGATAGCAATATTCTTACAAGCGCATTATTTTGGTTCCAGTATTTTAGCAGAATCATCTTCGATGTGTTTAGGGCAGCTTTTCATTATGTTGTCGTGCGATATACATCCTGGTTTTTCGGAACACATTCCTTTGTGCATACCATGAGGGTTACGAAAACCAGCCTTCATACTATGGTTGCAATCTTTCATCATCATCTCATGTTGGAAATTGTGATGAGGGGTACAACCATGATGTGCCATCTTGCAAATGCCACCTCCAATAAAGCCAATGAAAAGGATGAAACCTACAACGATAAAGAACCAGGAGATAAAGGTAAAGAATTTGCCTGGCATGTCTTTTCGGAATTTTGCAAGCAACAAGGTCCCTGCAAGAATAGTTAGCAATGAGATAACCAGCACACTTAACCATTTTATTCACTCCCGGAAATCTTTAAGTCAAAAGGGTGAAATTTATTTTATCAAAGAAAGAGGGTTTAAGTGAATGACTGCTATCCTTCAGGAAAGTGACAGCTGGAGCTGATTCCAAAGAAAATGTCTAGCTGGGAAAAAACGGGTTTTTCAAATGAATACGACTGAATGAAAAAGTTTGATCCCTGTTTTAAGAGTCCTCTGAGAATGCAAAATGGCGAACCAGCTTTCGCCATTTCGCCATTTCACTATTTCACTATTTTTTTCCGGGGTGGCATCGACTGGAATTGAACCAGTGACACAAGGATTTTCAGTCCTCTGCTCTACCATCTGAGCTACGACGCCTTATTGGACTGCAAAATTAAGCGAAATTTTGAAAAATCCAACTATCTTTATTGCCATTATTTCGAAAGGCTGCACATCATTGTACAAGATAGCTTATGTTTAGACAATAATGACAATAATCCTCGATTTCGGTAACACCTTTCATAAAGTTGGAATCTTTGACGGCGAAAAGCTGATCAGGCTGGAACGGTATGACCGGCTAACTCTATCAAAGATAGCGGACGTATTCGCTGAATTCCCACAAGTGAGGAATGGAATTGCCAGTTCGGTGGTCCATTACCCTTCAGGGATTAAGAGATTCTTACAACACAATCTTCATTATTTCATTGAATTGACTCAGCTGACCCCTTTGCCACTAATTAACAACTATACCACTCCGAAAACTCTTGGACGCGACCGGATTGCTTGTGCTGTTGCCGCTTCCCGGCTTTTTGAGGGAGTTCCATCGCTTGTTATCAATGCGGGGACCTGCATCACCTACGACCTGGTAACTGCTCAGAATGAATACCTGGGCGGAGCAATCTCCCCGGGATTGCAGATGCGGCTGAAAGCAATGCATACTTTTACCCGGAAACTCCCGTTAATAGATCTTCAGGATCCAGGCGCCCTCATTGGAAGTACCACCCGGGAGTCTATGATTTCAGGGGCAGTACACGGAGCGGTAGCAGAGGTATTGGGAATGATAGGGGCATATAGAAAGAACTATCCCAACCTTCAGGTGATCCTGAGTGGAGGAGATATGGAATATTTGGATAAACTCCTCAAAATTCGCATCTTTGCACTCCCAAATGTTGTGATGGTCGGATTAAACTACATTCTCGAATACAATCTGCAGTATGCTAAATAAATCCAGATTCCTTTTTCTACTGATCGGGTGTTTTGCAACCTTCTCTTCCATAGCTCAAATCCGGATTGCATCTCCTTACTCACGCTTTGGCATTGGCGATTTGGCCGATAACAACAATGCCTGGAATCTCTCGATGGGCCAAACCTCCTTTGCCATCCGGAGTCCCTATCATATCAATTACGGAAACCCGGCCTCCTACACAGCATTCGATTCACTCTCCTTTGTCTTTGAAGGTGGATTCAACGCTGATATTGTTCAGTTAACTTCCAATGCACAATCGGCTACCCGAAACTATGCCTCACTAGGATATGTCCTCTTTGGGATGCCGGTGACAAGATGGTGGAAGATAAGTTTTGGGCTGGTTCCTTTCAGCGATGTTGGCTACAATGTGATAAATCTGGAAAGCTACGAGGGGATTGGTCAGGTAGCCAGAATCTATAGCGGCTCTGGGGGGATTAACAAATTCTTCTGGGGCAATGGGTTCAAACCTTTTAAAAATCTTTCTATCGGTTTCAACATCTCCTACCTCTTTGGAAATATGCAACGGGAGTCAATCGTCTACTTTCCCGACTCTGCCTACTTTGCGAATGTGCGTGTGAAGAATAATATCACCATGAATGACATTTATTTTAACTATGGGATTCAGTATCATGCACGATTGAAAAACAATCTTCGATTAACAGCAGGAGCGGTATTTGCATTTGAGTCGAAGATGAACGCCCAGGCTGATTATATCGTACAAACTTTTTTCAACGGACCATCAGGAACAGAATATTTGAAGGACACCCTGGAATTTGATGAAGGGGTAAAAGGCAAGGTTGTGATTCCGTTGACTTTTGGCGTAGGGTTCGGATTGGAAAAGAACGAACAATGGTTATTCAGCATCGATTACCGTTGGGCCAACTGGAAAAACTTTACAGCATTTGACCTCACCGACTCGTTGGTGAATAGCCAGCAAATCAGTGCCGGAGCGGAGTTCCTGCCCGATATTAACAGTTACAACAACTATTTCAAGAGAATCCGTTACCGAATAGGATTCATGTACAACAATACCTACCTTAAACTCCGTGGCAAACAATTAAATGAGTACGCTCTCACCCTGGGATTCGGACTGCCACTCAGAGGAGTGAAAACCGCATTGAATCTCTCCGTTCAGGCTGGGATGAGAGGCACCACAGAAGCAAACCTGATTAAGGAGACCTACCTACGCTTCGTTATCGGGTTTTCCATCTATGAAAGATGGTTTATCAAACGCAAGTATTACTAACGTTGAAAAGAGTTTCAGCCAGGACATTCACAGCGGCCATCATATTCCTGTTGGTTTGGATCACATTCATGGGGTGCAGGAGGGATGAAGAGGTTGCTCAAATACCTGCCGATACCACACAGCTACCCCTGATGATGGCTTTCGATATTGAGGTGATCTTCAGCGATTCGGGGCACCTGCAGGCGCGTGTTACAGGACCTGTTGTAAACAGGTATGAGGGCGAAAAAGTTTGGCTTGAATTTGCGAAGGGATTCAAGGCTGAGATGTTTGATTCGGCACAGCGGCTGGAAACAACGATAACAGCAGACTATGGGAAGCGCTTGGAGTCTGTAAAGACCATGGAGGCCAGGGGTAATGTGATCGTGCGGAATGAATTTAAAAATGAACAGCTGAATACAGAAGTACTGATCTGGAATGAGATGAGACATACCATCAGTACGGATTCTCCGGTTATAATCACTACTCCCGACAAGGTATTATACGGAACAGGCCTCGAGTCGAACGAGACATTCACCAATTACCGGATACTAAGGCCCAGGGGTGAGATGCAGGTGAAAGAGGATTCAATTTAACTTGTTGGTTTCTTAGTAAATCACTACCTTTGCCGACTATTTTCGAACAACTTTCTAACAATATTGAAGAATGGCTATAATTGGAACAATCAGGAAGCATTCAGCACTTGCAGTGATTATTGTAGGTGTGGCTATTGCAGCATTTGTGATCGGAGACTTTGGGAAAAAACAATCGCGTGCTATGAATGATATTGGCACTGTGAACGGGGAGGATATTTCTTACGTGGATTTCAATAGCAAGGTTGAAGAGAACCTGGAATTCCAACGGGAGAATTCCGGTGACGATAAGATCTCTGACGATATGTCGTATCAGGTGCGACAGAATGTTTGGAATACAATGATCAGGAACCTTGTAATTGGAGATGAACTGGACAAACTTGGCATGACCGTCTCACCGGAAGAGTTGTTCGAGCAGGTGCAGGGTCGTAATCCCCACCGCTATATTTTACAGTATTTCAAAGATCCTCAAACTGGTCAGTACGATCCGGCTATCGTTCTGAATTATCTGCGTAACCTTGACCAGATGGAACCCAAAGCCAAGACACAGTGGCTGCAGTTTGAAAAAGCAATCAAAGAGGATCGGCTGGAGACCAAGTTCAACAACCTGATCAGCAAATCTTATTATGTACCGAAGCAGATTTTGCAAAAACAGTATGAATTGAAAAGCAAATCACTTAATATCAGGTATATATCTCCTAATTTCTACATGATTCCCGATAGTGCAGTCATCCTTACTGAAGCTGATTACGTCAAATTCTACGATAAGAACAAGACCTATTTTCAAAACGAAGAGGCTGTCGTTGAACTCGACTATGTGATGTTTGAAGTGAAACCCTCAGCAAAAGACCGTCAGAATATTGCGGAAGATGTCTACAAGATGTATGCTGATTTTGAAACCATCAAGGATCCCATGACATTTGTCAATGCCAATTCTGACCAGAAGCATGATACCGGATTTATCCGCAAAGGCTTGTTACCGAAAGGACTTGACTCCCTGTTGTTCAGCTCAGCCGTTGAAACCGTGATTCCTCCTTTGCAGGAAGAAAATGCCTGGTACATGGCTAAACTTATGGCAAAACAAGTGCGGCCCGACTCCATGCAAGGGGCACAATTACTGATCACCTGGTCGGGATTGGGAGTTAACGATAGTGCTATCCGTACTCAGCCGCAGGCAAAACGAACTGTCGACAGCCTGCTGGCGATATTAAAAGTCAATCCTGCCCGGTTCGAGGAGATCACAAAGGCGATTTCAGATTACCCTACTGCAAAGGATGATGGAGGAAAACTTCCATGGTTCCCGGATGGTAATCCCAACGTGAGTCCATTCTTTGATGCAGGAGTGACGATGAAACCCAATGATGTGAAGATTGTCGAAACCCGCCTGGGCTACTCCATCTTCCAGTTGACCGAAAAATCCCCTGACAAAGAGAAGATCAAGGCAGCTATTTTACAACGAAACATTGAACCAAGCAACCAAACATTTCAGGATACCTATACACAGGCGAGCATGTTTGCGGGCACGTATAAAACACCTGAAGCCTTTGATACAGGCGCTGTTGCCGCAGGAGTATTCAAACGGCAGGCTCAGAATGTGAAACCAATGGACAATACGATACAGGGACTCACAAGTGCCAGAAATGTAGTCCGCTGGGCTTTTGCTGAACAGACCAAGGTTGGCGAAGTCTCACCGGTGTTTGATCTGCAGGGCATCTATGCGGTAGCGCTGTTGAAGGATCGTTACCCGATAGGTATTCAACCCCTTGACAAGCTGAAGGAGAGAATCGAACCAAGCGTAAAGAACATGAAGAAAATCGAGGTTATGGCAGACCGGGTTACCGAAGCGATGCAACGGACAACTGACCTGAATGAACTTGCCTCCACCTTTGGTTCTCGGATCGACACTGCAGTTGTGACATTAACGGGCATGAACCGCTCAACAATTGCCAGAGAAAACGAAGTGCTTGGCCAACTCTTCACTCTCCCGGCTGGTCAGCTTCAGGGTCCGCTCCAGGGCAACTTTGGTGTCTATGTTGTGATTGTCGACAATGTTGTTGAACCCCCTGCCAAAGATGATTTTGCATACGAGCAGCGGATGAATTTTCAGGGATGGAACAATCGTGTGTCAAACTCACTTTTCGAAGCGCTGAAGAAGCAGGCTTCCATTGAAGATCACAGGGAGATGTTTTACTAGATGCTGGATGCCGGAAAGCAGTCTCACTTCAGGGTATCCTTAATGGTAATCTCCTTACGTCTGGAGGCCCACTCGTTCCGGCTTTCGGTGTAGGCACGTAGTTCAACCAGGTATTTCCCGGGTGTTATGTAAGTGTGAGAAGGGTTGGTATCAGAAGAGATGGAATCGTTACCGAAGTACCAGTCGTAGGAAAAAGCGTTGTTCGACCGGTTGGAAAACTTGACAGTACACGGAACCATGAAATCGTTGTTCCCGCTGAAGGTAAAATCAGCTGTAGGGATCGGCTCGTTTTCATAACAACCGCTGAGAGCCAGGGCGGTAAACAGAAGGAAAATTTTATTCCGGAACGAATTCATTCCGCTAAGATAAGCACTTTGTTTTTCAACACCTCAATGACACCCCCGTTGATCTCAAAAAATTTTGGCTCGGCACCTTTGATTTCCACCTTTATGGAGCCCTTTTTCAGCACAGATATCAGCGGTGCGTGACGATCCAATACCTCAAATGAACCATCGATGCCAGGCAGTTGAACCAGGTGTACATTGTCGCCTTCAAACAGGGTCGTATCAGGTGTTACAATTTCGAGATTCATTGCTTTTCAGTATTTAACCCCTAAATCCCCTGAAGGGGACTTCCTCTTCCTTTCGGAAGGTCATCCCGCTTTGCGGGAGTAAGCCCCCTTCAGGGGGTTTGGGGGTTTAATTTTCTTTACTCTCCGTCATCAGTTTCTTCCCTTTCTCAATCGCCTCTTCGATGGTTCCTACAAGGTTGAAGGCCGTCTCAGGGTATTCATCAACTTCACCGTCGAGAATCATTTTAAACCCTTTGATCGTATCTTCGATGGTTACGAAAACACCTGGGGTTCCTGTAAACTGTTCGGCAACGAAGAAGGGCTGGGAGAGAAAACGCTGCACACGACGTGCCCGGTGAACCACCTCTTTGTCCTCATCAGAGAGTTCATCCATTCCAAGAATGGCAATGATGTCCTGGAGTTCCTTGTAACGCTGCAGGATCTCTTTTACCCGTTGAGCGGTGTTGTAATGATCATCACCAACAACATCTGGAGAGAGGATCCGGGAGGTAGAGTCGAGCGGGTCAACGGCCGGGTAAATTCCAAGCTCGGCAATTTTCCGGCTCAATACGGTGGTAGCATCAAGGTGGGCAAAAGTTGTTGCCGGTGCCGGGTCGGTAAGGTCGTCGGCAGGTACATAAACCGCTTGGACAGAGGTAATGGATCCTCGTTTGGTAGAGGTAATCCGCTCTTGCATGATACCCATCTCTGTCGCAAGGGTTGGTTGATATCCAACAGCAGAGGGCATACGGCCCAACAGTGCCGAAACTTCGGAGCCCGCCTGAGTGAAACGGAAGATGTTATCGATAAAGAAAAGGATATCGTGTCCGCCACTCTCTTCAGTCCCATCACGAAAGTATTCGGCAAGGGTAAGCCCTGAAAGGGCTACGCGTGCACGGGCTCCGGGAGGTTCGTTCATTTGCCCGAACACCAGGGTCGCCTGTGATTTCATCAGCTCTTCATGATTCACCTTGGAGAGATCCCATCCCCCCTTTTCCATATCTTCCACAAACTCTTTCCCATATCTGATAACCCCCGACTCGATCATCTCACGCAGCAGGTCATTTCCCTCACGGGTACGTTCCCCAACACCACCAAATACTGACATCCCGGAATATTTCTTGGCAATATTGTTGATCAACTCCATGATAATTACCGTCTTTCCTACTCCGGCGCCACCAAACAAACCGATCTTCCCGCCTTTTGAATAGGGTTCGATCAGGTCGATTACCTTGATACCGGTATAGAGAATCTCTTTGGTTGTACTCAATTCGTCATACCGAGGGGGCTCCCGGTGAATCGGGTACTTCTGCTTTCCTGAAACCGGGCCCAAACCATCGATAGGTTGGCCGATAACGTTGAACAGCCTTCCCCTGATATCTTCCCCCACAGGCATCGATATCGGAGCTCCTGTAGCAACCACTTCCATTCCTCTGCGGAGTCCATCAGTGGAATCCATAGCAATGGTGCGGATCGTATTCTCGCCTATATCATTCTGGCACTCCAGAACAATGATTCCGCCATGGCCATCGTTTATTTCAAGGGCATCATAAATGTTTGGAATAGTGACATGTTCTTCAAAAACGACATCCACAACGGGTCCAATAATCTGTGAGATTTTACCGATAATTTTCTCTTGCATGGGATAAATTCAAATTTTGTGCAAATATAAATAAAATTGCATATATACGCTTACCTGACGCGCAAAACTCTGCCGATTTTCAGGGTTGTAGTAGCCCGGATGTTGTTCATAGCGCAGATCTCCTTCACCGAAGTATGGTATTTCACCGATAGGTGTCCCAGGGTATCACCACTCTTTATTTTATGATATACAGCCGTTGAGTCCCAGTCGTGGGGATAGAATACCTCTTTTCGGATAGGGAGGGCATTAGATATCAGCATCGCGCTGTCGAGGTCAATAACCCGGCGTGGATCGACAGGTAAATCCCGGTACCTGATCTCAAAATGGAGATGCGGACCACGGCTTCGTCCGGTTGACCCTCCCAGGCCGATCATATCTCCGGCTTTTACCACACGATTCACCTCTACTTTAATCTGTGAAAGGTGGGCATAATAGGTCTCAAGTCCGTTGTAATGCCGCAGGATGACAAGGTTACCGAAGCCTCCTCTGTTATACCTGGCATAGCGAACCACACCGTTAAAGGCAGCTCTCACAGTATCGCCGGTCTTAAGCCTCAAATCCAGCCCTTTGTGGGTATACATAAATCCACGGATCAGGTGTTCGTTAGGCACAGGCATACAAAAGGAGTAGTCGCCGTAAGTTAACATCAAAACGGTGTCCTTGATGCTGTCGGGCTTCATCTGACCGAAACCCCTTATCTGGTCATTGATCCATCCTTCAGAAAAAAGACCAGTGGAATCTTCATCAATGTTCATCATAACAGGTTCGGCTCCAATAAATTGCCAGGAGAAATTCCGATAGAGGATCACAGGACCATCAACCGTCTCAACGGTATCAAGGATATTATCAGGATTGATCTGTGCAAAAGGGATAAGAGGAAATAACAAAGCAATTATGACAAAAAGGTTCAACCGTTTCATGCTTCTTCCTTTTTTTCCTGAAGGGTAAAGAACCGTTTCTGGAAAATGACCAACAGGGCAACTCCAATGGTTATGGAGGAGTCGGCCAGGTTAAAAACGGGACGGAAAAAGATAAAATCTTCACCACCAACCCAGGGTACCCAGGTGGGATAATGACTCTCAATAAGTGGAAAATAAAGCATATCTACTACCTTCCCGTGAAGGAAACCGGTATACCCTCCTTGAGGTGGGAAGAGTGTAGCAACCTGGTGGTAATGACTCTCACTGAAGATCAGACCATAGAAGGCGCTGTCGAGAATATTCCCAAGAGCTCCTGCGATGATCAGGGCGAGGCAGATGGCAAGCCATTTGTCGAAATTGGGTTTTTTGGAAAGTCTGACAAGCCATACAACCATGATGATGACTGCGATGATGCGGAAGATGCTCAGAATCAGTTTCCCGGCATTCCCTCCGAGGCTCATGCCAAAAGCCATTCCCTCATTCTCTGTAAAATGAAGGTAGAACCAATCGGTGAAAAGAGGGATACTCTCTCCAAGATACATATGGGATTTCACCCAAAACTTAAAGATCTGATCCAGGATTAATACCAGTATTACAATGATAAATGGGAGACGCAGTCTATTCATCCTGCGGCTCAAAAGGACGAGGTGCATGCTGGGGAGCTTGAATAGGTGCCCCCTGCATCATTTTGGCTTCAATACTAAGCGTGGCGTGAGGTACACTCCGAAGGCGATCTTTCGGAATCAGTTTGCCGGTGACACGGCAAATACCGTATGTTTTGTTTTCAATTCTGACGAGTGCATTCTCCAGGGATTTAATGAACTTCTGCTGACGGGCGGCAAACTTGCTGTTCTCCTCTTTTGAAAAAACCTGATACCCCTCTTCCAAAACCTTGAAAGTAGGAGATGTATCGTTGGTGTCATTATCATTACCAGTGGTATAGGATTCGGTAAGGAGCTCTAAATCTTTTTGCGCTTTCTCCAGTTTTTTCAGAATAATCTGACGGAATTCCTCCAGCTCTTCATCTGAATACCTTGACTTTTCTACAATGCTTGCGGTTTTTTTCATGGCTTTCTGAGTTTATTCCACTTTTCTGATCGAGATCCAAGTGGAGATCGTGTCGGTCAAATCGATGGAGTCTTTGTTATCCGCGTTATGCAGGTCCACAACAGTGAACTCGCGGGCTAAAATTTCGGTGCAAATATAGGAAATATATTTATCGATTACCTCAGCAATCTCTTTATTACTCTGAAGATTAACGATGATATGATCCGTTACTTCAAATCCTTTCTCTTTTCTAAGATTCTGGATCCGGTTGATCAGCTCCCTGGCGATTCCCTCTTGCCAGAGTTCTGGTGTAATGATTACATCGAGGGCAACGGTCAGGCTTCCAAGATTTGCAACTTGCCAACCTGGGATGTCTTCCGAGATGATCTCCACATCGTCCTTATAAATTATCACCTCTTCATCCTGCAACTTGAGATGAAGCTCTCCTGTGGTTTCCAGTAAAAGGATATCCTCTTGCCCAATGGATGCGATCTTTTCGGCAAGCGTTTTCATCAGCTTTCCGTAGCGTGGCCCCAGCTTTTTGAAGTCGGGCTTGATTCGCTTCACCAGGATGCCTGCGGTGGTGGTTATGTATTCCAGATCCTTCACATTCACCTCCGAAAGGACCAGGTTTTTCACCAGGTTTACCTGCTCCTGAAGTGCCGGTGACTGGATGGGAAGGAGAATCTTGTTGAGTGGCTGCCGAACGCGGATATTGATCTTCTTACGGATTGAAAGCACCATCGAGGAGATTTTCTGGGCCAGCTCCATGCGTTCTTCCAGCGGATTGTCGATCAGGGTTTCATCGGCTACCGGGAAAGATGTGAGGTGGACAGAGTCGACCGGATAGCGGCCCGTCAGCGTATTGAGGTCGACAAAAAGTCTGTCGCAGAAAAAGGGTGCGATGGGAGAAGCAAGTTGGGAAATCACTTCCAAACAACGATAGAGAGTTTGATAAGCCGAAATCTTGTCGGTGGTGTACTCCCCTTTCCAGAAGCGGCGCCGAGACAAGCGTACATACCAGTTACTGAGATGCTCGTCCACAAAATCGGAGATTGCCCGTCCTGCCTTGGTTGGTTCATAATCGTTGTAGCAGATATCCACGAAACGGATCAGCGTGTTTAGTTCTGAAAGGATCCAGCGATCAATCTCGGGCCTTTGCTCCGTTGGGATATCCTCTTCGCGGTAAGCAAACTTATCAATGTTGGCGTAGAGGGCGAAAAAAGCATACGTGTTGTAGAGTGTGCCGAAAAATTTTCGCTGAACCTCCTGGATGCCGTCAAGATCAAATTTAAGGTTATCCCAGGGCTGTGAGTTGGTGATCATATACCACCGGGTGGCATCGGCGCCATAGGTAGCAATGGTTTTGAAGGGATCAACGGCATTCCCAAGCCGTTTCGACATCTTGTTACCACTCTTGTCGAGGACCAGACCGTTGGATACACAGGTCTTGAACGATACAGAATCGAACAGCAGCGAGGCAATGGCGTGCAGGGTATAAAACCAGCCGCGTGTCTGGTCAACACCTTCGGCGATAAAATCAGCCGGGAAATAGCTCTCCAGCGGTTTTGAGGGCTCAAAAGGATAGTGGTATTGAGCATAGGGCATCGCTCCCGAATCAAACCACACATCGATGAGATCGGGCTCGCGGTACATCGGCTCACCGGTATCACAAACCAGAATAATATTGTCCACAAACGGCCGGTGCAGGTCGAAGGTGTGGTAGTTTTCGGCCGACATCTCACCAGGGATGAAATCCGCCAGCGGATTCTCTTTCATAACCCCTGCTTTCATCGCCTTTGCAATTTCATGCTGAAGTTGTTCCACCGAACCGATGCAGATCTCATGGGATCCGGTTTCCGTTCGCCAGATGGGCAACGGTGTGCCCCAGAAACGGGATCGGGAGAGGTTCCAGTCGACCACATTCTCCAGCCAGTTGCCGAACCTGCCGCTGCCGGTGGATTCAGGTTTCCAATTGATGGTGTCGTTGAGGGACATCATCCGGTCGCGGAAAGCTGTGGTACGGATAAACCAGGAGTCGAGGGGATAGTATAGGACTGGCTTATCGGTACGCCAGCAATGCGGGTAGGAGTGTTCGTATTTTTCTGTCTTGAAGGCTTTGTTCTCCTTCTTGAGCTTGATAATGATCTCCACGTCGACAGGAAGATCGGTTTCGGGGTTGAAATTGGGATCGTATTCGGTCTTCACAAACTTTCCGGCAAATTCGCCCATCTCATCCACAAAGCGTCCCCGTTTGTCAACCATGGTTAGGGATCCCAAACCGTATTGTTTCCCTACCCTGAAGTCGTCGGACCCAAAGCTTGGAGCGATATGAACGATACCTGTGCCATCGTCTGTTGTCACGAAATCACCCATTACCACCCTGAAGGGATTCCCATCAGCGGGTTGTGTAAATGGAAGGAGCTGTTCAAACCGCACCCCTTCAAAATCTTTGCCTTTGAATTCACCAACGATCTGCCATGGGATGTGTTTCTGTCCCTCTTTGTAATCGAGCAGATCCATCCCGGCATCCTTTTCACTAAAATAGTTGTGCAGTAGATCTTTTGCCAAAACGACTGTTTGCTCCAGGAAGGTATATGGATTATAGGTTCGAACCATCACGTAGGTGATATTCTTCCCCATGGCCAAACCTGTATTGGAAGGGAGAGTCCAGGGTGTAGTGGTCCATGCCAGGATGTAGAGGTCTCCAAAAGGATCGTTGAAGAGGAACTCCGATTGTGCATCACGAACTACCCTGAACTGGGCAACTACCGTGTTGTCTTTGACCATTTTGTAGGCCCCTGGCTGGTTCAATTCATGCGTACTCAAACCCGTCCCTGCCGCCGGAGAGTAAGGCTGGATAGTATATCCTTTATAGAGAAGGTCTTTC
>CAZXQU010000071.1:0-13608 GCA_964642545.1 uncultured Prolixibacteraceae bacterium | reverse complement strand
AGAGCGTTAGACTGGCAGTCTAGAGGTCAAGGGTTCGACTCCCTTATGCTCCACGGATTCAATTACGAACCGAAGCGAAGCGGAGTTCGGTGGAGCCAATTACGAATGAGGAATTAGGAATGAAGGCAGCTTCATTCCTTTTTATATTTCCAGGTGGTGAAAGGGTGTTCCGACAGATACGAGTTGTAGTAGCGTGGATCGTGTGACACCTCTTCTCTGATCCACTCCGGGAAATCGATCGCATCGTTGGGATCATCCAGCTCAATCTCGGCTAAATACAATCCTTCGTTGCTACCATGAAAGATATCCACATCCCAGATCTTACCTTTATAGAGGTACTTATACCGGGTTTTTTCAATTGGAGTATACAGAGTTAATGCTATAAGGTCCTTCGCCTCTTCCACCGGAATTTCATATTCAAACTCAGGTCGCCCCAGGTTCTGCATCTTCCCTTTGATGGTCAGATACCCCCTGCTCCCGGAGTGTATTTGAACAATACGAACTCTGATAACCTTCTGGTCATCCATGCAAAGATACCCCTGGGTCAGCGTTCTGGCCTCTGGCTTATCTGCCATCTCCCATTTTTCGGGATCAATCAGATACTTCCGTTCAATTTCTAAGTGTTTCAAAATCTGTCGTATAAATATTAATTCAAAAAATAATTTCAGATTTGCGTGGAATTTTCATTTAATCTATCGTACATTTGCGATGAACAATAGAAAACCAATTCCTGGATAAAGATAAACAAGTTATGGCCCACAAAGCAACCAAAGGCTTCCTTGAGAGTGAAAATCAACTCGCCCGTTTTGCGAAAGCGTTGGGACATCCCGCCAGAACTGCTGTTTTTGCGGCGATATCGTTGAAGAGCTTCCTTTAGCCCAGGCGACTGTTTCACAACATTTGAAAGAGTTAAAAGAGAGCGGCCTCATTCAGGGAAATATCGAACCCCCCAAAGTCCGATACTGTATCGATCCAGAAAACTGGGAAAAGGCAAAAAGGCTGATCCAGGAATTTTTCACCCTTAACCCGACTTCATTATGAGAATTTTAATACTGTGTACCGGCAATTCATGCCGCAGCCAGATGGCCGAAGGTATTCTTCGATCTCTACACCCTTCATGGGAAATAAGGTCAGCTGGAACCCGCCCGGAAAAGGAGGTAAATCCTTTCGCTATCCAGGTGATGAAGGAGATTGATATAGACATCTCGTCACACGAACCAAAGAACACAGATCTGTTTACAGGAGATGCATTTGACATTGTTTTCACGGTTTGTGATAATGCCCGCAAAAACTGTCCGGTCTTTACCGGAAATGTCAGGCAACGGCTCCACATAGGTTTTGAAGATCCGGCTGCCGCCCGGGGAACAAACGAAGAGATTTTATCCGTCTACCGAAGAATTCGGGACGAAATTAAAGAGGCATTTTCCAAATTTTAATATCATGAACAGTCGAAAGAAAGAGATTAAAGAGATCGTAAAAGAGAAGTACAGTGAGATCGCTAACCAGTCGAAACAGGCAATGTAATCGGATTGGAATTCAGCGAAACCATGCTGGCGAAAGCAAGAAATAATGCAGAGAAACTGGGGTATTCCAATGTTGAATTCGTTGCAGGGGCCAATAAAAAGGAAGCTTATTTGGAGATTATTAATCGGGCTGAATTTCTTTTCTGAAGAGGATATCATGAAATTCAGGGCTAGCGATACCGGTGTTTTCAGCATTACGGTAACAGCATATAAATTGTAGAAACACGATTAATCGCTTCTTTGTCTAAATATGATTCGGTATGGTGCTGGAGAAAAAGCGGCTTAAATTTCTTGACAGGTACCTTACTCTCTGGATTTTCCTGGCAATGGGAATCGGAGTTTTCTGGGGATACCTTTCTCCCGGAATCGTGGGTTTCTGGAACCAGTTCCAGGTTGGTACCACCAACATACCCATTGCCATTGGCCTGATCCTGATGATGTATCCTCCTCTCGCCAAGGTCAGGTATGAGGAGATGAAGGATGTCTTCAGTGATTATAAAATACTCAGTCTCTCACTGGTCCAGAACTGGATCATCGGACCCATTCTGATGTTTCTGCTGGCCATCATTTTTCTTCGCGACTATCCCGAGTACATGGCCGGACTGATACTGATCGGGCTGGCCCGCTGCATTGCTATGGTAATTGTGTGGAACGATCTGGCCAAAGGCGACCGGGAATATTGTGCCGGACTGGTGGCCTTTAACTCCATCTTCCAGGTGCTCTTTTTCTCACTCTACGCCTGGTTTTTCATCACTCTTCTCCCCTCCTGGTTCGGACTGAAGTCGTTTGAGGTGAATATCACCATCATGCAGATTGCCAAAAGTGTATTCATATACCTGGGAATTCCTTTCCTTGCCGGCATCATCTCCAGGTTCACCCTGATCAGGCTAAAAGGAAGGGATTGGTATGAACGAAAGTTTATCCCGAAAATATCCCCTGTTACCCTTATCGCCCTGTTGTTCACAATCCTGGTCATGTTCTCTCTTAAGGGAGAATATATTATCAAGATCCCATTGGATGTGGTGAGAATCGCAATCCCTTTGGCAATCTACTTCGGCGTGATGTTTGTCCTCTCTTTCTTTATGGGCTGGAAACTGAAAGCAGGATATGAGAAAACGGCCACCCTCTCCTTTACAGCAGCAAGCAACAATTTTGAACTTGCAATTGCTGTGGCAATCGCCGTGTTCGGGCTCAACTCGGGAGAGGCATTCGCTGCCGTGATCGGCCCCCTGGTTGAGGTGCCGGTATTGATTAGCCTCGTGAGCCTCGCTTTTTGGTTTAAAAAGAGATTTTTCTAAAATAATTACATCTTTCTTTTTTTGATATCAGAATTATCAATAATTTTGCTGTTCATTTATTAACAAATAACTGTATGAATATCAATAATATTGAACACATTGGTATTGCGGTAAGGAGTCTGGATGAGATGATTCCATACTACGAAAAGTTACTGGGAATTCCGTGTTATGCCATTGAAGAGATCAAAGATCAGCAGGTTAAGACAGCCTTCTTTAAGGTTGGCCAGACCAAAATAGAACTACTCGAATCGACAAATGCAGAAGGGCCTATCAGTAAATTCATTGAAAAAAAGGGTGAAGGAATACACCATATTGCATTTGCTACCGATGATGCCGACAAAGCATTGAAGGAGGCTGGCGAGATGGGATTGCAGCGGATTGACGCGACATCCCGCAAAGGAGCTGAGGGACTCAATATAGGTTTTTTGCACCCTAAATCCACTCACGGTGTTTTAATTGAATTTTGCTCAAAATAACTGACATGACTCATAGCGACAAAATCCAGCAACTTCTCAACAACCGCGAAAAAGCCAGACAGGGTGGCGGTGAGAAAAGGATCCTTTCCCAGCACAATAAAGGTAAATATACTGCCCGGGAGAGAGTAGAAATGCTTCTCGACGAAGGCAGTTTCGAAGAGTATGATATGTTTGTTACACACCGTTGTACCAACTTCGGAATGGAGAAGGAGGAGTACCTAGGCGACGGCGTTGTGACAGGTCGCGGAACCATTGACGGAAGAGTTGTTTTTATTTTTTCACAGGATTTTACAGTTTTTGGCGGAAGTCTTTCAGAGACATTCGCGAAGAAGATATGTAAGATCATGGACCAGGCCATGAAGGTAGGCGCCCCGGTGATCGGGATTAACGATAGCGGCGGGGCAAGGATCCAGGAAGGGGTTAACAGTCTGGCAGGATATGCCGACATATTTATGCGAAACATTGCCGCATCAGGCGTAATTCCTCAGATATCAGCTATTTTTGGTCCGTGTGCCGGGGGTGCCGTATACTCTCCTGCACTGACCGATTTTGTCATTATGAGCGAACAAAGCAGCTATATGTTTGTGACGGGCCCCAAGGTAACCCAAACCGTCACCGGGGAAGATATCTCAACAGAAGACCTCGGAGGAGCCACAGTTCATGCAACGAAATCAGGTGTTTCACATTTCAGGGTGGAAAATGAAGATGAAGGAATCCTGGTCATCCGGAAACTGATCTCCTTTTTACCCCAAAATAACCTGGAAGATCCCATCCAAATAGAATGTACCGATCCACCTGACCGACTGGAAGACAGTCTCAACGAGATTATCCCTGCCAGCTCCAGCCAACCCTATGATGTCAAAGAGGTCATTTACGCAATCATTGATAATCAAGAGTTTCTGGAGATTCACCAGTATTTTGCAAAAAATATCGTTGTCGGATTTGCTCGATTCAATGGGATGCCATGTGGAATCGTGGCCAACCAACCCAATTTTCTGGCAGGTGTTCTGGATATAGACGCCTCAAGAAAAGCAGCCCGTTTCGTCAGATTTTGCGATGCATTTAATATCCCCATCATTACACTTGTCGATGTTCCTGGATTCCTTCCGGGAAGCAGTCAGGAATATGGCGGGATCATCATACATGGAGCGAAACTGCTGTTTGCATATGGTGAAGCAACTGTTCCAAAAATTACTATTACCCTGCGAAAATCTTATGGGGGAGCTCATGATGTAATGGGATGCAAGCAATTAAGAGCGGATATGAACTACGCCTGGCCAACTGCCGAAATTGCTGTGATGGGGCCAAAGGGAGCAATCGGGATCCTGGAAGGTAAAAAGATCCTGGAAATTGAAGATCCCACTGAAAGAAAAAGGTACATTGCAAACAAGGAAGAGGAGTATATCCAGCAGTTCGCAAATCCTTATGCCGCCGCAAAGAACGGCTATATTGATGATGTGATTGAACCACGAAATACCCGTTTCCGAATTATCAGGGCCCTTCAGACCCTTTCGACAAAAAAAGATTCGCTACCCCCAAAGAAGCACTCAAACATTCCTCTTTAAACAGTAATATTACCTATATGATCTTTTGCAACAATATTACCTTCGATATTACAAAGATTGACATGATGGCCATCTCCATGACAATCGTTGGTTACACAGTTGTATTTTCAGCACTTGCAATGATGGTCCTTATCTTGATGCGGGTATCCCGCATCCAGGAATTCATTGTCAGGCGCAAGCTTCGAAAAGAGGGAAAGGCAAAAGCGGAAAGTCAGCCTGAATCATCTCTCACAGGAGATGAAAATGCCGCGATTTGCACAGCACTGTATCTCTATTTTACTGAATTGCATGATGAGGAAAAATATGCAATGACGATTCACAGGGTTTCCAAAACATATTCTCCGTGGAGCTCAAAGATCTATGGTGTAATGAATGGAATCAAAAACTAATTGGTAAAGCACAATGAAAAAGTTTAAGTTCACCATCCATGGGAATAATTATGAAGTTGAAATACAGGGCTTTGAAGAAAATATAGCCAAAGTTGAAGTCAACGGAACCCTATATGATGTAGAGGTGCACCGGGAGCTGAAAACTACCAAAACTCCAACGTTGGTTCGATTAGAAAATCCCCAACCTTCGCGAAAAGAACAGAAAATTCCCCGCCAGGTATCCAAAACTGTAAACACGGCTGTTAAAGCCCCTCTTCCCGGCACGATCCTGCAGGTTCTGGTTAAGGAGGGCGATACTGTTTCGCTTGGTCAGAAGCTGTTGACAATGGAGGCAATGAAGATGGAGAACAATGTACTTTCCGAGAAGAGCGGAACAATCCAGTCGGTTCGGGTAAAATCCGGTGACATCGTCTCACAAAATGATTTATTAATCGAAATCGCCTAATCCTTCCGCCATGAGCTTCCTGAAATCACCCCACCCTACTCCTGCGATGCGGAAAGTATTCACTGTATTTGGCATCATAGCCCTGCTTTTTATCTTTAAACCATTTATTTTTGAGGTTCTTGCATCCGGATCCGGAGAGACCGTATCAGAATCTGTAGATGGACTTATGCGATTTTGGGGTTATACCGGATTTGCCAATGTTAGCTGGGGAAACATAGTCATGATTTTTGTTGGCCTGGTATTTATTTACCTGGCCATCCGCTATGAATATGAACCATTGCTGTTGATTCCAATCGGCACCGGCATCATGATTGGAAATATCCCATTCCTTCAAAATTCGAACCTGCAAATTGGAATTTATGAAAATGGAAGCGTGCTGAATTATCTCTATTTTGGGGTGTTGAAAGGGGTTTATCCACCGTTGATTTTCCTGGGTATCGGGGCCATGACTGATTTTTCCTCTCTGATTTCCAATCCCAAACTCATGCTCCTGGGCGCTGCTGCACAGGTGGGTATATTCATTACGTTTCTGGGGGCTCTGATACTGGGATTCTACCCGGCGGAGGCTGGTGCTATCGCGATCATCGGGGGTGCCGATGGACCTACGGCTATCTTCCTCTCTTCAAAACTGGCCAATGGTATTAATATTATGCCCGACGGTCAGGTTGTACAAAACCTGATAGGCCCTATAGCGATTGCTGCCTATTCTTATATGGCATTGGTTCCGGTGTTGCAGCCACCCATCATGAGACTGCTGACATCGAAACGGGAGAGAATGATACGCATGAGACCCCCCCGAAGTGTTTCGAGGGTTGAAAAAATGCTTTTCCCCATCATTGGTCTGATTCTTACTACATTTATTGCACCCAGCGCCCTCCCCTTGCTCGGCATGCTGTTTTTTGGAAATATTCTGAAAGAGTCTGGCGTAACCAAACGCCTGGCCAACACAGCATCCACCTCTTTGATTGATATCGTGACCATCCTGATTGGGCTGACAGTGGGCGCTTCGACTCAAGCTGATGTTTTTCTGACATCCCAATCAATCCTTATTTTTGTTCTGGGCGCCTTCTCTTTTTTGGTTGCAACAGCCGGAGGTGTTATATTTGCCAAAGTAATGAACCTGTTTCTGTCACCCAGGAACAAGATTAATCCCCTGGTTGGGGCGGCCGGCGTTTCGGCAGTTCCCGACAGTGCAAGGGTTGTTCAAACGGAAGGGCTGAAGGCTGATCCTACCAACCATTTGCTCATGCACGCCATGGCGCCCAATGTTGCCGGGGTAATCGGTTCAGCAGTGGCTGCAGGTATACTCTTAGCTTATCTTTTGTAGAGGCATGTTAACAATTGGAATCAGTGGCGGCTCGGGCTCAGGAAAATCGACCGTTGTTCATGAGTTGATCAGGCAGCTTCCCGGAGAGGTAGTTACTGTTATTCCACAGGATTCCTACTATTGGGATAATGGTAATAAATCCGACGAGGAGAAACGAAACATCAATTTTGACCACCCGGATGCCATTGAGTGGCAATTGCTGATTGATCAGCTTCGGGCCCTGAAGAGTGGAAAATCAATTGAAATGCCCTCTTATTCCTATGTAACTTGTGCCCGCTCAAAAGAGACTACTGTTATCCATGCCCGTAAAATTATCGTTGTGGAGGGAATCCTGATCCTTACCGAACCGGAACTGCGTGATCTGTTGGATATCAAGGTCTTTGTGGATGCCGATCCCGACGATCGTTTGATACGGATCATACGGAGGGATACCGAAAAGCGCGGTCGATCATTTGATCAGGGAATGCGGCATTACGAATCCTTTGTTAAACCCATGCACCTGCAATTTATCGAACCCTCAAAACGGTTCGCCGACATCATCATTCCCCAAGGAGGTAAAAATACAGTAGCCATTGACATTCTTGCCTCCCGCATAAAACTGACGATTTAGCGTATCAGATAGTTATCTAAAATTTCACCATACAATCAAATCAGAAGAAATGGAAAAAAAAAATGTACTTGAAATTCTGAAACAGGCGATTCTCCTTGAGAAACGGGGATATGCCTTCTATTCAACTGTAGCCGGACAAACCACCGATCCGGAGATTAAAAACATTTTTCAGGTAATGGCCGATGAAGAGACCCTTCATGTTAAGTTCCTGTCTGATCAATTCGCTGGTTACGACAAAACCAAGTCATTCATCAAAGTTGACCTGCCCGATATGAACAACGACGCCATCGCCAACTTGGTCCTATCCGACGAGGTAAAGAAAAAAATATCAGCTGCCGGATTTGAAGCTGCTGCGATTGCTGCTGCCATCGACATGGAAAAACGTGCTATTGAGATCTATAGCAAGCAGGCTGAAAGTACCGACGATGCAAATGAAAGAGAGCTTTACCAATGGCTGGCAAACTGGGAAAAAACCCACCTAAAGATACTGAATAAACTGGACGAAGATCTGAAAGAAAAAATTTGGTTCGACAACCAGTTCTGGCCCTTTTAACCAGAGCTTCTCATTGCCTCTACAGGGTCGAGCCTGGAAGCGGAAAATGCCGGTACGATTCCCGATATTAGTCCAATGGCAGCGGATACACCGATGCCAAGCCATATATTTGCAGCTGTGAGGATCAGATCGAAATCAAATGCGCTGGATACAATCAATGTCAGGATAAATACGATCAGCAATCCTACAATCCCACCGATAACTGATAAGAAAATTGCCTCAAAAAGAAACTGGAACAGGATAAAATAGTTTTTAGCCCCCAGCGCTTTCTGAATACCAATGATGCTGGTTCGCTCCTTGACCGACACAAACATGATATTAGCAATCCCAAATCCGCCCACCAATAGGGAGAAACCGCCAATAATCCACCCTACAATGGCAATTGTGCCAAACAGGGCGTCAAACCCCTGGGTAATCACGCTGGTCTCATTGATGGCAAAATTATCTTCGGCTGATGGCTTTAGCTTTCTGACCGATCGCATGATCCCCGTCAGCTCATCCCGCAGCTCATCGTTGGAAACCATGGGCCGTGCCTTTACAATGATTGTGGCATCCATATCGCGGATATCAACCAGGCTTTTGAAATAATTGATCGGGAGAAGAACCGTGTTGTCGTTAGAGTTTCCAAACATGTCCTCACCCTCCTTGGCGATCTTTCCAATCACGTCTACTTTTCTTCCCATCACCGTGATCCTGCGTCCAACTGGTTCCATTCCGGGAAACAGGTTTTCGGCAATGTTGTTTCCGATGACGGCAACATTTTTTCCGGCCATCGATTCCATTGTAGAGAAGTAACGCCCATCACTGATTTCAAACGGAAGTACCTGGTCAAAGTCGTGTGAGACACCCATTATCCCCACCCCTTCCATGTAGTTACTCTGGTATTTTACCATTTTTGACACACCGATCATAAATGCTGATACCTGGGAAAGACTGCTACGCTTTTGGATCTCACGCATATCGTCCAGGGAGGCTTCAGGCCTCTGATAGTATTTCCACCAGGGGTAATCCCCACCCATGGCCCATGGCCATTTCTGAACAAAAAGTACGTTTGTTCCCAGTGAATCAATGTTGGTACGAATGGCAATCTCCATCGAATCAAAAATTGTGAAAACGGAGATGATACAGAATATCCCGATGGTGATACCGAGCAGTGAGAGAAGGGTACGTATCTTGTTGACAACGATAGCTTGAAAAGCGAAAATATAGCTTTCTCTGAGGAGTCTTAAAATCAATAGCATAATTGAGGATATTTGGAGAAAATAACCAGTAAAGGTAATAATTTTACTTTTCAGAACCTCTTTCCTGTTGGTCGTACGTCGATTTTTGGTAACATTGCACCAAAACGCTTAAAACCTTTTTGAATATGGTTGACCAGATTAAAATCAAGTCGGCCCTGATCTCTGTTTACTCCAAAGAGGGGATCGCTGATCTGGCTAAACTCCTCGTAGATTTTGATGTGGAAATCTTATCCACAGGAGGAACATTCAGCTACCTGAAAAGTCAGGGCATCCCGGCTACGCCTATCGAAGAAATTACATCCTACCCATCGATCCTGGGAGGCCGGGTAAAAACCCTGCATCCGAAAATTTTCGGAGGCATATTATGGCGACGCGATGAACTCTCCGACGTTGAAGATGTCTCCAGGTATGAGATTCCATCGGTGGATATGGTGATCGTTGATCTTTACCCCTTTGAGAAAACCGTTGCAAGTACCAACGACGAAAGTGAAATCATTGAAAAAATTGACATCGGAGGAATTTCCCTGATCAGGGCTGCAGCGAAAAATTTCAAGCATGTACTGAGCGTCCCCACCGCCGGACTCTATGATGAAGTGTCGGAATTGCTGCAAAAGAATAATGGATATACCACCTTGGAACAGAGGAAGTTATTTGCTGCCAGGGCATTCGACGTCTCCTCACATTACGACACAGAGATTTTCAGATACTTTAACCGGGAAATGGACCTCCCTGTGTTTAAACAGAGTTTTTCGAAACACGTTGCATTGCGATATGGTGAAAATCCACATCAGCCCGGGATCTTTTACGGAGATCTGAATAAGGTATTTGACCAGGTTCACGGAAAAGAGCTCTCATATAACAATCTGGTTGATGTTGAAGCCGCTATTCAGCTGATCGATGAGTTCCGTGATCCGTCTGTGGTGATCATTAAACACACCAATCCATGCGGCGTAGCTTCACGCAAGAGTCTTACCGAAGCCTGGAAAGATGCCCTTGCCTGTGATCCGGTTTCTGCCTTTGGTGGAATCATCAGTGTGAACAGGGCTGTTGATCTGGAGAGTGCAAAAGAGATAAATAAGCTATTTTTTGAGATTATTATCGCAGATGAATATGAAAATGAAGCATTGGAACTGCTTAAGTCTAAGAAAAATAGAATAATTTTGTACCGGAAACCTTACAACTTTGCAAGCCGGCAGTTTAAATCTCTCCTGAATGGGGTGATTGAACAGGAGAAAGATTTGAAAGTTGAGGCAGAAGAGGAGTTCAGGTATGTGACAGCGAAACACCCCTCCCCTGCTGAGGTCCCCGATTTATTGTTTGCCAACAGGATTGTTAAGCACCTGAAATCCAATACTATCGTATTGGTTAAGGATCGTCAGCTGATCGGTTGCGGGATGGGCCAAACTTCCCGGGTTGACGCGCTGAAACAGGCTATCCTGAAAGCGGACATATTTGGATTTGACACCCAGGGTGCGGTAATGGCTTCTGATGCTTTTTTCCCTTTTGCCGATTCGGTTGAGATCGCCGACAAGGCAGGCATAAGGGCGGTGATCCAGCCTGGAGGATCGATCAGGGACAAGGATTCAATCCGATACTGTGACGATCACAACATGTCAATGGTTTTTACGGGAATACGACATTTTAAACACTAAATAAGAAGAAGCAAGTTATGGGGTTTTTCACAAAGGAGATAGCGATTGACCTGGGTACTGCCAATACAGTCATCATTTACAATGATAAAGTTGTGGTTGATGAGCCATCGATCGTCGCCATTGAACGAAGTACCGGTAAGATTTTAGCGGTGGGCAAGAGAGCCCAGATGATGCATGGCAAAACCCACGAGAACATCCAAACGATACGTCCTCTGCGGGGTGGCGTTATCGCCGATTTCCAAGCAGCCGAGCACATGATCAGGGCGATGATAAAGATGATAGAAGTGAGGAAGACCTGGTTTCCCCCGGCACTCAAAATGGTGATCTGCATTCCTTCGGGAATAACCGCGGTTGAAGAACGGGCCGTGAAAGATTCGGCTGAACAAGCAGGCGCCAAGGAGGTCCGGTTGATTCATGAGCCAATGGCAGCCGCTATTGGTATCGGGATTGATGTACTGGAACCTATTGGAAACATGGTAATTGATATTGGTGGTGGCACCAGCGAGATTGCAGTGATTGCACTGGGAGGTATTGTCAATAATAAATCGATCCGCATTGCCGGCGACGAATTTAACTCCGACATTGAAGAGTACATGCGAAAACAACACAATATCAACGTGGGGGAGCGTACGTCGGAACGAATCAAGATTGAAGTAGGGGCTGCTCTCCCCGACATCGACAATCCGCCGGAACCTTATGCCGTTCATGGTCGCGACCTGCTTACCGGGATTCCGAAAGAGGTGATTGTTAACCATGCCGAGATTGCTCATGCACTCGATAAATCAATTGCGAAAATTGAAGCAGCGGTTCTCAATGCTCTTGAGATGACGCCTCCCGAACTTGCCTCCGATATCTATGAAACAGGGATATACCTTACCGGTGGTGGTGCATTGCTCCGCGGTTTGGATAAACGGCTCCACATGAAGACCAAGCTGAAAGTCTATGTTGCTGAGGACCCGCTTCGGGCTGTAGCCAGGGGAACAGGAATTGCCCTGAAGAACTTTGATAAGTTTACCTTCCTGATCAAGTAAATGTTCTCATGCGAAACCTCTTTCTCTTTTTCAGGAATCACTATTTCATTTTTCTTTTCCTGTTTTTGGAGGTTCTTTCACTGATACTTTTCTTTCGGAACAATACTTTTCAGAATGCCGTCATGTTCGATTGGACTGCCGGCATCTCCGGGGGAATCAATACCACCTACCGCAACATCTCAGAGTATTTTTCACTGAAGAGGACAAATTTAAGCCTGGGTGAAGAGAATGCTATGCTACATGCCCGGATGCCGGAAGCGATTTATATTGCCGATAAGGCCATTCTTACGCGGAAAGATACGATATACCAGGCGGAATACAGGTTTATTAATGCTCGGGTGATCAGCAACACCACAAACAATAGAAACAACTACCTGATGATCAACAAAGGTTCTCTGCAGGGAGTGGAACCTCACATGGGAGTGATTATCGGGAATAAGATCGTGGGTCAGGTGGTAAACGTCTCGTCACACTTTAGCTGGATTCTCAGCCTGCTTCACAAGGAGAGTAAAATATCTGCGAGGTTTTTAAAGAACAACCAAATGATCAGCGTTGAATGGCCTGGAGGAGACTACCGGACCTGTGTTGTTAAGGAGATCCCGAAACATCTGCATGTCGAACCGGGAGATACAGTTGTAACCAGCGGGAACTCAGAAGTATTCCCCAACGGCATCCTGATTGGTGTTATCGACAAGTTGCATGTTTATGAAGATGAGAATTTCAATACTGCAACACTAACCCTTTTAACGGATTTTAATGCACTTGGCTATGTAGAGGTGGTTGTGGATATGTTCAAGACGGAGAAAGAGCAACTCAAGGCTTCATTTAAAGAATTATGACCAATCTGCTTGTACGAAATACTATACGCTTTCTGTTTCTGGTTCTCTTGCAGGTTCTGATTCTGAATAATATCAACCTGGGGGGCTATACTAATCCATACCTGTACGTCTACTTCGTCCTTCTTCTTCCATTTGTCACCCCACGCTGGTTGCTACTGATCCTGGCCTTTTTGCTGGGAATCTCTATTGATCTTTTTACCAACACTTATGGATTGAATGCCGCTGCCACTGTTTTAATGGCCTTTTGCCGTCCCTATGTCATCAGGGCTATCTCACGCGAACCCGAAGAAGATCTCGGAATCCAACCTTCCCTGAGGGTTGAAGGCTTTACGTGGTTCTTTTCGTACTCATTTATTCTTATTCTGATTCATCATACGACCCTTTTTTATCTTGAAATTTTCCGGTTCACTGAATTTTTCCAGACCCTTTTGCGCGTTCTCACCAGCACAGCATTTACACTGGTACTGGTCTTCATCAGCGAACTGCTCTTTCATTCGAGAGAAAGCACCAAGAGGTAACCAGTTGGCAATTTCACTATTTCGCCACAATCCTCCAACAATAAAAAACCCGCCAGCTGTTAAGCTAACGGGTCATTTACTCTACTGAGGTCTCGAGCGGATTCGAACCGCTGTATACGGTTTTGCAGACCGCCGCCTAGC
>CAZXQU010000070.1:0-13812 GCA_964642545.1 uncultured Prolixibacteraceae bacterium | reverse complement strand
ATTCGCTGTTCGCTATTCGATGGTTACCCCTAAATCCCCTAAAGGGGACTTACTCCCCCTTCAGGGGGTTGGGGGGTATTTGTATTTCAAAAGTACACTTCCATGAGGGAACCATCAAATTATGTTGATAACTCGGTAAAAATGCAGGATTATACGTAATTTTGAAACCGAGACTCCAAACCCCCTAAAGGGGGCTTACTTCCCTTCGGGATCACCCCCAAACCCCCTAAGGGGGCTTACTCCTCCCGATGGGAGGAAATTCCTGCGAAGCAGAGTAAGTCCCCTTTAGGGGATTTAGGGGTAAAAAGGGGATTTAGGGGCAAGTCAGCTATGCGTAAACTAACAATGTC
Source organism: uncultured Prolixibacteraceae bacterium (assembly GCA_964642545.1). Lineage (GTDB taxonomy): Bacteria > Bacteroidota > Bacteroidia > Bacteroidales > FEN-979 > QYOJ01. The sequence continues at coordinate 13,462 of CAZXQU010000070.1, read as the reverse complement.
CGATCTCAACCGCCCCTCCCTCGCCGACTTCAAGGCGAAGCCGAAACTCCCCATTGTGATTGTGCTCGACAACATCCGGAGCCTGCAAAATGTAGGTTCCATTTTCCGTACAGCAGATGCCTTCAACCTGGAAGCTATCTTTCTTTGTGGCATTACAGCTACACCGCCTCACCGTGAAATTCACCGTACCGCACTGGGAGCAACGGAATCGGTTACGTGGGAATATTTTAAAAATACCCTGGAAGCGGTAAATTTTTTGAAGGGAAACGGATACAATGTGGTTGCCGTGGAGCAGACTGATCAAAGCATCACCTTGGCTCATTTTGCAGCACAAGAGACCACACCTCTCGCGCTTATTTTTGGGAATGAGGTACATGGAGTTTCCGAAGAGGTCATCAGGGAGGTAACTCAGGCCATTGAAATCCCTCAGTTCGGGACCAAACACTCCCTTAATGTAGCTGTATCGGCAGGGATCGTGATTTGGGAGATTTGCCGTGATAGGTAAAAATTGTTGTGAAAAATGAAACTATGGAAGAAAGTTTACGTAGAATATCATAAAACTTTTCTAATTTTACTGTGTGAAACATAAAAAAATAGGGACAAATAATTATCAATCAATTAATTAACACTTATTGCTTAATTAAATTTTAATTAAAACTATTTTTATTTAGTTATTTTTTTAATATATTTGTTGAATCAGTAAACACTATTTAAATATAATCTAAAATTCAGAAGTATGAAAAAGTTTTATCGAAACTTATCCAAGGTACTGGTCGTCCTCCTCGTGGCACTCATACCTGTGCTGGCTATCAGTCAGGATGCAGCACCCACCGAGACAAAAAAGGCCAGGAACACTGCTCCTTCGTATAGCTATTGGTCGGTTCAGGCTTTTGGCGGTGTCATGCAGTTCAACGGCGACCTCTCCAGGTACCTGATTTTCAACTTTGCAAATGAAGGTTCGATGGGTTACAACTACGGGCTTGTCTTTACTAAACAGTTCACCCGTGTAATCGGTGCCCGTTTCCGCGTTGCACACGGAAAACTCCAAAGCCAGGTTCAGGGTAAATTTATCTACGACTTTGACAACGGAGAACCAACCAATCCAACACCACATTACCTCCACAAATCATTCGTAGCCTATCCATGGGAGACTGACCTGCAGGTGACAGTCAACTGGATCAACTGGATCATGGGTTACAAACCCGAGCGGGTATTCAGCTCATATGCCATCTTTGGCATTGGCGCCGATCAAACCATCGGTCACCGTACCGACCTGTTGCTGGCTGTGAATGATGCATGGATCGGAAGAGATGCTGCTGATGTTCCCAACGTAATTGGTAATACAAGCGGCCTGTTCAAGCACAACCTCGAGTTCAAGGTAGGTGCCGGACTTGGTTTCGATATCAACATCCACAAAAACTGGTCGATCAACCCCGAATTCTACTGGCGTTGGAGAGATGGCGACATCCTCGACATGACCAAAGGGGGTGCCAAGCAAATCAAGAATGACATGTACAGCAGCCTCACAATCGGTCTCACCTACAAATTCGGTTACCGCGGTGGCAACCTGAAGAATATGGAGAAGAGATACGCAGAGGTGAAGTATGAAGTAATACCTCCGGTTCTCTCCGAAAAGGGAGACTCTGTGGTTGTTACCATCAAAGGCACCTTCCCCGAAAAGTATTTCGCTCAGAAAGCTGCTATGTACTTCCAGCCCACTCTCACCTATGCCGGTGGACAGTATGACCTGCCCGCAATGCACCTGATGGGAGAAAAACTAACAGGTGACGGCACGATGATCAAATACAAAGAGGGTGGCACCTTTACCTACACCACGGTATTCCCCTACTCTCCTGAGATGAATACCTCGGAACTGGTTGTTGCTCCGATTATCTACGAAGCCAAAGAGACCATCACCCCGAAGAAAGATGAGATCAAGCTCAAAGACAAGTTCATCGTTCTTCCTTCCCGCTCACTGGCTCCTGGTGTGATCTATACCCCCACCCGGATCAGCAACGAACTCACTACCCTGATTGCCGCTCACGGTTATCAGAAAGAGGTGATCGTTTCCAAAACTGCCGTTCTCTACTTCCCGCAAAACCTGTTTAAACTCAACCTGAAATTCGGTTTGAACAAGAACGACGCTTCCAAACAGGCCCTGGCCGATATGGCTGCATTCCTGCAGCAAGGCTGGAAACTCAAGAATATCGAGATCGACGGATGGGCATCCCCCGAAGGAGAAGAGACATTCAACGTGGGTCTCTCCGCAAACCGTTCAACAACTGGAAACACCTACATGGTTGATCAGTACAAAGTCTGGGTAAAGGCTGCCAACAAAAACAACAAAGACAAGAAAGCTGTCAAAGCTGCTGTTGAAGCCGCCTCTGCTGATGTCAACTTTGTTCTCAACCACCATGGTCCCGACTGGAACGGATTCCTGAAAGAGATCCAGAACAGCAACATGGCCGACAAGGACAAGATTCTGAACGTGGTGAACTCCCAGATGAGCGAAGCCCAGAAAGAGCAGAAACTCCGCGACATGATCCTGATCTATCCCAACATTGAAGAGAACCTCCTGCCTCCTTTGAGAAGAGCTGTCATCAAAGCGAACCTGTATGAGCCTCGTCTGCTTGATGAAGAGATCGCAAGATTGGCTATCAACGAACCTGGCAAACTGAAAGTAGAAGAGATTCTTTACGCTGGCACCATGACCGATGATGTTGCGGTACAGGTGAAAATTTACGAGAATGCAGCCAAAATCTACAAGGATAACTGGAAAGCCCTGAGCAATGCAGGTGTAGCCAATATCGCAACCGGCAACTACAAAGCGGCTTTTGATTACCTCCAGGATGCCAATGCACTTGCCCCGAATAACGGCATCGTTGTAAACAACCTGGGTGTTGCCTATGCAAAATCAGGTGACCTCAAGAAAGCCGAAGAGTATTTCAACAAAGCCAAACAACTTGGTGAAAATGAAAATTACAACCTCGGCGTACTGATGATTCCGAAAGGCGACTACCAGAAAGCGGGCCAAATGCTTGCAAGTGCAACCTGCGATTACAACCTCGGTTTGCTCCAGCTGGTTTCCGGCAACACATCTGCCGCTGAGACCACACTGAAATGTGCTCCTCAAACAGCAGAGACTTTCTACCTGCTGGCAATTGTCGGAGCCAAGAAAGCCGACACGGGAATGCTCTATGAATACCTGATGAAAGCTTGTCAGAACAAGGATCTGAAAGCTCAGGCCAGGGGCGACCGCGAATTTTACAACTATGCAAATACTCCTGAATTCCAGAATATCGTGAAGTAAGGTTTACTGATGACCAAAAAAGGCTGATCCGGACGCGGATCAGCCTTTTTTTTATCCCTTTACCCGGGTGATACCAGGAGGGTAATCCTTGAAAATAAGATCGGTGATCCAGTGGTAATCCTCATCACGGTTCACAAAATCGACCCGGGAGGTCTCGATCAATAAAATTCTCCAGTCTGACTGCTGCTTCATAAACTCCAGGTATCCCTGCTGAATCTTTTCCAGATACTCAATCTGAATATTCATCTCATAGCTTCTGCCGCGGTGAAGGATATTCTGCTTCAGCTTCTCGGGCGTGAGAAAAAGAAATACCAGCAGGTCGGGCTTCGGAACAACGGATGCGACGATAGAAAAAAGCCTGTTATACAGAGTCATCTCTGCCGACTCGAGATTCTGCCCGGCAAAAATCAGCGACTTATAGATGAGATAGTCGGCTATCGTCACCGGCTCGAAGAGGCTGGGTTTGACAAAATGGTCTTTAAGCTGCTGGTACCTGTCGGCCAGAAACGATAACTCCAGCGGAAAGGCATACCTGGCGGGATCCTCATAAAACTTCGGCAAAAACGAGTTCTCTTCAAACTGTTCCAAAATCAGCGATGCCTGGCGGTCCTCAGCCAGCCTGGTTGCCAGCGAGGTCTTCCCAGCCCCAATATTGCCTTCAATGACGATGTAGTTGTACAAAAGGAATTAAGAATTAAGAATTAAGAATTAAAAAATCAAAGATACAAATCTATTTGGTGAAGAAAACCCTGACCTCTCCTTTATCCCCACACTCATCCAACAGCTGATCAATCGATTTTCCCAACTTCGGATGCACAAACTCCCCGGCAATCTCGGCCAACGGTACCAATACAAACCGTCGCTCAAGGATATGCGGATGAGGGATCGTCAACGCAGGCGAATCCACAATCTCTGAACCATAGAAGAGGATATCGAGGTCGATGGAACGTGAGACGTAAGACGTGAGACGTGAGACGTGGGACGTGGATCGCGTATCGCGTATCCTTCCCAATTTCCGTTCAATCTTCAGCAACACTGAGAGAAGTTCAAGCGGCGGAAGCATGGTGGTTACCTGGATCACCTGGTTCAGGAATGGCTCAGTTCCCTCCATTCCCCAGGATTCGGTTTCATAGATCGAAGATTGTTTAAGGATTGTCCCAACCTCCTCGCCGATCAACTCGCATGCTTGTCTCAGCATTCCCAGCCGGTCACCCTCATTTGAGCCGAGAGAGAGAAAAATATTGTGAACAATTACCTTCATGAGAAAATAGTAAAAAGATACGGGATACGAGATCTGCGATACGGGATTACCCCTAAATCCCCTGAAGGGGACTTACTCCCTCCCCTTTAGGGGAGGGTTGGGGAGGGGTTGATCCCGTATCCCTAATCGCGGTAAAGTTTTCTCAACAGATAATCCAGCTTCTCCCCATACTTAGGGTCAGTAGCCCAGCGTCCGGTAAGGTCGTGAAGAGTGAAGACGGTACCTCGCCTGACATGTCGGAACCGCTTGTCGACAGGTGCTGCGTTTAGCGGGTCAGTACTGGCGTAGGCTTTCAAGTGCTGGATATGAGCCCGGATGCCCTCTTCCATCGAGCCGAACCAATCCCCTGCTGCAGATGCGCTAACAGCGCCCAATCCGCAGAAGTTGTTCTGGAAACGACTTACCGATCCGTTGAATCGTAAAAAGCCGGTCTCAAGGCACATCTGTACAACGGCAACATCATAATTCACCCCCTCCAGTTGGCTCTCCGAGATATAGGTCTTCAGCAACCGCGCAAGGTAGATCGTATCCAGCGATCGGTTGTGCTGCAGCATAAAACTGATCAGCCCTGGTACCGGCTTGTATCCTTTGTCCATGATAAAGATCGAAGGGGCTGCTTTGGGTGCAGGCTTCGGGTCGATGGCACTCCCCTTGCGCCCACCCTCCTCATCTACTGCAGGGAGGGAAATGACCGGGATCAGAAAAACAAACAATAAAATAAAAGCCACCCTATGGAGCATCCGATATGAGTTGGTTCACCGCTGCAATGATAATGGAATTAATAGCGCCTCATAGCATGTGACCGAAAAAGCTATTCACAATTTTTTGTTAATTACTTTTATCTTTGTACAAAACTCAAAACTTACGCTATGAATTTCCTAAAAACCATGCTCGCTTCCATGCTGGGCACATTTATCACCGTTGTGATCCTTACGTTGATCGGATTCGCCATCATCATTGGCGTTATTATTGCCGCTACGGCCGAGGAGGAGGTCGCCATTTCGGGCAACACAGTCCTCTATCTCGACCTCGACAAACCCATCGCCGAGCGGGCTCCCGACAAGCTTTTCTTTCTCAACCCGATGAGTTCGGGGAACGCACTTGGCCTCGATGACATAGTAAAGAGCATTGCCAAAGCAAAAGATGATGCCAACATCACCGGGATCTACCTCAATACGGAAAATATCTCCACCGGAATGGGAACACTGGAAGAGATCAGGGATGCCCTGATCGACTTCAAGACTTCAGGGAAGTTCCTCGTCTCCTATGGAAATTACTATTCCCAGGCAGCTTACTACCTGGCTACAGCTGCCGATCAGGTCTACCTCAACCCCGAAGGTGGCATGCTCTTCAAAGGGCTCAACGCCCAGCTGATGTTCCTCAAGGGAACACTGGAGAAACTGGATGTCGAAGTTCAGGTAATTCGACACGGCAAATTCAAAGCGGCTACCGAACCTCTCTTCCTGGATAAGATGAGCGCCGAAAACAGGGAACAGATCACCACGATGATCACCGACATCTGGCATCAGGTCATCACCGACATCAGCGTGGCAAGAACGATTGAGCCGCAGGAGTTGAACAGGATTGCCGATGCCCTTCTGGTTCAGACAGCAGCCGATGCCGTGGAGTACGGAATGATCGACGGGGTTCTGTTCAAAGATGAGATGCTCGGTGAACTCAGAAATCTCCTCTCTATCGACAGTACAGCCAAGATTACTACCGTTTCTCTCGACTCCTACATCAAGGTGCCGGCCAGCCACAGATCTACTGCAAAAGAGAAAGTAGCTGTTGTGTTTGCTTTTGGAGATGTGGTGGATGGAGAAGGCACCGCAGAGAACATTGGCGGGGAGCGCATTTCACGCGCAGTAAGGAAAGCCCGTGAAGACAAAACTGTGAAAGCAATCGTCCTGCGGGTGAACTCCGGCGGCGGTAGCGCTCTCGCCTCCGAAGTAATCTGGCGGGAGATCGAACTTGCTTCCAGGGAGAAGCCTGTAGTGGCTTCCTTCGGGGATGTGGCAGCCAGTGGCGGTTACTACATCGGCTGCGCTGCCAACAAAATCGTTTGTGACCCTACCACCATCACAGGTTCTATCGGCGTTTGGGGCGCTATCCCCAACCTCCAGGGACTGATGAACAACAAGCTCGGGATCACCTTCGACAATGCCAAAACGAACGATAATGCCGATTTCATCCCGGTGATGAAACCCCTCACTCCATACCAGAGAGCGGTGATTCAAAAGGATGTAGACCATATTTATGACCTCTTCGCCGGACGCGTTGCCGCTGGCCGTCATATGACCGTGGAGGAGGTCGACAACATCGGCCAGGGACGGATATGGAGCGGTACAGAGGCTCTGCAACTCGGACTGGTGGATACCCTGGGCGGACTGGATGCCGCGATCAGCATGGCTGCCTCTATGGCCGGACTCACCGACTTTCGCATCACAGCACTTCCTGTGCTGAAAGACCCGCTTCAGCAAATCCTCGAACAGATCACCGGTAAATCCACTCCCGATATTTATATGAAACAGGCGTTGGGAGAAGATTACATCTACTACCAAACCATCCGTAAGATCAGGGAGATGAAGGGGGTGCAGGCGAGGATGCCGTTTGAGATTATGGTAAACTGAGGCGCGATAACCCCTCCCCAACCCTCCCCTAAAGGGGAGGGAGCAAGTCCCCTTTAGGGGATTTAGGGGCTTCCGCGGAGCGGAGCAAGTCCCCTTTAGGGGATTTAGGGGCTTCCCCGGAGCGGAGCAAGTCCCCTTTAGGGGATTTAGGGGTTATCTGCTATCTCATCGGATAAAGCTTGAAAATCTCCTCGCTCTTCATCAGGATGTCGATGTACTGGGCGCGTTTGTAAGCGAAGGGATCTTTCATATTTTTGCGGGAAAGCTTGCCCTGAAACTGTTCGATGGTCTCGTACTCTTTCTGCTGCATCCACTCTTCCAGCGATTTGAGAATGTTGCCGATTTGCCCGAAGCCATTTTTGTAAATGGTGCTTACCACCTGAACACAATCGGCTCCGGCCAGGATCATCTTGGCGACATCACGACCGTTATAGATCCCCGTGTTGGCACAAATGGATCCACGAATCTCGCCATAAAGCAATCCGACGTACCTCAGCGGTAACCTGTTATCGCCTTCGTTGCTGAGGTTGTAGGGGAAATGGTGTTTTTCCTCCTCCAGGTCGATATCGGGCTGGAACAGTCGGTTGAAAAGGACAAAGCCATCAACTCCTGCATAGTACATCTGTTGAATGACATTCAGGATATTGGTATAGAAGGGACTCAGCTTGACACTCACCGGTATCCGCAGGTTTTTCTTTACCTGCGTGATGACATCGAGTTGGTCATTCAGGATCTGCTTTCCCTCCAGCTTGAAATCTCCGGGAACGCTGTAAAGGTTTAGCTCAAGTCCATTGACGCCGGTCTCTTCGATCAGCCTGGCATACTCCACCCAGGTCTCATCGGCCACACAGTTGAGGCTGGCGATCACCGGTATGGTCACCGATTCAACGACAGTTCTCAGGTGGTGCAAATGCTCGGTTGGTCCGGCATGCTCGATATCGGGAAAAAGAGAGATCATCTCGGCATGCCGGTCGTTGTACTGGTTCAACTCTTCCGAAAGCTGCAGCCTCTCCAACTCAACCTGCTCTTCAAACAGCGACTTGTAAACGATTGCGGCAGCTCCTTCCTCCTCCATCTTCTGGATGTTGCTGATATCCTTCACCAGGTTGCTGGCGCCGATGATGACAGGGTTCTTGAGTTTCAACCCCATGTAGTGAGTGGTAAGATTAGCCATAAAAGGTTCTTTTAACAATTATCGTAAAATTTACATTTATCAAGTAACTATCCGCGATGACCCCTCCCCAACCCTCCCCTGAAGGGGAGGGAGTAAGTCCCCTTTAGGGGATTTAGGGGCTATTTTTCGTAGCTCATCTCCGCCAGCCTCTTGTAGTTTTCGAAACGCCATTTCGCGTTTTCTTCGGCTGCCTTGAACAGGATAGCGGCTTCGGCCGGGAAGATCTTCTTGAGGGAGGAATAACGAACTTCACCATCCAAAAACTCCTGGAATTTATCCCACTCGGGCTCCTTCGAATCAAGCTTGAAGGGATTCTGTCCCGCTTCACCCAATTCGGGGTTATACCTGTATAACTGCCAGTATCCGGCTTTTACGGCACGCTCCATCTCCTCCTGCGTCTTACCCATACCGGTTTTCATGCCGTGGTTGATGCAGGGTGAGTAAGCAATGATCACCGAGGGACCTTTGTAGGCTTCGGCCTCTTTTATTGCCCGGAAGGTTTGGGAGTTGTTGGCCCCCATAGCTATCTGCGCAACATATACGTATCCGTATGTCATTGCCATGGCGCCTAAATCTTTTTTCCGTACTTTCTTCCCGGATGCCGCAAATTTAGCTACGGCGCCTTCGGGGGTTGCTTTGGAGGATTGCCCCCCGGTGTTGGAATAGACTTCGGTATCGAGCACCAGGATATTCACATCCTCGCCGGAAGCTATTACGTGGTCTAACCCACCAAACCCAATATCGTAGGCCCAGCCGTCGCCGCCGATGATCCATATCGACTTCTTCACCAGGTACTGCTTCAGATCGAGGATATCTTTGGCCAGCTGACCTTTCTCTTTCTCCAGCAACGGAAGCATCTTGATGGTAGCCTCTTTCGAAAGGGTTGCATCGCCTTTTCCGTCAATCCATTCGCCAAATGCAACCAGCAGTTCGGCGCCCATCATGTTCTCCTTGATCGCCGCCCGCATTTTCTGGGCCATCCGTTTCCTGAGATGGGTAATCCCGATGGCCATCCCGAAACCGTATTCGGCATTGTCTTCAAACAGGGAGTTGGCCCAGGCCGGACCGTGTCCATCAGTATTCGCACGGTAAGGAGTGTAAGGAGCCGTTCCGCCATAGATGGAAGAGCAGCCGGTAGCATTGGCTACCATCATCCGCTCGCCATAGAGCTGGGTGATGAGCTTGACATAAGGTGTTTCACCGCAACCGGCACAGGCGCCCGAGAACTCAAAGAGAGGCTGGGAAAACTGGCTGTTTTTGAAGGTCTTGAACCTATCGGCTACATCGGTCTTGTAAGTCACATGATCGATCAGGAAGTCCCAGTTTTTGGTCTCCGGCATCTGGGAGCCCAGAGTTTGGAATTCAAGAGATTTAGTCTTCGATGGACACACTTCAATACAATTTCCGCAACCCGTACAGTCGAGCACGCTCACCTGTACCCTAAATTCGAGTCCGACAAGTTCTTTCCCAAACGCCTTCAGGGTGGTCATATCCTCCGGAGCGCTGTTCTTTTCGGCTTCATTGAGGAGGAAAGGACGGATGGCGGCGTGCGGACAAACATAGGCGCACTGGTTGCACTGGATACAGTTTTCGGGAAGCCACAGGGGAACGTTGACAGCAATGCCCCGTTTCTCTAGAACCGTAGTTCCTGAAGGGAACGTTCCGTCTTCGCGGCCAACAAAGGCGCTTACGGGGACATCGTCTCCGCGGAAGCTGTTCACCGGCTCAAAGATCTGCCTGATAAACTGATCGACATTCGGGTCCTCTTTGGGTGCGGTGATCTTCAGCTTCGCCCATTCGGCCGGCACCTTGATCTCTTCAACCTCTTCCCCTCTGTCGATCGCAGCCCAGTTCATCTTCACAATATTTTCACCCTTGCGGCCGTAGGTCTTCTTGATGGCTTTCTTCATCTGATCAATCGCCAGTTCGGCCGGAATCACCTGTGCCAGCTTAAAGAAAGCCGCCTGCATGATGGAGTTGGTGCGGTTACCCAAACCAATATCCTCGGCGATTACGGTGGCGTTGATGATATAAAATTTGATGTGGTGTTCGGCCAGGTATTTTTTCATCGCGTCGGGAAGCCGTTTTTTGGTCTCTTCGGCATCCCAGATGCTGTTCAGCAGGAAGGTCCCGCCATCCTTCAGCCCTTTCAGCACATCGTATTTATCGAGGTATGCAGGTACGTGGAGGGCAACGAAATCGGGGGTGTTGACCAGGTATGTCGAGCGAATTGGCTTGTCGCCAAAACGGAGGTGCGACACGGTGACGCCGCCCGACTTCTTGGAGTCGTAAGCGAAATAAGCCTGTGAGTATTTATCGGTATTATCACCGATTATTTTGATACTGTTTTTGTTGGCACCAACCGTTCCGTCGGATCCAATTCCCCAGAACTTGGCCGAATAGGTATCTTTCGACTCGATGCTTACCTCGGGAAGAAGTGGCAGGGAGTGGAATGTAACGTCGTCGACGATGCCGATGGTGAAGTGGTTCTTCGGCTCTTTCAGGGCCAGGTTTTTATAAACGGAGATGATCTGCGATGGCGTAGTATCTTTCGAACTCAGTCCATAACGGCCACCGATGATCATCGGGCGGTTCTCCCTATCATAAAACATATCACGCACATCCATGAATAAAGGTTCTCCGCCGGCGCCGGGTTCCTTCGTACGGTCGAGGACAGCAATCCGTTTCACGCTCTTCGGGAAGATGTCGAAGAAATATTTTGCCGAGAAGGGGCGGTAGAGGTGAACGGTGATCAGTCCTACCTTCTCGCCATTGGCATTCAGGTGGTCCACCGTCTCCTTGATCGTTTCGGTGACCGATCCCATCGCGATGATGATATTTTCGGCATCCGGGGCGCCATAATATAAAAACGGATGGTACTCACGGCCGGTGAGCTTATGAATCTCTTGCATGTAGTCGTTCACAATGTCGGGCACCGGCTCGTAGAAGCGGTTGATCGACTCTTTTGCCTGGAAAAAGATATCGGGGTTCTGGGCTGTTCCGCGTGTCACCGGATGCTCGGGGTTGAGCGCCTGGTTGCGAAACTCCTGAAGCGCTTTGTAGTCGATCAGGTTGGCGACATCCTCATTTTTAAACGCCTCGATCTTCTGCACCTCGTGGGAGGAGCGGAATCCGTCGAAGAAGTGGAGGAATGGGATCCGCGATTTGATGGCGCAGAGGTGGGCAACGCCGGCGAGGTCCATGATCTCCTGGATGCTGCCGCTGGCCAGCAGGGCAAAGCCCGTTTGCCGGGTGGCGTAAACGTCGGAGTGGTCGCCGAAGATCGAGAGGGCGTGAGCCGCCACCGAGCGGGCGCTTACATGGAATACACCGGGAAGAAGTTCACCGGCAATCTTGTACATGTTGGGGATCATCAGGAGCAGCCCCTGGGAAGCGGTAAACGTTGTAGTAAGCGTTCCTGCCTGCAGCGAGCCATGTACGGCGCCTGCGGCGCCGGCTTCACTCTGCATCTCTGCCACCCGCACCTCGTCGCCAAAAATGTTTTTCCGTCCGAAGGCAGCCCATTCATCCACATTTTCGGCCATGTTGGAAGAGGGAGTGATTGGGTAGATAGCTGCCACCTCGCTAAACATGTAGGCCATGTGCGAAGCGGCCTGGTTCCCGTCGCAAGTCAAATAGTTTTTAGTCTTTGAAACTTTCATAATATATTGAATATTAAATATTTAGGATCAGTGTTGTGAATTCCTTAACGGATGCAAAGGTACCAATTCTTTTTGGGAAACACAATTTTTTCTTACCCCTAAATCCCCTGTTAACCCCTAAATCCCCTGTTAACCCCTAAATCCCCTAAAGGGGACTTGCTCTCCTTCGGAGATGATAATTCATTAATTTTGGAAACAAATCAGAAATGATGTTCAGAAAGAGGTCGGTCGACAGGTCGATGTTTTATAATGCGTCGCTTGAGATTTTCAAGCGTGCAAAGGAATTGAGAGAAAACCTTACGCCTGCAGAGCAATTACTTTGGAGTAAGATTAACGCTGGCAAGATCAAAGGATATCGCTTTAAACCTCAGCATCCGATTGACAGGTTCATCGTTGATTTTTACTGTCATAAAGCCAAATTGGTCATTGAAATCGATGGAGAAGTACATGAAAATGACGAGCAGCTTGAACGCGACCGGGGCCGGTCCGCTGAACTTGAAGAGTTTGGACTGAAAGTACTCAGATTTTCAAATCAAGAAGTGCTTGAAACTATGGAAGATGTTTTGAAAATTATTAATCAGACACTATCAAACTCCCGCAGGAAATAAAGTCCCCTTCAGGGGATTTAGGGGCATCCCGCAGAGCGGGAGTAAGTCCCCTTCAGGGGATTTAGGGGCATCCCGCAGAGCGGGAAAAAGTCCCCTTCAGGGGATTTAGGGGTGGACTGGGATTTAGGGGTTATCGCGAAGCGAATAGACAATCTCCTTCACCCACTCCGCCCACTGACTATCAGTCCGGCTTTTGTTGAAGGTTGTCCAGGGAATCGGGTCGCCAAAGGTGATTCGGATGGGTTTGTCTTTCTGCTTCACCATCTCGTCCACCAGGTAGAGCATCTCGAGGTTGGCTTTGATGCCCAGCCGTTTCCGCCAGTTGGACAGGTTATAAAAGAAATTGGAATTTTGTCCGGATATATGCACAGGGACCACATCGCGGTGGTACCTTCGCGCTTTGGAGATAAAGGTCTTTTTCCATTCCAGGTCCCTGATCACTCCCCCTTTCTGCTTCCTGGAGACAAGTCCGGCCGGAAAGTACAGGATCACCTTTTCCGAAGAAAATGTTTCGTCGATAATTCTTACGTTATCCGTATTTTTCCCATGCTTGTTGATGGGGATAAAGAGCGGCTGCAGTCCGGGCACATTCATAAGAATATCGTTCACCGGAAAAACCAGATCGCGTCGCATTCTCCCCACCGCCTGCATCAGCGCCATCCCGTCGAGCCCGCCGAGAGGGTGGTTCGACGCTATGATATATCGGCCTGAGTAAAGATCCGGGATCCGGGATCCGGGATCCGGGATGACCCCTCCCCGACCCTCCCCTTCAAGGGGAGGGAGTAAGTCCCCTTCAGGGGATTTAGGGGTACCCGCG
>CAZXQU010000069.1:0-13900 GCA_964642545.1 uncultured Prolixibacteraceae bacterium | reverse complement strand
GTTGATCGATCAGGAGAAAAACACATCCAATATATTTATCGTAATTAAAAAATAGATTACTAACTAATCCCAATCTTATGGAAAAATTAACATTTGGACTGGATATCGCTACAGCGTTATCTGTAATTGCTGCTGCAATATTATTTATCTGGAACTCCGCAAACGCAAAGAAAGGCGAAAGGATACAGCGTGAAAAGGAGATAATACAGGAGCGGAAGGATCGTCGGAAAACAATTATTCAAAAATATGTATTCCAAATTGTTGATAACCTGATGGAAGACCGGGCCAAGCTATCTATTGAAATTACCAATATTGAGGATATCCTTCGTGAAGGTCAAACAACACAGAACCTAAACCCTTACCGAGACCTGGTTTTACATATGTCCTTTGTTTTTAAGACCAGACTGGTGCCACTGGGAAAAACTTACGGGGATGGTAGGTTCGTGAAACTAGCTGATGAATATGAAAAAGATCTGAATGCTTTTATTCTGAGGCTTCAATATTTAACAAGCGGGGAGAGTGACGAAAGGTGGGATTTCCATGATGTCATGTTTACCCCTCTAACAATTACAGACAGCTATATCACACGACTGATTTTTGAAGGTGAAGATTATATTGACAGTCTTTAATTATGATCTGGGTGCTTTAAGTTCTCAAACTTCCACTCAACCAGCTGTTTAAAACGATTTTCTACGTTGGCTGTAACGCGATTGTGAACAAACTCCCACGCTTTTCGTAAAGGTTTGATCCTCGACCAAAACTGTTTGCCATAGAAGTTGAAACTGGTCAGAAAAAAAAGCTGGGACATCTCCTTCTCCCCGCGTTCTGCAATAGATGAACGTATATAGAGCGAAAATATTCCAATCGGATAGCCCCCGCTGCATTCGTATAAAAAATAGCGGGCATTATCAGTATCATTAGGAGCAGGAATCTGATGGATCCGAATCGCTTTCATCACAAAAAGCTTGTAAATTCGGCCAGGGAGTGTAATCACGATATCCTCAATCCTCTCTTCCTGAAGATTCACCCGGGCAATATGGTTTGGCCAACAGATCGAGTCCCCATTCCACTTCATCAGTTCATGAAATAGAAAGCTGGCTGGCGCTTCTATACCTATTCGGTGAATGTTCATCAGCTTGAACTGATGGACATCGATGCCAATCCGTTGAAGGATGCTTTTGCAATAAGCCTCCTTCACTTCGTCGGAAGAAAATCTGACCAATGTATCCAGTTCAGGCTTGTTCAGAAAATAGTGCCTGATGTCGGAAAAAATGCCGGTGGTCCTGATTAACGGAAGTTGAAGCATGTCCAGTGGAATCTCAATGTATCACAAAGATACTTTATTAACGAACAAACACCCTATATTTGCAGTACTTAAGATCAATTCTCCAATGAAATACTTTTTAACTATATTCATCTTTTTAATCCTATGTATTACGCTACCTCTATCTGCAGCAACTCTGGGAATTGATTCTACCGAAACAACGGTGACGCTGCAGTTAAAATGGAAGCATCAGTTTCAGTTTGCCGGTTATTATGCAGCAATTGAACAGGGATTTTACAAAGAAAAAGGGTTGCATGTTGAACTGCTAGAAGCCAAAGAGGGTGAAGAACCGGGAGAGTCTGTCCTAAATGGGAAAGCTGACTTCGGAGTTGCTACTTCAGACATCGTGCTGATGCGTGCTGCCGGAAAACCTGTGGTAGTCATGGCCTCTATTTTCCAGCACTCCCCTCTTGTGTTAGTAGCATCAAAAAGCTCCGGGATAGAACATGTTCAGAACCTTGTTGGTAAAAAACTCATGATTGAAGCCCATGCAGCCGATCTTATTGCTTTCATGCATGATGAAGGAGTCTCTTTAAATGAGTGCACTCTGTATACACATACGTTTGATGTGCATAAACTCCTGGATCATTCTGTTGATGCCATTACGGCATACATGACTGACGAACCCTTTCTGCTTCAGCAGGATTCATTTGATTATTCGATTATCTCTCCTCTTGCCGGTGGCATAGATTTCTACGGGGATGTTCTTTTCACCTCCGAAGATTTTATCAGGCGACATCCTGATGTTGTGGAAAAATTTCTTAAAGCCACCATCGATGGATGGAACTATGCTATGCATCATCAGGAGGAAATGATTGAAGTCATTCTTACAAAATATTCGAAGCGGCATTCAAAAGAACACCTTGAGTATGAAGCGGATAAAATGAACCTATACATCATGCCGGATGTCGTTGAGATCGGATACATGAATCGTGGCAGGTGGGAGAATATCATTAACACCTATTATCGGGTCGGAATGCTGGAGGAACCGATCTCTACCAAAGGGTTGATCTATGATGACTACCGGCCAAAAGAACCTCATATCCCCTGGGCGTTGATTGGAATATTTGCAGGGATAGTTGCAGTGATCAGTTCTGTTACCTTCTTTTTCTACCGCCTTTCCAAGAAGCTGAAACATGAAATCAAGAGAAGGGGGGTTGTTCAGGATGAACTTACACGAAGCGAAAAGCAACTTAAGATCCTGAATGAGACAAAAGATAAGTTTTTCTCCATCATTGCTCACGACCTGATCAGTCCGTTTAACTCAATCGAAGGATTCTCCTCCCTGTTGGCTGAAGAAGGAAGTACCTTGCCACCTGAAGAGGTTTCGATGATGGCGGGTAGAGTCCTCAGCCAGGCAAGAACCACCAGGTTTTTGCTCGAAAACCTTCTCGCCTGGTCAACATCTGAGTCAGGCAGGATGCCTTTTAAACCTGAAAAGATCAGTCTGAATGAGCTCTTGCAAACAACCCTCCTACCTTATCAGACGATGGCATCACAGAAAAAGGTAAGCATCCAATCCATAATAGAGAGTTTGCCTGAGATTGTCGCTGACCGACAGATGCTCACAAGCATCATCGGGAACCTCGTTGTAAATGCGATAAAGTTCTGTCATACAGGTGGATTGATCACAATCACCGCAACTACCAAAGATAAATGGTATGAAATTGTTGTGACGGACGACGGCATAGGGATGACAGAAGCCGAGATGGCCAGACTTTTTCAGTTGAAAACCTCTGGGTTATCATCCGGCACGGCGAATGAAAAAGGGACCGGATTGGGATTGGTCCTTTGCAAAGAATTCGCTGAACATCATGGTGGTTCTATCAACGTAGAAAGCAAACCCGGTGAAGGAAGCAGATTTATTGTATCCCTTCCATCTACTCTTCAGGGAACGTAATTTGAAGTGACTGTGATGCACAAAAGAGTTATTATCATCGGTTCAGGTCTTGGCGGGCTCCTCACCGGATTTCTCCTCAGCAAAGAGGGTATGAACGTTACTGTTCTGGAAAAGCACCGCAAATTTGGCGGATGCCTTCAATCGTTTAAGCGAGACAGATACTCCTTTGATACCGGCATCCACTATATCGGTAGTATGGCTCCCGGTCAAGCCCTTTACAACTACTGGAAGTATTTTGGTCTGACAGATAAGTTGGATTTGCTGAAGATGGATCTGAATGGCTTCGACCGGATCTCTTTTGGCCATGATACCGGCGTTGGATCTATTTCAGATTTTCCTCTTGCTCAGGACTTTGATAATTTCCAGGATCAACTTCTCCCCTATTTCCCTGATTCCGCAACCTCCTTAAACGCCTATCTTCTCAAACTCAAGGAGATCGCCACGTCCCATCCGCTTTACAATCTTGAACTGCCGGCTGGAAAAACCGTCGATCCTTCTCATTCCATAGCTGCCAATTCATATCTCCAAAATCTCTTATCAGGCAACAGCATCCAGTTGGTCGATATTTTGACCGGCAACAATTTTCTCTATGCCGGAAATCCTACCACGACTCCTCTATCCCAGTTTGGCCTTATCAACCACTCATTTATCTCTTCTGCATGGAGGTTGGCTGGTGAAAGTCAGCAGATTGCCGATATCCTGGTGGAGGAGATCAGAAAACATGGCGGAGATGTTTTAGCAAAGAAAAAGGTGACGAAGATTAGCCGCAAGGGTGAATTGTTCGATATTTCAACAAAAGACGGAGATCATTTTGAAGCCAGTCGGGTTATCTCCGATATACACCCGGCAGCGACTCTGCAGCTGATGAACGATATCCCGGTTCAAAAAGCATTCAGGGAAAGAATTACAAACCTATCCAATACGATCTCGGTCTTTTCAGTTTACCTGGGACTGAAGCCTGATGCCTTTCCGTATCTCAACTACAATGTCTACCACCATAATTCGTTGGATGTATGGACGGATCGCGGATCCCAGATCCCGGATCCCGGATTCCCTTCTCAGTTCCTTTTCATGACTCCGCCCATAAAAGAACAAGGTGAATTTGCCAATACGGCAATTATCATGGCCCCGATGAAATTTGAAGAGGTGATGGAATGGGAGGAAAGCGAATCCGGCGCGAGAGATAAGAGTTATTTTGTTTTTAAAGCAAAGAAGGCCAAATTATTACTCGATGCAGTTTACAACAGGTTCCCTAACCTGAAAGAAGCTGTTGTGACCATTGAGATATCCACTCCCCTCACCTGGAGAGATTATACCGGGACGTTACGTGGTTCGATGTATGGAGCAGTCAAAGATGCACGAAATCCGTTGAGAAGTACGATCCATCCAAAAACCAAAATTTCGGGACTTTTCTTTACCGGTCAGAACGTCAACCTCCATGGTGCCCTGGGAGTTACAATTGGTGCTGTGATGACATCTGGGGAAATTCTTGGACTTCCTTACGTTTTGAAAACAATAAAAGAGGGAATCTAGATGCCAAACCACCGCCCTTTCTACCGTAAAAAGCGATTCTTAATTCCCTTCGTGATGATCACAATCATCGGAATCCTGGTAGTTTGGTACGCAGTGGCTACATCCGTGTCTCCTCCGGAGATTGCTGACCGCTCGGCCCTTTCCTGGTCTGTAACCCAACCCGACTCCGGACTCTATCACTGCGAAGGAAACTGGCTGAAGCAGAGCGAATCAGGCCTCTGGGAGCTTTGGCTTCAGGGTACTCCGTTTGAACGTGGTGTCGCAAATGGAATACTCACCAAAAGCATGATCTACAAACAGGAAAATGCTTTTATTTCACAGATCAGGAATATGATCCCATCACAGTTCTACCTCCGGTTCCTGAAGTACTTCATCTATTGGTTCAACAGGGATCTTGATGAATACCTGATGCCGGAGTTCAAGAAAGAGATTTATGGGATTTCGTTTTCGGCTGATTCACAGTTCGATTTTATCGGCTCTCCTTACCAGCGAATGCTAAACTACCATTCGGCCCACGACATTGGTCATGCCTTGCAGGATCTGATGCTTGTAGGGTGTACCTCTTTTGGTGTGTGGGATGAGTATAGCAGGGATTCATCGCTGATCATCGGGAGAAATTTTGATTTTTATGTTGGGGATGTCTTTGCCGAGAACAAAATAGTATGCTTTGAAAAACCCGATAATGGGTTCGGGTTCATGATGATAACCTGGGGTGGAATGATCGGAACCGTATCGGGGATGAATGAACGAGGCATTACTGTGACCATCAATGCAGCCAAATCTGAGATTCCCTTGTCGGCCAGAACACCAATCTCCATCCTGGCCCGTGAGATTCTGCAATATGCCTCCTCAATTGAGGATGCCTGGCAAATTGCCAAAGGGCGGGAAACATTTGTCTCTGAATCGATCCTGATCGGTTCGGGAGATGAGAACCGAGCAGCGATTATAGAGAAAGCCCCGTTTGGGCTGGCACTGGTCGAGTCTACTAAAAACTATATCATCTGCGCAAACCACTTTCAGGACGAAAGCTTTGCTGAGGATCCGCTTAATAAAGAGAATATTCGTGACAATGCCTCTCTCTATCGATCCCGTCGTGTAATGCAGGATATAACCGAACTTATGCCTATCAATCCTCAGTCAGCTGCGAAACTTCTCAGAGACCAGAAGGGCATGAATGGGAACGACATCGGCATGGGAAACGAAAAATCAATCAATCAACTCATTGCTCATCACTCAGTCATATTTAAACCAGGTGAACGGCTGGTTTGGGTCTCCACTTCTCCCTGGCAATTAGGACCCTTTGTCTGCTACGACCTTACTAAAATTTTTCATACATTTGCAACGCTGCAACAGCGGGTTGAGATCACGGACCCTGAACAGGTTATCCCTGCAGATCCATTTCTCGAATCAAATGATTATCAACAATTTAAGCAATTTCGTCAACTGCGAACGTACCTGCTGAACTTGCTGAAAGACGATAATATTATCCCGCTGGAATCGTCGTTCTTTGAGGAGTTCCACTCCACCAATCCAATGTTTTATGAGGTTTATTCCCTAACAGGGGATTACCTTCAACGGACTGGAAAACCGAGGGAGGCTATTGAGATGTACAAAAAAGCCTTATCGCTTGAGATACCTCGATGGGGAGAAAAAGAGAAGATCATTCGCAGTATGACAAGATGTAAAAGTCAATAAACCAACGATTCAACATGAAATTTAAGCTAATATACCCCCGATGGGAAAAACTGGAAGGACAAACCATCTTCTATCTGCCACCGCATGGTCCGGTGGTAATGGCTGCTGACATTCCTGATTATGTAGAGATTGAATTTACAGATGAAAATGTTGAAGATCTGATTATTGATGATACTCCCGACTTTGTTGGAATATCGATGATGTTGACAACACAGGTACAACGTGGATGGGCAATTGCAGATCAATACCGAAAATTAGGTAAAAAAGTCATCTTTGGAGGGATCTCTACAATGCTTCATGCCGAGGAGACGATGGGACATGCCGACTCCGTATTTCTTGGCGAGGTAGAAGGCCGACTGGCAGATGTTTTTGAGGATTTCAGAAAGAATGAGCTCAAAAAAATCTACAACTTCATGGCAAAACCGCCTGAAATGAATCTCATTGGTCCGGCGAACCGTAACATCCTGAAGAAAGATCTTTACTATCACAAAGGATTCAGGATGGTAGATCTTTTTCATGCTTCACGCGGCTGTATCTATGACTGTTATCCATGCGCCGTTCGATACCTTGGAGGTCGGGGTTTCAGGCCGCGTCCAATTGACCGGGTTGTAGAGGAGCTATCACAGATGGACAACAACCGACTCTTCATCGTTGACAACTCGCTAGCACTGGATACCAATTGGGAGAAAGAGCTATTCAAAGCTATGATCCCGCTGAAAAAGAAATGGGTTAGCCATACCATTGAAGACAAGAATGAGGTCCTTGATCTCGCTGCACAAGCGGGAGCCTGGTATGTCTATCAGGCAGTTTTCGATACATCGGATTACATCCGGAACCGAATTAAACAATATCACGATTACGGTATTGCAGTGGAAGGAACAATCCTTTTAGGTCTTGATAATCAAACAGAAGATGACATTAAACGACTTATCGATTTTCTACTGGAGATTGACCTTGACCTAGCCGAGTTTACTGTCCTTGCCCCATTCCCACATACCAAAGCCTATGCCGACCTGGTAAAGCAAAACCGGATCTTCGACAACAACTGGGATCACTACAATGCAGGGAAGGTTGTCTATCACCCGAAACACATGTCAGCTGAGCGGTTGCAGGAGTTATATCATTATGCCTGGGATACATTCTATAAGGATGAACCCCAAACAATGAAGATGTTTAACCTGATTTCCCGTGTAATCAGTCGGGAGATGGAAGATGGTACGTATGCTCCAAGACGGAGGGATCTTATCGATGTGAGTTTTGGGAAAGAGGTTAGCAAAATTGCATGATATGGAGATTAACATCGCTTTTGATGCATACATGGACAGCCACTTTGATTTCCTGGGTCAATGGGAGACTCCGTCGCGTTGTGGGCTAAAAATGGTTCGCAGGAAAGATGGAAAAACCCTTGTGGTGGCTACTGAAATTTACAGGCAAAACCCAGGAACACCTGTTACGGAATGGGTTGCACCACTGGCAACTCAAATCATGAAATACGTTGATGAACTGCCCGAAAACTACATTTTTATTGAACATACACCAGATCTTCGGAGTAAACTAACTTTCTACGAAGAGACATTCGATCGGGTTGATTTCGAATGGGACGGAGGTAAGTTTATCAATCCACGCTGGACAAGGCTTTCTAAGGAAGAGGTCATAGGGATGATGGAGGAGTAACAGCACAGGGCACATTATACAAATGCATTACTAGTGTGATACAAAAACCAAATCGACGTCTTCACAAGAATAAGTCCCGTCTCTTTATCGATCCAATATTTTTGCTTTTCGCTACTTGCTTTTCGCTTCTCGTTACTCTTTCTTATTCCCAACCAATCCTTCGTCAATCTATCAAAGGGGTTGTTCTGGATCAGCAAACCCTCTCCCCTCTTCCCGGAGCCACTGTAATCCTTTTGGGAAGTGATCCAGTTGTTGGAGCCGTGGCTGACACCTCCGGAAATTTCAAATTGAAGGATATACCCATTGGAACACACAGGATCAGGGTAACCTATATGGGGTATTCGACTTATGAATCTCCTGACATCATAGTAAGTTCTGGTAAAGAGAGTACCATCACAGTTTACCTCAGGGAGAGTGTTCTCACAGCCAAAGAGGTGGAGATCAGGGGCAACTATCAGAAATATCAGCCCATCAACCGGATGGCGACAGTAAGTGTCAGAAGTTTCAGTGTGGATGAAACCTTCAGGTTCGCAGGAAGCTACAACGATCCTGCACGGATGGCACAAAACTTTGCCGGGGTCACTTCCGGCATGGACAACAGAAACGATATCATCATCCGTGGTAACAGCCCGATAGGACTTCAATGGAGGTTGGATGATATGGAGATCCCCAACCCCAACCATTTTGCCGCAGTGGGAACTACCGGAGGGCCCGTTACCGTACTTAATAACAATCTGTTAACTAATTCGGATTTCTTCACTGGCGCCTTTCCGGCACAATACGGAAATACAATTGCAGGTATATTTGACCTTCGCCTGCGTAATGGAAATAGCGAAAAACGCGAATACTGGTTTGAAGTAGGATGGAATGGGCTGGAGTTTGGAACCGAAGGTCCCTTTTCAAAAGGTTCATCCTCCACTTACCTCGTGGCATATCGATACTCAATGCTTGAACTGCTAAGTTATTTGGGAATTCAGTTGAACCTAGTTCCACGTTATCAGGATCTGAACCTCAAACTCACTTTCCCAACTAAAAAAGCAGGAACTTTTAGCATCACAGGGATGGGAGGTATCAGCAATATTGATATATTCGACAGTGAACTACCTCAGGACAAATGGATGTTTCCTGATTACGGAGAGGACCTGTCAAACGGATCAAACCTGGGAGTGCTGGGATTGACGCACCAGATCCTTCTGACCCCAAAAACGCGCCTAAAGAATATGATCTATGCCGTTGGTTCACTTGTACATACAAAAATAGACACCTTCTCCAATGTAGTGACCACACCTGCCCCCTGGGCTGGAGAGAGGTCAGAGGAGATCAAGGTTTCCTGGTCTTCCCAACTATTTCATAAATTCTCCGCCAGAAACAGCCTGGATGCCGGAATCTTTTTCGATTATTTCTGGATGTCATATGCCGATAGCATGATGTGGAAGAGTTCGTTTTTGGTGAACACCGATACAAGAGAGCAAATGGCTTTTATTCGGGCTTTTACCCAATGGAAACACGCCTTTTCTGATCGGTTCACCATGACATCAGGTGTTTTTGGCTCATTACTAACCTTGAATAACAGTTGGGCTCTTGAACCTCGAATCGGATTCGACTGGATCATTAATGACCGTCACAGCCTGAATTTCGGCTCCGGACTCTACAGCCAGATGCAGCCAAGGGTAATTTACTTTGTACTTGCACATCAAACCGACGGAACCGCTTCTCAACCGAATTTATCGATGGACTTTACGCGCAGTTGGCAGGTGGCATTAGGCTATAACTATTTACTCACAGAGAATCTCAGGTTTAAAGTCGAAACTTATTATCAGTACCTTTACGATATTCCAGTAAAGCGCTCTATTCCAGAGTATTCGCTTCTTAACCAGGGGCATGAATTTTTTATCGGAAGACAATACGCTGACAGCCTGATCAACCTGGGTAGCGGTGAAAATTACGGGGTTGAATTTACGTTCGAACGCTTCTTTAAAAAGAACTACTACTACCTTTTGACCGCCTCCCTTTTCAACTCGACCTATGAGGGGTATGATAACGTGACGCGCAACAGCGCATTTAATGTCAATTATGTGCTAAATGCAGTCGGAGGATATGAACTTATTGTCGGGAAGCGAAAATGGGGCGTCCTCTCATTCGGACTTCGTGCTACCTGGTCGGGTGGAAGTCCGTATATTCCCTATGATGTCAGCGCAACCGTAGCAACGGGTGAACCTATTCCCGACTGGAGTCACTCTTATGAGCCACGATACCCCGATTATAAACGAGTTTCATTCCGATTCGGTATCAAACGAAACATGCCGAAGTACCACCTTGAATTTCTTCTGGATCTTCAATACCGGACAAATTATACAAACATCGCATTGCAACGAATTGATCCCAGTACCGGTGAGATCAGGTATTATTTTGAAATGGCATTTTTCCCAATGGGGACCTGGAGAATCCAGTTCTAGAACCTGAAGTTGAGCTGTCCGTAGAGCCGGTTGAACTGATTGACCTTTTCAAAAGTTCCCTCGTAGTAAAGAGTAAATGCGAGTTTCCTGATGATTCTCCAGGTCATGCTTACTTCAGCGATGTTTTGAGCCAGAGTTTCTCCGGAGTTCAGGGCAACGTGTCCCTCATTAAAGAATCTCTCCTCCAAAGGAAGCGAGTAATAGGATAATCCTATATAGATCAAGGTTACAAGAGTTGCTAGAACACCGGCAACAAGCATGTAAATGTATATTCTATGAGCCGAAAGCATAGATTAATATGAAAATTAGGAGATAAAATGCTAATTTTGCAATCAGAAAACCAACAAACAAATATATGAAATTAGATATAAAGAAATACGCTTTTTTTCTTACTGTTATTGTATTGATAAATTCATGTAATTCAAACTCTGGCAAAAAAGTTAAAAATCTCTCCCAAAATGCCCACCAGGTAGTGGCAGAAGAGATCATCCAGACCAGTAAATATACCTATGTCCTGGTTTCAGAGGATGAGAGAGGCTATTGGATCGCTATCTCCAAAGCTGATGTAAATGAAGAGGGAACATACTTCTGGTCGGTTGGCTCCGAAATGAACAACTTCACCAGCAATGAGCTGGGCCGGACATTTCCCAGCATCTTTTTTGTGCAGGATTTTACTGACCAGCCAATCCTGGAGGGCAGCGAGTCCTCCACTCCTACCATGGGAACGAAACCCCAACTTCGCGAAGAGGAAGGCATAGATATTCCTAAAGCTGAGGGAGGCATTACAGTTGCAGAGTTGTTTGCAGATCCATCCTCATTTCAGGGAAAAACTGTTAAGATTAACGGTAAGGTGATTAAATTTCTCCCTGAGATCATGGATCGAAACTGGGTACACTTGCAGGATGGCACGAAAGATGGTGAGAATTTTGATCTTACAATTACTACGAAAGCCATTGTGCCTGTTGGTGAGGTAGTTACATTTGAAGGCGTTGTTGCTGTCGATAAAGATTTCGGAGCAGGGTATTTTTATCATCTGATCCTTGAAGATGCTGTGGTAAAGTAGTCTTCAGTAGGCAGTTGGCAGTCTCCAGTTCGCAGTTGTGTCATTGCGAACGTAGTGAAGCAATCCAATCCACTATTTTTCTCTTGATTTTTCAATTCTCCTAACATATCTTTGTCATCAAAATGACTAATAGTCATTTTTTTGACTAACGTTAATTATATAACGATGGGTATTATAGAAAGAAAAGAACGAGAGAGGGGGCAACGCTACCAGGCTATCATCGATGCCGCCGAAACGGTTTTCTTCAAGAAGGGGTACGAAACTGCAACAATGGAAGATGTAGCCCTGGAGGCCGAATTGAGTAAAGGAACCCTTTATCTCTATTTTACCAGCAAAGATGAACTGCATTTTGCCATCATGGAACGGGGCATGAAGATTCTTATGGAGCTTATGGAGAGAAGGTTAACCATTAAAAGGAGTGGTCTCGAAACACTAAGGGAGCTAGGTCTGGCACTGGTAGATTTTTCGAATCTTCACCCCGATTATTTCAATGCCCTGATCTTCTTCCAGGGTCGTGATGTTGAGCAGCAAAAACTTCAGGAGGCAAAAGTAAAAGACTTCATGGCCAACCGAAATTCACTGACACTGTTAAATGAAACAGTGAAACGAGGTATCGCAGACGGATCTGTCAGATCCGACGTTCCTATCGTAGAATTAAGCACAACACTATGGGCTCAAATGATGGGGATACTGGTCATGTACTCGGCAAAGCAGATGGTTTTTAATTTGCACAATGTCAGTCGCGAACAACTGGTAAACAACCACCTTATTCTTATCAGTAATGCCTTGAAACCCATTCATATGGAGGGAGTTAAACATGAATAAGTCATTCCACATTCTGACCATCCTGATCGGTTCCATGCTTTGTCCTGCGAATCTTCACTCCCAGGAGAATGTACTTGAGAATTATATCCGGGAGGGATTTCAAAACAACCAGGCATTAAAACAAACACAGTTGAATTACAACAAGAGTCTTGCTGCACTGAACCAGTCAAAGGCTCTGTTCTACCCCAATATTGGGTTTAATGCCAGGTACAGCATAGCGGATGGCGGAAGGACCATCGATTTTCCCATAGGAGATCTCCTGAATCCGGTTTACTCGACACTAAATCAACTGACTCAGTCACAACAATTTCCGCAGGTTGAGAACGAACAGATCTATTTCCTGCGACCTTCCGAACAGGAGACTATGCTATCTCTCTATCAACCTCTTTTCAACAGTGATATCTACTTCCAGTACAAAATTCATAAAGACCTCTCTGATGCCGCATTTATTGGAATTGATTTGTATAAACGGGAACTTGTAAAGGAGGTCAAAACCGCCTATTTCAACTTTCTAAAAACTGTAAAGGCGCTGGAACTCTTTGAACAAACCCTTGAGGTTGTAAAAGAGAATCTCCGTGTAAGTGAAAGTCTGGTCATCAATGATAAGGTCACTGCGGATGCAGTTTACCGTTCCCGAGCCGAGCTTAGCAAGGTTGAACGACAGATGGCTGAAGCGGAGAAATTTCACGAATCTGCCAAAGCATATTTCAACTTTCTATTAAACAAACCACTTGAATCATCAATTGAGTTGATGTTAAACAATATACTGATAGATAGCTTATTATCAAATCAGGAAGAATCCATCAATCTCGCCCTTAACAACCGTGAGGAGCTGTTGCAGTTGGAAGAGTATTTAAGTGCTTCGGAGAACGCTGTGAGGCTAAATAAATTTAACCACTCTCCTACTCTCAACCTGGGAGTAAATTATGGTATCCAGGGTACAACTTATGAATTTAATGACCAATCGGATTTCCTCATTGCTTCGGTTGTGATGCAATGGAAAATCTTTCACGGCATGGAAACACGGTCAAAAATCCAGCAGGCCACTATCGAACAAAACATCCTTCAGGAGAAGAATAGTGAATTGCAAAATCAAATCTCTATGCAAGTGATTGACGCCTGGTATGGCGAAAAGGCGGCAGCCAAAGCGGTGACAGCTGCCAGAACACAGAGTTATAGCGCTACCAAGGCGTTTGAGATCATCCGAAAGAAATACAATCAGGGACAAACCAGTCTGCTCGAATTTATCAATGTTCGGACTGATATGACGAATGCCGATCTAAATATGATCCTGGCCATTTATGATTATGAGATCAGCCGGGCGGAACTTGAACGAGCAACGGGAACATACCCGTTAAATTAATTACGAATTTCGAATTACGAATTACGAATTACAATTGACGAATACTAAAATCTCATACCATGACCTC
>CAZXQU010000068.1:0-13981 GCA_964642545.1 uncultured Prolixibacteraceae bacterium | reverse complement strand
AACCCTCTTGGTGATGGGAGGAAGCGGAGGCGCTAAAACGATCAACGACAGTATCTTCGCTTTGCTCGAACAAGGGCTTCCGAAAGATGTACAACTGCTATGGCAGACGGGAAAATACTATTATGAAGAGGTGCAGCGCAGGCTGGCAGATACGGGATACGGGATACGGGATACGGGATACGGGATACGGGATACGGGGATTACCCCTAAATCCCCTGAAGGGGACTTACTCCCTCCCCTTGAAGGGGAGGGCTGGGGAGGGGTCTTTACTTACATTGACCGCATGGACCTTGCTTACTCCTGTGCCGATCTGGTAGTTTCGAGAGCCGGAGCGATTGCCATCTCTGAACTCTGTATCGTTGGAAAACCTGTGATCCTGATCCCTTCGCCAAATGTGACGGAAGATCACCAGACAAAAAATGCCCGGGCACTGGTTGAGCAAGAGGCAGCAGTAATGGTTACTGACAAGGAGGCATCAGGGATTTTACCAGGTGTAGTGAGAAACATGATGGAGGATCAGGAAACGAGAGAGAGGCTTGGTTTGAAAATCAAAAAGTTGGCATTCCCGGATGCCGCCAACCGGATCGTAGAAGAGGCATTTAAACTGGTAGGTACAAAAGGGGGTGTAGATGGGTGAGATGCGATTCAAATCGGTTTATTTCCTGGGTATCGGCGGCATTGGCATGAGTGCCCTGGCTCGTTATTTCCTGCAACTGGGAGCCCGCGTAACCGGTTACGACAAAACACCCTCCACATTGACCGATCTGCTGATCAGTGAAGGCATGGATATCCACTTCAACGAGGATTCATCGCTGATTCCTGAAGATGTTGACCTGGTGATCTGGACTCCGGCAGTTCCAAAAACGGATGCCGAATACCTCTTTGTCCAGGATCGCGGCATTCCGGTAAAGAAACGAGCCGAAGTCCTCGGTGAGATCGCCACGCCATACAACACAATCGCTGTTGCCGGCACACATGGCAAAACGACAACAACAACCATGATCGCCCATATCTTTCAAACCGCTGGCAAACCCATGCTGGCATTTTTGGGAGGAATTTCAAAGAATTATGGAACGAATTTCGTGAAGTCATCGGTCATCGGTCATCGGTCAACCCCATCACTTCCTCACTCCATCACTTCATCACCCCATCACCCCATCACCTCATCACCTCCCCACCTCCCCACCTGCATCGTCGAGGCCGACGAGTTTGACCGCTCCTTCCTGCAGCTATCACCTGATATTGCGATCATCACCTCTATAGATGTCGACCACCTCGACATTTATAACCATAAAGATCAATTGAAGCAATCTTTCGGTGATTTTGTGGGAAAGATCCGGGATAATGGTACTCTGATTATTAAAAAAAGTGTTGAGATTGACCGGGATATTCCGGAAGGGATTTCCCGCTTCACCTACCAGTTGGAGGGAGACGCTGACTTCAGTGCGGGCAATATTTCGATCCACAATGGGTTGATGCATTTTGACTTTATCACACCGGAGAGAAGAATTCCCGGGTTTGTGTTGGGCATGCCAGGCATGTTTAACCTCGAAAATGCATTGGCGGCATTGGCGGCTTCCTGGCTTTGCGGCATTTCAGATGAGGAACTTAAACATGCCATGAAGGGGTTCAATGGGGTTGTCCGCCGTTTTGACTTCCAGATCAACCGAAAAGATTTGGTCTATATCGACGATTATGCCCATCATCCTGAAGAGTTGCGTGCCTGCATCCACGCTGTAAGGGAACTATATCCCGGGAAAAAACTAACCGGTGTATTTCAACCTCACCTTTACAGCCGTACCCGCGATCTGGCCGATGACTTTGCAAGTGTACTGGAGGAGTTGGACGTTTTGATCCTGTTGGAAATCTATCCTGCCCGGGAACAACCCATCGAAGGAATTCATTCCCGGATGCTCCTCAATAAAATAAATATCTCTGATAAATTATTGTGCGACCGGAACGAGTTACTGGAAGTTCTTGATGTACGTCGTCCCGAGGTGCTGCTAACCCTTGGAGCGGGAGATATCGGTCAACTAGTAAAACCGATCACCGATCTGTATCAGCGAAAAGTGAGGGAAGCGAAACCAGCCTATAATGGCGATAAAACTGAGCCCGGACAATGAGACTGAAAAAGAAAATACGGCGTGTGTTGAGTTTTATCCTCTGGGGAGCTCTTTTTACAGGAGCAGCAGTGCTGTTAGGATTTGCCGATTACGAACAAAACGGCACAATTTGTCAAAGCGTGCATTACTCATTTGATTATGGAGAGGCCGATGTGCTGATCACAGAGGCCGATGCGGACTCGCTGATCCAATCTGTTGCCGGACAGATAAAAGGGAAACCGTTGTATCAGATCAATACCGAGAAAATTGAGCGCATCCTCAGGAAGAACCTGTATGTGGCGGATGCCCACGTCTATGGCACGCTGGCAGGCAATATTTTCGTCAATATTTACCAGCGCGAACCGGTTGTCCGTATCATCACTGAAGGCAATAAAAGTCACTACATCGGCGCGAAAGGAGTCCTCATTCCCTACCATCCCGAATATCCTGTGAGAATAGTCGTTGCTTCAGGGGCGATTCCCGACAGCGTATTCATCAAGCCTGAAAGGCAAAGTAAGCGTCTTTCGGTTGACTCTGTCCGTTCTTCTCCATTGTTATCCGACTTGTATAAACTTGCTCTTTATATATATCGTGATCCTTTTCTGAAAGCACAGGTTGACCAGATTTACGTCAACCATCAGGGAGATTATGAACTCATCCCAAAGCTGGGAAATCATCTCATTTTGCTTGGCAATACGGAAGATCTGGAGGATAAATTTAATCGACTCATGGTATTCTACAAACAAGGATTAAATCAGATTGGCTGGAATAGGTACAACATCATCAATATCAAATATAAGAATCAGGTTGTTTGTTCTAAAATATAACTAGATATGAAAAACGCAGGAATAATAGTCGGACTTGACATCGGTACTACAAAGATTGCCGTCATTGTTGGCCGAAATAATGATTTTGGGAAGATCGAGATCATAGGGTATGGAAAAGTCCCTTCGATTGGTGTTAAACGGGGGGTTGTTTCAAACATTGAGAATACGGTACAGTCGATCAAGGAGGCTGTTGCAGAGGCTTCACGGAAGTCGGGAGTAGATATTCAATTTGTAAATGTCGGCATTGCCGGCCAGCATATTAAAAGCTTACAGCATCGTGGAAGTATGATTCGGGCCCAAACCGACACGGAGATCAGCCAGCAAGATATTGACAGCCTCTGCAACAGCATGTACAACCTGAATATGAATCCCGGAGAGGAGATCCTGGAAGTGATCCCACAGGAGTTCAGCGTAGATGGGGAACATGGCATCAGGCAGCCGAAGGGGATGATCGGCAGTTCGCTCGATGCCAATTTCCATATCATTATCGGACAAACAGCTGCTGCCAAAAATATCTACAAATGCGTTAGGCGTGCCGGTCTCGAGGTGGTGGAGCTAATCCTTGAGCCGATTGCATCAACAGAAGCTGTTCTGAGTGAGGAGGAAAAAGAGGCAGGCGTGGTGCTTGTCGATATTGGTGGTGGAACCTCGGATATTGCCATCTTCCATGAAGGAATTATCCGTCATACTGCCGTCATTCCATTAGGAGGAGAGATCATCACTGATGATATCAAAGAGGGGTGCTCAATCATCAAGAAACATGCGGAAGAACTGAAAATGAAGTTTGGTTCGGCTCTGGCCAGCGAAAACAAAGACGAAGAGATCGTAGCGATACCTGGCTTGCGTGGGCGGCCTCCCAAAGAGATCAGCTTGAAAAATCTGGCCAACATCATTCAGGCCCGGATGGAAGAGATCATCGAACACATATACTATGAGATTAAAAGCTCGGGGTATGAGAAAAAGCTCATTGGTGGGATTGTCCTCACAGGAGGAGGAGCCCAGATGAAGCACATCGCTCAGCTTACTGAATTCATAACCGGCATGGATACCCGTATCGGATACCCAAATGAACATCTGGCAAACAATGTTTTACCTGAGATGGCCAGTCCTATGTTTGCTACCAGTATTGGACTTGTCATTATAGGAACCGATCGGTATGACCGCGAACGTCAGAAAATGAAGGAGCTCGAACCAGATCAGCAAGAGGCGATCGTGGAGGAGAACCCGAAAAAGAAGAAACAAAAGGAGAAGAAAGTGAAGGACAAAACGCGGGAGGGGAAGAAATTTACTGAAGTCTTCCTTGAGCGAATCAAAAACTGGTTCGAGGAAGAAAATGAGTGAACCGGGCTATTAACAACCAGGTTGTTAATAAATTTTAGAATACCATCAAGTTTAACGTGTCAAACAACCTAATTTTAGTCATCTTAAAAAGTATACCCCATGCCAGATATGTTAAAATTTGACCAGCCGAAGAACCCATCAAATATCATCAAAGTGATTGGCGTTGGTGGTGGTGGCAGCAATGCCGTTACACACATGTTCAATCAGGGAATTAGAGGTGTTGACTTTTTCATCTGCAACACCGATGCACAGGCGATGGAGTCGAGTTCTGTTCCATCAAAGATCCAGCTGGGGACAAGTCTTACTTCCGGATTGGGAGCCGGGGCTGTGCCTTCCGTTGGCCGGAACGCAGCTCTCGAGGATGCAGATACCATCCGCCAGATCCTCAACGACGGGACCAAAATGCTCTTTGTGACAGCGGGCCTGGGTGGTGGCACAGGGACAGGAGCAGCGCCTGTTATAGCTGAAATTTCCAAGGAGCTAGGAATTCTTACCGTTGGGATTGTGACAATTCCGTTTGCCTTTGAAGGCCGAAAAAGGAAGTTACATGCCGATGAGGGGATCAAACAACTGAAAGCAAATGTGGACGCACTTCTGATCATCAGTAATGACAAGCTGCGGGAACTTTATGGGAATCTCCGCTTATCAGATGCGTTCGGACAGGCTGATAACATCCTTACTTCGGCTGCAAGAGGAATTGCAGAGATCATCACCGTGACGGGATACATCAATGTGGACTTCGAAGATGTAAGAACCGTGATGAAAGAGAGCGGTGTTGCAATCATGGGAACCGGCGTCGCATCAGGCCCGAACCGTGCTCAACAAGCGGTGGAAGAAGCAATCAGTTCGCCGTTGCTCAACAACAACGATATTGAAGGAGCAAACAATTTGCTGCTTTACCTTTCATCCGGTAAAGAGGAGATCACAATGGATGAGGTCACAGAGATCACGGATTACATTCAGGAAAAAACGAAATCATCGACAGAAGTCATCTGGGGAAATGGATTTGATGAGAGTTTGGGTGACAAGATCAGCGTCACAATCATTGCTACCGGATTTGATGATGAACACCGGCGTCAGGGTGAACCTACTAAGAAAGATGTGGTGATCCGCGACCTTTACGAGACTGAAAAGTCGGCACCCAAAGTCGAGACCCGGATAGAGATGCCAGCAAAGATAATTCATAGTCTGGAAGAGGAGATCACTGAACCCGCCAGGGAAGAGATCGTTATGGAAACCTCAGAAATATCTGCTGAGGTTCTGGAAATGATGACGAATCTGCCAGAAATAACCTTGGAGGGTCCCGCTGATGTTGAAGCATCAGAGCAGGAGGAAACTGAATCCAGTGAAGAGATTGTGCAGCTTTCCATGATGCAGATTGAAAGCGTGATGGAAGAAGAAGAGATGTTTGCTGAAGAGGAGGTGCATGATCCGTTCCAGCGCGAAATCGTATTCGACCTTGATGTCCCTCAGCATGAATTTTCACGGGAGATGGAAACTGTCAATGAAGAGGAGATGCACCTTATCGATAAACGGGTAGAAACCATCACTTCCGAAACATTCAGGCAGCCCGAGGCGCCGAAACTATCACCTGCACCCGGATCAGGAGATGATCACCAGGACCTCAACCGCATGGGGAATGATCGAATCCAGAAGCTAAAAGCACTCAGCGAAAAACTGAAGAACCATACACCTATAGAAAACAATCTTTACGAGCTGGAAAGTGTACCGGCCTACAAACGCAGGAACGTTGATTTGCCTGACGTGACACCCTCCTCCGAATCACAGATTCACGGACTGAGTCTCAATGAAGATGCCCAGAAAAATCTGGAGATCCGGAGTGAGAACTCATTTCTGCATAAGAATGTAGACTAATACTCTATATTAAGATTGATTCCAGATTTCGGCTTCCTTGTAATTCTGCAAATTGTTTCATTAGATTTGCATATATAATTATTTACGTATAACCAATCTGTTTTCATCATGAAGCTACCGAGATCATATTACAACTGGACCTCTTTTATTGGTTCGCTGATCGTTGTGATCGCATTAATGCTAATTGTGTTTTTATTTATTATCTCCACAATTTTTGATCAGGGCGGATCTTACTTAGGGTTGTTCATCTACATCGCATTGCCTGCACTGATGATTGTGGGGCTTATCCTGATACCAATAGGTATGCTTGTCAATCTCAGAAAGAATGCCACAAATGATGATTATAATAAGCGAAAAAAACCCACGATTGATCTGAACGACAAACGTCACCAGAATGCTTTTGTCATCTTTATCCTATCTTCCCTGGTGTTTCTTTTCCTTACCAGTATCGGAAGCTACGAAGCATTCCATTACACCGAGTCGGTTGCTTTTTGCGGCACCCTCTGCCATAAGGTGATGGAACCTGAATATGTGACCTACCAGCATTCGGCCCACGCCAATGTTGCTTGTGTAGAGTGTCACGTGGGGGCAGGAGCCAGTTGGTATGTCAAATCTAAAATCTCAGGGTTATACCAGGTATATTCAGTCCTATTCGACAAATATCCCAGACCCATTGAAACCCCTGTCCAGGACCTTCGTCCGGCCCGTGAGACATGCGAGAAATGTCACTGGCCTGAAAAGTTCTATGCCCGCAAGCTCAGGGTTCAGAAAAACTTCCTGACTGATGAAAACAATACAGAATGGGATATTGTGATGCAGATGAAAACCGGCCCCCTTTACAGCGCTCTCGGGTTGAAAGAGGGTAGCCACTGGCATATCAATAAAGATGTGAGAATTGAGTATATCTCCAGTGACAACTCCCGGGAGTCGATCCCATGGGTTAAATTTACCAACTTAAGAACAGGTGAATCAACCATTTATATCGATGAGGAGAATCCGCTGGACGATAGTTTAATGGCGACTCTTCCTGTTAGGACAATGGACTGTATCGATTGCCACAACAGGCCTTCTCACTCATACAAATCGCCCCCCGATTATATCGACAATGCCTTGATATCCGGTTTAATTCCGAAAGATATCCCTCAGATTAAATACATCGCCATGGATGCCCTTAAAGACCCGTTCACAAACAAGGATACGGCTTTCATGTATATCGACAGTGTGGTCACAACGTTTTACCAAAGTGATTATCCTGAGTACTTTTCTGAGAACCAGGAGAAGATTGCAAAAGCTGTTGCCGGAATCCAGGAGGCATTTAGTCTCAATGCCTTCCCATTTATGAGAGTCACCTATGTTGACTATCCGGATCACATCGGGCACCTTGAGACCAATGGGTGCTTCCGCTGCCATTCCGACCTGCATGTCAGCGAAAGTGGAAAGACAATCTCTAAAGATTGTGACCTGTGTCATACTATTATTGCCCAGGGCGTTCCGGGGGAGATGATGGCTACAACCATTTTTGACACCCTGGAGTTTCAGCATCCGGTACAATTGCGTAATGATGTGTGGAAGGTTGCCTTCTGTTCAGAATGTCATAAAAATCTCTTTCAGTAACCTACGTTAATCTTCGGTAGATTATCTTTTCAAGGATTCGGGAAGGAAGAAAAGATGCCAGTCGCAGCTGGAAGCTGTTGTTGATTTTATATACCGATGCCGGATGCCGGATGCCGGATACCCGATAAATGAATGAGGCGGCCTTTTCGGGGGAGATTAGTCTCCCAACTTCTCCCGGGACGGAAGCTGCAAATTTCTCAAATGCAGCCTTTAATGAAGGATCTGACACCGGATGCCGGATGCCGGATAAATTCTCAATAAACCTAGTGCGTATGGGACCGGGACGTACCACAACCACGTCAATTCCTCTGAATTTCAACTCCATGCGCAATGCCCGTGCATATGATTCAACAGCTCTCTTAGTAAGCGGATAGGGCATAAAAGGCAATGTCAGGTGATAACTCTCGCTTCCAATATGGATAATCCGACCTCCGGGTGACTTCAGTATAGGAAGAAAGATCTGGTTTACGCGGTAGGCGCCAAAAAGGTTGATCTCAAAGATCTCCTTAAACGATTTCACAGGTTCTTCCGATAGGGGGTAGTATATGTCAACTCCGGCATTATTAATGATCAGGTCCAGCTCGCCGAATTCGTATTGCACCTCCCTGAAAAGATTCTCAACCGATTCGTCAGAAGTGACATCCATCTCCTTTGGGATGATCCCGTCAATTCCTGCCAAACCTTCGAGAGCCGTTGCATCAATATCGGTTGCGATGACCTTCCAGCCATGCTGAGCAAACTCAACCGCAGTAGCCCTGCCCAAGCCGTGAGCGGCACCGGTGATTAGGAGGTGATGGGGTGATGGCCTCATGACTTACCCTCTAAACCCCCTGACTCTGTACTGGTAAATCAACCCCGACAGCCAGCAGGCTGCTCCCCAAAGAAATTTCCATTTTCCGAAACCTCGTTTGATATCCAGGTAGGTGCGCTCACCTTTCAGGATTTTGCCGAATGCTCTCCAAACCCGATCCTTTTTTTGGACAGCTTTGTGAATTGTGCCGGGGACAGCGTTAAAAATTGCTTTCACATGTCTAGCCTCCAGGATCTCAGGCATCATTCCCTGATTGATCGCTTCCGAATAATTAGCCAATGAGTTGGAACTACCCTGAAGAAAACTCAGCACTGCATGACCGGCAAGTGATCCGCTTCTGATTGCATAAGATATCCCTTCGCCTGTGAGAGGGTCGGTGAGTCCTGCGGCATCACCTGCAACCAGTACAAGACCAGAGTGAAAGTCTCCTTTCCTGGATTTCACCGGGATGGGCCACGATTTCATGGATCGGATGCCTGTAAACCGGATGCCGGAGGACTCGATGAAATGTTGGTTGTACTGTTTCAGATGGCGGGAGAGCGAGGCTGGACCTCCTACTCCAACGGAAAAATGGTCACGTTTTGGAAAAATCCAGCCATATCCGCCAGGAAAAGTTCCCCAATCAAGAAATACGGTATTGCCAAATTGTTGCAGATCCTCTGCTTTGGCATCCATCTCTGCTTCCCATGCCATTCCAGGCATAAGGTATTTGCGTAAACCACATCTGTTTGCCACTACAGAAGAAGCGCCATCGACACCAATCACAACACGTGACTTAAACGATCCATTGCGGGTGTGTATCCGCACGCCCTCTTTCTCCTGATGCAAGTCAGTAATATGCTCATTGAACAAAATCCGTGTACCTGAAGCAATCGCCTGGTTTAAAAGGAAGAGATCAAGGTCTTCTCGCATGGTACAAAATATGAGTACCTCAGGAGAAGTTCGAGTAAACTGGTTTGTGTAACGACAGGAAAACTGAACTGAAAAGATCTCACGCTCAATAACAGGTGTGATATCGAAAGGAATCTCGTCAACGATTTTCCGGGTTAGTCCGCCGCCACAGACTTTGTAACGGGGAAAACCGGATTTCTCCAGGATCAGGACATCCGCACCTCCCCTAGCCAGCTCAAAAGCTGCCATGGTACCGGCCGGACCGGCACCGGCAACAATCACATCAGCATCATTATGCATGAAGGTTATAAAAGAGTCAGAACCTCTTTCAGTAATTTTTCTTTGTTTACCGGAACTACCCCAACCTCTTCGCACACCAATCCGCCAGCGAGATTTGAGATGTAGGCAATCTCATAGGGGGAGCATCCTCCCGCCAGGCACGCAGATGCTACACTGATCACGGTATCGCCGGCGCCCGATACATCGGCAACAGAGCGTGCATGAGCCGGAACGAAGATATTTTTTTCCGTGATTGTATCGGCCAGGCTCACGAGAACCCCTTTTTCGGAAAGCGTTGTCATCACATATTTGCAATTCAGCAACTTACGGAGTGATTGAGCTGCCTCAATAACGGCCTCCTGGTTATTGGCCGGAATATCCAGTTTCAGCCCCTCTTTCAACTCTTTCAGATTGGGTTTGAAGAGTGTAACTCCGGAAAATGAGCTAAAATTTCGCTGTTTTGGATCAACTGTAACAGGGATATTCCGATTGCCAGCCAATTCAACCACCTTCCTGATCAGTTTATGAGAAATTACCCCTTTATTGTAATCCTGAAATATGATACAATCTATCTTCTCTTCTCCAAGAATCTTTTCAATTGCTGCAATGAGTTCCTGCTGATCATCAACCGACAGGTCATAATCCACCTCTTCATCAACCCGTAACATTTGATGGTGGTTGCCAAAGATCCTGAACTTCGTAGTTGTAACACGTTCGCGGCTTCGGATAAGACCATCCTGCCTGATCGATTCCTTTCCTAGCAGCTTAAGGAACTCCTCTCCTTTATCGTCGCAGCCGATAACAGAGCAGAGAATGGGCTCACTGCCCAGAGCTTTGACATTAAGTGCAACATTCGCAGCACCTCCCATCCGGTTCTCCCGCCTTTTCAGCGCAACAATCGGAATAGGCGCTTCGGGAGAGATCCGGTCGACTGTTCCCCATAGGTAAGAGTCAATCATCACATCTCCGATGATCATGATCTTTTGTTGATCGAAATCACGGAAAAGCTGTGTGTATTTCCCTTCTTTCGTCATGAATCGGGATTATTAAGCCAGCTGATAGTCAGCAACGGTTTTCACGTTGGGATTGATCTCGTCGGAAGAGATCTCCCCATCCATCAGGCGGATGATCCGATGGGCATGGAGAGCGATATCCTCTTCGTGGGTAACCACAATAACTGTGTTTCCCATCCGGTGAATCTCTTCGAGCAGTCCAAGGATTTCGATGGAAGTTTTGGAGTCGAGGTTTCCGGTAGGTTCGTCGGCAAGTATAATTGCCGGGTTGTTCACCAGGGCTCTGGCCATTGCAACACGCTGCCGTTGCCCGCCAGAAAGTTCATTGGGTTTATGTGTTATCCGGTCGGAAAGCTTGACCTCTTCCAAAACTTGCGTGGCACGTTCGATACGTGTGGCTTTTGCTACACCGGAATAAATCAGTGGCAACATCACATTCTCCAGTGCCGTGGACCTTGGAAGCAGGTTGAATGTTTGAAAAACAAACCCGATCTCTCTGTTTCTGATCTCGGCCAGATGATTATCGTCGAGACGCGAGACATCCTGTCCATTAAGAAAATAGCTACCGCTGGTAGCAGTATCAAGGCAACCGAGGATATTCATCAGGGTAGACTTTCCAGATCCTGAAGGGCCCATGATTGCGACAAATTCATTTTTTAACATCACCAGAGAAACGGAGCGAAGAGCTTCCACAATAACGGTACCTACCCTGTAGTTCTTGACGATTTTATCAAGACGAATGATCTCTTTTTCCATCAGTTAAGTAATTCAGATTTAAATTTTCCAGATATGAACAAAGGTAATAAATAATTAGAAACGAAGGATAAAATCTTCTTTACTGAGCTCTTTCCTGAAAAAGACAACCCCAACCGAGAAGAGGTCAATACTTACCTTCACGCTCGGATGTTGCCTGATATTTTCCCATGCCAACTTCATCCCTTTAGACCAGTAAATATCGTCGAATACAAATATCGTGTTATTCTGTATATGAGAAAGGCACTCGTCAAAATATCTGAGTGTTGCTTCTTCCTTATGGTTTCCGTCAAAGAATACCATGTCGACCGATTCAACCTCATTGAGAATTTCAGGGAGCCGGTTATCAAAATTGCCATATATCTCCTTAATATTTCCGAGACCAAGTCGTGAGAAATTGTTTGTAGCAATGTGAAGAGTATCATTGCAACCCTCAATAGTATAGATATGACTGTTCCGATAACCCAAAGCCATATACATCGAACTGATCCCAAAAGCAGTACCAATCTCAATCACAGTCCGGGGTTTGTAATGTTTGACCAATTTGTAAAGTAACTGCCCTTTTTTCGGACTCACCGATGATTTATTGGCGATATCGCGAACCCTCACAAACCGTTGAGAATAGGGGAAAGCAATAGAACGAGCGCCCAAGTCAACACGTTTGATAAATCGAGCCCGTGATAACAAGTCTTTTCTGACCTTCTCTATCAGCTCATAATCAGGATACTGAGTTTGGTCATCCAGAATATATTTAAAAAAATTGTAGACAAAGGGAGAGTGTATCCGGTATTTCGACCGCACTCTGATAAGATGCAAGAGGTATTGAAAGAGGTATTTAAGTTGTTCAATCATTCAGCTATTTGCCTTAATTTTGGCACAAATTTATTAAATGTCGGGTATTAAAGACTATTTCTCTCTCGTAAAGATCAGCCACACGATCTTTTCAATGCCCTTTGCCATGATCGGCTTCTTTCTGGCCATAAGAGAGAACGATGGAAATGCTGATTACATTACTCTCTTTCTGGTTATTTTATCCGTTTTGTTTGCGCGAAATGCAGCCATGGGATTCAACAGATACATTGACAGGGAGTTTGACGGGAAGAATCCCCGAACTGCTATCCGTGAGATTCCACGTGCTATCATCGCCCCACGATCGGCTTTACTCTTTGTCATCCTCAACTCCATCTTATTCATTGCCACCACCGCATTAATCAACAAGCTCTGCTTATTTCTCTCTCCCATTGCCCTGTTGGTTGTGCTGGGATATAGTTTTACAAAGCGATTTACTTACCTGAGTCATATATTTCTGGGACTGGGGCTTTCTTTGGCTCCGATTGGAGCTTATCTTGCAGTTGCCGGGCATTTCGAGTTTCTTCCACTTTTGTTCTCCTTTTGTGTTTTATTCTGGGTTGCCGGATTCGACATCATCTATGCCCTCCAGGATATCGAATTTGACAGAAAGGAGAAACTAAGATCTATCCCTGCCACAATGGGCGCGCGAAACTCCCTGGTCCTCTCCGTTTTCTTCCACATTATTGCTTTATCCATGCTTGTTGTGGCTGGCATTACCGGCCCGTTTGACTTCCTTTTTTGGATCGGCCTCGGGATTTTTACCCTCCTCATCATATACCAGCATCTGATCGTCAAACCAACTGACTTCTCCAGAGTCAACCTCGCCTTCGCTACCCTCAATGGGTTTGCCAGTATCGTGTTTGCGGTGTTTGTGATCCTGGATATATATTTAAAAAAGTGAACCAGCGGGCAAATTGCTGGTTATATTCCATTGATATACTCCATTACCTCGACAGCGATGGTTGGGGTTCTGAGGTTACGGTGGTCGACCCATTCCATGATGGGTTTGCGTTCCAACAGGTTGTACCCTTCAAATAGCCCGGACGAAACCGGGACAAGTCCGTCGTTGGGGGGATTGCCAAACAGATGAAAGGCATCGTATCCCAGTTTGTCGATCAGGATATAGTAATTTTCGGCCCACACCCACTTCAGGCGCCATTTCACAATCTTGAAACTCCCTTTCATCTCTCCCCCAAAAACCACATACTTGCTCCGGCCATCAATATCATTGGAGTTGGTCAGAAGGGATTGAATGAAGGTGCCTTCAGGCATCATGTCTCGTGGTCCCGGAAATCCGGCAAAGACAAATAGCTTCGACATATTGGCCAATGGGGTTCCCAGGTGAGGTGTTCCAAGAGCCACCAACCGCGCAATGTCTCCTCCTTTTGCAATGTATGCCCTGGAGACAAGTCCGCCCATCGAATGAGCCACAATGATGGGGTTGGTCAACCCGGCCGCCCGGATGGAATCATACAGGATCCTTCCATTGATCATAATCGAATCTTTCCAGTTGTATTGAAACACATAAATATCATGTTTCTCCTTGAATTCAGGGGACAGCAGGTTAATGATCTCATCCCAGTTGGTCAGGTCGCCGGTCATGCCATGGACAAAGATCACCGA